>CAMBRQ010000063.1 GCA_945870325.1 uncultured Dorea sp. | reverse complement strand
ATCTGTTCTTTACAGAGGAAACACCAATTCACACAAGTAGCCCATATAGCTCTTCGAAGGCGGCAGCTGACCTGTTAGTGCTGGCATATCATAGAACCTATGGTCTCCCTGTGACCATTAGTAGATGTTCGAACAACTATGGCCCATATCATTTCCCAGAGAAGCTGATTCCATTGATGATTGCTAATGCACTGAATGACAAACCACTTCCGGTATATGGTAAGGGAGAGAATGTCCGTGACTGGCTGTATGTAGAGGATCACTGTAAGGCAATTGATCTGATCATTCACAAAGGACGAGTTGGTGAAGTATACAATATCGGTGGACATAACGAGATGAAGAACATTGACATTGTTAAGATTATCTGTAAAGAATTAGGGAAACCAGAAAGCCTGATTACTTATGTAACAGACCGTAAAGGTCATGATATGCGTTATGCAATCGACCCAACCAAGATTCATAATGAATTGGGATGGCTTCCGGAGACAAAGTTTGCAGATGGTATCAAGAAGACGATTCAGTGGTATCTGGATCATAAAGAATGGTGGGAGACTATTATCTCTGGTGAATATCAGAATTATTATGAGAAGATGTATGCAAATCGTTAATTGTGGCAGCAGGAGGTAATCGTATGAAAGTATTAGTAACAGGCGTGGGTGGTCAGCTTGGGCATGATGTCATGAATGAACTGGCAAGGCGTGGATATGAAGGAATTGGAAGTGATATTGCTCCGGAATATAGTGGAGTGGCAGATGGTTCTGCAGTTACTACAATGCCATATATTCCGATGGATATCACAGATGCAGCTTCTGTAGAAGAGAAGATTACAGAGGTTCATCCAGATGTAGTCGTTCACTGTGCAGCATGGACAGCAGTGGATATGGCAGAAGATGATGATAAGGTTGAAAAAGTACGTGCCATTAATGCAGGTGGCACAGCCAATATTGCGAATGTCTGCAAGAAGCTGGATTGTAAGATGGTATATATCAGTACGGACTATGTGTTTGATGGCCAGGGACTGAAGCCTTGGCAGCCGGATTGTAAGGATTACAAGCCATTGAATGTCTATGGACAGACCAAGCTGGAAGGAGAATTGGCAGTATCTGAGACTTTAGAGAAATATTTCATCGTGCGGATTGCATGGGTATTTGGTAAGAATGGTAAGAACTTTATCAAGACGATGCTGAATGTAGGAAAGACCCATGATAAATTAACGGTGGTGAATGATCAGATTGGGACACCGACTTATACGTTCGATCTTGCAAGATTATTAGTGGATATGATTGAGACAGAGAAGTATGGTTATTATCATGCAACGAATGAAGGCGGTTATATCAGCTGGTATGACTTCACAAAAGAGATCTTCCGCCAGGCAGTAGAGATGGGGCATGAAGAGTATGCAGAAGACAGATTGACCGTATCTCCGGTAACGACCGAAGAGTATGGAATCTCTAAGGCGGCGCGTCCATTCAATAGCAGACTCGACAAGAGCAAGCTGATAGAGAATGGTTTTGAACCATTGCCGACATGGCAGGATGCATTGGGTAGATATCTGAAAGAGATTGAATTTTAATTCGCGTTATAATATAGGAGATGATATAATGGGACAGATTAAAGTTGAGAAAAATGCCGGTGGAATTCCGGGACTGTGCGTAATTGAGCCGACTGTTCATGGAGATGCCAGAGGGTATTTTATGGAGACCTACAATCAGAGGGATATGGAAGAGGCAGGACTTACTATGAATTTTGTACAGGACAATCAGTCCTGCTCCACAAAAGGTGTCCTTCGGGGATTACATTTCCAGAAGGAATTTCCACAGGGGAAATTGGTGCGAGTTGTGAAAGGTTCTGTGTTTGATGTAGCAGTTGACCTCCGAAGTGATAGTGAGACTTATGGGAAATGGTTCGGGGTAGAATTGACAGAAGAGAATAAGAAGCAATTCTATATTCCAGAAGGATTCGCACATGGGTTTTTAGTGTTGAGCGATATTGCAGAATTCTGTTATAAATGTACAGACTTCTACCATCCGGGAGATGAAGGTGGCTTGGCGTGGAATGATCCGGAGATTGGAATTGAATGGCCACAGTTGACTGGCGCGTACCAGGGGACAGCGTCTGCTGACGGATATCAGTTGGAAGATGGAACAGCATTGAACTTAAGCGATAAAGATCAGCTCTGGGTTGGATTGAAGGATACTTTCCGTTTTTAGAGACAGAACAGGCTGCCAAGATGGCAGCCTGATATTATGAAAAATTAACGCTTTAGAATCTTTCGGGTGGTCCAGTCTTTCACATAAGCAAAAGTATGGATAATAAGCTCGAGTTCAATTTTTATATAATTTGTAAGATGGCGCAGTTGAAACTTTACTTTCTTCTGCGCTTTCATTGTCTGAAGTCCTTCTATGATCCCTTCTTTGTAATCCTTTCCAAAGCCTTTTTTGATAAAGAAAGCATATTTGACAACATATCCTGTAAAAAGCGGAAAAAAGTTCAGAATCAGCTGCAGGATCGGCATATTCTTATAATTCAGATAGATGTTGTTCCTTGCGGATAACTTGACCTTGAAGGAGTTATATTTGGAACCGCTGGTGCCACTGCCTACATGATAGACGAGCGCAGTAGGGCAATAGGTATTCTTGTAGCCATAGATCTTGGCACGGTATCCTACGTCAATGTCTTCCAGATAAGCAAAGTGATTCTCATCGAAATAACCGATCTTGCCAAAAGCCGAGCGTCGGTAAATAGCAGCACCTGCACAGGCGGTGAAGATCTCATCGGCTTCTGTATAGTTGCTCACTGGGCGTCCGGTGCCACGACATACACCCCAGCCGAGAAGTGTATAGAGGTCGCCGGCACTGTCGATGAGTTCGGGATGATACATCTGAATCATCTTGCTGCTGACAGAAAAGATCCTGGGTGAGCGTTCGATTGCCTTGATCATCTCTTCTACATAATGTGGGTCTACAGTGGTGTCGTTATTCAATAGAATGACATAAGGTGTGGTGGAATGTTGGATTCCTACATTCACGGCCTTACTGAATCCGTAGTTTTTATCCAGGGCGATCACTTCAATCTCGGGATAGTGTTCCTTCATATATTCAAGGCTTCCATCAGTGGAAGCATTATCTACAACAAGAACTTTATAATCTTGGCAAGTCTGTTCTTTTAATGATGCCA
>CAMBRQ010000062.1 GCA_945870325.1 uncultured Dorea sp. | reverse complement strand
CATACTGCCCCTCTCTGCCGTACACCTTACAAATTACTCTTCAAGAACTAAATTCACATTTATCTTGACATATAGTGTATAATTGTATACAATTATACACATTGAAAGTGTAAGTCACACTTCTTCTTTCAATAGTACCTAAAGGAGAGAGAGTTTATGGAGAATAGAAAAGTATATTTGGATAAGCATACGAATCTATTACAATTAGAGGAACATATGTATCCCCTTGTGGATGTGGATAAGCCGAATGTGTTCCGTAATCTGTTTCGGTATGATGAGGTTCCGAAGATAGCGTTTAATGATCGTATTGTTCCGCACAGTATGCCGGATGAGATTTGGATTACAGATACTACATTTCGTGATGGACAGCAGTCGCGTGCACCGTATAGCACGGAGCAGATAGTTACGCTTTATGACTATTTTCACAGATTAGGCGGTCCGAATGGAAAGATTCGGCAGTGTGAATTTTTCTTGTACAGCAAGAAGGATAGAGACGCTGTCTATAAATGTATGGAGAAAGGATATCAGTTTCCTGAGGTGACCAGTTGGATTCGGGCAAGTAAGAAGGACTTTGAATTGGTGAAAGAAATCGGAATGAAGGAAACGGGAATCCTGGTAAGCTGCTCTGACTATCATATTTTTTATAAATTAAAGATGACGAGAAGGGAATGTATGAACCATTATCTGTCTGTAGTGCGTGAGTGTTTGGAGACGGGTGTAAGTCCAAGATGCCATCTGGAAGATATTACAAGATCAGATATCTATGGTTTCGTAATTCCGTTCTGTCTGGAACTGATGAAATTAATGGATGAATACCAGATACCGGTTAAGATCCGTGTCTGTGATACGATGGGATATGGCGTGAATTATCCGGGTGCGGTGATTCCAAGATCTATTCCGGGTATCATCTATGGACTTCGTGTACATGCGGGAGTACCAAGTGAATTGATTGAGTTCCACGGGCATAATGATTTCTACAAAGCAGTCAGCAATTCTACAACAGCATGGCTCTATGGAGCAAGTGGAGTGAACTGCTCGCTCTTTGGAATCGGAGAGAGAACCGGTAATACACCGTTGGAGGCAATGGTATTCGAGTATGCACAATTACGGGGAACCCTGGATGGAATGGATACTACCGTAATTACGGAACTGGCGGACTATTATGAGAAAGAGATTGGATATAAGGTGCCGTCCAGAACACCGTTCGTTGGTAAGAATTTTAATGTTACGAGAGCAGGAATCCACGCAGATGGTTTGTTAAAGAATGAAGAGATCTATAATATATTTGATACGGATAAGTTTCTGAAACGTCCGCCGCTTGTGGCAGTTTCCAATACCTCGGGACTTGCAGGAATTGCACATTGGATTAATACGTATTTCCATTTACCAGAGGAGAAACAAGTGGATAAGAACACTGAACTGGTAGCAATGGTGAAAGCTTGGGTTGACAAAGAGTATGAGGAAGGACGAGTAACTGTTCTGACAGATGAAGAATTGCTTGCTGTGATTGACGATGCAAGCAAAAGATTAGGCATCGCCCTTATATAATATTTGTCAGAGAAATTACATATGGGTAGCAATGAATTACTTGAAAGAAAGACAGCATGCCTGTCTTTGGAGGGGAAAATGGAAGAATATCATGATCATTCCCTAAGGGGAAAGGTATTTCGAAAATTGCGGGAAGATATTCTCGCGGGTGTTTATAAAGATCACGATGAATTGAGAGAGATTACAATTGGGGAAGAATTAGGAGTCAGCAGGACTCCGGTAAGAGAGGCATTACGTCAATTGGAACTAGAAGGTCTGGTGACGATCATTCCGAATAAAGGGGCTTACGTCACAGGAATCAGCCAAAAGGATGTCCATGATATCTATAAGATAAGGTCTATGCTGGAAGGTTTATGCGCCAGATGGGCAACGGAGAATATCTCAGATGAACAGATTGAAAAACTGGAAGAGATCGTGCTGCTGTCAGAATTCCACCTTCGAAAAAAAGGCGAAGGAAAAGCAGCACAGGTATCGGAACTTGACGGAAGATTCCACAAAGTCTTGTATGAAGCGTCTGATAGTCGTATACTAGAACATGTATTATCTGATTTTCATAAATATGTGAAGATGGCGCGTACTTTGTCTGTAGGGGCAAAAGACAGGGCAGAAAAGTCGATTGAGGAACACAGAGGAATCTTGGATGCCATTAAGCAAAAAGACGCAGATCGGGCAGAGAAACTCGCCAACAGACATATAATGAACGTAATGGAGAACCTGCATATCATGGAATAGATGCATATTTTCACTTAGGCGGACAGCCAAGAAACAGGAGGAGATTAGACATGGCAAAGATTAAGATGACAACACCAATTGTAGAGATGGATGGAGATGAGATGACAAGAATTCTCTGGAAGATGATTAAAGAGAATCTTCTGGAGCCATTCATCGAACTGAATACGGAATATTATGATCTGGGACTTGAACACAGGAATGCGACCAATGACCAGGTAACCATTGATTCCGCAAATGCAACGAAGAAATATAAAGTTGCGGTAAAATGTGCAACCATCACACCGAATGCCGCACGTATGACAGAATATGATCTGAAAGAGATGTGGAAGAGTCCGAATGGAACTATTCGTGCAATCTTAGATGGGACGGTATTCCGTGCGCCGATCGTGGTAAAGGGAATCGAGCCTTGTGTGAAGAACTGGAAGAAACCTATTACGATTGCAAGACATGCTTACGGTGATGTGTATAAAGGTTCTGAGATGAAGATTCCGGGAGCAGGCAAAGTAGAACTTGTGTATACCGCAGAAGACGGATCAGAGACAAGAGAACTGGTACATAATTTTGACGATGCAGGAATTGTACAGGGAATGCATAATATCAATGCGTCTATTGAAAGTTTTGCAAGAAGTTGTTTCAATTATGCTTTGGATACCAAGCAGGACCTGTGGTTCGCAACTAAAGATACAATCTCTAAGAAGTATGACCATACCTTCAAAGATATTTTCCAGGAGATATTCGATGCGGATTATAAAGAGAAGTTCGAAGAAGCGGGAATTACTTATTTTTATACCTTGATTGATGACGCGGTAGCCCGTGTTATGAAGTCTGAGGGAGGGTATATCTGGGCATGTAAGAATTACGACGGCGATGTTATGAGTGATATGGTATCCTCAGCATTCGGTTCACTGGCTATGATGACTTCTGTGCTGGTATCTCCGGATGGATATTATGAGTACGAGGCAGCACACGGAACTGTACAGCGTCATTACTATAAACATTTGCAGGGAGAAGAGACATCCACCAACTCAGTAGCAACTATCTTCGCATGGACAGGCGCTTTGAGAAAACGTGGTGAATTAGACGGCAATACTGAATTAATGGCATTCGCAGATAAACTAGAAAAGGCAACAATTGACACGATTGAGGAAGGCAAGATGACGAAGGATCTGGCGTTGATTACCACGATGGAGAATCCGACAGTGCTGAACAGCGAAGACTTTATTAAAGCAATCGCAGAAAAATTGTGATTATTTTAACAGGGGACGTAGTAAACTGCATTTTTACTACGTCCCAAACTGCGTTTTAGGGTGTACCCAAATGGAAAATGTCCTGTACCCATCAGACAAATTGTGCTATACTTTTTTTCTGGGAGGAGATTGATACTATGAAAAGTAATTGTGAATCCTGTGCTCATTATGAATATGATGAGGACTATGAATGTTACACTTGCCAGATGAATTTGGATGAGGATGAATTATATAAGTTCGTAACCAATACATACCACGACTGTCCCTATTATAGTTACGGGGATGAGTATGCAATCGTAAGACATCAGATGTAGATACAATAAGAAATGGGGGCGTATACAAGATGAATATACTGATGATCAATGGTACTATGCGGAAGGGATCGAGTTACCATATTGGCAAGATGCTGATTGAGAAGATAGCCAAGAAAGAAGATCAGATTAGTGAGTTATTTCTGCCAAAGGATATGCCGGAATTCTGCCGTGGATGTGCAGTTTGCATTAAGGACAGCGAAAAAAAATGCTTAGATTATCTGATGTATATGAAACGGATCACCAAAATGATTGACGAAGCGGATCTGCTTGTATTCACTTCACCTGTTCATGTCATGCACGTAACAGGTGCATTAAAAGCTCTATTAGATCATTACGGCTATCGTTTTATGGTACACAGGCCAGAAGAATCTATGTTCCGCAAGCAGGCAGTCTGCATTACGACAGCAGCGGGGGGCGGCATGAAGTCAACACTTAAGGATATCAAAGACAGCCTGTTTTTCTGGGGCATCGCAAAAATTTATACATATGGAGTTGCGGTAGCGGCTACTTCATGGGAAGAGGTTGAAAAGGCTAAGAAAGATAAGATTGAACTGGAAATTGATAAAATCGTTCTTAAGTTAAAACGTGATACTGAAAAGGTAAAACCTGGGATTAAGACGAAGATATTATTCTATATTATGCGAAGCATGCATAAGAAAGGGATGAATCCTGTCGATCAGGAGTATTGGAAAGAGAAGGGGTGGCTTGAGAAAGAGCGGCCTTGGGGGAAGAAAGAGGGAATTTAATGGAGAAAGTGGAGTGGCGGAAGTGTACGGTGCAAGAGCAGGGAAGTTGTGGGCCGGAAAAAAACTTCTGTTTACTTCATGAATATTAATTCGTTCCACTCCCAATCTGTTATCCATCCGATACCCTTCCATCACATCTCCGCCAGGAATCCTCCCTGTTCGTGAAGAGTCATACATAAGAATGTCAGGCAGAGAGGGGCAGTATGGGCGTTCATATCCGTAGAAGAG
>CAMBRQ010000061.1 GCA_945870325.1 uncultured Dorea sp. | reverse complement strand
TCTAAAGAATCGGGGCGAGAAATTTTTTAGGTAGAAAAATCACTGGAAGTTAACAGATAAAGAAATTATTTAGTAATCTGGTGTTTATTGTAGGCGGTTCTTTAATTGGTATTTTGTCCGTATTTCTCACGATAATATATATAGCAATCTATGTAATTTGGAAACTGACAGACTATCTGCTGGGAAGACTGACGTGATCTATGTAGAAAGAGGTTGACAGAGCAATGAAGAAGAAAAGAAAGCATATAATCAGACAGACTTTATATAGGCTGTTAGTATTTGTATTGTGTATTATGGCGGCGGTCAGCATTTTCTATGGGATAAAAGGGTATCGGATGTATCAGGATGCCATATCACAGATGTCAATTGAAGAAAAAGTCGATATGGTTCGTGGGGAAGAGAATTACACACGGTATTCTGAATTACCAGAGTTTTATATAGATGCGGTTATCTCCGTGGAGGATCACAGATTTGAAAAACACCCGGGAATTGATCCGATCGCAATCTGCCGTGCTGCATGGACGGATATCCGGGAAGGGTCTTTTGCAGAGGGAGGAAGTACAATTACGCAGCAGCTTGCGAAGAATCTGCTTTTTACACAGGATAAAATGATTGAACGGAAAGTTGCAGAAGTCTTTGCTGCATTTGACCTCGAGGCGAATTACAGTAAGGAGGAGATATTCGAATTGTATGCGAATACGGTTTATTTTGGCAGTGGATATTATGGTATCTATGCTGCCGCTGCCGGATATTTCATGAAAATGCCGTCTGAACTTACGGATTATGAATCCGCTATGCTGGCGGGAGTGCCGAATGCCCCATCGGTTTATTCGCCGGATATCAATATGGAAGCGGCTTCGCAGCGTGCAGCACAAGTACTTCATAGTATGGTAAGGAATAAGGTTCTTACGCAGGAAGAGGTGGAAGGAATACAGAGAAAGATGCTAAAATGATTTTTAAGATATTATACGAAGGAGAAAACAGGATGATAATTAGAAATGCTGTGATGAAGGATTTAAAAGATATAGCAGACGTAGAAGCACAATGCTTCCCGGAAGCAGAGGCGGCAACAGAAGAAAGTCTGAAAAAGAGATTGGAAGTTTATCCGAATCATTTCTGGCTGCTGTATGATGGAAATAAATTAGTGGGATTTATCAATGGTATGGTGACTGATGAGCCGGACTTGAGTGACGAAATGTATGATAATGCCGGGATGCATAAAGAGGATGGCAGATGGCAGATGATCTTTGGCGTGGATACGGTACCTGATTATCGCAGACGTGGTTGTGCGGAGATGGTTATGAGACGCGTGATTGCTGATGCAAAAGAACAGGGAAGAGAAGGGCTGGTATTGACATGCAAGGAAAAACTGGTTCATTATTATGCTAAGTTTGGATTTGTGAATGAGGGGATATCGCAATCCGTACATGGTAATGTGGTGTGGTATCAGATGCGGCTGAGGTTTTGAAAAATCAAAATATCCAAATTTGGTTAAAAATGTTGAGGTTTTTGGATATAAATGATAATATATCCATATAAGGATGTGGAAGGAGGCCGATATATGGATATTTCTGATTTGAAGAGGAAGAAAAAGGAATCAGGATTGACCAATCAGGAGATTGCAGAATTATCAAAGGTTCCGGTCAGTACAGTGAACAAGATATTTTCAGGAACTACAAAGAACCCAAGGTATGGAACTTTATTAGCGATAGAAGAAGTACTTGCGACGAAGAAAGAGATTCCATTTCGCTATGATGAACTGCGTGAGGAACCGGTATTGATGCGGGACGCAGCAGCAGCTTACCAATATCGAGCCAGAATTTATGTTGGAGATGATATTGAACAATTATCAGAAAGCATGCGTGCAGAATTGGTTTTGGGGCAATTGTATATGTTGGCGGCGCCAAGTAGAAGGCATCAATATCTGATTACAGAATTATTGTTTCAGATTCGGTCATATATTCGAATGAATCAGGGAAGGTGTCATGTCTATCCAGCGCCTTTTGATGTAAGATTATTTAAAAACGAAAGTGTGATCGTGCAGCCGGATATTTCAGTGGTATGTGACAAGGATAAATTATCGGATCGTGGCTGCGAAGGTGCGCCGGACTGGGTGATAGAAATCGTTTCTCCAGGTAACAGACAGCATGATTATGTGACAAAATTAATGCAGTATCAGAAGTCGGGTGTACGCGAATACTGGATTGTAGATCAGCAGGAGGGCAAAGTCATGGTATACAATTTTGAGAATCCGGCCAGGACGGCAATCTATGGTATGGAGGAATCTGTGCCAAGCGGAGTATTATGTGGACTTGAGATAGAATTTACAGAAGAGTGAGGATATGTATGTTTTATTTTGTGCGGCATGGAGAACCTGATTATTCAGAAAGAAATACGAAAATCTACCGGGATTTTGGGGTGAATTTGGCACCATTGACAGAATCGGGGATTTGGAAGGCAAAAGAAACAGCGAAAGATATCAGATTGCAGAACGCAGATGTGATAGTTAGTTCGCCCTATACGAGGGCATTGCAGACAGCAGCGATATTATCGAAAGAATTAAGGGTTGAAATCCGTGTTGAGACTGATTTGCATGAGTGGTTAGCGAATAAGGACTACATATATGAAAGCGATGAAACGGCCAATCAAAGTTATCAGGAGTATAGCAGAAATTCTGGAGCGTATCCGCAGGGAGAGGAACAGATCTGGGAAAGTTCTGCGATGATGAAAGAACGGGCTTTTAATGCTTTGGAAAAATACAGAACCTATGATAAAGTTATTGTAGTTTGCCATGGGATGCTGATTCAGGCGGTGAGCGGAGGAGAGCATCCCGGCTTTGGAGAAATTGTGGAATATAGATGATAGCATGAGGTGGTTATATGGAACAGATTACATATGAATGGATACGTTCCAGAAGAAGAACAATTGCAATTCAGGTAAAAGCAGATGGCCAGGTAATCGTGCGTTCGCCTTATTCGATATCCAAAAACCAGATTGATCAGTTTGTGAAAGAGAAGCGGGCATGGATTCTCCGGCAGCAGGAAGAATTGCAGAATGCGAGAGAAAAGAAGACCGTGATTACGGAAGAAATGCGTAGGCAAGGCGTCAGGAAAGCATTGGAGCATATACCGGAACGTGTTGCCTATTATGCCTCGATCATGGGCGTATCTTATGGAAGAATCACAATCCGTGAGCAGAAGACCAGATGGGGGAGCTGCAGTGATAAGGGGAATCTGAATTTTAACTGGAAACTGGTGCTTATGCCTGAAGAGGTTCTGGACTATGTGGTAGTACATGAACTGGCGCACCGGAAAGAGATGAACCATTCGAAAGAATTCTGGAAGATTGTGGAGAAAGTTTTTCCGGATTATAAGGAACGGCGGAAAACACTTACAGAAATGGGAAAACAGTTATCATAAGGAGAGATAGCATGGATATACAACTTCATTATATAGAAAAAGGAGAAGGCGAGCCGTTGATCTTATTGCATGGTAATGGGGAGGATGGCACGTATTTTATGAAGCAGATGGATGAGTTCTCCAAAGATTACCGTGTGATTGCGATTGATACCAGAGGACATGGAAAGTCGCCAAGAGGAGAAGCGCCGTTCACGATCCGGCAGTTCGCGGAGGATCTTCGTTGTTTTATGGATGAGATGAGGATAGAGAAAGCGAACATACTCGGATTCTCTGATGGTGGCAATATCGCATTAGTGTTTGCTATAAAATATCCGCTAAGAGTCAGTAAATTGATTCTAAATGGAGTCAACTTAAATGGAAAAGGGGTAAAGGCATCTGTACAGATCCCTATTATAATTGGGTATAAAATCGCATCTTTCTTCGCTGGGAAGAGTCCTGAGGCTAAGAAAAATGCAGAGATGCTTGGCCTGATGGTGAATGATCCCAATGTCAGAGATGAGGAACTTTCGCAGATTACTGTAAAAACATTGGTGATTGCCGGAACAAGAGATATGATTAAGGAAGAACATACCAGACGGATTTTTCAAGGGCTGCCGGATGCGAGGTTGGAATTTGTTGAGGGAGATCATTTTATTGCAAACCGCAATTCTGAAGTTTTTAATCAAGTAGTAAGGGAGTTCCTTGCATCAGAATAATATACATCTGCAAATCGTAGTTTACAGTACGCTTTGCAGATGTTCAAGAAACATTTTTCGGACAGCAGGATATTCTCCAAGCCCTTTTATATGGCAGGTGACTTCGTATCCCGCATTTTTACAGAGAGTCATCCAGGATTTTTCGCTGTCTCCTGCCATGTCATTAGTGGCATGATCTCCGGCTACGATCATGAAGGGAGCAAGATGAACCTTCTTCACATGATTCCGTCTGAGAACTCGAAAGACGTTCCCGAGTTCAGGATATGCTTCGACGGTACCCATATGGATATTAGGATATCCGGCTTCCTTGAACATATAATCCAAAGCAGCGTAGACAGTATTGGAATGGTGTTCGCTTCCATGTCCCATCAGGATAAGTGCTTCTTCTGAAGTCATATCAGAGAAAGAATCTGCAAGAATCTGAACGATATTCTGCATATCTTCGGTAGAAGTGATCAGTGGACTGCCAAATGAGATACTTTGGAAATCATTCCGGAATTTTAAGGCATCTTCCCTCATTAGATCATTTTCAATACCATTGATAACATGAGTAGGCTGGATGCAGACGTCGGTGATCCCATCATGGAGCATGTGTTCCATTGCTTCCGTGACGTTAAAGATCTTTTCGCCGGTGGTTCTAAGAATCTTTGCCATGATCTTTTTGCTGGTCCAGGCTTCGTATACAGGAAGATTCGGATACGCAGAACAGATGGTATCTTTAATTGCTTCGATGGTTACCTTTCGGGTATCAGGATAACTTGTCCCAAAACTGACGACGAGTATCCCCTTTTTCTTAGACATATGATAAACCCTCCTTTCATTAGATATATCTTCTCGGAATCTTCAGCCCTTATTTCATAGGGCTTCCAGACTCCATTTT
>CAMBRQ010000060.1 GCA_945870325.1 uncultured Dorea sp. | reverse complement strand
TTTGGGAAAATTTTCCTGAGGTCTTTATTTTATGTTTGTCTTGAAAAAGAACATATGTTCTGGTAAAATGGTCGTAGAAAGATCAATGAAAAGAAGTAATGAAAAGAAGTGAAGTGTTAGTTATGAGTCAGGAACGAGTTTATATCTGCATTGATTTAAAATCATTCTATGCATCTGTGGAATGCGTAGAACGTAAGTTAGATCCTATGACTGCGAACCTTGTAGTTGCAGATCCTGAGCGTACAGAAAAGACAATCTGCCTCGCTGTTTCACCTTCAATGAAAGCAAAAGGAATTCCCGGCAGATGCAGAGTATTCGAGATTCCAAAAGGGATAAAATATATCATGGCTCCTCCGCGTATGCAGCTTTATATTGATTATTCTGCAAAGATATATTCGATTTATCTTAAATACATTGCGAAAGAAGATATCCATGTTTATTCTATAGATGAAGCGTTTATGGATATTACGGATTACCTTTCTCTTTATAAGATGACAGCAAAAGAGCTTAGCATGAAGATGATGGAGGATGTGTTAAAGACAACGGGTATAACAGCAACGTGCGGGATTGGGACGAATCTTTATCTTGCGAAGATTGCACTGGATATTACTGCAAAGCATGTAGAAGATCATATCGGAATGTTGGATGAAGAGACATATCGGAAGACGTTGTGGAATCATAAGCCCCTTACTGATTTTTGGAGAATTGGTTCGGGAATTGCAAGAAGCTTAGGTCGTGTGGGTATCTATACGATGGAAGAGATCGCAAAGGCAGATGAAGAGATGCTGTATCGTATGTTTGGTGTTGATGCGGAACTTCTGATCGACCATGCATGGGGAAGAGAGACGACAACTATGGCGGATATCAAAGCATACAGACCAAGATCAAATTCGATATCCAGTGGTCAGGTACTGCCAAGAGATTATAGCTTTGAGGAAGGAAAATTAATCGCACAGGAGATGGCAGATCTGTTATGTCTGGAACTGGTGGAAAAGGAATTGGTGACGGATTCTATCACATTGCATGTTGGGTATAGTAACCGGTTAGAGTCAAAGCCGGCGCATGGAACGATTCATATGACAATTACCACAAGTTCAGCACGGCAGATTATCGCTTATACAATACGGCTTTATGAGCAGATTGTAGATAAGTATAAGCAGATTCGGAGAATGACACTGACTTATAACCATGTGGTGGATGAATGTTATCAGCAGTATGATCTGTTTACAGATGTTACAGGAATGGAACAAGAACATCGTCTGCAAAAAGCAGTCCTTGAGATTAAGAAGCGGTATGGGAAGAATGCTATTCTGAGAGGAATGAATCTTCAGGCAGGGGCTACGACAATAGAACGGAACCAGCAGATAGGAGGGCATAAAAGTGGCGTTTAGAACAAAAATGAGCCGTGAAGACCGGGCAAAACAGTTTATGCCATTTGCTGCACTGAAAGGGTATCCAGAAGCTTTACGGAAAAAGGAAGAGACAGATTGGAGTGACGAAAAAGAAAATCATGGAGAACGGAAGAGTGAGAATTGTGGATATAGCGGAAGAACTGGGTGTCAGTACGGCGACAGTTTCGAATGTGATCCATGGCAAGACAAAGAAGATATCAGATGAGACAGTGAAAAGAGTGCAGCAATTATTAGAAGAGAAACAATACATTCCGAGTATGGCCGGAATTTTACTGGCGCAGAATAATTCGAGAATTATTGGGGTGGTGATAAATGATCATGAAAAATATGAGGGTCATGTATTGGAAGATGCGTTTATTAGCACTTCTTTGAATCACCTGTCGAGAGAGATAGAAGATTCAGGCTTGTTTATGATGATAAAAGTAACCCAAGATTGGAATGAGATCATCAGATTTGCCTCGATGTGGAATATGGAAGGAATGATAATCATCGGATTTTGTGAGCAGGATTATCAGAAATTACGAGAAAAGATGCGAATTCCATTTGTTGTATATGATGGTTTTTTTGAGAAAGCGAAGCGAATTTGTAATCTGGCAATAGATGATTATAATGGCGGGAAACAGATGGGGATATATTTTCGGCAGCAGGGTTATGAAAAGGCATTATGTATATCTGATAATGATATTTGTATGGATCACGAACGTCTGGAAGGTTTTCGGAAAGGTATGAAAAGAGAGATAGAATTGATGATTGTACCTATGGTGAAGCGGGAAAGACAGCAGTTTTATCAAGAACATTTGCAGCAGATCAAGAGTTATCCGGCAATTTTTGCAGTGTCAGACTACTATGCAGTTGAGCTGATGCAGTTTTTGCAGAGCCAGGGAGTAAGAATCCCGGAAGAAATCAGTATCGCAGGATTTGATGATAATCCAATCTGTGAGAATGTCTGCCCGTCACTGACGACTATAAAACAGGATGGAAAGACACGGGCAAAAATGGCAATCTCTATGCTTCAAAAACTAAAGAATGGAGAAGAAGCGGCAACAATCAGATTATCGACAACTTTGGTGGTGCGTGATAGTACACGATAATCAGAGAAATAAGACAATTTGCACAAAAGATCCGCGCTGTTTTTGGAACTGGTTATGCGTTTAACCTATTGTGGTTATAAGGTGTTCACTTTACAATTACGGTGAGGTGAATATTATGTTTACAGAAAATCGATTCTATAAAACAGTGATAAAGATAGCAATTCCGGTGACACTTCAGTCTTTGCTTCAATCTTCCTTTGGGGTAGCAGATCAGATGATGACAGGGCAGCTCGGAAGTGTCAGTATCGCAGGAATTGGATTGAGTTCTAAGTTCACATCTGTTTTCTCAGTATTGGTATCAGCGATTGCAGCAGTGGCAGGAATCATGATTGCACAATATGTGGGTCAGAAGGACGATGAAGAAGTAAGTCGTTGTTTTTGCGTCAACTTGTTCCTGGCAGTCATTCTGGCGGTGTTTTTTACGATGCTGAGTGCGATGTGTCCGCAGATAATCATGAGGATATATACGAGAGATCAGACTGTGAGAAAGGTGGCGGCAGGTTATCTTCGGATTGTGTCTGTGACTTATCTCCCAATAGCCATATCTTCTCTGACATCAGTACTTCTTCGCTGTATGGAAAAGGCGGAACTTCCGATGTATGCGAGTATCTGTTCGGCAGTTATGAACACAGGATTGAATTACGTGTTGATATTTGGAAAGTGTGGTATTCCTAAAATGGGAGTACAGGGTGCGGCAATAGCGACTGTAATCTCCCAATCGGTGAATTGTGTATTATTGCTTGTTTTGTTCTTGGGATATTATGGAAATAAAGGACAGAAATTAGTATTAAAATTTACTCTAAAAATGACTTCTGAAAAGTATAAACAATATTTGGGAATCTTGCTCCCAATCTTGATCTGCGAGTTTTTGTGGACACTTGGTGAAAACATATATGCGGTTATCTATGGGCATATAGGGACAGAAGCTTGTGCAGCCATGACATTAACGACACCAATTCAAGTACTGATGATTGGAGCATTGAGCGGGGTCTCACAGGCAGCGGGAGTGATAATCGGTAAGACTTTGGGAAGTGGAGATAATGAACGGGCGTATGAGGAGTCGAAAAAGTTGATGAAATATGGACTTATCGGTTCTATATTGCTGTCGGTTCTTTTGATCTTTCTAAGTAATTGGTATGTTTCCATTTATCAGGTGGAAAGTCATGTGAGGATGCTGGCGTGTCAGATGTTGTTCGCATTTGCGTTGATAGCACCAGTCAAAGTACAGAATATGATTCTTGGCGGTGGAATTATCCGAAGTGGCGGTAAGACAAAATATATTATGTGGATTGATTTTGTCGGAACATGGTTATTCGGTGTGCCGCTGGGATTTCTCACTGCTTTTGTGCTAAAGCTGGAAATCCCATACGTATACTTTATCCTTTCGCTGGAGGAATGTGTCAGATTAGGAATCTCATTTGTGGTGTTTCGGAAAAGAAACTGGATGATGCAATTATAATGTTAGAGATTCCAGCATCTCATGAACAGTCTTGCCGGTACAAGGATGATGTTTGTAAGGAGCAATCTCATAAAGCGGCTTTAGAACAAAGTCTCGTTTGTGCATTTCGACATGAGGGATGCATAAGTCCATAGTCTCATAGATGAGATCATCATAGAAAATAATATCCAGATCCAGTGTACGAGGACCCCAGTGAATGATGCGTTCTCGCCCGGCAGCCTGCTCAATACGGTGAAGCTCGCTTAACAGTTCCGCTGGAGGCAGAAGTGTACGAAGTTCAAGACAGGCATTCAGAAAGTCGTCTTGTTCGGTCATTCCGTAAGGTTCTGTTACCAGAAAAGAAGAGACTTTAGTTACTTCACAGCAAGGAGCCGTGTTTAAGGCAGTAATTGCATCGTTTAGATATTCCTCTTTATTCCCAAGATTAGAGCCGAGTGCAATATAGGCAGTATGCCATTGGCGTTCGATTTCAACAGATACGGTTTCCAGTGGAAGACCGATTGGAGCCCAGGGCTTTTTGATCTCTAGTTGAATCTTTTCAAGACCGGCAGTGTGGAGTAATAATTCTTCTGCCAGGGCTTCGGCTGCACACTCGAGTAGTTTATACGTATGTGTTTTTAGAAAATGATCGATGAAATGGCTTACTTCGCCATAATGGATAGAGTCGGTTAATTCGTCGGTTTTCCCGGCCTTTCGAGTGCTGGTGTACAGAATGGCTGAGACGATAAACTTCTGACCCAGTACATTTTCTTCTGGGAATACCCCGTGATTGGCGAAGATTTCCAGGTTTGATATCTTGATTTTATCCATGGTTCTTACTCCTTTGCAAGATGGCTTCTATCATGGTAATTGCCCTGTGATTCGCCTTGACATCGTGAACTCTTACGAAAGAACAGCCGTGCAACATTCCATATACTGTAGTAGCAAGGGTTCCTTCTTCGCGTTCATCAGAAGGAAGATCCAGGGTAAGTCCAATGACTGATTTGCGGGAAGTTCCAAGAAGAATCGGATATCCGAGTTCCTGCATGCAGTCAATTTCCCGGATAATATCCAGGTTCAATTCATAAGTTTTGCCAAATCCTACTCCGGGATCAAGGATGATCTTATCGTCTTCGATTCCTGCTTTTTTTGCAAGAGAGATGCATTCTTTCATATCCTCCAAAAACTCAGAAATAAAGTTCTGATATAAGGCTTCTTTTCGATTGTGCATCAGGCAGCAGGGCACCTGATAACGGGCAATTAGTTCGGCCATATGTTCGTCGTATTTTAATCCCCAGATATCATTGACCAGATCAGCTCCGGCATCAAGAGCTGCCTTTGCAACCGTACTTTTATAAGTGTCAATAGAGACTGGAATATCGAAATGGTGTTTTAGCTGTTCAATGACGGGAGCAACACGTTCGATTTCTTCGGCATCCGTAATCTGTGTATGTCCGGGACGTGTGGACTCTCCGCCAACATCCAGAATATCAGCCCCATCATGGATCATTTCTTCCGCATGTCTGAGTGCGGCATCCAGATGCTGATATTTTCCTCCATCGGAAAAAGAATCAGGGGTTACATTTAGAATTCCCATAATATAGGTATGGTTTGTAGCATCAAAGTTTTTCTCTCCAATAATCATAATAGAATCTCCATATTTTTCTTATTATTACTCCAATTACAATCTGCTTCTGCCTGACATGCGTAGCAGGCCCGGGATGCCTTATCACTCTCATATAGAAGCGCTTCCAGCGGTTCGGCATCTTGTCGAAGCCTTCGGTGGCCGCGGATTGCAGTCAGGATCTGTTGCTTTTCCTCTGGTGTAAAGCAGATCGGTTCAGGCATGTCGGATAATATTGTAGCTGCAATCGCTTCACTTGCGAGTTCGTGTGGAGTACCGTCTTCATATTGACGGTATTTTCCGATATCATGCAGAAGGGCTGCAGCATAGATGAGTTCCTTTCGGATGCCAAGCCCTCGTTCAAGATTATGAATGTATGCAATTCTTGCCACATCCAGAAGATGCGTCATCTGATGGCGGCAGAAGATACGGTCATACTCTAAATCTTCAAGCCGCTGGTAAGAGGAACGGTATAAAGGATGTTTTCGCAGAAATGCGACCTGCTGCATGGAATCATGACAGTCAGATGGTATTATTTGTGTCTCAGACATAGTTTCCTCCAATAGAAATAACTTTAGCGGGTCAGCATATGGAAAAATCGTTCTTCCAACACAGGATTGTTCTCAAATTCCCCTCGTTTTGCAATCGTCACAGTCTGGCTTCCGGGTTTTTTGATGCCGCGCATGGTCATACACATATGCTCCGCCTCGATCATAACCATCACACCTTTCGGCTGCATGTGTTCCATCAGAGCGTCTGCAATCTGGCCGGTTAATTGTTCCTGAATCTGCAGTCGTCTTGCAAATACCTCTACCGTGCGGGCCAGCTTGCTGAGTCCGACTACTTTCCCGTCCGGGACATAGGCAATATGCACTTTTCCGTAAAATGGCAGCATGTGATGTTCGCAGGTGGAATAGAAAGTAATGTCTTTTTCTAACACCATCTCACTGTTCTCCACGTGAAATACCTTGCAAAGGTGTGTGCCGGCATCCTCGTTCATCCCACCATAGAGCTCTTCACACATACGCGCAATGCGGTCTGGTGTCTCACGCAGACCCTCGCGGTGGATATCTTCTCCGATGCCTTCCAGCATGAGTTGAACGGCTTGTTTGATTTTTTCTTGATCTATCATAGTTTCTTTCCTTCTATCATCTATTTTTTCTTTCTATTATTTGTTGCGTGAGTTGGTGGTATTCTTCGCGTACCCGTCCCAGATAGGAGAGGGAGCCAAAAGCAAGGATGATATTATCTCCATCGGATGGAGCCATAGCTTTGGCATCTGCCAGAGCATTTTTCACAGCATCTTTGATGCTTCGCTCACAGGCTACGGGAATGTCAGGTGAACAGTATGTCCTCATCACTTCTGCAAGATCACCGGCAGAAAGTGTACGTTCTGCATTGGGCAGATCAACCGTGTGCACAGACTTTGCCGATGGAGCCATGATCGCAGCGAGCTTCTGATATTCTTTATCATGGAATACTCCCATAATATAGATAAGATGCTTCCCTGGGAAATAAGTATCAAGGGATTCTTTTAATCGCTTTGCGGCATCTTCGTTGTGTGCCCCATCAATGAAGAACAGAGGGTGTTCTCCAAGACAGGTAAAGCGGCCTGGCCAGGAAGTCTGGGAAAATCCTGTATCAATGTCATTTTCTGTGATATTATATCCCAGTTCTATAAGTGCATCTATGACTTCCAGTGCAGTGATGGCATTATCGGTCTGGTATTTTCCGGCGAGAGGACAGAAGATGTGTTCTCGCTTTTTATAGGAAAAAGTCTGACCGGAATAGCTTTCATTCAGAATCGTTCTTTTATTGCGTTCTGCAGTGTAAAATGGACAGTGTAAAGAGTTGGCGCGTTGTTCTAATATCTGCAATACTTCTGGTTTTTGAGGAGCAGAAACAACTCTGCACCCAGATTTTATGATACCGGATTTTGTCTGTGCAATCTCTTCTATAGTGTTACCAAGAATTCCAAGATGATCAAGGCTGATAGAAGTAAATACAGCGCACAGCGTATTTTCAATAATATTCGTAGCGTCTTGGTCACCGCCAAGTCCACATTCCAGAACAACCAGGTCACAGTGCTCTTCTTTGAAATATAAAAAAGCTATTGCTGTCTCAGCTTCGAACACAGTCGGGCTTCTCTTGCCGGCTGTCCCCATGCGCGCAATAGCTTCCTGGATCTTATGTGTACATCTGGCGAATGCTTCTTCAGATATCCATGTTCCATCAATCTGAATCCGCTCCAAATAGGAAACCACTGTTGGCGATACATATCGTCCGGTCTTGTATCCTGCCTGACTTAAAATTGAAGAAGTGTATGCAAGCACAGATCCTTTTCCATTAGTCCCTGCGATATGTATAAACTTTAGATCTTTCTGAGGATCACCCAGTTCATGCAACAGTTCACGAATCGTATCCAAACCAAGTACACTTCCGTATTTTGACATATTGTCTAAATATACCCTTGCTTCTTTATAGGTCACGTTCTTCGTTTCCTTTCATATTACTGTTAT
>CAMBRQ010000059.1 GCA_945870325.1 uncultured Dorea sp. | reverse complement strand
TGAAGTATTGAATTTTCAAGGTGCGAAGCCCATTTTAGGTATGGGAAGTCTTAGTCAGATACTAATTACAATCTTTCATTACTTTCGCGCATGAATTTGTATTCAGCCACAGATCTGTCGAATCCTTCGATATGTGTGTAGAACCATTTTACAACGTTCTCCTGAACCTTCTCTACGAAAGCATTGGAAGGTCCTTCCTCTTCTTCAAGCATCTGATCCAGTTCCTGGATTGTCTTTTTGAAAGCCTCATGCTGAGCCTTATGCTGCTCATATCCCGGATACTCAATCTCCTTCTGAAGTTCCTCTTCTGCTGTAAAATGGAAATCTGTATAGTCTGCCAGATAATCCAGTGTCTTAACTGCTACACTTTTTTCGTTGCTTCTTTCGCAACTATCCAGCAATTTATTCATTCTGTCGATCAACTCCTTGTGGTGGGAATCGATCATTTCATTTCCTGTTACAAGATTTTCACTAAACTCTGCGTACATAATTTAAATCCTCCTCATAAAATGTTAATAAATTGCGCTGATGCGCAAGAGTTATATTGGTTGATGGGAAAGTTTTGGTGCTTTCCTTTCCTGGGTAGCATACACGAATGGATATATGATGCATGCCAGTGCAAAAGCAGCGATAACATCCGTCACAGAGTGCTGTTTTAAGAAAACTGTGGATAAGATGATTAAAGCGGCAAGTACATAGGAAGTATATTGAATCTTGCGGTGTTTTTTTAATGCGTCGCTATGCGCGATAGCAATGCAGACGCCGATGGAATTGAACACATGGATACTCGGCAGTACGTTCGTCGGAGTATCGGTTGCATATACATACTTCACAATATCTACGAATATATTATCCCTTGCAAATGTAGTCGGACGCAAGTGCAGTCCATTCGGGAAAACCGTGCATATAATCAGGAAGAGTGTCATCCCGGCGATTAAAAAAGCCGTCAGCCGGTAGAATCCCCATTTGTCTGTAAAGAAAAAGTACAGGACTGTTATGGCAATAAATGCGAACCACAACAGATATGGCACGATAAAATATTCCACAAAAGGAATATAGTTGTCAATTGGTGAATGAATCAGGAAATGACGAACATTCGTCCGTCTCTCCAAATACATGAACCACGGCATATAGATGAATCCGTACAGGAATACCCATGCATGGCTGTATTTCATGGCGATCATTTTGATCCTTTCGATGGCTTTCATATGAATTACCCCTTTTATAAGCCCCATTATTACAGTATATTCTTGCTTCACCACGGATTATAACATGAAAAAAAAGAATCAACAACCGTGTTCACTATTTGTTAATAATTTTCACATGGTTTTTCGAATATCTGCATGTCAAAATGCTTCTTGCCTGTTGCCAGCATATCCGGGGTGCGAAGCGTCCATACGGCGACTGGTACCCGAAAGATATACTGAAGAATCCATACATTAGCAATCGGAAGGTCATTCAGGTTATAGGAAATAAAGTCAGGACGTCCTAAAAAATTGGTCATCAGGTGCTTCACCATGAAGCGGAAGATCCATGCTTCCGTCAGGTCTTCTCCTGTTAAGTTCGAAGAGAGCTGCCCTCTTAATATATGAGGCGCATGAAGCCGAAACCAGCGGATTCCCATGGTATTAAAGGACTGAATTAGATATGGACCCTGATATTCCTTCAGGGCGCGAAACGTTTCTTCGCATATCTGAGTAGAAGAGCCGGGAATCTTGAGTTCGATCAATAACGGGACACGGCCTCTGACAAGAGTCAGCACATCAGTGAACAGCGGTATCGTTTCGGTGGTATCAAGAAGATGGCAGGATTTAAGTTCTTCATAAGTCAGGTCTTCGATCGTATCCGGGCGTCCGCACATCCTCTCAAGCGTATCATCATGGAAGACTACCAATTGTCCGTCTTTGGTAAGGTGAAGATCGATCTCGATTCCGTATCCTCTTGCCAGGGCGGCACGAAAGGACTTAATGGAATTCTCAGGGATTCCCTTTTGGGCGCAGTGATAGCCACGATGGGCGAACATTGTGTGATGGTAGCGGAGCATGTCCCGCTTGCGGGAAAGCCGGGGAAAGATTGTAAATAAATATAATACTATAATTCCGATAACTAAGATAATGAATACAGTCATGATGTAATCCTCCATTGGTAACATCGGGGATAGGTTTTTAAGAATGATATCTACAGGGGAGTTCCGATTATCCGTAATTTTTCCGGTTCCAGGCAGACATTCATGTGTGTCTGGCTGAGGATGGGTTCTCCATCCGCATGGAGGGGAAGCGGCACTTCACTGATGATATCAATCTTTTTGCAAGTATATGTATTGACTCCTTTAAAGCGGGTATGCCAGCCTTTGAAGGCTGTTGGCAGTAAAGATAACGCTTTTAACTTTGGCATATTAGATATTACAATCATATCCAACAGGTCATCCCCGGAATCTGCTTTTGGACAGAACTTGAATCCGCCGCCCTCATATGCCAGGTTCATGGCAGTAGCAAAATAGACTCTGTCGAATACGATCTTGCGCTCATCGTCTAAAAGGAGAGTCATTGATCTTGGGGTCAGCGTAATGATTCTTTTCAAGGCAATTCCTACATAGGTCAGTTTACCGAGTCTGATCTTATTAAGCAATATTTTCAGCCGTGATACCATAACCTCATGGCAGACACCTGCATCAAACCCGATACCGGAACTTACTGCAAAACGTCTTTTGACGTCTTCGTATGAAAGAACGCCAATATTAATAGAAGTATAATTGACAGGAGTCAGAATATTATCCAAAGCCTTCAGCGGGTCTGTAGGCAGCCTCAGGCTTCGCGCAAAATCGTTGCCGGAGCCAGTCGGTATGTACCCCAGGGTTACTTTGGAGAGGCTGGTGATTCCGTTAATTACTTCGTTGATCGTCCCATCTCCGCCAAGTGCGATTATGGTATGCCTCTCAAGGTCGGAAGTGAGTTTCCGGGCAATGCCGGTAGCATGATGCTGGTATTTGGTAAAAAATACCTGATAGCGGACGTTTCTTGCTTTCAATACGGATTCAACGGAATTCCACAAGCGCAATCCCGTACCGGAACGTGAATTAGGGTTAACAATAAATGTATACATACAGATCTCCTTATAGATATTGTCAATAAATAGAAAACTTATATAAAAATAAGTGATTGGAATTATTCGCAAGGTAGTACTATAATACATTTAAAAGATATTATTGTTTAAATGGTTTCACTACCATATTCCCTTCTAGAAAATCCTTTGAGTCCGCTTGCTTGAAGGATTTTTTACTGTCCATTTTTAAGAAAAACCGGACGAAGACTGATTAGAACAGTCCGTCCAGGTAGACTTCCAGTGAGCGTCTCATGTTTCCTTCAAAATCCGCATCTCCGCTTTTCAGGCACCACTCGAATACATTGCCGATTACGATCATGCGGATATCTGTCGTGATCTCCTCCAGGCTAAGAGACGGCCGGATGATATGAGCATCGATTACTTTCTTCAGGTAATTCGATACGGTAATGATCGGGTAAGGTCTCTCTGTCCTGATGAGTGGATTCAAGGACTGGTTCTTTGGCGTATAATAATTGGACATGAATTCTACGCCCAGTTCCTGGCAGTAGTGTACATAGTTCAGATACACATAGATAATTGCCTGCTTGGCTTCGCTGGCATTCGCAGGCATGTCCAGAAGATCGGGATTAATGCTGGGCTGTTCTTCAATATAATAGGACAGAAGATCGTCCTTAGTCTTAAAATGATGATAGAAACTTCCGTTTGATACGCCTGCTTCCTCGCAGATATTCTTAATAGAGAGTTGCTCGTATCCTTTTTTCTGAAGGATGTGTTTGGCGGCACGGAAGATCTTGTCCTTTGTTTCTTTTGATTTCAACTGCTGCTTAGATAATTCTTGTGTTTCCTGATTCATAATTCGATACTCCCCGGGGAGAAGCCCCTTAACTTTTTTACAGAAATATTCATCGAATAATCTCTATGGCGATTATAGCATAAGGGTTCAGAATTTTCAAGAAAACAGAGTGAACTCGGTATTGCGTATAGCGTTGCGGTCTAATGGAAATTCGGCTATAATAGATACCATCGGCTGACAGAAGAGTAATTATGTTAGCAGATATGCAGCAGGCAATATGAGAAAGGGTATATGACATGGATATTAATCAAAAGATTACAGAAGAATTGGGTGTGAAGAGATGGCAGGTAGATGCTGCGGTCAAGTTGATCGATGAGGGTAATACCATACCATTTATTGCAAGATATAGAAAAGAAGCCACAGGAACGCTGGATGATGAACAGCTCCGAAGGCTTCACGAGAGGCTTACTTATCTGCGGAATCTGGAAGAGAAGAAAGAACAGGTATTATCCAGTATCCAGGAGCAGGGTAAACTTAGCGAAGAGTTGAAACGGCAGATCCTTGCGGCGGAGACATTGGTCGTGGTGGAAGACTTGTACCGCCCGTACCGCCCGAAGAGAAGAACGAGGGCGACGATCGCGAAAGAGAAAGGGCTTGAACCGCTGGCAGCAGTGATTACATTGCAGAAATCGAAACAGCCAATTGAAGAAGTGGCGAGGGAGTATATTAACCCGGAGAAGGATGTCAATACTGCAGAAGATGCAATCGCAGGAGCGAAGGACATTATCGCTGAGAGTATCTCTGATGAGGCAGATTATCGTATCTGGATACGAAAGATCACGACTCAGAAGGGAAGACTGATCTCCGCGGCGAAGGATGAGAAAGCGGAGTCCGTCTATGAGATGTATTATGATTTTGAAGAGCCGGTGAACAGGCTGGCGGGACATCGTGTACTTGCACTGAACCGTGGGGAGAAGGAGAAGTTTTTATCTGTTAAAATTGAGGCTCCGGAAGAGGATATTATCCGTTATCTGGAGAAGAAGACGATTCACAGCGATAATCCTTATACCACGCCAATTCTGAAAGAGGCAGTGGAGGACAGTTATAAGCGTTTGATCGCTCCGGCGATAGAACGTGAGATCCGTAATGATCTGACGGAGAAAGCAGAAGATGGGGCCATAGAAGTATTCAAGAAGAATCTGGAGCAGCTTCTGATGCAGCCACCGATCGTCGGACAGACTGTGCTTGGGTGGGACCCGGCGTTCCGTACCGGGTGCAAACTGGCAGTGGTAGACCCAACCGGAAAGGTAATTGGAACTACGGTAATCTATCCGACAGCGCCGACGACTCCACAGAAGATCAAGGCATCAAAAGACTTGTTGAAAAAGATTATTCCAAAATACAACGTTACGCTTATTTCTGTGGGAAATGGAACTGCTTCCCGTGAATCAGAGATGTTCATTGTGGAATTGTTAAAAGAGATTCCGCAGAAGGTACAATATGTGATTGTCAATGAAGCGGGAGCGTCTGTCTATTCTGCAAGCAAACTGGCATCCGAGGAATTCCCGAAGTTCGATGTTGGGCAAAGGAGTGCTACCTCCATTGCAAGACGACTTCAGGACCCGCTGGCAGAGTTGGTTAAGATCGACCCCAAATCTATCGGGGTAGGCCAATACCAGCATGACATGAATCAGAAGAAGTTAAGCGAGGCATTGTCGGGTGTTGTAGAAGATTGTGTGAACAGAGTCGGAGTGGATCTGAATACGGCGTCTGCACCGTTACTGGCATATATCTCAGGTATCTCAGGTACTATTGCAAAAAACATTGTGACTTACCGTGAGGAGAATGGGAAGTTCACGGATCGCAAGCAGCTTCTCAAAGTTGCCAAGTTAGGACCCAAAGCTTATGAACAGTGTGCCGGATTCATGAGAATCCAGGGCGGGGATAATCCGCTGGATGGAACAAGCGTGCACCCGGAATCCTATGAAGCGGCTAAGAAGGTTCTGGCAAAACAGGGATTCTCTGTAGAAGATATCAGCGGAGGAAAACTGGTAGGACTTTCACTGACGATTAAGGATTATAAGAGACTGGCAGAAGAACTTGGAGTAGGCGAGATTACTTTAAGAGATATTGTAAAGGAACTGGAGAAGCCAGCCAGAGATCCGCGTGATGAGATGCCAAAGCCAATCTTAAGGACGGATGTTCTGGAGATGAAAGATCTGACAGAAGGCATGGTGTTAAAAGGAACGGTTAGAAATGTGATCGACTTTGGGGTATTTGTCGATATAGGTGTCCATCAGGATGGTCTGGTACATATCTCTGAGATTACAGATAAGAAATTCATTAAGCATCCGTTGGAAGTTGTAAGCGTGGGGGACATCGTGGATGTGAAAGTGTTGAGTGTGGACCTTAAGAAGAAGCGTATCCAACTTACGATGAAGGGGATATCTTAGCAAATAAAAAGAGAGGTTTTAAAAGAGATGAAGAAAAATTGGAAAAAGACATTGGAGACGATAATTGGGGTTCTGGTGGGGAATGCGGTTTTGGCTTTTACAGTTGGGGCATTTGTAGTGCCTCATGGAATTATTATGGGCGGTGCAACTGGTATTGGTCTTACGATCAGTCATTATCTGCCGATTAATCTGTCGCTGATTATTCTGGTTGTCAATGCAGTTCTCTTTATATTGGGAACGTTCGTGTTGGGGAAGAAGTTCGCATTGACTACGATTATCAGTACATTCGTATATCCGATGTTCCTGTCTATTGTACAGTCGATTCCGGGAATTACGGAATTGACGGATAATATTATGCTTGCCACATTGTATGCAGGCGCTCTTCTGGGGTTGGGCATTGGATTAGTGGTAAGAGTAGGTTCGTCTACTGGGGGAACGGATATTCTTGCGCTTGTATTCAACAAACTGTTCCATGCACCGGTGGCAGTATTGATGTATATCATTGACTTCATTGTACTTGGGTGTCAGGTGTTCTTTTCTGATTCAGAGCAGATATTGTATGGTATTCTTGCATTGGTTGTGACTACAACTGTGATGAATAAGGTAATCCTGATGGGACAGTCTCAGATCCAACTCTTTGTCATTACGGAGAAATATGAAGAAGTGAAAGAAAAGATGTTAAAGGAGATTGACGCCGGAGTAACGCTGGTTCATGTGGAAACCGGATATGGCGGGAAACAGCAGAAGGCAGTGCTGTGTGTAATCCCGAACCGGAAACTGTATTCAGTGAATGAGATGGTACAGGTGATCGATCCGAAGGCATTTATTACGATTTCGCAGATCAATGAGGTGCGAGGGAGAGGATTTACGATGGAGAAGGTTAGGTATGAGGAGGATATCTTGGAGAGGAAGTAGGAGATTGGTAGTGGACGGTGGACGTAAGGCTTTTGCGTGGCCGGAGACCGGAGTCTCAGTTTAAGAATATGTAACAGCAAAAAGGGTGTTTCTTTCGCAACCGGGCTGATTCACTCCGAAGTCTTGATGACTTCGCAGTTCAGCAGCCCTCTCAGATGGAACTTGTGGTTCCATCTTCGTGCGAAAGAAACGCCCTTTTTGCTGCAACATATTCTAAAAACTTAGCCAACGGCCTCCACCCACGCAAAAGCCTTACGCCACCTGACAGTTCCGAATCTCCGGAGATTTCTCTGTGGGAGGATATGTGGGGCGAGTGGCAATGCGGTGGGAGAATGAAATTGGGGTTGACATTTTTTGGGGGTGTGATAGAATATGTTTGATAGCAAACAATTTGATAACAAACAATTTGATAACAAACAGTTTGGTGAGTGAACAGTTTGATAGTGAGCAATTTATGTGCAGAGTGGTTCGGTGTGAAGCGGTTTGATGTGGAGAAATTGGTTGTGAGGGTGTTTTGAATTGGCGATTGGGAAAGAGTGTGGTGTGGTCGTATGAGAAGGAAGGAAGAGCGGATCGGATTCGAGATTCGTATGCTGGATCATATGCTGGCTCGGAATATGCAGGCGCATGTCAGGGCGGCAGGGATTGATGAGATTACGTTGATGCATGGATGGATTATCCGCTATCTGTATGCAAATCGGGATCGGGATGTGTTTCAGAAGGATATTGAGAAGGATTTTTCTGTGGGGAGGTCTACGGTTACGAATGTGATCAAACTTATGGAGAAGAAAGGATTCATACGTAGAGAATCGGTGGAACATGATGCGAGACTTAAGAAAGTGATTCTGACCGAGAAGGGTATCCTGAGCCATGAGACGATGGAACATATGATTGATAATATGGATGCCAGTCTTATGGAGGGGATTGAGGATGAAGAGTTGGAGGTGTTCCATTCTGTAATCCGAAAGTTAAAGGAGAATCTAAAGAAGGATGGGATATGTGATAACTTCTCGGAATCTTGATGAATAAGATTCAAATTGAAAATAGGTGACTGAA
>CAMBRQ010000058.1 GCA_945870325.1 uncultured Dorea sp. | reverse complement strand
GTACTCGAACTGCGAAATCATCAAGATTTCGGAGTGCGTGTACTCGGTTGCCAATTTACGGGGATTCTCACGATTACACCTTGTTAACGAAACGCCCCGGTCTCAGAGCCAGCCATCCGCTTCTGCTTCGCCGTACGCTTTCCAAGAATCTACTTTTCTCCACTAAATTCCCACCTAATATTCTCCCCATCACTTACCGCTATTATCGTCCCCATCTCATCCGTCCGATACACCTGCACATCATCATTCCTAAGTTTTTCCAGAACCTCCAGGTGGGGATGCCCATACTGATTATCCTGTCCGCAACTGATCAATGCCCAGGTAGGGTTCGTGGCTTTAAGGAATTCGTCACAGGTTGCCGTACTGCTTCCGTGATGACCGCATTTTAACACATCACATTCCAGATCGCTGCCAAAACGTTTCACCATAGCCAGTTCAGACTTCTCTTCGGCATCTCCGCACATCACGAAAGAATTCTTGCCATGCACCAGTTTGATTCCGACAGAAGAACCATTCAGATCACTTTGGTCGACCAACTCCTCTTCCGGACAGAGAATGGTAAACTCGGCATCACCCAAAGTAAAGATATCTCCTACATTGGGATATACGACTTCCACCTGATACCGATCAATATCTTCAATTACTTCTTTATAAGTCATCGTATCATTCGCAACATCCGGCATAATCACTGTCTCTACGTCAATATTCTCCAGGACATTATCTGCGCCCCCAATATGGTCAGCATCCGGATGCGTAAGAATCAGATAATCCAGATCCGTAATTCCATTCTCCTTTAGATAGTTGACAACATAATCCCCCTGATCGTTATTGCCGGTATCAATCACCATATTACGCCCCTCCGTCCGGATGATCGTACAATCTCCCTGACCAACATCCAAAAACGTTGTCCGCATATCGCCTGTTGCAACCGTCTCTGCGATCCCTTGTGTCGGACTCTCACCCAGTTCAAGAATATCAATAATATCATCGTAATTCACATAACCGGCTGCCGCCAGCACTGCTGCTATGACAAGTGCTGCCACATTCTTTCCCTTTTTCCCGCTTTTCATTATTATGTACACCCCTTTATTCTATGTCTTTTAAGTAGTTACAGTATGCTCCCTCTTTGCATATTCATTTATTATAGGTTTGCTCTTATAAAAAATCAACCATTTTAGGCGCCATTTCGAACCTTTTCTTGCCATTTGTACCCTGGTGTGGTATATTATTTAATTGGATATCATGGGTGTATTATACCCAAAATATAATACATAAAATGGAGGTACTTATGGTATATACATGGGACATTACAATTCCGGAATTGACAGATACAGAAACCCGAAGAGCCTATGTCTACCTTCCGGAATCTTATGACTATGATCCGAGTAAACGTTATCCTGTTCTTTACATGTTTGACGGACACAACGTGTTCTTTGATTCACATGCTACCTATGGCAAGAGTTGGGGCATGAAAGAATATATGGATTACACCGAAACTCCGCTGATTATTGCCGCTGTAGAATGCAACCACAGCCCGAACAATGGGCGCCTGGAGGAATATTCTCCCTATAGTTTCAGGGATTCCCGATTTGGCAAGGTGATCGGACGCGGCAGGACAACGATGGAATGGCTAGTCCATACATTCAAAAAGGAGATTGATAAGCGTTTTCTTACATTGCCAGACCGCGAACACACTTATATCGCTGGCAGTTCTATGGGAGGCCTTATGAGTCTTTACGCTGTACTGGAGTATAATCACATCTTCTCACGGGCGGCTGCTCTGTCACCTTCCCTATGGGTAGACACAATTAAAATCACACGTCTGATCCAGCATGCAAAGATCCGCCCGGACACAGTTGTCTATATGGACTACGGTTCCCGCGAAATGAATTTCCATTCAAATATGCGGCAGCAGTTTGAGAAGGTGGCATCTCTTCTTCTGAGGCGGCGCGTAATGCTTGATTGCCGGATTGTGCCAGGCGGCGATCACAGCGAAGCCAGCTGGGAGAAACAGATTTCATTTTTCATGCACACGCTGCTCTACCAATACTAATGGAGGAAGTCTATGAAAATACAATATTACAAACAATACAGCCCGGCACTTAACAGAGATATGGAATGGAAAGTCTATGGCCATGCAGGCCGTCCGGTACTCTATATCCCTTGCCAGAATGGACGCTTCTTTGATTTTGAGAATTTCAACATGACAGACACTTGGGCTCCCTGGATCGATTCAGGAGAGGTGATGGTATTTTCCATTGATACGATCGATCAGGAGACCTGGTCTAACAAAGAAGGAGATCCCAGATGGCGCATCTGCCGCTATGAAGACTGGATTCGTTATATTACGGACGAGATGGTACCATTCATGCAGCAGATGGCGAATGAGTGTAATGGCTGGGACGGCTATCCTGGCATTCTTGTTTTCGGCTGCAGTCTTGGGGCAACGCATGCAGCGAACTTGTATTTCCGCCGTCCGGATCTTTTTGACCGGCTGCTGGCATTAAGCGGCATCTATACTGCAGAATATGGATTTGATTCCTATATGGATGATCTGGTTTACAACAATTCACCAGTCCATTATCTTGCAAATATGCCGACAGACCATCCTTATATAGAGATGTATAACCAGTGCAAAGCCGCTATCTGTGTAGGTCTTGGAGCCTGGGAACTTCCGGATTCTACCAGACACTTACAATCAATCTTACAGAACAAGGGAATCAATGCATGGGTAGACTATTGGGGAATGGATTGTTACCATGATTGGATCTGGTGGTACAAACAGGTCACCTATTTTGTTCCTTATCTGCTAAGTTAGGATCTACTTGATCCTATCATTAATTATTACAGTTATCAAATAAGCAAAAGAGAAAGAGAGTATGCACAGATTATGAAGAATTTTATTTTTATTTCCCCGAATTTTCCAACGAACTATTGGCAATTTTGCAGTGAACTGAAGAAGAACGGACTGAATGTCCTGGGAATTGGCGACCAGCCTTATGATGAACTGAGCCAGGAACTCCGCGACAGCCTGAATGAATACTATAAGGTAAATAGTCTGGAAAACTACGATGAAGTATATCGTGCCGTTGCATTCCTTACATACAAGCATGGCCGCATCGACTGGCTGGAATCTAATAATGAATATTGGTTAGAGCGTGATGCCAGTCTCCGTACTGATTTTCACATCACTACTGGTTTCCAGATCTCAGATATGCCACGCATTAAGTACAAATCAAAAATGAAAGAATATTATACCCAGGCTGGAATTCCGGTGGCCCGCTATCATCTGGTAGATACTCCGGACAACTGCAAGAGTTTTATCAAAACCGTGAATTATCCTGTCATTGTAAAACCCGATAACGGTGTTGGAGCCTCCCATACATACAAACTTGAAAACGATGAGCAGCTTGCACAGTTCTTTGAAGAAAAGACGGAAGGCACACAGTACATTATGGAAGAATTCATTGATGCAGAAGTGAATTCTTACGATGCTATTATTGACTCCAATGGCGAGCCTATGTTTGAGACCGGTAATGTTACACCGAATTCAATTATGGATATCGTAAATAATGAAGACAATTCTATCTACCATATTGTAAAGAACCTGCCGGCAGATGTGCGCAAGGCCGGACGTGCTACCGTGAAGAGTTTCGGTGTTAAGAGCCGTTTCGTCCACTTCGAGTTCTTCCGCCTGCTGAAAGACCATGAAGGTATGGGCAAGAAAGGTGATGTAGTGGCTTTGGAAGTTAATATGCGTCCTTGTGGCGGATTCTCACCAGATATGATGAATTACGCTAACAGCACCAATGTCTATAAAATCTGGGCTGATATGATCGCTTACGACCACTCTACTCTTCCGGAAGGCAAACATGCTTACTGTGCATATGCAGGACGTCGGGATGGCAAGAACTTCGTCTTAAGCCATGAACAAATCGTGGAAAAATACAGTGAGGGCATGAAGATGATGGGACGTATTCCGGATGTTCTTTCCGGTGCAATGGGCAACCAGATGTACATCGCAATCTTCGATACCAAAAGAGAGATGGACTCCTTCTATAAGAATGTGTTAAAGTGCAATAAATAAATGATGCTAAAAAAGAATGTACAAAGCGGATCTGCTCATTACGAGTGATCCGCTTTTGATATCCTACGCTTCATGCTCTATGCGCGTTCTGATATAATATTCCACCATATCTATGGTCTTATCAATTCCCAGCCTGCTGCTATTGATTGAAAGATCGTAATTCCGGGAATCTCCCCATTTTCCCTTACAGTGGGAGTTGTGATAAGATTTGCGCTTTAAGTCCTCCTTTTCCATCATGCGTCTGGCTTCATCTTCTGTAATGCCATATTTCTCCATGATACGCGCTCTCTTTGCCATCTTATCCCCCAATACAAAGATTGAGATCAGCCCGGCATTTCCTTTCAATACCGTCTCAGCACAGCGTCCTACGATTACAAAAGATTTACCGGCATCTGCCTCTCTTTTCAGAAAATCAAACTGCATATTCGCAACATGCTCGTGAGGAGAATTAGAATGACCGCGCACGGTTCTGTAGAACAGTTTCACTTTGGGTTTCTCGTCATACTTTTGCAGACCTTCATGCGCAACATTCTTCTCCAAAGCGACATTCTCCAACAGATTACTGTCATACAGCGGAAGTTCAAACCTTCTGGCAAGTTCCTCCGCAATGACGTGTCCGCCACTGCCAAACTCACGCCCAACAGAAATAATTAATTGCCTCTCCATATTATTCCCTCCTCGTATTTAAAAATATCTGACATAGATGCTGACCATCGATATCAATACCACAAGTATGGTTGCCGGCGCTGCGTATTTACAATATTTTCCCCAGCCAATCATATGTCCGTCCCTTGCTGCTACGGAGATTCCTACTACATTAGCAGATGCGCCAATCGGAGTCGCACTTCCACCTATGTCCGTTCCCATCGCCAGCGTCCATGCAAGCACCGATAAATCCAGCCCCTGCGCCTGTGCCAATGTCCTGATTACAGGAATCATCGTAGCCGCAAATGGAATGTTGTCCACAAATGCACTGGCAACCGCAGACACCCATAGTACAATCGCAATCATTAACATCGTATTATCTCCACTTGCTTTCGAGATAGCACCCGCAATCAATTCCAGGATTCTTGTCTCTTCCAGACCACCCACTACCACAAAAAGACCGATAAAAAACAGAATTGTCTTGTAATCCACCTTCTTAATGATTGTCATTGCCGCGCTTCCTGCCGTGAGTAATGTAACAACCCCGATAAATAATCCAATGGTCGCCACAGTAAGCCCTGTCTGCGCGTGTGTAACCAGCATGATAATTGCACATGCAAATATCAGACAACTGATGACAAAATCCTTCTTACTCTCAATCGCGTCTTTCGGATTCGGATAATATAGTTCTCCGCCATCCTGTGTCTTTTTCCTGAGATCATTGCGAAAGCAAAAGTAAAAATATACGATAACAATGATAAGGGAAACTCCTGCTATCACTCCTGTATTCGTAATAAAATCACCAAAAGAATATCCTAAGGATGTTCCAATAATAATATTCGGCGGGTCTCCGCACATTGTCGCCGATCCTCCCAAATTCGCGCAGAATATCTCCGCAATGATCATTGGCACCGGATCGAACTTCAGAAGTCTTGATAATTCCACTGTCACAGCGGCCAGAAAAAGAATAACTGTAATACTGTCAATAAACATTGCCAACACGGATGACATCACCATGAAAGTGATAAAAATCGGTATGGTCTGATATCTTACTGCTTTCGCAATGCCAAGGCAAAGCCAGCGGAAGAATCCCGCACGTCCCATTCCTTCTACCATCAACATCATACCTGCTATGAAAATAATCGTTGCCCAATTAATTCCAGTCGATGATTCCGCTGATTCATTTACCTGATACCAAAAGTTAGTCGTCATGAAACTCTTCAGACTTAATGTTTCCATAATTGCATCCGGACTGTGCATACAGATTCCAAAAACCAACACGATCATCAATCCCCCGCACATCAATGATACGATATGCCGTTCAATCTTCTCAGATACAATTAAGACAAACATTATAACAAATATTACTCCTGCTAATATTTGTGCCATCATATCCTATTCCTCCTCAATCACTACTTTTAGGCACAACTTTTTTGCACCCATAGTAGTTATTATATAAAATATCTTTTATAAAAGGAATAGAAAAAATGAATTTTTTAGCAATTTCTGTACCCTGCAATCCCGAATGCCCCAGAACCACTGTGAGTAGAAATCACGCCTCCCGTCCCGATCCACATAACTTTTTTTGCACCCAGATTATGTACCATATCTTCAAGGCTATGGCGCAGTTCATTCGAAAGACCTTCAGAATAGATCAGGTATATCTCTTCTGTGCTTAATTCGCCTTTTCCCAAAGAGTCTGTCACTAATTTCTTACTAACCTTTTCCATGGGGCCTCTGTATTTTTTACCTGCAACCAGATATCCATTATCTATCTTAATCAGCGGCTTAATCGATAACAATGTTGCTCCCAGATAAGCGGCATTGGATACTCTGCCTCCCGCTCTCAGATACTCCAGATCTCCCGGGAAGAAATACATCCGTATATCCTTAATCCATTCCTCCAGTTTCTGACAGATCTCGTCAATCCCTGTCTGGGGATGATCTTCCAAATACTTTGCCGTACGCAGGATAATCGCCGTCTGTCCAGCCGATACGGATTTGGTATCTATATGTCTGACATAATCCATATCCTCACTTGCAATAAGTGCATTCTGCCACGTACACGTAGTAACTGCTGAATAACACAGATGCAGGATAACTGCCTGTGGATTCTCCTCATGGATCTTCCGGAATATTTCCATATATGCTTCAGGGCTTACAGCACTTGTAGACGGCAGTTTCCGGGTTTCCTTATGATATCGGAATATCTTCTCTACCGGAAATGATCCATCTTCCAGCGATTCTCCTTCAAAATTCACATACATTGGAAGAATATGAAGACCATATCTCTCAACGTACTCTTTCGGTATATCACTTCCACTTTCTGCTACAATTATTATCTTTTTCATCTATTCATCCTCCGGGATTTCCTTTTCTTCTATCATACCCGAAGTATCTCAAGCCACTTTCAAGTGAACCTCAATTTTTCCTCAACTTTCCATGCATCTCCTATGATCTATGCATCTGGCAAAACCACGGTAAAGCAACTGCCCTTCCCGGGACTGCTCTCCACATCAATACTTCCTTTGCTTAATTCCAGTATTCCTTTCACCAGAGCCAGCCCCAATCCATTGCCTTCTGTCCCATGTGACGCATCTGCCTGATAGAACTTGTCATAGATATGCTTCTTAACCTCTTCATCCATACCTATTCCGTTATCAATTACCTGCACTGCAATTCCTTCCCTGACATAACGGCAGGTAATCTTAAGTTCTCCGCCCTCTCGCGAGAACTTGATCGCATTCTGGATCAGATTACTCCAAAGATGCGGCAGCAATTCCTTATAGCCATAACAGGTTACTTCTTCCAGTTCCAGATTCACTTCCAGTTCTTTTTCTTCCCACGCACTTTCAAACTCTACCATCACATTGCAGATTTGCTCATCCAGCCGGAACTTCTCCTTCTGTCCCATTATCTCCTGATTCTGAAGCCTGGAAAGCATCAAGATGCTTCCGGTCAGAGAAGAAAGACGCCTTGTGTTGTACAGGATAGACTGGATATACTCTGCCTTCTCCTCCTCTGTAATCTGCCCCTGCATCAAAGTTGCGTATCCTTCTATCGCAGTAAGCGGCGTCTTGAATTCATGAGATACGTTAGCAATAAAGTCTTCTCTAAGCATCTCTGTATTCCCAAGTTCCCTCACCATCATATTAAAACTATGGGTGATCTCACTGATCTCCGCAATCCCGCTGGTCTCCGGAAGCTGTGTCTTATAATCCCCTTCCGTCACCGCCTTCGTCGCATTCTTAATACTCATTACAGGCTTCAGTATCTTTTTACCAAGTCTGGCACTCAAAAAAATACCGATTATGGTAATAATAAGAAATATGAACGAAGTTGCAGACAGATACAAAGCGTCAAAATTAATATCAAACAAACTGATAATATAGTAAAGCGCAAAAACAACCAAAGTCACCAGCAGTTCCGCAATCGTTCCAAATATAATAAAGATATGTAACATCTTGACCTTGCGTTCTGTTCTATTCTTCTCTTGTCTCAACTTTATACCCCAATCCACGAATTGTTATAATCTTAAAATCCTGATTCTCCTTAAACCGTTCTCTCAACTTCGCAATATGTACCTCTAATGTATGCGGATTGCTCTCAGAGTTAATTCCCCATATCTCATCCATCAGTTGAAATCTTGTAAAAATATGATTCGGATATGACATCAACTTATAGAACAGGTAAAATTCTTTCTGAGGAAGAATATGCTCCACATCCCCTACCATCACTTTCAACTGTTCATACTCCAGTACCGTGCTGCCTGTAATAATCTTTTTCTCACTGATATTCTGCGATCTTCGAAGCAATGCTTTTACCCTCAGGATCATCTCATTGACATCAATCGGCTTGACAAGATAATCGTCAATACCAATTCCGAATCCTTTTTCCTTATATTGATAATCCCCCAGCACCGTTACCATCATAATCGGAATCATTTTGTTAAATTCTCTTACACTCTTTGCCAGTTCATATCCATCGATCTCCGGCATCATGGCGTCGCAGATCAGCATGTCTATATGTTCTTCCTCCAGAACCAGAAGCGCCTGCCTGCCATTATCTGCTTCAGCAACATTGTAGCCGTGCTTTACCAAGACTGATCGATAGAGTCTGCGCAATTCCCTGTCATCTTCTGCTAACAGAATGTGAAACATGTCTCCCACCTACCTACAATTAAAATAGGAGTGGTTTACATTTGCATGTAATCAACCACTCCCACTTACTTCTAAAAGTTGAAATACGCTATATATTAGAACTTGCCAGCCTTTGCTGCTTCCTCTACGGAAACTG
>CAMBRQ010000057.1 GCA_945870325.1 uncultured Dorea sp. | reverse complement strand
AACCCGTGTTACCGCCGTGAAAGGGCGATGTCTTAACCGCTTGACCACGGAGCCACATCTATGTCAACACGTTGTCCGTGGTGACCGATATTTATAATACCACAACCGTCACTAATTTGCAACACTTTTTTTCTTTTTTATTGCTTTTTTGCATTTTCTCAATATTCTTATATTTTTATCCACTATACTTATTGCTATTATCGCAATTTTTCAATATCATAATAATCAAAGAATATCTTAATTACCCTAATAAGGCAATAAATACAAGGAGGAACCACAATGGCAAACATCTTAATTACAGGCGGTGCCGGATATATCGGCAGCCATACAGCGCTTGAACTTCTGAATCAAGGATATGAGGTAACGGTCTTTGATAACCTTTCTAACTCTTCTAGAGAATCTCTGAACAGAGTAGAAGAACTGACCGGGAAAAAGGTTGCTTTCTACGAAGGAGACGTATGCGATGCTGCTGCCCTGGCAGAATTATTCCGAAAAGAATCGATTGACGCAGTAATTCACTGTGCAGCATTAAAGGCAGTCGGCGAATCTGTTCGCAAGCCTCTGGAATATTATCAGAATAATATCACAGGAACATTAACCCTGATGAATGCAATGCGTGATGCTAATGTGAAGAGTATCGTATTCAGTTCTTCCGCTACGGTATACGGAAGCCCTGAAGTAATGCCAATCACAGAAGACTGCCCGAAAGGACAGTGTACCAATCCTTACGGATGGACCAAGTCCATGATGGAACAGATCATGACCGACTTACAGAAATCTGATCCGGAATGGAACGTTATCTTACTCCGTTACTTTAACCCAGTTGGAGCCCATAAGAGCGGACGTATCGGCGAAGACCCAAAAGGCATTCCGAACAATCTGATGCCATACATCTCTCAGGTTGCTGTCGGCAAACTGGAAAAATTAGGCGTATTCGGCGATGACTATGATACACCGGACGGTACAGGCGTACGTGATTACATCCATGTAGTTGACCTGGCTATTGGTCATGTAAAAGCAATCGACTACATCCTGACTAATCCTGGACTTGATGTTATCAATCTTGGTACTGGTGTTGGATACTCCGTACTTGATATGGTAAAAGCATTCAGCAAAGCATGTGGAAAGGATCTTCCATACGAGATCAAGCCTAGAAGAGCAGGTGATATTGCTATGTGCTATGCAGATCCATCAAAGGCGCTGAAAGTCCTTGGCTGGAGGGCTGAGCGCGGACTGGATGAAATGTGTGCAGATACCTGGAACTGGCAGTCTCAGAACCCGAACGGATACGAGGCATAGATCCCTATTGCAAACAGTTATCCTATCAAAGAATAGAAAATGAAAAGAACGGTCTTCTTCTAAATCCATTCAAAAGGGCAGGTGCCTTATCCATAAGAACCTGCCCCATACTTTTTCAATATCTTCTCTGCATATTCCTTTAGAAAATTCCCAGCAACTCACTGTAAGCGGTAAGCGCACCATCAGTATCCTTAGCAAGAACCTTCTTAGCAAGAACCTTTCCTAACTGTACCCCTTCCTGATCAAAACTGTTCAGATTCCATACAAATCCCTGAAACATAACCTTGTTCTCAAAATGCGCAAGAAGCGCGCCCAGTGATTCCGGTGCAAGCTGCTCTCCAACAATGATACTGGATGGTCTGCCGCCCGCGAAATATTTATTCGGATTCTCATCGTCTTTGCCACAAGCAAATGCCATAATCTGTGCAGCCACATTCGCGCTAAGTTTCTGCTGGCTTGTTGTATCCTGAATCGGGATATCATTGCCCATCTGATTATTCTTGAATCCAACAAACTGCAACGGAACGATCGTGGTGCCTTGATGTAACAACTGATAGAAAGAATGCTGTCCATTCGTACCAGGTTCTCCAAAAATAACTGGTCCTGTCGCATAGGAAACTTCCTCTCCAAAACGGTTCACACTCTTACCATTGGATTCCATATCAAGCTGCTGTAAATGTGCCGGGAATCTGCTTAATCCCTGGGAATATGGAAGCACTGCCGTTGACTCGTATCCAAGGAAATTACGCTCATATACACCAATCAATGCATCCAGCATTGCAGAATTCTGTCTGATATCCGTATTCTTTGCCAGCGCATCTTCATCTGCCGCTCCCTTCAGAATACGGGCATATACATCCGGTCCAAAAGCAAGAGAAAGAATTACTCCTCCAACTGCTGATGTGGAAGAATATCTTCCGCCGATATAATCATCCATATAGAATGAATCCAGGTAATCCGGATTGCCTGCAAGCGGTGAAGTCTCGCTTGTAACCGCAACCATATGCTTAGATGGGTCCAGCCCCGCATTCTTGATCGCATTTTTAACAAATGACTCATTCGTCAAAGTCTCCAATGTTGTTCCTGATTTTGACACCAATACAAAGATCGTGTGCGCTATATCAATCGACGAAAGAACTGCCAAAGCGTCATCCGGATCAACGTTGCTGATAAACTTAGCCTCCATCTTAAGGGTATTGTTCACCTTCGCCCAGTTTTCAAGACTTAGGTATAATGCACGAGGACCGAGATCGCTTCCGCCGATACCGATCTGCACTGCTGTTGTAAACTTCTCGCCTGCCTCATTCACAACCTCGCCTGCATGTACCTTATTAGCGAACTCTGCTGCTCTTGACTGCTGGCTGACATAGAACTCTCTTTTATTTACTCCATCGGCAATGACATCCTCGCCCAATTGTCCACGGGTCAGCTGGTGGAGAACCAGTCTCTTCTCACCGGTATTAATTACAGCGCCATTATATAATTCTGCATACTTCTCTGTAAGAGCAGCCTCATCAGCAAGTTCCTGCAATACTTCTAACACTTTGTCATCCACATTCTTTGCTGCAAAACTATATACCATTCCGTTTGACATAGGCACTCTGTATTCTTCCACACGTTTTGCGCCATTTTCTCCTGCCATGGCTGTTTTAATATCTACTGGCTCAAGGCTTTCCAGTTTTCCATATGACTCCAACTGGTCAAAATTCTTCCATTCCATTTCCTATCTCTCCTTCTATTAGCGACCGAACACGATCTATTTTTTATAAGTATACTAGAATCCGTCCTATTTTTCAATGTTCTTGATTGTTTCTTGATTATTTAACCACAAAAAAATGAATAACCGTCTCTTATTTGATGATTTCAATCTGCTGAAGTATCTTCTCCTCCGTAATATGCAGTTCATGCATCATATCTGCATGCCTTTCCAATATCTTCTCCGCCCAATACAGCCCGAATCCTCTTCCTTCCCCTTTCGTAGAATATCCCTTTTGCACCATCTTCGCAATATCCGGTCTGACAGCAAAATTATTCTCCACACAGAACAGAACTCCCTTCGAAGTCTCAACAATTGTAATATCAACCTCTCCGTCTTCCAACTGCTCAGCCTCTTCTACCGCATTATCTATATAGATTCCTACAATCCGGATCAGGTCTTCCATAGCGCTATATGTTACATTAAGATTCTCAGAAATATGCACCTGTATTCTAAGATTACGCGTCAAGATCGATAATAACTTCTCATACAGGAATCCTTTTAACTCCATTGGATAGATATTCTTCAGATACTTCCATGCCTCTCTCTGTTCATTTTTATCCCCCGCCGGCAGTTTGATATTCGTATAGAAGAAGTCTCGCAATTCCTCCATCTGGTTCTCCCGGATGAATCCCGCCATAGTCGATAATATATTCTTATAATCATGCTGGAATGCTCTCATCTCATCCACCATTTGCTCCAAATTGCCAATATAACTTTCCAGTATTTCCTGCTGGCGAATCTCAGATTTCCTCTTCTCTTCTTCCATCAGGCGCACCGTTTCATCCGACATATCCGCGATCTTACTTCCAAGCATCCAGACGCCCTCAAACATGATAATCAGTACTAGATATCCGTCTACATTAGAAGGTATCACACTGACCGGGTTCATGCTATAAGCAGTATAAAGCGCATAATAAGCATCTGATTCCTCCATCCATATATCGTGAAACGTCATGATAACGAATGCAAGCATTACCACTGCCCCCATCATTGGAATTCTTGTAAAACATCTTCCCTTCATAGCAACAAACGCATAAATCATACCTAATATATGTATCATCACAATAAAAATGCATACTGCCACAAACCACAATGCGGCATTTTCCAACTTTGGCAGGATATTTTCTATTTCCACTAATATTAACTTCCTATATGAATCTACATAATTGCCTGTTTTGAGGCATTCGAACAGATATCCCGCAACACTACACCGATATTCTCCACAATTGATCCAGGGCAGGAAAAAATCAACTAGCATCAACGCTCCCATGATAATATCAAACTTTTGGCTTTTGGATAAATTCTTTCTCACTTTCTGCTTCTCCTTCGATTCCTGCTAATTACTTAACTTCAATTATATAGCATTTATCAAAGGTCCACAATTATTATAATTCTTTCATTCTTGCCAATATCTCCGTATAAAACTCCTCCTTGCTGCCTTTTCTTCTGAGATCTTCCAGTATCACGCCATCCTTCAGGAAAATAATCCGCTTACAGCTGCTTGCCACCTGTGGATCATGAGTAACCATAACGATTGTCTTTGCCATCCTCTCATTCACTTCCTCCAGTGCATCCACTACAATCTTGCCTGACTTGGAATCCAAATTCCCTGTAGGCTCATCCGCAAGAATCAGATCCGGATTATTAATTAGCGCCCTGCTGATCGCCACTCTCTGTTTTTCGCCTCCTGATAATTCATAAGGATACTTATTCAGCAGATGGCTCAGTCCAAAATGAGCAGCATATTCCTCTCCTTTTTCCATACACGCCTGTGAGTTCTTCTTATCCAATACCATTGGCAGCATAATATTCTCCTTCACAGACAGACTGTCCATCAGGTAGAAGTCCTGGAATACGAAACCAATCTCCCTTCTGCGGATATCTGCCAATTCGTCACTCTACAACTGTTCCGTATCTTTCCCACAAAAATATACCTTTCCCTTGGTCGGCTGGTCAATAAGTCCCAGAACCTTTAACAGCGTCGTCTTACCACAGCCGGATTTGCCCATAATCCCGACAAATTCCTGTTTTTCCACGGTAAAATCCAGCCCTTTTAATACTTTAATATCCTCTGATTTTTCTTCTCCCGTGCCAGATTTCGGATAATTTCTATAAAGTCCTTCTACCTTAATTACATATTCATTCATATTATTTTCGCTCATCTTTTCCCTCCACTTTATACACGTATATCGTTACAAGGCACCAGATAACTACTCCACTGACACTGATACATATTCCCCATAAAGGAGCCATAATCCTAATGTAATTATGGATATCATCCGGTTGATAGAGTCTTGCGCAGAAAACTGCCCCTGTATAAAGCAAAGCGAAAATCATAGCCAATACCATCGGTAGAACATAATAATAGCAAAGCAGTTCTCTTCTGATAATCCCAATCCTTTCTTTCCTGCGCATCCCCATACACTCAAGGAATCTGGCTCTTCTCTGATTATTCTCCATCTCTGTCAGCATCCTGATCCCCACCAGCACTATATAGATGACGGAAAATGCGATCATCACCAACAGATTCATAGCAATCTTCATAACCCGTTCCGTTCTCAGATCCTTAATGGCATCCTGCTTCGTATAATAGCACAATACCGATGCATCATATGCCTCATCATAGACATGCCGTTCCCTGAATTCTGCTAAGTCCGATACAATATCCGCAATCTCTTCCTGATCAGCATTGATTAACACCAGTTTTGTCGGTCCCTGGCGGATGGTAACATCTGGTATCCTTTCCTCTTCCGGAATCGGCTCTCCTGTCCAGATATTCGTCATCTTCCATATTTCCTGTGCCTGTGCAAAATATGCATCAGAAAAGACAACTAGATTCTCCCGTAATCCCTGACGGAATACACCTGTGACACTTCCAATCTCTTCTCCAACAATATTCTTATAATAATATCCCACATCCTTTCGCTTCGCATGTATGGCATCCACATATTCGCAAGGCTGTCCTATGTGTATCAGCGGCTCTCTGGCAGATACCTGATAATAGTCTAGCGGCTGTGCTTTCACCGATTTGTCCTGCTGATGAACGACATAGATATTCTCTCCTTCTGCATCTAGTCCAAGCGATGCAGCCTGATAAGATGAATCCAACTTCTTCTTTAGCGCATGGTAAGTACTCTCCGAGATACCGATATGCTGTCCTTGAGGCGGATCGGGCTCCGAAATCCCTTCTCTGCGCTCTGTGGAATCATAATTCGATACCCTCAGCATCGGGTAAGTATCCATTTCCGTCTCATATTTTTCTTGAAGTCCACTAAGAATATCTTCATCCCCATCGTCTGCAATACATACAATATCATAAGGATACAGCACATCTTCATCTTCCGCTATTCCGGCAGATATCATCTGAAATGAAAAATAGAATAATACGCAGAACTCAATCACTGTCAGAGCATAGATATATCCGGCACTTGTTCTCGATCTATGAAACAACTGGTTATGTATCAGCAGTTTCTTAAGATAGTTCCTCCCTCTTCTTTCTTTTATCAGGTACTCTGCCATCCCATAACGCAGAACCATAAAAATTCCCGCGAAGAATAATAGTAGCAAAACGACACTCTCAAAATTCCGAAGCTGCTGATACTCATTGATGGTATAAATACAGATCAGAATTCCAATCATCATCAGACCTTTCCGCCACCGTACCGGCATCTTTTCACGAATAGCCTTAAGATCTGTAGATTTCCCTATATTAAAATCAACAAATATATCCCTGGCAGCCATGAACGATATTAGATAAATTAATAAAATCGTACCTATGGATTTAAGATACGCAACAACCCCAACCTCCGACAGACCGATATTTACCCCTAAAAGTTCTTCTGATTTCTTAGAAAACAGATATAAAGCCCCTGTTCCCAGACACCCTCCAAGCACCAAAGTAATCAAGAGCAATGACACGAATTCCAGTGCGATAAAATATTGTAACGTCTTCTTCCGCATTCCCAGTGTCAAAAAAATCCCATAGTTTTTAGCCCTGCATCTTAAGTAATAGAAGGACAAGATAACGATGATAAAAACAGAAATAAGCCCCAATGGAAGGATTGCATTCAGCAAGATTGCATTCAGCCCATTGAAAAGTTGAATCCCCTTTCCTCACCTTTCGTAGAATATCCTTTTTCTACCATCTTCACAATGTCCGGTCTCACACCATAATTATTCTCTATACAGAACAAAACGCCCTTAGAAGTCTCGATGATGGTAATATCAACCTCCCCATCTTCTAGTTTCTCAGCCTCTTCTACCGCATTATCTATATAAATTCCCACAATCCGGATCAGATCTTCCATAGCGCTATAAGTTACATTAAGATTCTCAGAAATATGCACCTGTATTCTAAGATTACGTGTCAAGATCGATAATAACTTCTCATACAGGAATCCCTTTATCTCCATTGGATAGATATTCTTAAGATACTTCCACGCCTCCTTCTGTTCATTTTTATCTCCCGTTGGCAGTTTAATATTCGTATAAAAGAAGTCTCGCAGTTCCTCCATCTGGTTCTCCCGAATGAATCCCGCCATAGTTGATAATATATTCTTATAATCATGCTGGAATGCTCTCATCTCATCCAACATTTGCTCCAAATTCCCAATATAACTTTCCAATATCTCCTGCTGGCGAATCTCTGATTTTCTCTTTTCCTCCTTCAGCTGTAGGGATACTTCATCTAATTCCTTCGCAGCCAATCCCAAAATCAGCCAAACTCCATCTAATACTATGACTAGTGCCAAACGTAAAAAAATGATATTCGGTACCGCGCTCGTCCAATCCTTATCGTGAACATTACCCAAAAACCATATCGCCCTGATCATCGATAGGATAGCTAGCATCATTACTAACGTAAGAACTTTCGGGATTCTTGTTAGGCTTCTCCCTCTTATCGCATCAAATAGATAAAACAAATCCAGCACCTGCATAACTACAACGACCATACATGCTCCCACGAACCATCGTGCAGTCACATCCAACATATACGGCTCATTTTCTATCCCTGCAAAGAACACCTGTCTATATATTTCCACAGGATTGCCTGCTCTAATATATTGAATCAGATACAGAAGGATATTACATTGGGATTCTCCGTACCTCATCCATGGAAATAAGAAATAGATAAGCGTCAATAGTCCCATAATTATATCCACTTTTTGAACTCTGGATAAATCTCTCCCCATCTTTTGCTCCTATAAGATGTTATTGATACTCTTCATGATACGGTAAGATATCTCCATCTGATACCCACCTTTCAGCATTACGATCCGGTTTTTCTTATCAACCTCTCTGATCATACTTTTTTGGACGATACATGATTTATTAATATATAAGAAATCATCATTCAACATCTCATACAGATCCTTTAACGATTGCCGGACATTCATAGTCTGGTATGCCGTATAGATCTCGATCTGATGCTTTCCTTTTATTGCCTGTATCAATATAATATCTTCGACAATCACTTCGACAAGGCGGCTGCCACACTCGATAACAAGTGTCTCCTTTTTCTCCTGTCTTGTCTGCTTCTCAATCTTCCCAAATATATTATTAAGTCTTGCTTTTAAACCGTCACTTATATTATTGGACAAGAAATGCCGGGGACTTTTTACTATATAATCCAGGACTCCCAGTTCATATTCGAATACTTTGTATGCCAGTTCTTCATGTGATGTCAGATAAACCAGATAGTACTCTCGATTCATTTTCTTCAGTTTCCTTGCAAGACCGAAGCCATCCATCGAACAGCCCTTTAACTGGATATCGATAAAAAACAGTGCCAGATTAGACTCATGCTCTCGTATATCAGCAACAATCTGTTCTGGATTCATCCTTGCTGATACGATTCTTGCATCTACGTGCGTCGCCTCCAGATATTCTTCCAGGATTTTCTTAAAATACAATAGTTGTATCTCTTCATCTTCACATAGGTATATATCTATCATTTTAGTCACCTTTCAAACATATCCATCGCCTGACCAATATAACATACTTTTTTATATGATTCAATATAAATAAAACCTGTAAACAATCAAGTCTACAGGTCTTCTTCCAACTCCCCGAGTTGGGCTCGAACCAACAACCCCACGGTTAACAGCCGTGTGCTCTACCATTGAGCTATCGAGGAATACCACTATTCAATTATAGCCCTTTACAAATGCTTTTGCAAGGGCTTTTTCCATGTACCCTGAAAACTGCATATAAGAAATACTCTTCATCCACTTACCTATCACCTTGCTTGGTCATGCCCTCGACCGATTAGTAGCAGTCAGCTCCATATGTTGCCATACTTCCACCTCTGCCCTATCTACCTCGTCGTCTTCAAGGGGTCTTACTGCTTGCG
>CAMBRQ010000056.1 GCA_945870325.1 uncultured Dorea sp. | reverse complement strand
AATCTCCCCTCTATGCCGTACACTCTCAAACAACTCTTAAAGAACTAAATTCCCACTTAAATAGCCCTAGTATACTCTTTCAACCACTCTTTCTGCTCATCATCCAGATGTGGAGCCACAATCTCATACACTTTCGCATGATATGCATTCAACTGATCCTTATCTTCCTGTTTCATCATATCAGGATTAATCGCATCCAGATCGATCGGAACATAAGTGATTGGCTCAAAGTATAGGAACTGTCCGTATTCGGTCTTCTGTCCCTTTCTTACCACCATTTCGTTTTCAGTACGGATACCGTGAGAGCCTTCAATATAGATACCAGGTTCATTCGTAATTACCATGCCCGGCTCCAATGGAGACTTCTCTTTCTCGCGGATTGCACAGCGGAATCCGGCAGGTGCCTCGTGAATGTTCATCAGGTATCCAACACCATGTCCGGTACCGTGGTTGAAGTTAAGACCGCGTTCCCATGCAGGGATTCTTGCCAGAACATCCAGGTTATAGCCGCAGGTACCATAGAGGAAGACTGCACGTGCCAGATGCAGATTGCACAGAAGTACGGTTGTAAAATCATCTTTCATTCGGTTGGTGAGTTTGCCGAATGCGAAGGTTCTTGTGATGTCTGTTGAACCCTCCATATATCCGCCGCCTGTATCGGTAAGGAATAAGCCGTCGGTTACAACTGGGATATTCGTTTCAGGAGTAGCAGCGTAGTGAACGATAGCGCCGTGTTCTCCAGAGCCACAGATAGGCTCGAAACTCTGCCACAGGTAGCCTTCCTGCTCTTTGCGGAATTCTTCCAGTTTTTCTGCTGCGCTGATCTCGGTGATCTCGATTTTCCCAACATTCTTCTTCAGCCAGTACATGAACTTGGTCATAGCAACACCATCTTTGATGTGAGCATTGATAATATTTTTCAATTCCACGTCATTCTTCATTGCTTTCATAAGAACTTCCGGGTTCATCTGTTCGATTACGGTTGCTCCGGAAGGAATGTTGTTGTAGATTGCATAGTTCAGTCTGGATGGGTCTACCAATACTTTGTCTTCAGCCTTTAATGCTTTGATATCTTCGTAGATTGCATTGTATGGATGGATAGAGATATTATCTTTTGCAAGATTCTCCTTCATCTCCGGTGTCAGTTTGCGTTCGTCTACGTAGAGTTTCATGTCATCCATGGTGATGATCGCATAGGACAGAAGCAGCGGAAAATACTCGATATCGTCACCGCGAAGGTTGATGGTCCAGCAGATATCGTCCAAAGCAGCCAGTACATGAACATTGGCACCAGCCTCTTTCATCGCCTCACGGATGCGGGAAAGTTTGCTTGTAGTGCTTTCTCCGGTATATTCTTCCCCAAGTGCGAATGCCGGTTTTTCAGATAGTGCCGGTCTGTCTTCCCAGATCTTGTCAATCAGATCTTCGGAGTAGTTGATCTTTCCGTTTTTTGGAGCAAGTGCAGCTTCCAGAGCCTGACCTTCGCCCATTGCAACAACTCGTCCATCGAATCCGAGTGTGCCGCCTTCAGGAATCACCTTAGCGATATAATCTTCCAGAGCAGGAACGCCTGGCTCACCCATTTTGAAAAGTGTAACACCGCTTCCGTCAAGCTGCTGGGCAGCCTGGATAAAATATCTTCCGTCTGTCCAAAGTCCAGCCTCTGTCTTTGTGATTACAGCAGATCCGGCAGATCCGGTGAATCCGGTAATAAATGCTCTTGCTTTAAAATGTTCTCCCACGTATTCACTCTGATGATTGTCATCTGTTGGAATCAGATATACATCATAACCCTTTTCTTCCATTAAGGAACGAAGGGCAGAGATTCTTTCTGGTACTGTCATGTAGAAAACCTCCCTTATATAGTTAATTATTTCTAATGAATTATTCTACCATATATATTTGCAAATTAACAGGAATAATTATATAATTATTCAAGGCGTAAAGGAGAGAAATGATTGAAAACGATAGTAATGATTATTCTGATTCTGCTCGTATTGATGATAGGAGAGAATCTCCGCGAACTACATTATTTTCAAGTGACAACCTATCAGATAAAGTCCGGAAAATTAAAGGAACTTAAGAAAACAAGGAAAATCGTGTTCTTAAGTGATCTTCATAATTGTTCTTATGGAAAGGATAATGAAGAATTGCTTGCGGCAATTATGAGAGAACATCCCAATATGATACTGATCGGCGGAGATATGCTTGTGAGGGCTGATGGATGTTCTTACGAGCAGACCTTAAAGTTCCTTTCGAAACTTCCGGAAATCTGTGAGGTATACTGTGCTAACGGCAATCATGAACAGAAGTTAAAGGAATATCCTGAGGAATATGAACAGTCTTACGAAGATTACAAACGCAGGCTTGTGGCGGCAGGGATTCATCTTCTGGAGAATGAGTCGGCAGAAGTCTGCTGGGATGATATTAGAATCAAGATAACGGGCTTAGAGATTCCGCTGTCAGGATATGAACGTTTTCGGGCGAGACGAGTAGAGCAGGAGGAGGTAGAAGAACGGATCGGTCTGTCAGATTCTGCCTATCAGATTCTTCTGGCGCATCATCCGGCATATATGGAAGCGTACAAAGCATGGGGGGCAGACTTGATTCTGTCAGGGCATTATCATGGGGGAGTCGCACAGATTCCGGGAATTGGAGGCGTAATTGCTCCGGACTTCCGATTATTTCCGAGATACTCGGGAGGGCTATACGAAGAAAACGATGCTGCAATCGTAGTAAGTAAGGGACTTGGAACTCATTCAGTGCCTGTCCGTCTTTTTAATCCGGCAGAGTTGATTGTATTGGAATTTGGTGAGAGCTAGGCAATGTATTGCCAATGCCCATAGTTCAGTTAGAAAATAGCGAATAAAATATGCCAGAGTTTTAGATTTATACGGAATAGAACTTGTGAAAACAGGAAGATTCTTGTATAATAATACAATTGCGGCAATTAGTACATTGAAAAACAGACAAGTGAAAATGTCAGTGATAGATTGGATAATGTACTGTATTAGGTAATGGGGAGAGACTTATGGGAATTCCGGTAAAACTGCAGGTCTTCGAAGGACCGCTGGATCTGCTTCTGCATTTGATCGATAAGAATAAGATTGATATCTATGATATCCCAATCGTAGAGATCACGAATCAATATATGGATTATATCAAAGCCATGGAAAAAGAAGATCTGAATGTCATGAGCGAGTTTCTGGTTATGGCGGCGACACTGCTTGACATTAAGTGCAGAATGCTTCTTCCGAAAGAAGTAAATGAAGAAGGAGAGGAAGAGGATCCGAGACAGGAACTGGTAGAACAGTTATTGGAATATAAGATGTATAAATACATGTCCTATGAATTGAGGGACAGACAGGTAGAGGGAGAGCAGGTGATGTACAAGGAGCCTACGATTCCGACGGAAGTATTAGAATATGTAGAACCGGTAGATCTGGATGCCTTGCTTGGAGATGTTACGCTTGCGCAATTGAACCGTATTTTTCGGGATGTGATGAAGAAGCAGGTGGATAAGATTGATCCTGTCCGCAGCAAATTTGGCAAGATTGAGAAGGAAGAGGTGACGCTTCCTGACAAACTCCAGTATGTTACAGAGTATGCAGAAAACCATAAGAAGTTTGGATTCCGGGAATTGCTGGAGAAACAGTGTTCCAAGACGCAGGTTGTGGTGACGTTTCTTGCAATTCTGCAGTTGATGAAGGAAGGAATTATCCTGATTGAGCAGGAGCAGCCCTTTGATGAGATTATGATAACGTCCAGGATAAATGGTCGGGGATAGAACTTAAGGATGAACTTGAGGATGGAAAGGTAGTATGGAAAGCGTGGAGATTAGTAAATTAGAAGGAATTATAGAAGCGGTTCTCTTCACGATGGGAGAATCTGTTGAACTGAATAAGATTGCTTCCGCGATTGAACATGATGAGGATACCACCCGGAAGATTATACATAGAATGATGGATAAATATCAGGCAGAGGACAGGGGGGTACGCATTATTGAACTGGAGGATGCATTTCAGATGTGTACGAAGAAGGAGATGTATGAGTACCTGATCCGTGTGGCAAAGCAGCCGAAGAAATATGTGCTGACGGATGTCCTGCTGGAGACGTTGTCGATTATTGCCTATAAGCAGCCGGTTACAAAACTGGAGATTGAAAAGATTCGGGGTGTGAAGTCAGACCATGCCGTGAATAAACTGGTGGAATACAATCTGGTGTGCGAGCGGGGACGTCTGGAAGCACCGGGCAAGCCGATTCTGTTCGGGACGACAGAGGAGTTCCTGCGAAGATTCAGTGTCCAGTCGGTAGACGACCTTCCGAGCCTGAATCCGGAGCAGGTGGAGAGTTTTAAGGAAGAGGCAGAAGAAGAGATTCAGTTGAAACTGGATATCTAGGATTCATTTATTTGGAATAGGAGAATATGTCCCCACATATATTGCAATAACATGGTGATGTATGGTGCGGCGGATGAAAAAGAAAATATTATTGTGCAGTCTTTTGATATGTGTTCTGCTTATGCAGTTTGGTGATGTCCAGGCAGAAGCAGAAGAAGGCGGGGACGAGCCGGAGCAGTTATACGCCCAGTCAGCAGTGCTAATGGATGCTGATAGTGGGCGTGTTTTATTTGGCAAGGAAGAAGAGATAATCAGACCTATGGCAAGCACGACGAAGATTATGACTTGCATACTTGCGTTGGAAAATATGCAGGAAGGGCAGGTAGTGACTGCCTCCGGGTATGCTGCCGGACAGCCGAAAGTAAGGCTTGGCGTTCAGGATCAGGAGGAGTATTATCTGAAAGATCTTCTATATTCCCTGATGCTAGAATCCCATAATGACAGTGCGGTAGTGATAGCGGAAGGGCTTGCAGGTTCGGTAGAAGGATTCGCGGATATGATGAATCAAAAAGCGAAAGAACTTGGATGTAATAATACATATTTTATCACACCGAATGGATTGGATGAAAGTGATGATAGGGGCGTTCATTCTACAACAGCCAGGGATCTGGCAGCCATTATGCGGTACTGTATTACACAGTCGCCTTGTAAAGAGGAATTCCTGGAGATTACAAGGACGAAGACGTATTCATTTTCTAATGTAGAGGGGAGCCGGCAATTTTCCTGTAATAACCACAACGCATTTCTGGATATGATGGATGGAGCGCTGACGGGGAAGACCGGATTTACTGCAGATGCAGGATATTGCTATGTAGGTGCGCTTCAGAGGGATGGCAGGACATTCATTGTTGCTCTTCTTGCCTGTGGGTGGCCGAACAATAAAGGGTATAAGTGGGTAGATACCAGGAAATTAATGGAGTATGGGATTGCGAATTATGCATACCGGGACGTCTGGGAGGATGTGGACCTGCCGGATGTGAACGTGATAAGCGGAGTAGAAGAAAATAACCCATATGAACGCGAGATACAGATTCCGGTACATGTTGAGGAGAAAGATGAGATTCCTGTTCTTCTTAGGGAAGATGAAGATGTTGTGATCAAGACTGAGGTGGAGGATTCGTTGGAGGCACCGGTGAAGGTAGGCGAAAAGATTGGAAGTATCCGCTATTTTCTGGATGGTAAGGAGATTGCAGCTTATGATGTTGTGACAGACAAAAAGGTAAAACAGCGGGATATGGAATGGTGCTTGAGATGGATTATGAAGGATGCGCTTTTGTAAGTTATGTGTGAATTGTTCGGATATACGGTCAGAATTGCTGTCAGGAATTCTCGGAGACCAACTGTACATCAAAACTGGTTTGCGGTATAATGAACTGCGAGAAATTAGTGTTTTTGGAGAAGATACCGTATAAAGGAGACATGAAACCGTATGGAGATCAGTAAGTTAAAAGAAAATGCAGTGCATGGAACGACAGAATTTCCGCTGGCTGTCTATAAGTGGGAAGGCGTAGGGAGTTATTCGGTTCCTTTGCATTGGCATAAGGAGACGGAGGTTATCAGTCTGGAATCAGGTACGTTCCGTCTGTCCGTCAATATGAAGGAATTGGTAGTTACTGCCCCGGCATTGATCTTCGTAGGCTCAGAAGAGATCCATTCAATCTGGCTGGAAGAAGGCGGCAGGGAACAGGCGGTTGTATTCGATGTAAATATGCTTAGTTTTGAGTATTATGACGGCGTCCAGCACAAAATGATCCGGCCGCTGGTGGATAAGAAGATCCGCCTGCCCCTCATCATAGATGAAAAAAATTCATTCTGGAATGAGTTGAGTCAGATCTATAGAAGAATCTATGAAAATGCTGTGAAAAAGGATTTGAGTGCCTATCTTAAGGTAAAAGCAGAACTGTATCATATGCTGGCATGTCTGTATGAGAACGGCTGCCTTGAGAATGTGAAAGATGAACAGGCATCAGATTCCTATAAGATCGATACTATGAAACGGGTGCTTACTTTTATCCATGATAATTACGGAAGAAAGATACAGATTGATGAGATCGCAGCGGTGGCAGGGATGAATGCCCAGTATTTCTGCCGTTATTTTAAGAGAACGACAGGAAAGACGGTTACGGAGTATATTAATGAGATTCGGATTAATCGGGCTACCCAGGAACTTTTGGAGACAGATGACAAGATTATAGAGATTGCCATGCGGTGCGGATATGACAATATGGGATATTTTATCCGCCGTTTCTTCCAACTGAAGCAGATGACACCATCGGAGTATCGGAAAAAGTCAAAATAGTGTAATTATTTCTCAATATAAGAGAAGCAATACGAGAGGAAGGTATGTACAATGTAATCAGAGTATTACAGCAGTTGGAGGTTACAGCTATGAATAGAAAATGGTGGCATGAAAAAGTAGCATATCAGATCTATCCAAAGAGTTTCATGGATAGCAATGGTGACGGAATCGGAGATCTGAAAGGAGTGATCCGGAAACTGGATTATCTGAAAGAACTGGGGATTGATCTGATCTGGCTTTCTCCAATCTATCAGTCTCCTTTTATAGATCAGGGATATGATATCTCAGACTATTATAAGATTGCCGAGGAGTTCGGCACGATGGAGGAATTCGATCTGCTGCTTAAAGAGGCGAAGGAGCGGGGCATTCAGATTGTGATGGATCTTGTGATCAATCATTGTTCCAGCGATCATGTGTGGTTCAAGAAAGCGTTGGCAGATCCGGAAGGCGAGTATGCGGATTATTTTTATTTTGTGAAGGGTAAGAATGGAAATCCGCCAAGCAATTATCGTTCTTACTTTGGCGGAAGTACCTGGGAACCAGTGCCGGGCACGGATAAATATTATCTTCATTTGTTTGCCAAAGAACAGCCGGATCTTAACTGGGAGAATCCGAAGGTAAGAGAAGAACTGTTTGGCATGGTGAATTGGTGGCTGGATAAGGGAATCGCAGGTTTCCGTATCGATGCGATTATTAATATCAAGAAGGATCTTGCTTTTCCTGATTTTGAACCGGATGGACCGGATGGAATGTGCCGTGCGACCAGAATGGTAGAAGAGGTAGAGGGAATCGGAGAACTTCTGGGAGAATTGAAACGGGAGACTTTCGCGAAGCATGATGCGTTTACGGTTGGCGAGGTCTTCAATATGAAGGATGGAGAACTGGAAGAGTTTGTCGGTGATGATGGATATTTCTCGACGATGTTCGATTTCGCGCCTCATGTTCAGACGAGCGGTGAGCATGGATGGTATGATACCGGGGATGTAGACTTCCTGACATGGAAGAGGGCGATTATCAATTCGCAGCTGGAGTGTCAAGGCAAGGCATATCTGGCAAATATTATTGAGAATCATGACGAGCCAAGAGGAGCAAGCAGATATCTTCCTGAATATGCAAGGACTCCTGACGGAACTAAGATGCTTGGAACGGTCAGCGTACTTCTTAGAGGAATTCCATTTATCTATCAGGGACAGGAAATCGGGATGCAGAATTGCCGGAGAGAAGATATCAATGATTATGATGATATTGATACCTATAATCAGTTCCATCTTGCACTGGAAACAGGGCTTACGAAAGAACAGGCATTGGAGGTATGTTATAAGTACAGTAGGGATAACGCAAGAACCCCGATGCAGTGGGATACTACAGAAAATGCAGGATTCACGAAAGGAACTCCGTGGCTTAGCGTGAATGAGAATTATCGGAAGATCAATGTGGCTGTCCAGGATAAGGATGAGGATTCGGTTTTGAATTATTATCGGAGATTGATCCGGCTTCGCAAGAGTGAGGAGTGGAAAGAAGTATTCGTATATGGGGAGTTCGTTCCGATGTATGAAGAAGATGAGAAGATCTTTGCATATGAGAGACGGACGGAAGAGAAGAGCGCAATTGTATTTGCGAACTTTGGACAGGAAGCGGTGACGGTGGAACTCAAGGAGAAGGTTAAGGAAGTGTTGCTTTCGAATAAGAATAGAAGCGTAGAGAAAGGAATAGACAGGATTTCTTTGGAAGCGTGCGAAGTTATTGTGGTGAGTGTGTAGAGGAAGACCCTGCTGGTTTTATCGGCAGGGTTTTTCAGGTATTGGTTGACGGATATCAGAAAGTGTGATATTTTGAAATCAGATAGTCTTGAGGGAGTCTATTTTCTATTTTAGGTAATCTATACAAGTCTGTAGGATGTTCCAGGGATTTTAGGAATGAGTATACGAGTACATAAAGTATATGTATCTATACAAACTGGTAAGTTTTTTCATAGGTTTAAAAAAATTGTGTTGACATTTATGGGTAAGTATAATAGTATATTAACCAGGTAACGAACATTCGTTCGTGTTTTAAAAGGAGATTAGATTATGGCAAGTGAAGATAAGAAGAAAGCATTAGATGCCGCGATAGCGAAGTTAGAGAAAGATTATGGAAAAGGAACGGTCATGAAGTTAGGCGATCCATCAGCGCAGGTGGCAGTAGAGACAATTCCGACAGGCTCTTTAAGCCTTGATCTTGCACTGGGACTTGGCGGTGTTCCAAGAGGACGTGTTGTTGAGATCTATGGACCAGAGTCCAGTGGTAAGACAACGGTTGCATTACATATGATTTCAGAAGTACAGAAGAGGGGTGGAATTGCAGGATTTATTGATGCAGAGCATGCATTGGACCCTGCATATGCGAAGAATATAGGTGTTGATATTGATGAATTATATATCTCTCAGCCGGACAGTGGCGATCAGGCGCTTGAGATTACTGAGACGATGGTTCGCTCCGGTGCTATGGATATTATTGTAGTAGACTCTGTTGCGGCGCTGGTGCCAAAGCAGGAGATTGAGGGAGACATGGGAGACAGCCATGTGGGTCTTCAGGCAAGATTGATGTCACAGGCGCTTCGTAAACTGACTCCGGTAATCAGCAAGTCTAACTGCGTGGTAATCTTCATCAACCAGTTGCGTGAGAAGGTAGGCGTTATGTTCGGCAACCCGGAGACTACAACCGGAGGTCGTGCGCTTAAGTTCTATGCTTCTATCCGTATGGATGTCAGAAGAATCGAGACATTGAAGCAGAGTGGCGAGATGGTAGGTAACAGAACCCGTGTGAAGGTTGTAAAGAATAAGATTGCGCCTCCGTTTAAAGAGGCAGAGTTCGATATCATGTTTGGTAAGGGAATCTCCAAGGAAGGTGATATTCTGGATCTTGCGGTCAGCATTGATCTGGTGAGCAAGAGCGGTGCATGGTTTGCTTACAATGGGGATAAGATTGGGCAGGGACGCGAGAATGCTAAGATCTATCTGAAAGAGCATCCAGAGATTATGGACGAATTGGAGAAAAAGATTCGTGCACATTATAATATTGGCGGGGATGGGTCAAAAGCAGAAGATAAGGCAGATGCCAAGATGGAGAATAAGAAAGCAGGCACTAGCACGAGAAAGACAAAAGAGGAAGAATAAGAATGACAGTCACAAGACTTGAACCAGTGACAAAGACAAAGTATAAGGTGTATTTAGACGGACAGTTCGCTTTTATCCTATATAAGGGCGAACTGTCTCGCTATCATATTGCGGTGGATGGCGAATTGAATGAAGAAGCATATCAGTCCATACGTACAGAGGTTGTACTGAAGCGGGCGAAGTTAAGGGCAATGCATCTTTTAAGTGATATGGGAAGAACAGAATCCCAACTTCGTACAAAATTAGAACAGGGAGGCTATGCTTCCGATATTGTAGAGGCAGCGATTGCTTACGTCAAGTCTTTTGGGTATGTGAACGATATGGAATATGCCTGTAGTTTTATTGAGAGCCGTAAGGATAAAAAAAGCCGAAAAGAAATCTATGCTGCACTTTGTCAGAAAGGAATTACAAAAGAAGAGATAGAAAAAGCATTTGAAGAATGCTATGAAAGTGATGATTCCAGGGCCGCAATTGAAGCAATTATCAGAAAAAAGAAGTTCGATCCGGAGACCGCAGATTATGCAGAAAGGCAGAAAATCGCGGGGTATCTGATGCGTAAAGGATTCCGCTATGAGGACGTACGTCAAGTGATACAAGTTTCTGAGTGGAATGCTTGACATATTTGTGAAAACAGTATAAAATTTAAGTGTTGTATTTGTACAATGAAAACTAAATAAGGAGGTGCTCCTGTGCCGA
>CAMBRQ010000055.1 GCA_945870325.1 uncultured Dorea sp. | reverse complement strand
TCATCAAGATTTCGGAGTGAGTGTACTCGGTTGCCAATCTACGGGGATTCTCACGATTACACCTTGTTAACGAAACGCCCCGGTCTCAGAGCCAGCCATCCGCTTCTGCTTCGCCGTACGCTTTCCAAGAATCTACTTTTCTCCACTAAATTCCCACTTAAATTCACAAAAAAATCCCCAAAACCATGTTGACAGATATGTGGACATAGTTTATAGTGTTCCTGTAGAGAACTACTAAGAGGAGATGAGGTGAGAATTTGGAGCAATTATCATTCGTTGAGCGTTTGATGGAATTCGGGCTTACGAGACAGGAGGCTAATATCTATCAGTGTATGATTACGGAAGGGAAAGTGACCGGATATGAGGTTGCGAAGCAGACTGGAATCTCCAGGTCGAATGCGTATAATTCTCTGGCGAATATGACGGAGAAGGGGGCGGCTTACCTGGTGGAAGAGGGCAATACCAGGAAGTATGTTCCGGTACCGCTGGATGAATTTTGCAAGAACAGGATTCGTAGATTGGAAGAGACCAAGAAGTGGCTGTCTGCGCACGTTCCTTCTGAGAAGACATATGTAGAAGGGTATATCACGATTGAAGGAGCCAACCATATATTGGATAAGATGCGGAATCTCCTGGATAAGGTAGAGCGGCGTGTCTATATCAGTTGTACCAGGAATTACCTGCTGTTATTGATACGGGAATTGGAGCCATTGATTGCGGCGAAGAAGAAGGTTGTGATTATTACAGACCAGCCTGTGACTTTTGGTACTGCTAAGGTATATGTAGGCGAAAGCCGTGGAATGCAGATTGGTTTGATTGCAGATTCCAGATATGTTCTTACTGGCGAGTATGGAGAAGGCAGTATGAATACCTGTCTGTATTCAGGACAGAAGAATTTTGTGGAATTATATAAGAGTGCATTATCTAACGAGATCAAATTACTAACGATGCGAGAGGAGAACCAGAGACAATGAAGAAAGAAACATTTGTAACAAAAGAGCAGTTAGAAGAGATTGTAAAAGAGTATCCAACGCCATTTCATCTGTATGACGAGAAGGGTATCCGTAAGAATATGCAGGCATTGAAAGATGCGTTTTCCTGGAATAAAGGATATAAAGAATATTTCGCGGTTAAGGCAACACCGAATCCGTTTTTGATCAATATTTTGAGAGAGTATGGCTGTGGCTGTGATTGTTCCTCCTATACAGAACTCATGCTTTCCGAGGCAATCGGGGCGACAGGAGGGGACATTATGTTCTCTTCTAATGATACGCCGGCAGAAGAATTCGCTTATGCGGATCAGTTGGGAGCAATCATTAACCTGGATGATATTACGCATATTGATTTCCTTGAGAAGACGATTGGGCATATTCCGGAGACGATCAGTTGCCGCTATAATCCGGGCGGGCTGTTCAAGATTAGTAACGATATTATGGATAATCCGGGAGATTCCAAATATGGCATGACAACAGAGCAGATCTTCGAGGCTTTCAAAATTCTGAAAGCAAAGGGAGCGAAAGAGTTCGGTATCCATGCTTTCCTTGCAAGTAACACGGTTACAAATGATTACTATCCGATGCTTGCAAAGGTGCTGTTCGAAGTTGCGGTGAAACTTCAGCAGGAAACCGGCGTACACATTAAGTTCATCAATCTGTCCGGAGGAATCGGTATTCCTTATACGCCGGATCAGGAGCCGAATGATATCCGTGTGATTGGTGATGGCGTACGCAGGGTATATGAGGAGGTGCTTGTGCCGGCAGGAATGGGAGATGTTGCAATCTATACAGAACTTGGACGATTCATGATGGGACCTTATGGATGCCTGGTAACAACAGCGATTCATCAGAAACATACCCATAAAGAATATATCGGCGTGGACGCTTGTGCGGTCAATCTGATGCGTCCGGCGATGTATGGGGCATATCATCACATTACGGTAATGGGGAAAGAGAATCTGCCGCATGATCACAAATATGATGTTACAGGTTCTCTATGCGAGAATAATGATAAGTTCGCCATTGACCGTATGCTGCCGAAGATTGACATGGGAGATCTGGTGGTCATCCATGATACTGGCGCGCATGGATTCTCTATGGGATATAATTATAATGGAAAGTTAAAATCAGCAGAAGTGCTCCTGAAAGAAGATGGTACGGCACAGTTGATCCGCAGAGCGGAGACTCCGGCAGATTATTTTGCTACATTTGATTGCTTTGATATCGGGAAAAAGTTAATTGGCAAATAACTGTTAAGAGTTGATTTTATGTGAAGATAGGAGTATGGTTATATTATCTTAATTCACAAGGGGGAAAAAGTTATGAGAAAAAGAGGTTTGCTTGCTGTATTACTGGTTGTAGTAATGACAGTACTGTGCGGTTGCGGAGGAATGAGTACGGAAGATGCACAGTCTTATGCGAAGTCTGTTCTGGATGCCAGTTACAAAGGTGAATTCGCAAAGTATATGGAATGGACGAAGTCAAGTGAAGAAGAAGCAAAGGAATTGTATGAGGGTAATATTGACGTAACGATGAAGGAGGCTGGATTCTCTGATCTGGGTCTTTCAGAAGAAATGACAGAGAACTACAGACAGTTGTTCCTGGATATGATCAAACTGGCGAAGTATGATGTTGGCGAAGCAAAAGAAGCAAGTGACGATGCTTTTACAATCGATGTAACCGTAGAGCCATTCATTGCTTTTGAAGGACTTCAGGATGAGGTTAATACTGCTGTTACAGAAGAACTGACGAACGTTGAACAGATTCCAAGCGATGAAGAGATCAACCAGATGGTGTTCCAGAAAATGTATGAACTTATGGCTGAGAGAATTGCTGCTCCGGTCTATGGAGATCCTACAACTGTTACCATTACAGTTAAGCCGGATGCAGATAATGTATATTATATCGCTCAGGAAGATATGACTGCATTGGATGATGCTTTGTTCCCGGCAGATAAGTTCTAGGAATATGTATAAAATAGTCTTGAATTACGGGAGATTTTCTTTACTCTCATTATAATATTCAAAAAAGAGAAGTGGTGCCTGTAAGGTATCGCTTCTCTTTTCTTAGAAAAATTTCCAAATAAAAACGGGAATCCTCACATCAAGGTTTCCCGTACTTTTTCTGAATGCGGATGGTGGGACTTGAACCCACACGAGGTCGCCCCCGCAAGATTTTGAGTCTTGTGCGTCTGCCATTCCGCCACATCCGCTTATGTTATCTCATCGACAACATATTGAATTATAACGGTAAAATCAGAAGATGTCAATGCTTTTGTGAAGAATTTTAGAGGTTTTTTTGCTTGTTTTTTTGGTTGAAATTATAGGAACTATGATATAATGGGAAAAGGTCAGCGACACGAGAATTCACACATTAAAAAAAGGAGGCAATTATGTACTATAAGCAATATGGAAATACAGAAATGAAGGTGTCCGCAATCGGGCTCGGAACTATGCGTTATGATGAAGAGGATATCAAAGCGGGAAGATTGGAGAAATGTGCTGAGATTCCGCTCTATGCATATGAGAAGGGAATCAATTACTGGGATACAGCACCGCATTATTGTGATGATAAGAGCGAGATCGTGACAGGAATTGCGTTATCGCAGGTGAAAAGAAGTGATATCTATGTAACTTCTAAGACGAATCTGGGAACACTAGATGCAGGAGATCATCCGACAAAAGACATTTTCAGAAAGAGACTAGAGTTATCTTTGGACAGATTGAAGACAGATTACATTGATTTCTATCATATGTGGTGTATGCTGAGTCTGGAGTCATGGGAAAGGCATATGGATGCGTTGTATGGTTTTTTTGAGGATGCCAAGAGAGAGGGACTGATCCGTAATATCGTGTTCTCTTCTCATATGCAGGGCAATGATATCGAGAAAGTAGTAGATACAGGCAAGTTCAAAGGAATGCTGATCGGATATAATGCGCTTAATTACCGCTTCAGACAGAGTGGTATTGAGGCAGCACATCAGAAAGGTATGGGAGTTGTGGTAATGAATCCTTTGGGCGGAGGAATGATTCCGGCGAATTCGGATGCATTCGCTTATCTGGCAGAAGAAACAGATCTGACGGTTCCGCAGGCAGCGCTTCGTTTTGTTGCTTCCCATAAAGAGATTACTGTAACACTGGCAGGCTGTACGACAAAGGAACATATTGATGATGCGGTCAAAGCCGTAGAGAACCTGGAAGAGAAGCCGGCGAAAGAGATTGTGAAAGAATATGAGGGCAAGGGTGTGGCACTAAATAACTTATGTACTGGCTGCGCTTACTGCAAAGGATGTCCAAAAGATATTCCGATTCCAAAATTCATGGATGCTTATAATCAGATGATTCTGACTGGCGAGCAGAAAGCAATCGAGGATCGACTGGATAATCACTGGGACATTTCCAAGGAGAAGGCTTTAGAGTGTATTGCCTGTGGAAAATGCGAGAGACAGTGTACACAGCATCTTCCGATTATCGAAAGACTGAAGGAGATTGCAAGCCTTTAAAAAGAATAAATTGCTTTCAAAAATAAATGTTTTGGTGTATAGTAAGAAGGTAGTTCTAATTTTAGATGGAGAATCCAATATGAATGATAAGATTGTATTGATTGATGGTCATAGTATTTTGAATCGCGCTTTTTATGGACTCCCGGATCTGACGAATGCAGACGGGCTTCATACGAACGCGATCTATGGCTTTCTGACGATTATGTTTAAAATATTAGAAGAAGAGAAACCGGACTATCTGACGGTGGCTTTTGATGTTCATGCGCCGACGTTCCGCCATAAGATGTATGCGGAATATAAGGGAACCAGAAAGCCTATGGCAGAAGAATTGCGCCAGCAGGTACCTGTTATTAAAGAAGTCCTTCAGGCGATGGGAATCAAGACCATAGAATCTGCCGGGCTGGAAGCGGATGACCTTCTTGGAACACTGTCCAGACGTTGTGAGGGGCAGGGAATCGATGTGTCGGTAATATCTGGAGACAGAGACCTGCTTCAGCTTGCGACAGAGCATGTAAAGATTCGAATTCCGAAGACGAAACAGGGAAGGACAGAGGTAGAGGATTACTATGCACAGGACGTCAAGGAAAGATATCAGGTAACGCCTGTGGAGTTTATTGATCTGAAGGCGTTAATGGGGGATACTTCTGATAATATACCTGGGGTGCCAAGTATTGGAGAGAAGACGGCAACAAAGATTATTACAGAATATCACAGTATTGAGAATGCACACGAGCATGTGGAGGAACTAAAACCGCCAAGAGCAGCGAAAGCATTAAAAGAGCATTGGGATATGGCAGTGATGAGTAAGAAACTTGCTACCATCAATGTGAATGCTGATTTCCCTTATGAACTTGAAGAGGCAAGGCTGGGGAATATATTTACGGAGGAAGCGTATGCATATTTTCAGAAACTTCAGTTCAAGAATCTGCTTTCCAAATTCGATGTGACAGCACCGTCTAATCAGGTGGAGTCGGCATTTTGTGAGATTAAGCAGCAGAGTGCGGCAGAAGAAGCGCTGGCTGCGGCAGAGAAGGCCGCGTGTGTTGGAGCATGCATCTTTAAGAATACGGAGGACGTGCTGCCCCTTTTTGCGGATCAGGCAGAGATTGGTGGTATCGGATTATGCTTTTCTGAGAAGGATATCTATTGTATCCGGACCGGACAGGGGATTGATGCATCCTGGCTTCTTGGAAGATTAGAGGAAGTGGCAGAGAGGGCGGGACGCTTCGTCATGTTCGATCTGAAGCAGGCTCTGGAGCATATTAAGATCCGCCGTATGGAGAATTGCTTTGACGCAACAGTGGCAGCATATCTGCTGAACCCGTTAAAGAGCAATTATACTTATGAAGACGTTGCACGAGAGCAATTGAATATTATTATAGAAGAGAAAACTGAGAATTATGTGAAGGTATGCTATGAAGCCTTTACTGCTTATAAGGCGTCAGGTATTCTGTGGGAGAAGTTGAAAGAATGCCAGATGGATAAGTTATTTGCGGAGATTGAGATGCCATTGTTATTCACGCTATGTGATATGGAGAGAAACGGCGTGAAAGTGGAGGCAGAAGCGCTTAAGTTCTATGGCGACCAGTTGGGAACCAAGATTGTAGAACTTGAGAAAGAGATCTACGCAGATGCAGGAGAGACCTTTAATATTAATTCTCCAAAGCAGTTGGGGGTCATATTATTTGAAAATATGAAGATTCCTGGCGGTAAGAAGACGAAGACAGGATATTCGACGGCGGCAGATGTGTTGGAAAAACTGGCGCCGGATTATCCGATTATTGAAAAGATATTAGAATACAGACAGTATTCGAAGTTAAAGTCAACCTATGCAGATGGACTTGCCAATTATATCTGTGAAGATGGAAGGATTCGCAGTAAGTTTAACCAGACGATTACGGCAACAGGAAGAATCAGCAGTACAGAGCCGAATCTTCAGAATATTCCAATCAGGATGGAACTTGGAAGACTGATCCGTAAGGTGTTCATTCCGGAGGAAGGATATGTGTTTGTAGATGCGGATTATTCGCAGATAGAATTGAGGGTTTTAGCACATTGCTCTGGTGACAGCCATCTGATTGACGCGTATAAAGAGGCGAAAGACATTCACAGGATTACGGCTTCCCAGGTATTCCATACTCCGTTTGAGGAAGTAACAGACCAGCAGCGGCGCAATGCTAAGGCGGTGAATTTTGGAATCGTATACGGAATCAGTTCATTCGGACTGAGCCAGGACTTGAGTATTACCAGAAAAGAAGCGGCAAAATATATCGAAGATTATTTTAAGACATATCCGGGTATTAAAGCGTTTCTGGATGATACGGTGAAACATGCGAAGGAGATGGGATATGTCGTTACCTTATTCGGCAGACGACGCCCGGTTCCGGAGTTGGCATCCAGCAATTTTATGCAGAGATCCTTTGGAGAAAGAGTGGCTATGAATGCGCCGATCCAGGGAACGGCGGCGGATATCATGAAGATTGCGATGATTGGTGTGAACCGTAGATTGAAAGAGAATCAGATGAAGTCAAGGCTGGTTCTCCAGGTTCATGATGAATTGCTGATTGAGGCTTATAAGCCGGAACTTGATGACGTGAAGACAATCCTGAGAGAAGAGATGGAGCAGGCGGCTTCCCTGGATGTACCTTTGGAAGTGGATATGCATACAGGAGATAACTGGTACGAAGCAAAGTAGAGGAGTAAGAGTATGAAGATTATTGGAATTACCGGTGGAGTAGGAGCCGGGAAAACACAGATATTGGAGTACCTGAATAATAGATACGGAGCAACAATCTGCCAGGCAGATAAAGTTGGTAAAAAACTTCAGAAAAAGGGAACAGAATGTTTTGATGCAATTGTAGAATATTTTGGTATGGATATTCTGGATGAGAAGGGAGAACTTGACAGGGAGAAGTTAGCAGGCATTGTATTTACAGACAATGCCAAACTGACTGCACTGAATGAGATTGTTCACCCTGCGGTAAAAGAAGAGATTCGCAAGAAGATTGCCATGGAAGAGCGCAGGAATACCAACCTTTTTATTGTGGAGTCTGCACTTTTAATTGAGGATCATTACGATGAGATCTGCGATGAACTGTGGTATGTCCATGTGAGTGCAGAAAACCGCAAAAAGCGTTTGATTTATGCAAGAGGCTACGATTCGAAGAAAGTGGATGATATTATAGCGGCTCAACTGCCGAAGGATATGTTCATGAAACATTGTGACAGAGTCATAGATAATAACAACACTTTCGGAGAGACGGAGATGCAGTTGGATAGAATTATAGCAGATTTGTAGGAAAGGCAGAAGACGTATATATGAGGTTATGCAGCATTGCCAGCGGAAGCAGTGGCAACTGTATCTACGTGGGAGATGAGAATACGCATCTTTTGGTAGATACTGGAATCAGCAAAAAGAGAGTTGAACAAGGGTTACATACACTGGGAGTTAAGGGTGAGGAATTAAAGGGAATTCTGATTACCCATGAACATATCGATCATATCCAGGGTTTGGGAGTATTTAGCAGGAAATATGAGATTCCAATCTATGCGACGAAAGGAACCATTGAAGGAATCCGTTGCTGCAGTAGTCTTGGAAAGATGCCGGAAGGATTGCTGCACGAGGTCGAAGTGGATCAGACATTTTCATTAGGCAGTATGGAGATCAGTCCTTTTGCAATCTCCCATGATGCGAGAGAACCATCCGGATACCGGATTGAGAATTCTAAGAAATCTGTTGCAGTGGCGACAGACCTTGGAACATACGATGAATATATAATAGAGCGCCTGCAGAATCTGAATGCGGTCGTTCTGGAAGCCAATCATGATATTCATATGTTAGAAGTCGGTCCTTATCCTTATCCGTTGAAAAAAAGGGTCATGGGTGATAAAGGACATCTGTCGAATGAATTGTCAGGAAGGCTTCTTTGTGATATACTACATGACAATCTACAGTATGTAATACTGGGGCATCTAAGTAAAGAAAACAATTATGAAGAATTGGCATATGAGACAGTAAAACTGGAAGTCAGTTATGGAGATAATCCTTACAAAGGAGAAGATATTCCTATGATGGTGGCGAAAAGGGATACTGTATCAGATATTATTACACTATAAGAGAATTGTGAAGCAGGAGGATGAAGATGAGAAAGTGTGTAATTACAGTAGTAGGTAAGGATACGGTAGGTATTATTGCAAAGGTTTGTACATATCTGGCTGAGACAGATATCAATATTCTGGATATTTCCCAGACAATCGTAGATGGATATTTTAACATGATGACAATTGCAGATGTTACGAATTCTAAGAAAGAGATTGCAACGGTAGCAAAAGATCTGGAAGAACTTGGAGCCAGTGTAGGCGTGATGATTCACTGTCAGAGAGAAGAGATCTTCGAGAAGATGCACAGATTATAAGATGAATGACAGAAAGGCCGGGGCTTAGATTATGATTAACAGATATGAAGTATACGAGACTAATCAGATGATTGAACAGGATAATCTGGATGTCAGGACGATTACACTTGGTATCAGTCTTTTGGACTGTATTGATTCTGATTTGGATAAAGTAAACGAGAACATTTATAATAAGATAACAACAGTGGCAAAAGATCTGGTTGCAACGGGAGAGGAGATTGAAAGAGAATTCGGGATCCCGATTGTGAATAAGAGAATCTCTATCACTCCGATTGCCTTGATTGGCGGCGCTGCCTGCAAGAAACCGGAAGATTTTGTTACAATTGCAAAGACACTGGATAAAGCGGCAAAAGAAGTGGGCGTGAATTTTATCGGCGGATATTCTGCACTGGTATCCAAGTCTATGACGAAAAGCGATGAGAATCTGATTCGTTCTATTCCAGAGGCGTTGGCTTGTACGGATCGCGTATGTAGTTCTATTAATGTAGGATCAACCAGAACTGGAATTAATATGGACGCGGTGCGTTTGAGCGGAGAGATCGTTAAGGCAACCGCGGAAGCAACCAAAGAGAATGATTCTCTTGGCTGTGCAAAACTGGTTGTTTTCTGCAATGCTCCGGATGACAATCCGTTCATGGCAGGTGCCTTCTTAGGCGTAACAGAAGGTGATGCGGTCATCAACGTAGGTGTCAGTGGTCCTGGTGTTGTAAAACATGCGATCGAGCAGGTGCGCGGACAGAATTTTGAGAAATTGTGTGAGACAATTAAGAAGACTGCGTTCAAGGTTACGAGAGTTGGACAGCTGGTTGCAGGCGAAGCATCCAAGAAACTTGGTATTCCGTTTGGAATCGTAGATCTTTCTCTTGCACCGACACCGGCAGTTGGAGACAGTGTGGCTGAGATCCTGGAAGAGATTGGATTGGAGAGAGTCGGTGCTCCTGGAACAACGGCTGCACTCGCTATGCTGAATGACCAGGTGAAAAAAGGCGGCGTTATGGCTTCTTCTTATGTAGGTGGTTTAAGTGGTGCATTCATCCCGGTCAGTGAAGACCAGGGGATGATCGACGCAGTAAAACTTGGTGCTCTGACAATAGAGAAACTTGAGGCAATGACCTGTGTCTGCTCAGTTGGTTTGGATATGATCGCAATTCCTGGCAAGACGAAAGCATCTACAATCTCTGGTATTATTGCAGATGAGATGGCAATCGGTATGGTGAATCAGAAGACGACGGCGGTCCGTTTGATTCCGGTGATTGGAAAAGATGTGGGAGATACTGCTGAATTCGGTGGATTATTGGGCTATGCTCCGATTATTCCGGTCAATGAATATGATTGCAGTGCTTTTGTGAACAGACAGGGAAGAATTCCTGCACCGATTCATAGTTTTAAGAATTAGAGAGGTAAAAGGATGGGAAGAGTAGCTATTGTGACAGATAGTAACAGTGGAATCACGCAGAAGGAAGCAAAAGAATTAGGAATTCGTGTGCTCCCGATGCCGTTTTTCATTAATGAAAAGTTATATTATGAGGACATTACGCTGACACAGGAGGAATTCTATCAGAGGCTTGCAGAGGATGCAGATATCTCTACGTCTCAGCCATCGCCTGGCGATGTTCTTGAACTGTGGGATGAACTGCTGAAAGAATATGATGAGATTATTTATATTCCGATGTCCAGCGGTCTTAGCAGTTCCTGTGAGACAGCGATGGGATTGGCACAGGATTATGATGGCAAGGTTCATGTAATTGATAATCAGAGAATCTCTATCACACAGCGTCAGTCAGTGCTTGATGCCATGGAGATGGCAGAAAAAGGCATGGGTGCACAGGAGATAGAGGATGTTCTGATGCGTGAGAAACTGGAAGCAAGCATCTATATTACTGTTGATACGCTGAAATATCTGAAAAAAGGTGGACGTGTTACTCCTGCGGCTGCAGCAATCGGTACAGTATTGAACTTAAAGCCAGTCCTTCAGATTCAGGGAGAGAAACTGGATTCCTTCGCAAAGGTTCGTGGCTGGAAAGCAGCGAAGAAGACGATGCTGGATGCGATTGAGAAGGATGTAAATGAGCGCTTTAAGGGAAAAGAGATGTACATCCATGCGGCATATACCTGCTCTGAGGAAGAGGCTTTGATCTGGAAAGGTGAGATTGAGGAGAGATTCCCAGGATATGAGGTTCACATGGATCGATTGTCGCTGAGTGTGTCTTGCCATATTGGAGCAGGGTCACGGGCGATTGCTTGTATTAAGAAGTGTGAGTTTTGATTTGTGGAATTTTGATTCATGAAGAGTAGGGTATGAAGATGTACGGTCAAGTGGGGATGGAGGGTGGTTGATGTCCGTAGAAGAGTCATACAATCCGTAAGTTCAAAAGAGGTCTGAAATCAGGAACCGAATGTCCGAACCGGAGAAATCTGAAGATTTTCCGGTTCGGACATTCTTGAATTCTGTGCTTGTGGCACAGAATTCATCCTGATTTCAGACCTCT
>CAMBRQ010000054.1 GCA_945870325.1 uncultured Dorea sp. | reverse complement strand
ATCCTCCCCGTTCATGAAGAGTCACACATAAGAATGTCAGGCATAGAGGGGAGATTGGGTGGTTCAGTGTCGTAGAAGAGCCGTACAAGCCGTTAATGAAAAATAGATCTAAAATCAGGATGAATTCTGTGCCACTAGCACAGAATTCAAGAATGTCTGAGCCGGAGAAATCTTCAGATTTGTCCGGTGATTACATTCGGTTCCCGATTTTAGATCTATTTTGAGTCTACGGATTGTAGGCGACTGGAGCCGATACTGAACCACCCAATCTCCCCTCTATGCCGTACACTCTCAAACAACTCTTAAAGAACTAAATTCCCATTCCCTTATAATTTCCTTATATTTCTTTATTATGATATCTTCCATAAGGAGGAGATTACTATGAATTCAATTTTAGAAACAAAATGTCTAACCAAATCATTCCATAAGCAAGAGATCGTTCACGACATATCCCTGGTGGTGCCTAAGAATTGTGTATATGGGCTTTTGGGACCTAACGGTGCAGGGAAGTCGACGATTCTGAAGATGGTAACAGGGATTCTAAGACCGACAGGTGGAAGCATTCTTTTTGACGGGCATGAATGGAGCAGAAAAGACCTGGCGGATATCGGGGCATTGGTTGAGACTCCGCCAATATATGAGAATCTGACGGCATGGGAGAATCTGAAGGTAAGGGCATTGATGCTTGGTATCGCAGAGGAGAGGATGGAAGAGGTATTAGAAATGGTTGATCTGGCGCATACAGGGAAGAAGAGAACCGGAGAGTTCTCGCTTGGCATGAAGCAGAGACTGGGAATCGCGATTGCGTTGCTGAATCGCCCAAGGCTTCTGATTCTGGATGAGCCTGTAAATGGGCTGGATCCAATTGGCATACAGGAGTTGCGGCAATTGATACGAAGATTCCCAGAGGAGGGGATTAGCGTCATTGTATCCAGCCATATCTTAAGTGAGATAGAACAGACGGCTGACTATATTGGAATTATCGCAGATGGACGGCTTGGATACCAGGGAGGAATGCCAGCATCCAGGCATCTGGAGGGGCTGTTTATGGATATTGTTGCAAAGAATCGGAAGGAGAAAGTGTAATGTTATCAGGAAGGACAAAAACAGGACATCTGAAAGCAGGATGCTATTATAAGGCGGAACGATTGAAAAACCAGCGGACTGCTGCTGGGAAGATTATGATTATCATGCCGTTATTCTCGGTCTTGTTATCAGCATGGCTTACACATGGGTATTTTGCAATTGACAGTTATAATTGGTGGTATATAACTTTGTTTCCGGGGATGATGGCTTTGGTCTGTGGCATGACAGGCAATAGGGATAAGAAGATGGGGAATAGGACCATCTGGGCGCTTCCGGTAGATATGGGAAGAATCTGGGATGCAAAGATTCTGTACTGCATTCAGGCAACTGCGACAGCCGTGTTTCTCATGCTGGCAGCAACGGTTTTGTTAGGAATTGGAATGGAGAAGGGGCTGCATATAACATTCCTGGTGAAGCCGACACTGGAACAGCAGGTTGCGGCAGCAATCCTGTTATTCGTTACTGCGTTATGGCAGATTCCATTCTGTATGCTTCTTCAGCAGTTGATTGGAATATTTCCAATGGTGCTTTTGCATATAGGAAGTTATATACTGGCAGCGTGCAGTATATCTTTGAAGCCATATTTTATGCTGTTCTCAGGTGCGATAACTGCAAGACTTATGTGTGCAGTGATAAGAGTTCTGCCGAATGGGCTTCCGGCTGTACCCGGGAATATGACATATTCGCCGGAACTTGTATCTATGAAGTCTCTTCCGGCTGGTGTGGCAGTATCCCTTGTGTGGTTTCTGGTTCTGTGGATGGTAAGCCGCAGATGGTTTGAAAGGCAGGTGCCAGGCAGATGATGGAAGTGGTCAGACTTTGCAGGGCAGAACTTCGGAAACTGCATCATACGCTGATACCGGTTCTGCATATCCTCTTACCATTGCTTGGAATTACCATATTCCTTGGATATTACAGTTGTACGGCTGGGGAGGATGTAGGAAAGATATCCGGATACATTCAGGTATTGACAATTACTCTTCCCTTAATTGTCAGTGCTGTATGTGCTTTGAGTGTCGAGCAGGAGGAAAAAGGACATTTTCAGACGATGCTTGGAGTAGCAGTGTGCAAATTGCATTCACTTCTGGCAAAATGGCTGGTTTTGTCAGGAATCGGTCTTGGAGCAATCAATCTGGCTGTGGCAGGATTCGCGCTGGGGTATCGGATGTTTGAAAAAACGATGATATTTGCATGGAAAGGATATTTGCTGCTCGCGTTGATATTATGGATATGTAGTTGGAATCTCTATCTGCTGCATCTGTTTTTGAACCTGATATTTTCTAAAAGTTTATCTGTCTGCGTGGGAACGGCAGAGACTTTGATCGCATCGTTATTTCTTACGGGACTGGGAGAAGGAATCTGGAGGTATTTTCCCTGCTCTTGGGGTGGAAGATGGAGCGGATATCTGTTATTATACCTGGAAGGAAAGATATCAGATGTGGCAATTGCCTCTATGCCTGCGCATGCAGGAATCTGTGTGGGGATTACAGTTGTCGCATGGGGCTTGATTTTTCTGTGGTTTTATTATTATGAAGGAAGACAGTGCAATGATTAGAATCTTGGCAATAGATGATGAAAAAGGAATCCTTAGGTTGATTGAGAACGCATTGATCAGGGAGGAATATGATGTAACGACGCTTGATGATCCATCGCAGTTAGATTGGAATAGACTTGGAGATTATCAGTTGATCTTATTGGATGTTATGATGCCGGGAAAGGATGGATTCTCTCTCTGCGAGGAGATGCGGGAACGGGTAGATTGTCCGATCTTATTCTTGACGGCAAAGACAGAGGAGAAAGATATCATGAAAGGGCTTGGACTTGGCGGAGATGATTACATTAGCAAGCCATTTGGAATCGGAGAACTGCGGGCACGGGTGGCGGCTCATCTCAGAAGAGAGACAAGGGAGAAGAAGCATGTGGTATCCGTGGATGGGGTGCAGTTTCATTTGCATTCGAAAAAGGTGATATACCAGGGAGCGGAGATTGGATTTACAAAAAGTGAATATGCAATCTGTGAATACCTTGCATTGAATCATGGTCAGGTATTTTCTAAGGAGAGGATTTTCGAGCATGTATTCGGATATGATAAAGAGAGTGATGTCTCAGCGATTACAGAGCATATTAAGAATATCCGTGCTAAATGTCAGAAAGCAGGACTGGAGCCGATAGAAACAGTGTGGGGGATTGGTTATAGATGGAGATAAGGAAGAAGAATAAGATGAATCGGGTGATAGATCAGAAAGAGAAGTATAGATATAAGACTATATCGGGAATATTTTTGAAGTTCATCGGTATATTTTCAATTAATACGTTAGCATTATTTCTTCTGATATATATATTGTTTAACAGTATGATAATTGCGGGGTGGGTGCTTCCGGCAAACCATATAGAGAAAGAATTGAAGCAGAAGGAAGAGAGTATTGAAAAGGCTGAAGTGATAACAGAGGGCATAGTGCCAGATGGAAGCAGTTATGGAGTGTATGGAAGCGCAGGGGAGTATCGGTATGGTAATTTTTCTTTGGAAGATAAGAATGAAGCATGGGATTGCTATGAGAAGAAGATGATCTATCCTGGTGGTGGAGGATATTACCGTTTTATCGCAAGAGAGAACGGAGAGATATGTATTGTAAAATATTATATAGCAACCAGGTTCAATTGTGGCTCTTTTGGTCGAAAACTTCCGAGTCCGGAATTCCTTATGACTATATTATACGTGATTTTGTTCCTGATGCAGACGATACTTCTTGCCAGGTATTTTGGCAGATATATGAGATCGAGGCTGGCTGCCTTGAATCAGGTGACCGAGAAAATTCAAAAACAGGATCTGGACTTTGCGCGGGAGCATTCTGACTTAAAAGAAATAGAAGAGGTATTGACCTCTTTGTACCAAATGAAAACAGCATTAAAAGATTCGCTGGAACAGCAATGGAACATGGAGCAGCAGAAGAACGAACAGATTGCTGCCTTGGCACATGACATTAAGACACCCCTGACCATCATCAAGGGAAATGCAGAACTTCTGCAAGAGAGTGAACTTTCGAAAGGTGAGGCAGAATATAACGAGTATATTTTACAGAGCATTACTGTTATAGAAGAGTACCTTATGATATTGAATGATATTCTGGGTACAGAGAAGACAACAGCACTGGAAAAAATAGAAACAATGTCTTGCGAACAATTGGCTGACAAACTAGAAGAACAGACAAAATTACAGACCTCAGCCAGACAGCTGCGGTTGATGATTCACAGAAAGATTCTATATGGAAGCATTACCTGTAGCCAGAACCAGATTTTAAGAGCCTGGAATAACATATTAAGCAACGCCATCGACTATACTTTGCCGGGCAAAACCATCCATATCAACATTACAATTACCGAAACCCAGGAAGGAAAATACCTTACCGCTGCCATCATCGACCAGGGACCAGGATTTACCCCACAAGACCTAAAACACGCCACCGAACAATTCTATCAAGGTGACAAAAGCCGCCACACCAAAACTCACTACGGTCTAGGCCTCCATACCGCCGCGCACTTCGCCCAAACCCAAGGCGGCTACCTCACCCTGGAAAACACCGAAACCCACCACGCAAAAGTAACCCTACATCTAAAAACAGATTAACTATACAATACTCTGATTCCGTGATGTAGGCGATTGGAGGCATCACGGAATCAGTATACTCTCCATATTCGCCGTCCCATCGCCATTAATTCAATTTCTATACCTCAAGATTCTTATTCGCCGTCGACAACATCAACTTAATCCTGTTCAACTGATTTACCTCACTTGCTCCCGGATCAAAATCAATCGCCACAACGTTAGACTCAGGATATCTTCTTCTTAATTCTTTAATAACCCCTTTACCGACCACATGGTTTGGCAAGCAGGCGAAAGGCTGTGTACACACGATATTCGGTGCGCCGCTATGTATCAGTTCCAGCATCTCTCCGGTCAGGAACCATCCTTCACCGGTTTGATTGCCCAATGATACGATCTCAGAAGCCATCTCGCCAAGTTTCTCAATATGAGCCGGCGGATCAAAATGCTTACTTGCTTCGAATGCCTTGGTTGCAGGAGAGCGGAACCACTCAAGTGCTTTGATTCCAAGATTCGCAGTGGTTGCTTTAGACTTGGCAAAACCAAGTTTTTTTACCTTGAAATTCTGGTTATAGAAGCAGTACAGCAGGAAGTCCAGAAGATCCGGTACAACTGCTTCAGCACCTTCACTTTCCAGAAGTTCTACCAGATAGTTATTAGCAGCCGGGAGGAACTTAACCAGAATTTCACCAACCACACCAACACGAGGTTTCTTAACATCTAACAGTTCGATATTGTTATCAAAGTCTTCGATAATATCTTTACACAATTTCTTGAATCTGCGTCTGGAAGGATATCCGGAACCGACGAATTCCTTGCAGATTTCTGCCCATTTTCGATGCATTGCATTGACTGATCCTGGTACTGCTTCGTATGGACGGAGACGGTATACACATTTCATAAAGATATCCCCGAATACGGCAGCATAGATGCCGCGCAGCACGAGAGAAGGTGTAATCTTGAATCCAGGATTACCTTCTAATCCACTTAAGTTAATGGAGATAACCGGAATGTGTTCATAGCCGGCCTTCTTAAGCGCACGCCGGATGAATCCGATATAGTTAGAAGCACGGCATCCGCCGCCAGTCTGGCTGATGATGACCGCGATCTTATCAGTGTCATATTTGCCGGACAGGATTGCTTCCATAATCTGACCGACTACCATAAGAGATGGATAGCAGGCATCGTTATTTACATATTTAAGACCGACATCTACTGCCTGTTTGTTGTCATTTGGTAGGACTTGGATCTTATATCCGGAAGCCTTGAATGCCGGTTCTAGCAATTCAAAATGAATTGGTGACATCTGTGGGCAGAGGATGGTATAGTCCTTCCGCATTTCCTTTGTAAACGGTACTTTAGCGATAGCGGAAGTGTGAATCTCTCGTTTCTCATGGCGTTTTTCCCTTACACGGATTGCTGCCAGCAGAGATCTTACACGGATTCTTGCGGCTCCTAAGTTATTAACCTCATCGATCTTCAGTGAGGTATAGATTTTATCAGAGTCATTCAGAATCGAAGCCACCTGATCGGTAGTAACCGCATCCAGTCCACAGCCAAAGGAATTCAACTGAATCAGGTCTAGATTCTCGGTGGTCTTTACATAATTTGCCGCTGCATACAGACGGGAGTGATACATCCACTGATCCATAACATTGAGCGGATGCTCTGCCGGATGCAGGTGAGAGATAGAATCCTCTGTCAGTACTGCCATATTGTAAGAGTTGATCAGTTCTGGAATACCATGATTCACCTCTGGGTCAATGTGGTAAGGACGACCTGCCAGGACGATACCGCGGTTGCCGGTTTTTTCCAGATACTGAAGTGTCTCCTCGCCTTTCTTTCGCATATCTTCACGGCAAGCTGACAGTTCCGTCCATGCGGCATGTACCGCAGACTGGATCTCGAATGCCGGGATAGAGAATTTGTCGGACAGTTCCTCCACCAGACGATAGGAGACCGTCTCCTCATTCTTCAAGGAGAGGAATGGATGCATAAAATCCACGTCACCGTTAATAATTGCATCAATATTGTTCTTAATATTTTCAGGATAAGAGGTTACAATCGGACAGTTGTAGTGATTGTTCGCCTCTTCGAATTCATTACGCTCATAAGGAATACTTGGATAGAAGATGGTATGTATTCCTTCGTTAATCAGCCATTGCACATGTCCATGAGCAAGTTTTGCCGGATAACACTCGGACTCGCTTGGAATGGACTCAATACCGAGTTCGTAGATCTTTCTGGTGGACAGAGGAGATAATACAACTCGGAAGCCAAGATTATGAAAGAAAGTAAACCAGAACGGATAGTTCTCATACATGTTCAATACACGCGGGATACCGATGGTTCCTCTCTTGGCATCTGCCTCGCTAAGAGGCTCGTAGTCAAAGTAACGTTTTAACTTGTATTCGAATAAGTTCGGCAGTTTATTCTCTGATTTTTCTTTTCCAAGACCACGTTCGCAGCGGTTACCTGTGATGAATCTGCGTCCGCCACTGAAATGGTTAATGGTCAGACGGCAGCTATTCGTGCAGCCTTTACATTTTGCCATGGTAGTAGAGTACTCCAGGGCTTCAATGTCTTCAATAGAGAGCATCGTTGTGCCTTCGCAGTCTACATAACGCTCACGGGCAATCAGGGCAGCACCGAAAGCCCCCATGATTCCGGCAATATCCGGGCGAATTGCTTCACAGTTTGCGATTTTTTCAAAACTTCTAAGAACGGCATTATTATAGAAAGTACCGCCTTGTACTACAATGTGGTTGCCCAGTTCAGAGGCATCAGACACCTTTATTACCTTAAAAAGGGCATTCTTTATAACAGAATAAGCAAGACCGGCAGAAATATCGGCAACCTCAGCACCTTCCTTCTGTGCCTGTTTTACTTTTGAGTTCATAAAAACGGTACAACGCGTACCCAAGTCAATCGGATTACGGGCAAATAATGCTTCATGTGCAAAGTCTTCGACAGAATAGTTCAAAGATTTTGCGAATGTCTCGATGAAAGAACCGCATCCGGAAGAACACGCCTCGTTCAGAAGCACGTTATCTACCGTCTGATTCTTGATCTTAATACATTTCATATCCTGGCCGCCGATGTCCAGGATACAGTCTACATCCGGTTCGAAATAAGAAGCGGCATAGTAATGGGATACTGTCTCAACTTCTCCTTCATCCAGCAGGAGTGCCGCCTTGATCAGGGCCTCGCCATAACCGGTAGAGCAAGAATGTACGATCTCGACACCTTCTGGCAATTGACTGTAAATATCTTTGATAGCACTAATCGTGGTTCCAAGGGGATCACCTTCATTATTATGATAGAAGGAATACAGCAAAGTCCCGTCTTCTCCGACTAACGCAGCCTTTGTAGTAGTAGAGCCTGCATCGATTCCAAGGAATGCCTTGCCTTGATAGGTTGCAAGGTCTTTCAATGGTACCTGATGCTTGGCATGACGATCTTCAAAAGCGTGGAATTCTGCTTCGGTCGCAAATAGTGGTTCTATACGGTCTACTTCGAACTCCATCTTAATCTTGCCTTCCAGACGATTCTGCATCTCCTGAAGAGATACATCCAGGTCTTTCTTAGAGTTAAGGGCAGAGCCGATCGCCGCAAATAGGTGGGAATGTCCCGGAGCGATTGTATGCTCGTCGTCCAGATTCAGGGTGCGGACGAATGCCTCTTTCAGTTCGGATAAGAAATGAAGAGGACCGCCAAGGAATGCGACGTGTCCTCGGATTGGCTTACCGCAGGCAAGACCGCTTATGGTCTGATTCACAACTGCCTGGAAGATGGATGCTGCCAGGTCTTCCTTAGAAGCCCCATCGTTGATCAGCGGCTGAATGTCCGACTTGGCGAACACACCGCATCTTGCAGCGATAGAGTAGAGGGACTGATAGTTCTTCGCATATTCATTCAGTCCGGAAGCATCCGTCTGAAGAAGGGATGCCATCTGATCAATGAATGATCCGGTACCACCTGCACATACGCCGTTCATACGCTGTTCTACATTACCGCCCTCAAAATAAATAATCTTGGCATCCTCACCGCCAAGTTCGATTGCAACATCTGTCTGTGGAGCATAGTCCTGCAAAGCAGTAGATACTGCGATAACTTCCTGGACGAATGGTACGCCCAGATGTTTGGCAAGTGTCAGACCGCCGGAACCGGTGATGACCGGTGAAGCATGGATGGCTCCAAGTTTATAGATTGCTCTGCCAAGAAGGTCGGACAGAGTCTCTTGGATATTCGCATAGTGTCTCTCATAGTCAGAAAAAGCGATATCGTTGTTCTCATCGAGTATCGCAATCTTGACTGTGGTTGAACCGATGTCAATACCCAGTGTGTATAATTCTTTCTTACTCATGATCTAACTCCTTATCATTGAATCTAATCTAAAAATCAATATATGCTATGGTTTTCTTCCTATTAAATGTGTGTTATTCTACAACCTGTAACATTATACGACAATTTATCCGAAATGACAATTAACAAATGCTATAGAAATGTTAAAATCCTGTTAAGTTTTAAGGCGGAATTGACAAATACTATTCAAAACGGTAGAATTACTACAGTGCAAAACATCGGAAAAGTAAGGAGTGAAGCTATGAATAACTGGCTGGACAAATTGGAACGAAAGTTTGGAAGATATGCAATCCCCAATCTCATGTACTATGTCATTATACTGTATGCAGTTGGATTTGTTTTAAGTATGGTGAATCCATCATTCTACTATCAGTATCTGAGCCTGGATGCAAAAGCAATCCTGCATGGACAGATCTGGCGGATTGCAACCTTCATCATTCAACCGCCATCCAATAGTCTTTTATTTATTGTATTTGCATTATACCTGTATTATATGCTGGGACAGGAACTGGAGAGGGCGTGGGGTGCTTTCCGGTTTAATGTGTATTTCTTTTCAGGAATGCTGTTTCATGTGATTGCGGCATTGCTGGCATATGCACTTACGGGTCTTTCTTTTCAGATGGATACCTGGTATCTGAATATGTCTCTATTCTTTGCTTTTGCAGCATTGTATCCTAATGTACAGTTTTTGCTGTTTTTCGTGATTCCAGTAAAAGCCAAGATACTGGCGCTGATTGACGGCCTGTATTTTCTGTATGCAGTGGTGCAGGCATTTCTGCCGGCATATGGGGGCAACCCGGTATACGGAATCTATTATAAGGCGAATGCGCTGGCGGCAGTAGTATCCTTATTGAATTTCTTGATCTTTTTCCTGAGTTCAAGAAATATGAGACCATATTCACCAAAGCAGGTAAGACGAAAAAGAGAATTTCAGCATAAGATGCGGCAGGCGCAGCGCCCTGTCCAGACTTATGCGAATGGCGCGAAGCACAGATGCGCGGTCTGCGGAAGAACAGAACTGGATGATCCGAATCTGGAATTCAGATATTGTTCCAAATGTAACGGCAATTATGAATATTGTCAGGATCACTTGTTTACACACACTCATGTTAAATAGACAGCGCAGGTCAAACCAAGTAAAAAAGGAAAGTGAAGAGAGGAAAATCGGACAATGAAGAAAACAAAGATTATATGTACCATGGGACCAAGAACTGATGATGAGAACCTTATGAAGGATTTAATCCGAAGCGGCATGGATATTGCCAGATTTAATTTCTCTCATGGAACCCATGAGGAACAGAAGGCTCGTATGGATCTGCTAAAAAAAGCCCGTGATGAGGAGGGCAGACCGATCGCAATCCTTCTGGATACCAAAGGACCTGAGATTCGTACAGGCATATTAAAGGACGGCAAGAAGGTAACGCTTCGGGAGGGGGAGACATTTACCCTGACAACAGAAGAGATTACCGGTGATGAGACAAAAGTGTCCATTACATACGCTGGCCTTGTGGAAGATGTTCAGGTTGGAAGCATCATTCTGATTGACGATGGATTGATTGGATTGAAGGTAAAGGGCAAACAGGAAAAAGACATTGTCTGCACTATTATCAATGGTGGAGAACTTGGCGAACGCAAAGGTGTGAATGTTCCGAATGTTCCGGTAAGGCTTCCGGCAATTACTGAAAAGGATAGAGAAGATATTCGTTTTGGTGTAGAGCAGAAGATTGACTTTATTGCAGCATCTTTTGTACGGAATGCAGAGTGTATCCTTGAGATCAGAGCGTTTCTGAAAGAATGCAATGCACCATATATTCCGATTATCGCGAAGATTGAGAATGCTGAAGGAATCAAGAATATTGATGAGATCATCCGCTGTGCAGACGGAATCATGGTTGCGCGTGGTGACTTGGGTGTGGAGATCCCGGCAGAAGAAGTACCGTATCTTCAGAAGATGATCATTCAGAAATGTAACGATAATTATAAACCAGTTATTACCGCTACGCAGATGCTGGATTCTATGATCCGTAATCCACGCCCGACCAGAGCAGAAGTAACAGACGTAGCGAATGCCGTATATGACGGAACAGATGCTGTAATGCTTTCGGGAGAGACGGCACAGGGCAAATATCCGCTAGAAGCACTCCAGATGATGGTGCATATTGTAGAGAGTACAGAGGAACACCTGGATTATGATATGCTTATGAAAAAAGCAGAAGAGCATCGTATGAGAAGTACGACAAGTGCTTTGGGGCATGCTACTGTAACAACGGCGAATAACCTGAATGCAAGATGTATTATTACACCAACGATGTCCGGAGCAACAGCAAGAGTGGTATCCAAGTTCAAACCGAAGACAGAGATTATTGGCGTATCACCAGCCCCGGAGACCCTTCGCAGGATGCAGATCTACTGGGGTGTAAGACCGCTTAAGTCTATTCAGCTTAACTCTATGGATGATGTGTGTGAAGGCGCAATTGAATTGGTATGTGCAAAGCAGATGGCAGAATCTGGAGATATTATAGTACTGACGGCAGGAATGCCATCTTTGAGCGGGAAAGCAGACGCTGGAGTAAGTAATATGATGCGGATTGCAGTTGTGGATTAGAGATGGGAATTTAATTCTTGAAGAGTAATTTGTAAGGTGTACGGCAGAGAGGGGCAGTATGGGAGTTCT
>CAMBRQ010000053.1 GCA_945870325.1 uncultured Dorea sp. | reverse complement strand
AGATAGGGGTCTGAAAGCCTTATAAAATCAGGGCTGAAGATTCCGAGAAGTTATTATTTCAGAAAGGAGGAGAAAGGATATGAGAAAACTTGGAAAAAGAAATGGTGGTGCGCCACAATCATTAGTTGTGGCTAGAGGATGTTACTGTTTTGATATCTGTAGTTGCGGTAGTTCCCCGAGTATTAAAGCAGTATATCAGGTTAGCGACATATTAGGTAATATGTCGTTTGAGACTATGTGACAATGTTGCATTGTGAAAAACTGCATGGATTATCTGTGTTGTTAAGTGAAGTCAAAAATGGTGTTGGCATGTTAAGGCCGACACCATTTTTTTGCAAAGATACATTCTGAGAAATCAAATGATAAAATGCGACCATATGTTTTAAAGAATAAAATTTATAATCATTAAAAATATGATGATAATTGTTTAAACATTAACAAAAAGGTAGAAAAAGTATTGCAGTTAAAGCACAAAAAGGCTATAATATAATTGGCAAAAATTTGGTTCTACTTTTATTATTTATAAGTAAAAACCTATTTTAAATATGAAAGAAAATGGAGGGCTTGACTATGGGCAACATGTCAACTGAAAGTGCAGCAAGTGCAAGAATTACTTCTTTACTTGATGCAGGAAGCTTTGTTGAGATCGGCGGTGCTGTTACTGCCAGAAGCACTGATTTCAACATGCAGGAAAAAGAGACTCCGGCCGATGGCGTTATCACCGGTTATGGAGTGATTGATGGGAATTTGGTGTATGTGTATAGCCAGGATGCATCTGTACTGAATGGTGCAATCGGCGAGATGCATGCAAAGAAGATTGCGAATATCTATGATATGGCAATGAAGATGGGGGCACCTGTGATCGGTCTTGTAGACTGTGCAGGATTAAGACTTCAGGAAGCAACAGATGCTCTTGAGGCATTTGGCGGATTATATCTGAAGCAGACAATGGCTTCAGGTGTAGTTCCACAGATTACAGCAATCTTTGGAACATGCGGCGGCGGTCTGTCTGTAGTTCCGGCATTAACTGATTTTACATTCATGGAAGCATCTAATGCAAAATTGTTTGTGAATTCCCCGAATGCAATTCCGGGTAACAACATTGGTAAGTTGAATACTTCATCTGCTGAATATCAGAGCAAAGAATCTGGTCTTGTAGATGATATCGGAACTGAGGAAGAGATCATTGCGAATATCCGCTCTTTGGTTTGCATGTTGCCAGGTAATAACGAAGAGAATGCTTCCTATGATGAGTGTACAGATAACCTGAACCGCATTTGCGAAGGAATCGAGAACGCAGTTGAAGACACAGCGATTGCACTTGCAATGATTTCTGACAGCAACGTGTTCTTCGAGACAAAGAAACATTTCGCAAAAGATATGGTAACAGGATTCATCCGCCTGAATGGAATGACGGTTGGAGCGGTTGCGAACCGTTCAAAAGTATATAATGAAGAATCTGAAGTGGTTGCAGAGTTTGATGGCTCTCTGTCTGCGGATGGAGCAAAGAAAGCAGCAGAATTCGTGACATTCTGTGACGCATTCAATATTCCGGTGGTTACATTGACGAATGTGTCTGGCTTCAAAGCCTGTGAATATGAAGAGAAGAACCTTGCAAGAGAAGCAGCAAGACTTACTTATGCATTCGCAGATGCAACCGTACCGAAGGTGAATGTCGTAATTGGAAAAGCCTTCGGAAGCGCTTATGTTACAATGAACAGCAAGTCCATCGGCGCGGACATGGTATACGCATGGCCGACAGCACAGATTGGCATGATGGAACCGAATCTTGCAGCGAAGATTATGTATGCGGGAGCAGATGCTGCCACATTAAGAGAGAAGACTGCTGAATATAAAGAACTGCAGTCCAGCCCATTGTCTGCAGCAAGAAGAGGATATGTGGATACCATCATCGAGCCTGCTGATACTAGAAAATACATTATCGGCGCATTGGAGATGTTGTTCACAAAAAGAGAAGACCGTCCGATGAAAAAGCATGGTGCGGTTTAGAGAGGTGAGGCAAAGTGAGGAAAAAAATTAGTTTAATACTCTGTACTGTCGCTACGATGCTCTGCTTTACCGCATGTGGAAGCAGCAATGACACAGTTACGTACGATGAAGCGAGTCTTGAGCAGACAGCAGAGTTTATGATTGAATATTGCGCCGGTGCAGATGAGGCGACTGTGGAGCAGTGGAGAAATATGACTGATTTTTCACTGGAACTTCAACTGACGCAGGCAGGTCTGCCGGTTACGCCGGAAAGTTTCCTGGGTGCATTTGATGCATGGGAGGCAGCGGTAAAAGACTGTGGTACCTATGAAGGGCATGGCGACTTTACGTATGAAGCATCCAAAGATGAGATCAAGGTATCAGCAGATGCGCAGTTCTCAGATCGTGATGCGACAATTTCTTTCGTGTTTGATGAAAATTCCTATCTCGACAGTATAACGGTAGATCCGGCATATTCAACTGGGGAGATTTTGGAAAAAGCAGGGCTTAATACGATTTTGGGAATGGGAACGGTATTCGTTGTACTGATCTTCATCTCTTTCCTGATTTATTTATTCAAGTTCATTCCTGCACTTGAAAAGAAATTCAAGAAGCAGCCTGCACAGGAAGTTAAGAAAGAGAGCGCACCGGTTCAGAGTGCACCAGTTCAGGCGGCTTCGGCAGAAGTTGTTCCGGAAACAGACGATTCAGAGTTGATTGCAGTAATTGCAGCGGCAATTGCAGCAGCCCAGGAAGAGGCACAGGCTACGGATGAGTCAATATCCCTGGAGGGATTCATTGTAAGAAGCATTAGACGTCGTCCGTCGAATAAATGGAATTCATAATTACCCTAAGGAGGATTATTTAAGATGAAAAATTATACAATTACAGTAAACGGCAATGTATATGATGTTACAGTGGAAGAGAACGCAGCAGGAGCAGCACCGGCAGTTGCAGCAGCGCCAGCAGCACCAAAGGCAGCACCAGCAGCTGCGCCAAAGGCGGCACCGGCAGCACCAGCAGCTGCAGCAGGAGCAGGTTCTATTGAAGTAAAAGCAGGAGCAGCAGGAAAAGTATTCAAGCTGGAAGCAAGCGTAGGACAGAGCGTAAAGAAAGGTGACGCTGTTGTTATTATCGAGGCAATGAAGATGGAGATTCCAGTTGTGGCACCAGAAGATGGAACAGTAGCAAGTATTGAGGTAGCAGTAGGTGATGCAATCGAATCCGGAGCTGTTCTTGCTACATTAAACTAGTAGAATAATCATTAATGATTATCTAACACGACTGGAGGTTAAAAAATGGAATATATAACAACAACATTAGGAAACCTCGTGCAGCAGACGGCATTTTTCAGTCTTACATGGGGCAATCTGATCATGATTGCGGTTGCATGTGTTTTCCTATACTTAGCAATCAGACATGGGTTTGAACCTCTGCTCCTGGTACCAATTGCTTTTGGTATGTTACTTGTTAATATCTATCCGGATATCATGTTACATGCTGAAGATGCGGCGAATGGAACAGGCGGACTTCTCTATTACTTCTATGTATTAGATGAGTGGTCAATCCTTCCGTCACTGATCTTCCTTGGCGTAGGTGCTATGACGGACTTTGGACCGTTGATTGCCAATCCGAAGAGTTTCCTTCTGGGAGCAGCAGCACAGTTCGGTATCTTCGCTGCATACCTGGGAGCTATGGCTATGGGATTCTCTGACAAAGCAGCGGCAGCAATCTCAATCATCGGTGGAGCAGATGGACCGACATCCATCTTCCTGGCAGGAAAACTGTCCCAGACAGCGCTTCTTGGACCAATCGCAGTAGCGGCATATTCTTATATGTCACTGGTGCCGATCATCCAGCCGCCGATTATGAAGTTATTAACAACGGAAAAAGAACGTAAGATCAAGATGGAGCAGTTAAGACCGGTATCCAAACTTGAGAGAATCCTTTTCCCGATTATCGTAACTATCGTAGTATGTACAATTCTTCCTACAACAGCACCATTGGTAGGTATGCTGATGCTCGGTAACCTGTTCCGTGAGTCTGGTGTGGTAAGACAGTTGACTGAAACTGCATCTAATGCATTGATGTATATTGTAGTTATCCTACTTGGTACTTCCGTAGGTGCTACAACAAGTGCAGAAGCATTCCTGAATATGGATACAATCAAGATCGTTATCTTAGGTCTGGTTGCATTTGCATTCGGTACAGCAGCTGGTGTATTGTTCGGTAAATTAATGTGTATCGCTACACATGGCAAGGTTAACCCATTGATCGGTTCTGCCGGAGTATCTGCGGTTCCGATGGCAGCCAGAGTATCACAGAAGGTTGGAGCAGAGTCTGATCCGACGAACTTCCTTCTGATGCATGCGATGGGACCAAACGTAGCGGGTGTTATTGGTACTGCGGTTGCAGCCGGAACATTCATGGCAATCTTTGGCGTTGGCGTATAATTGATCGGTTCTTGGATAGAACGATAGAATATTAGGAGGATATAAAATGGCAGTAATAGAGAAAAAACCAATTAAAATTACGGAAACCATTCTGCGTGATGCGCATCAGTCTCTGATTGCTACTCGTATGACGACAGAGCAGATGCTTCCGATCATTGATAAGATGGATAAAGTCGGATATCATTCTGTAGAGTGCTGGGGTGGTGCTACATTCGATGCATCTCTTCGTTTCCTGAAGGAAGATCCGTGGGAGAGACTTCGCAAGTTCCGTGACGGATTCAAGAATACAAAGTTACAGATGTTATTCCGTGGACAGAATATCTTAGGATATCGTCCATACGCAGATGACGTAGTAGAATATTTCGTTCAGAAATCAGTTGCAAATGGTATTGATATCATTCGTATCTTCGACTGTCTGAATGACTTAAGAAACTTACAGACAGCAGTTACAGCAGCGAATAAAGAAAAAGCAGATGCTCAGGTGGCACTGTCTTATACATTGGGTGATGCTTATACTCTGGATTACTGGATTGATATTGCTAAGAGAATCGAAGATATGGGTGCAAACTCTATTTGTATCAAGGATATGGCAGGTCTTCTGGTACCATACAAGGCTACAGAATTGATCGAGGCATTAAAAGATGCAACGAGCCTTCCGATCCAGCTTCATACCCACTATACATCTGGTGTTGCTTCTATGACTTACTTAAAGGCTGTAGAAGCAGGCGTAGACGTAATTGATACTGCTATGTCACCATTTGCTCTTGGAACTTCTCAGCCGGCAACAGAAGTTATGGTTGAGACCTTCAAGGGAACACCATATGATACAGGATATGATCAGAACTTACTGGCAGAGATCGCTGATTACTTCCGTCCGATTCGTGACGAAGCATTAGAGAGCGGACTTTTGAATCCAAAGAACATGGGCGTTAACATTAAGACTTTATTATACCAGGTACCTGGCGGTATGCTTTCTAACCTGACATCTCAGTTAAAAGAGCAGAATGCTGAGGATAAATACTATGACGTACTGGAAGAAGTTCCAAAGGTACGTAAAGACTTAGGCGAGCCACCGCTTGTAACACCATCTTCACAGATCGTAGGAACACAGGCTGTATTCAACGTTCTGATGGGCGAGCGCTATAAGATGGCTACCAAAGAGACAAAAGACGTATTAAGCGGAAAATACGGCGCAACCGTTAAACCATTCAACGAAGAGGTAAGAAAGAAAGTTCTGGGCGAGGATGCTGAGATCATCACATGCCGTCCGGCTGACTTGATCCCAGACGAGTTGGATACACTGCGTAAAGAATGCGAACAGTGGATGCAGCAGGATGAAGACGTACTGTCTTACGCTCTGTTCCCACAGGTAGCAACAGACTTCTTCAAGTATAGAGAAGCACAACAGACCAAGATCGATCATACGATTGCGGATACTGAGAATGGGAGTTATCCGGTTTAATTAGGGGGATGTGTGTGCGATGGACGGCGAAAGAGTCGGTGTGGGCTGTATGGACTTCGACTCCAGTTGCCAAGATTGCGTAAGTGAAAAAGATGTCGAAAATTAGGAACCGAATGTATTCGACGGAGAAATCTTGATGATTTTCCGTCTCAGACATTCTTGAGGGATGTGCTTGTGGCACATCCCTCATCCTGATTTTCGGCATTTTTTTCTCTAACGCAATCTAAGGCACTTCTACGAAACCCATACAGCCCATACCGACTCTTTCGCCTGTCATACACAATGGATTTCCTAGTATTACGTACACTGAGATTCTTCGCCCTCCCGGCATCGGGAGTGGTGAAAGGTTGCATTGGATATCCTTGTCAGTAAACAGCAGTTCGGAGGGGAAGTAGGGTCTGCGCAATGTTGCCTCGTTTGCGCAGACCCTACTTCCCCTCCGAACTGCGTCCTTTTACTAAAAAATATCCTCCGCAACCAGGGAAATATTTGCAATAGTTGGGGAGAGGGATTATAATGGAGGCGTATGTAATTTTTGAGAGAAGGAACCAATAGCATGGGAAGTAAGAATGAATTATTGAAGAAGATAGATGATGGATACCCCAAATTCAGCAAAGGTCAGAAGAAACTGGCGGATTTTATCCGGAAGGACTATGACAAAGCTGCATTCCTCACCGCCGCCAAGATGGGAGAGGAAGTCGGAGTCAGTGAATCTACGGTTGTGCGGTTTGCCACAGCGCTGGGGTATGATGGATATCCGGAGTTTCAGAAAGCATTGGGGGAACTGGTCAGGACGAAACTGAACTCGATTCAGCGTATGGAAGTGACGTATGGAAGGATCAGCCAAGGGGAGATTCTTGCATCTGTGCTGCAGTCGGATATTGAGAAGATCAAGATGACAATGGAAGCGATTGATCATGAAGCCTTTGAACTGGCGGTAGATACGATTCTGAAGGCAAGGAAGATCTATGTGGTGGGAATTCGAAGTTGTGCACCGCTGGCGAGTTTCCTGTGCTTTTATCTGAATCTTGTGTGTGATGACGTGGTTGCGGTGAATACGAATAGTTCCAGTGAGATATTCGAGCAGATGCTTCGAATTAATGAAGAAGATGTTATTATCGGAATTAGTTTTCCAAGGTATTCGATGCGTACGTTGAAGGCACTGGAATATGCAAGCAACCGGAAAGCGAAGGTTATCACGTTGACGGACAGTGTACATTCTCCGATGACAATCTATTCGTCTTGCAATCTGATTGCAAGAAGTGATATGGCATCCATTGTGGATTCGTTGGTGGCACCATTAAGTGTAGTGAATGCGCTGGTAGTGGCGTTGTGCATGAAGAAGCAGAAGGAGGTTATTACGACCTTAGAGACGTTAGAGCAGATCTGGGACGAGTATCAGGTGTACAGTAAGGATGAACTGAACCTGGTGGGCGATAAAGTAGAATTATCTGGCAGCATAGAGGATAGAAGTAATGAGTAAGGTACTGGTAGTCGGAGGCGGCGCAGCAGGGATGTTCGCGTCGATTATTGCGGCGAGGAATGGGCACGAGGTCCATGTGTTTGAAAAGAATGAAAAATTAGGGAAAAAATTGTTTATCACAGGAAAGGGCAGATGTAATATCACGAATGCAGGCGATATGGATACGCTGTTCTCATCGGTGGTCAGCAATTCGAAGTTCTTATATAGCAGTTTCTATGGATATACGAATCAGGATGTGATACAGTTCTTTGAAAATCTGGGTGTTCGCACGAAGATTGAAAGAGGCGATCGGGTATTTCCAGAGTCGGATCATTCTTCGGATGTCATTAGAGCGATGGAAAAAGAGATGAAGCGTCTTGGCGTGGACATATATCTGTATACCAGAGTCTTGAATGTTCATGCACAGAATGGGAGATTCCTGGATGTTGAACTGGCTGATGGAACGAAGGTAGGCGGAGATGCCTGTATCGTTGCAACAGGAGGATTATCCTATCGGTCAACAGGCTCGACGGGTGACGGATACAGGTTTGCTACGGAGAACGGGCATCAGATTGCGGAATGTATGCCGTCCCTTGTGCCAATGGAGACAAAAGAATCCTGGGTAAGTGAACTGCAGGGGCTTTCCCTTCGGAATGTAACTGCTTCGATCTATCGGGGTAAAAAACAACTGTATCAGGAATTCGGCGAGATGCTTTTTACACATTATGGTGTTAGCGGACCATTGATCATCAGCGCCAGCAGTTATGTTGGTAAGAAATTAAAGGATCAGGAATTGAGACTTGAGATAGATCTAAAGCCGGCTCTTAGTGCGGAGCAGTTGGATCAGAGGGTGCTGAGGGATTTTGAAGAGAATCACAATAAGCAGTTTAAGAATGCGATTGGCAGATTATTCCCGTCAAAATTAATTCCTGTTATGATAGAATTAAGTGGGATTGATCCGGAGAAGAAGGTGAATGTCATATCGAGAGAGGAGCGTCAGAAGTTCGTGCATTTGATTAAGCATCTGACGATGACTTTGACGGGGCTTCGGGATTACAATGAAGCGATTATCACAAAGGGTGGAATCAAGACGAAAGAGATTGATCCTGGTACGATGGAGTCAAAATATGTAGAAGGGCTTTATTTCGTAGGCGAGGTACTGGATCTGGATGCACTGACAGGAGGATTCAACCTGCAGATCGCCTGGTCTACGGCCTATGCGGCAGGAAGCAGTATTATATAGAAGAAAAGGAGAAAAAGGATGAAGGCACAGTATACGATGAATTATATAGAGACAAAAGAGGTTTTGGCGGATACCTTGAAATTATATGGAGTTTCCAGACTAAGTAAGAATTACAGGATCATAGTTTCGTTTGCAGGAGTGTTTGCAATAGGAATGTATATATATTATGGAAAGCCATTTGGAGGGAATCCTACAGAGAATATTCTGATCGTCATGAAGATGCTGCTCTTATGGCTGGCTGCTTATGTTGTAGGGGAAGTATTCGCCAGGACTGCCGGAAAATGGCTGGAATTGACTTCTGCAACTGGAGATGCAGAACAGTTATATAAATTGAAGATGAATAAAAACGGAAAACCACTTAAAGTACGCGTTGAGTTTTTTGAGGATCATTTTACCAATTATGCAAGTAACAAGTCTCAGGAATACCGCTATGCAGATGCGATCAAATTAATTGAGTCCAAAGATACCATAGGAATCGTAGTGCATCTGGATGATGGGAAAAAGCCGTTTTTCGGATTTCCGAAAGCAGGGCTTGAGAATGCGGATATTGAAGAGTTCAAACGTTTCCTTGAGGACAAATGTCCCGGAGCAAAAGAAGGATTCCAGAAGATGACATATAAGGCTTAAGGAAGAAGATAAGGAGAAAGATGATGGGATATAATGTAGCGATTGATGGTCCGGCGGGAGCCGGAAAAAGTACGATTGCCAAACTGGTGGCAAAGGAAAAAGGATATATCTATGTGGATACAGGCGCAATGTACCGTGGACTGGCCATTCATTTCCTGGAAAAAGCAATTGTGGCAGGCGAGACGGACAAGATTGTCGAGGCGTGTAAGGACGCGGAGGTTACCATACGGTATGAAGAGGGTGCCCAGCAGGTGTATCTGAATGGAAGGAATATTACTGCAAGACTGCGCGAAGAAGCGGTTGGAAACATGGCATCTAAGAGTTCCGTTATTCCTGAGGTGCGCGCAAAACTTCTGGAACTTCAGAGGGAACTTGCAAAAGAGCAGGATGTGATCATGGATGGAAGAGATATCGGTACCTGCGTATTGCCGGATGCAGATGTGAAAGTGTTCCTGACAGCGAGCGTAGAGACACGCGCGAAGCGCCGCTATGACGAATTGACGGAAAAAGGGGTTGCATGTAATCTGGAAGAGATTGCAAAAGACATAAAAGAGCGTGATGAGCGTGATTCTACCCGTGAGATTGCACCGCTTAAGAAAGCAGAGGATGCAGTTCTTGTTGACAGTTCTCGTATGACAATTGATGAGGTCGTCAGGACAATTGTAGAATTGTGCAGATAGGTGGAGAAAAATATGAAGGTTGAATTAGCGAAAACTGCCGGATTCTGTTTTGGCGTGAAGCGGGCGGTTGATACGGTGTATGAGCAGGTGGAACGCTATCAGGGAAGCAAGATCTATACCTATGGTCCGATCATCCATAATGAGGAAGTGATTAAGGATCTGGCCAGTAAAGGTGTGGAAGTGATTCGTTCTGAAGAGGAACTGGATCAGATAGAAGCGGGTGTTGTGATTATCCGGTCCCATGGAGTATCAAAAGAAATCTATGACAAATTGAAGGAAAAAGAAGTGGTCTGCGTAGATGCTACCTGTCCGTTTGTGAAGAAGATCCACAACATTGTGGCGGAAGAGAGTGCGAAAGGCTCCTATATCATAATCATAGGAAACAGCGAGCATCCTGAAGTGATAGGAATCAGAGGATGGGCAGGAGAACAGGCTTGCGTACTTCAGACAATCGAGGATGCTGAAGGTTTTCGACTGGAGAATGTAAGCCAGAAGGTCTGTATCGTCTCCCAAACGACATTTAATTACAATAAATTCAAAGATTTAGTTGAAATAATCGCTAAAAAGCGTTATGATATAATTGTTTTAAATACGATTTGCAATGCGACAAAAGAACGTCAGGAAGAGGCGCGTCAGATTGCAGAGAGAGTAGAGGCTATGATTGTAGTGGGAGACAAGCATAGTTCGAATACTCAGAAGTTATTTGAAATATGTAAGAAGGAATGTTTGAATACGTACTATATACAGACACTTGACGATTTGGATACGAATCAATTAAGGTCCGTGGAAACAGTAGGTATTACAGCAGGGGCATCCACGCCCAATAATATAATTGAGGAGGTTCAAAATAATGTCAGAATTAACTTTTGAACAAATGTTGGAAGAGTCATTTAAGACAATAAGAAATGGAGAGGTTGTAGATGGTACTGTCATCGATGTAAAGCCCGATGAAATCATCTTAAATATAGGATATAAGGCAGACGGTATCATTACAAGAAGTGAGTACACGAATGAGGCGAATGCAGATCTGACTACGATGGTATCTGTTGGAGATACAATGACTGCAAAAGTGCTGAAAGTGAACGATGGCGAAGGTCAGGTATTATTAACATATAAGAGACTGGCTGCTGAAAAAGGTAATGAAAGATTAAAAGAAGCATTCGAGAATCATGAAGTGCTGAAGGCTCCTGTAACTCAGATTCTTGGAGGCGGATTGAGCGTAGTCATTGATGAGGCAAGAGTATTCATCCCTGCAAGCCTTGTGTCAGATACCTACGAGAAAGACCTGAGCAAGTATCAGGATCAGGAGATTGAGTTCGTGGTCAGCGAGTTCAATCCGAGAAGGAACCGTGTGATCGGTGATAGAAGACAATTGCTTGTTGCTGAGCGTGCTGAGAAGCAGAAAGAGTTATTTGCTAAGATTCAGCCGGGCGACAGAATGGAAGGAACCGTTAAGAACGTAACAGACTTTGGCGCGTTTATTGATCTTGGCGGAGTAGATGGTCTGCTTCATATCTCAGAGATGTCCTGGGGACGTGTTGAGAATCCTAAGAAGGTATTCAAAGTAGGCGAGAATGTAGAAGTAATGATCAAAGAGATTCATGATACCAAGATTGCACTTAGCCTTAAGTTCCCGGAGACGAATCCGTGGGCGAATGCTGCTGAGAAGTATGCAGTTGGCACAGTGCTTGAAGGAAAAGTTGCAAGAATGACAGATTTTGGTGCGTTTATTGAACTGGCACCTGGCGTAGATGCATTGCTTCATGTGTCCCAGATCTCCAAAGCACATGTTGATAAGCCGTCAGATGTATTATCTGTAGGACAGGTGATTACGGCTAAGATTGTTGATCTGAATGAAGCTGATAAGAAGATCAGTCTGAGTATGAAAGCATTAGAGCCGGCTGCTGATGAAGCACCAGAGATGGAAGGCGTGGAAGATGTTGCTGAAGAAGGAACAGTCGAAGAATAATTTGAAGTCGAATAATGCATTATTATGAGAGATAGAGACCACTTGGTCTCTATCTTTTGTGTGTTAAAAAATCGACAAGATGTTCGTGGAAATATACAATGAAATCCCAGGATTCACTGGATAATTGGGGAAATTTCATGTATAGTATAAACAGAGTAAAAAGGAAGGAAGGAAAAAGGGATGGCATTGTTAACATTTAAGGGTGGTATCCACCCGGATGACGGCAAGAGCCT
>CAMBRQ010000052.1 GCA_945870325.1 uncultured Dorea sp. | reverse complement strand
AAATATTGAATTTTCAAGGTTCAACACACCTTATTGGTGTGGGAAGTTTGAGTAATAACATATAATTCGACAAATTATGCGCTTTATGATACAATAAGTCCTGCCTGATAACAGTGAAGAAAAGATGTGAGGAGGACTTAATCATGAAAAAATTCATCCATGAATTTAAAGAATTTATCAGCCGTGGCAATGTCATGGATATGGCAGTAGGTATCATTATCGGCGGTGCGTTTACCAGCATTGTATCTTCCTTTGTAGAAGATATTATCAACCCGATTCTAGGACTGTTCGGAGGAGTGAACTTCGATAAGTTATCATGGAATATTCTGGGCGAGGTTACCTTGAACTATGGAAAGTTCTTAACTGCTGTCATCAACTTTCTGATTATGGCACTTGTGCTTTTTATTATCATCAAGGCCATGAATAACGCGGCAGCAAGGTTCGTGCCTAAGAAAGAAGAAGAAGAGACTGTTACTACGAAAGTCTGTCCTTACTGCAAGAGTGAGATAGCTATTGATGCAACCAGATGTCCACACTGTACATCGGTGCTGGAAGAGATGAATCTGGATGATTAGTGGATTTCTTTCCATTGCCCCGGCTTCAACGCAGGGTCTAATATGATCTCGCCTATCGAGATACGCTTCAAGGCAAGGACGCAGCATCCAACTGCTTTCATCATCCGGCGAATCTGACGTTTCTTCCCTTCCGTTATCGTGATCTGCCCGAAGACAATCGGGTGGTCCGGGCGATTATGCGCGGATTTGGCCTGAACTTCAGGATGAAGGGAGGGAAGAACCTCAGCCAGGATACTGTTGCCGGTAACTTTCACTTTCGCCGGTGCTGTAAGCGTCGTAGCACCTGTTAAAAGAACGCCGTTCTGAAGCCGTTCAAGTTTTGCGTCATCCAAAGTTCCCATTGCAACAAATTCATACGTCTTTTCCACATGATGTGCAGGATGGATCAGTTGTTGGTTCCAATGCCCGTCATCCGTGATTAGAAGCAGTCCTTCTGTTTCGCGATCCAGACGTCCCACCGGAGACAATCTGTCATTCTGTAATTCTTTAAAATAATCCATCACCGTAGGATAGCAGTCATCTCTGTGAGCAGTAACGCATCCGTAGGGTTTGTGAAACATATAATAGTGCATCGAACCTTGCATCCCTTCCTGTTAAGATAGATAAAACGATAATACGAAACACCTCGAATTATGTAAAAAATTTGCGAACGCTTTTTCTGTATGTGAATCCGGAAATCCTGTACAATAGATCTAGGACAATATTATATTAGAATAAGATCAGCAGGAGGATTACAGCATGCGAGAAAAAGAATTAACAATCAGTACATGGATTCATCATATATCAACTCTTATCGGATTGTCTACAGGTATTTATTATCTGATAAAAAGAATGTCAACCAGAAGAACTTTGCCAGATAGATTTGTACCAGGAAGCAAGAAGCCGCTTCGAAGTTTCATATTGTTTGTATTTACCATGCTTCAATTCTGGGCAGGACTTAAGATCTTGAAGGATCTGTCAGAAGGAACATCAAGATTAAAAGAGCGTTGCAAAGACATACATAGACTAAGCAGCAACAGGCGAGAGGAACGCAGAATTCTCTGGGGAATGACCTTCCTGTCATCTATGTTCAAGATTGGTTTCGCGCATCTTCTGGCATAATATGCGTCCGTGCCGCATAGATTACTACAAACTCTATGAATGGCATCTCTATGGAATCGAAAAGACGCAGAGTAAGACAGGAAGATGAAAGCCGCTCTTTCAAAAATAAAATCGCAGAATTATCAGAACTGCCTAAAGATGTCGCAATGGGAATGCCCGTGCTAACGATCACCGGGCAGGCAGAACTATGTCTGGAGAATTACCGGGGCATCATTGAATATACGGATACGCTGATACGCATCCAGACAAAATCCGGGCAGATCCGAATTGCCGGGCAGAGACTTCAGGTTGTATATTATACCAATGATGAGATGAAAGTGAGTGGACATATTGTGTCCATTGAATATCAGCATTAAGGAGGTATCGCATTGCTGTTAAAAGTTATCAGATACATCAAAGGATATATCCGCATCCGGGTTACAGGCTATTCGACAGAGAGATTCCTGAATGCATGCAGTCATAAAGGGATTCTGCTATGGGGCTTGCAGCCGGTCGGGGGCGCCTATGAGATGAATATCTCTATTCAGGGATTCCGGCAGTTAAAACCGATCATCAGGAAGACAGGAACAAAAGTAACGATTGTGAGACGGTTCGGTCTTCCTTTTTTTTTACACAAATATCGCAGGCGCAAACTGTTCTTTGCAGGAGCATTTCTATGTGTGGCATTGATATTTCTGATGTCAAGATATATCTGGAATATTGATATTACAGGAAATCAGACTCGTACGGACGAGACACTGCTTGAGTTCCTTGAGTCTCAGGATGTAAAAAACGGAATGCCCAAATCACAGGTGGACTGTGCGCGAATCGTAAAGGATATTCGCAAAGAGTATGACGATATCATCTGGGTGTCTGCTTCGATCCAGGGCACTCGTCTGATGATCCAGGTAAAAGAGAATGAGGATTCGATTCCTGCTACTGATGAGGCGGCTCAGGAAACTGCTGATGAACAGAATTCCGTTCCAAAAGAACAGGCGACGGATATTGTTGCTGATCAGGATTGCATTGTGACAGAAATCATTCCTCGAAAAGGTATCCCTATGGTTAAGGAGGGAACTGAAGTGAAGAAGGGGGATGTCCTGATCTCCGGACAGGTTCCGGTTATGAATGATGCAGGAGAGACAATTACTTATCAGTATCATGAATCTGATGCTGATATCTTAGGTCAGACGACACTGGCATATCAGGATGAGATAGCGAATACTTATCTGGTGAAAGAATATTCAGAGGTGCATAAAGAGGAGTATTTTCTCCAGTTGGGACAGTATCGCATTCGGCTTGCTTCTATTAAGAATCCGTATGAGTCATGGGAGATGCATGGTGAATTCCATCAGTTACGGCTTGGCAAAGGTCTCTATCTTCCAATCTACTATGGAAAGAGAACCGTTTCTCCGTATAAGGCAACAAAAGAAAAATACACAAAAAAAGAACTTCAGCAGTTATTAAGCAGAAGTTTTCAGCGATATTGTGCGGATTTGGAGAAAAAAGGGGTAGAAATTATTCGGAATGATGTTAAAATATACACAGGGTCAGCGAAAGCCGAAGCAAAGGGAGATCTGACGGTTCTCATGCCAATCGGCACACAGGCCCCAGCGCAGTTACTGGAGATTCCGGTAAAAGAAGAACAAGATGAGACAGGAGAATAGCGAATGGGATTAATGGAAGCAGTCATTGGTATTCCGGCCGAGCATGAAAGCAATGTGTTCGGTCAGTTTGATGCTTATGCTAAGAAGATAGAGAGAACACTTCATGTCACCCTAATCGCCAGAGGAGAGAGCATGAAGATTATGGGAGATGCCGCTAACGTGGAGAAGGCGAAGCGGGTATTAGGCCAGCTGGTGGAATTATCCCGCAGAGGGAATACGATTCAGGAGCAGAATGTGGATTATACGCTTGCACTGGTGATGGAAGACAGCGAAGAGGGTGTGCTGGAAATTGACAAAGATATCATCTGCCATACCCTGCAAGGAAAACCGATCAAGCCCAAGACTCTGGGGCAGAAGAAGTATGTGGATGCCATTCGAAAGCAGATGATTACATTCGGACTCGGACCTGCCGGAACAGGTAAGACTTATCTTGCTATGGCGATGGCGATTACAGCATTCAAGAATAACGAGGTGGGAAGAATCATTTTGACAAGACCTGCTATTGAAGCAGGCGAGAAATTAGGATTCCTTCCGGGAGATCTGCAAAGTAAGATTGATCCCTACTTGCGTCCGTTATATGATGCCTTGTATCAGATTATGGGAGCGGAGAGTTTTCTTAAGAATTCTGAGAAGGGGCTGATCGAAGTTGCTCCCCTTGCTTATATGAGAGGACGGACATTGGATAATGCATTCATCATTCTGGATGAAGCCCAGAATACGACACCTGCACAGATGAAGATGTTCCTTACTCGAATTGGATTCGGCTCTAAGGTCGTGATTACAGGAGACGCTACGCAAAAGGACCTTCCGTCCGGACAGATCTCCGGTTTGGATGTGGCGACGAATGTAGTAAAGGATATTGAAGATATCAGCATCTGCCATCTGACCAGCAAGGACGTTGTGCGTCATCCGCTGGTGCAGAGAATCGTAAAGGCATATGAAGAATACGAGAATAAAGGAAGAAGCCGAAACAGAGAGAAAGGGAAAGAAACGAAGAATCGTGATAAGAGGAGAAGATCATGACACTGTATTTTGATGAAGAAGGGGAATTAACACTTCCTTTAAAATGTCAAAAGGTTGCCAAGCAGGTAGTAGAAGCAGCACTTGATTATGTAGAATGTCCTTATGAGGCAGAAGTGAATCTTCTGCTGACGATGAATGAACAGATCCATGAGATGAATCTGGAGTTCCGTGGAATTGACAGACCGACAGATGTATTGTCGTTTCCGATGGTAGAGTACCCTGAGCCTGGTACATTTGATTTTCTGGAAGAGCAGGAGGAATGTTTTCATCCGGAATCAGGCGAGTTGATGCTGGGAGATATTGTGATCTCTAAAGAGAAAGTGATCGCCCAGGCAGAAGAATATGGACATTCTATTTTGAGAGAATATGCTTTTTTAATCGCGCATTCTATGTTACACTTAACTGGTTACGACCATATGGAAGACAAAGAACGCCGGATTATGGAAGCAAAGCAGAATGAGATTATGAATCGATTGAATATTTTACGATAAGATGGAGTAGTTATGGCAGAACAACGAAAAAGAAAAGAGAAAAATTTTCTGGTCCAGGGATCTATCCTGGCAATCGCCGGAGTTATTACCAAGATTATTGGAGCGGTATACCGCATTCCCCTTACGAATATCGTGGGAACTGAAGGTATGGGATACTATAATGTGGCATTTTCAATCTATACGGTTGCGCTGATGCTGACTTCTTACAGTCTTCCTCTGGCGGTATCCAAACTGGTGTCAGCAAGGATTGCTGTCGGACAATACCGGAATGCTTATAAAGTATTTCGATGTGCTATGATGTTCGCGCTGCTTGCAGGAGGACTGGTATCCCTGATTATCTTCCTGGGAGCCGATTTTATCGCTACAACAGTTATGTCTATGGATATGAGTGTCTATGCGCTACGTGTTCTGGCGCCGTGTATTCTTGTGGTTGCACTGCTTGGAGTATTAAGGGGATTCTTCCAGGGGATAGGTTCTATGGTTCCTACGGCGATCTCCCAGGTGCTGGAGCAGGTTGTTAACGCAGTGGCATCTATTGTCGGTGCCTATCTTCTTCTCCAGGCTGGAAAGAATATCGCTGAGACCAGGGGTGACAAGTCTTACGGTGCGGCATATGCTGCTGCAGGCGGAACGATCGGTACGATTGCGGGTGCTTTCTTTGCACTGCTTACAGTTGCACTGATCTTCCTGGCTTACCGGAAGATATTCAAGCGCAAGATGAGAAGGGACAGAAGCCGTAAGAAAGAGAATTACAAACGGATCTATAAGGTGTTGTTCCTGACAATTGCGCCCGTAATCTTAAGTGCGACAGTATATAACATCAGTGACTTTCTGGATACCGCCATTTTCAACAACATTATGGCGGCACAAGGCTTCAAGAAGACAGAATATGCAAGCCTTATGGGTATCTTCGGAAGCCAGTATAATACATTGATCAATGTACCGCTGTCTGTGTCCAGTGCGTTGGCAGCCTCTCTGATTCCAAGTCTGGTTGCAACGGTACAGACTGGAAGCCGCAAACAGGTACATAATAAAATCAATACTGTTACAAGATTCAATATGATGATTGCGATTCCGTGTGCAGTAGGATTCATCGTACTGGCAAAACCAATTATGGATCTTCTATTTTTCACGGAGGATAATAAAACAGCTGCACTTATGCTGCAGATGGGTGCAATCTCCGTCGTGTTCTTCTGTCTGTCTACAGTGACCAATTCTGTACTTCAGGGATTGGATGATATGATGACTCCGGTAAAGAATGCGGCAATCTCACTGCTCATCCATACCATCTCATTATTCTTAATGATGGTAGTATTCAAATGGAATATTTATGCAGTTGTATTAAGCAAGATTGTATTTTCTGGCGCAATCTGCATATTGAATGCACATGCCCTCAGAGAACGAATCGGTTATGTGCAGGAGAAAAAACGAACCTTTGTCATTCCGATTATCGCATCTGCGATTATGGGTGCTGTTACGGTAGTGATTCATCTGCTATTTGAATTATTCGCAGGAGAGCGGATTGCAACAGTGATTTCATTATTCGTTGCTATGATTACATATGGTGTTACTATGGTACTGCTTGGCGGAATTACAGAAGAAGAGATGCTGGGTATGCCTAAAGGTGCAACACTTGTATCCATATGCAGAAAATTACGTTTGATAAGAGGAGAATACCACTAAAGATGAGACCAGTAAAAAAAGTGGCACTGCTTCATGATCTGTGTGGAGTAGGGAAGGCTGCACTTACGAATATGATGCCGATATTGAGTGTAATGGGAATTGAGTCGTGTCCGATTCCTACGATGCTTCTGTCGACCCATACCGGAGGATATGGTAAGCCGGCAACAGCCCATATACCGGGAGATTATATCCAGGCTTGTGCTGATCACTATAAGGAGCAGGGGATTCAGTTTGATGCAATCTTTATCGGCTATCTTGGACATGTAGATATCATAGAATCGGTAATCTATTTTATCTGTCAGTTTCCGGATACCAGGGTAATCCTTGACCCCATTATGGGAGACCACGGTAATTACTACAGTAACTTCGATGCTTCTTATGGAGAAGCCATGAGGAAACTGCTGCCATATGCAGATGTCATACTCCCGAATCTGACCGAATGTTACCTTCTTACAGGAAAAGAATACTTAATCACAGGGAACCACAGAAATGTATTGCATCTGTGCGAAGCGTTACGGGAATACGGTTCCTTTGACATGATTATCACAAGTGTTCCAAAGGATGATTGCAAGAAAGGGATTGTGCTTTATGAAGATGATTCCTTCCTCTATCTGGGCAACGGCGAAGTATTAGGCGAATATCATGGCACGGGAGATGCTTTCGACGGAATGTTCCTTGCCAAGTTCCTTCAGGGCTATTCTTTACTGGAAAGCGTACAGGCTTCTCATGCATTCGTATGTGCCTGTATCAAGGAGAGCCAGAATTATGACTATCCGGAAAGAGAAGGTCTTCTGATTGAGAAAACTTTGCGCAAACTTGTATAAATAAACAGATTTTAACCGATACTATACTAAAAAAGGAGTTGTCCTTATGAGAAATAAGTATGGTATCGGTTTTTTTGTAATCACAATTATTGCGATGATGCTTATAACAGGAGCATATCAGTTGAGTTTTCAGAAAGCAAAAGAACGCGCAGAGACAAAAGTCACAGAAGAGGAGCAGAATGCTGTAGCAGCGACCCCTGAACCAACGGTGGCGGCTGACGGCCAGGCGCTGAAAGATGATTGTTATTATCTGATGGAAGTGAATGGATATGTTGTTGTATATCTGAGTGATAAGACAACACCTTATGAATATACGAATATCCTGTATGATGAACTGCCGGCTTCTCTGAGGGATGAGATACGGAATGGGAAATATGTGGAAGACGCTTCGGAATTGTATGGGTTTTTGGAGAATTATTCAAGCTGAAAGAGGTGGACTTCTGGGAAGAGATAGTGTAAGATAGGTTACGGAATTAATCATAGAAAATGTGATGTGGAAGGACGAAAGAGATGGACGAGCGGAAAATTGCGAGAATTAATGAATTGTATCATAAGTCAAAAGCAGAAGGGCTGACTGCCGATGAGCAAAAGGAGCAGCAGATCTTGCGGCGGGAATATATTGATTCTTTTAAACGGAATCTTCGAGGTCAGTTGAATAATATCTCGATTAAAGAAAAGGATGGAAGTATTACGAATCTGGGGGAGAAATATGGAAACCAAAAAGGCAATTAGGCAGCAGGTGTATCGGGCGCGGAAGTGTATGGAGCATTCTGATTGGCAAGAAAAGACAGATCATATTGCATCTGCTGTAATATCGCATCCATTTTTTCTTGAAGCAACGGATCTCTATTCTTATGTTGATTATCAGAATGAAGCCGGAACACGAAAGATTATGGAGGAGGCCTGGAAACTTGGCAAACGTGTCTGGGTGCCGAAGGTAGTTGGCAAAACCATGCGTTTTGGATGTATTAACAGTTTTCAGGAATTAAGGCCCGGAGCACACGGGATTCTGGAGCCGGAGATACTTTCGGAGACCAGTGATTCAAAAGATACCCGGTGTAATCTTATGATTATGCCAGGAGTCGCTTTTGATTTAAATCGTGGCAGAGTCGGTTATGGCGGTGGTTATTATGATCGATATCTATCAGAGCATTCTGATATACATACTATAGCAATTGCGTTCGATTTCCAGATATTCCCGGAAGTTCCAGGGGAAATCCATGATATCAAACCGAAAGTGCTCATTACGGAGACAAGAGTGATTCAATAAAGGAGAGAAAACTCATGCTAACAGGATTACCAAATGATCCCATGCTATTGTTAAGCGTGGTCAATACAAAGATTCGTGATTACTATCATACTCTGGATGCATTGTGTGAGGATATGCATGTAGAGAAAGAGGAGATTATAAAACGCTTGAAAGAAATTGATTACGAATACGATGAATCCAGACAGCAGTTTGTCTGAAGGGGAATGTGACCATGAACCATTTGACAAAAAGACAGCCGATAGATAAAACTTTTTATAAAATGGTCTTTGCGATCATTTTTCCGATCATTCTTCAGAATATGGTCAATACGTTGGTCAGTTCTGTAGATGTCATCATGCTGGGCTATGTAGATCAAATATCGCTGACAGCCTCTTCGCTGGCAAACCAGCCTTATAATATCCTGAGTTTTATTTTTTACGGCGTATCATCAGGTTCCGCAATTCTTGCATCGCAGTACTGGGGAAAACGAGATCTGGTTACGGTAGAAAAGATCCTGGGAATCGCGCTTCGAATCTCTCTGATTTTTGCATTGGGATTTGCGTTTGTCGTATGCTTTTTTTCGGAAACTGTGATGCGCTTTTATACCAAGGATCCAGCGGTGATTGCAGCGGGGATGATCTACCTTAAGATTATCAGCATGACTTACATATTTTCAGCAGTTACGCAGATGTATCTGTGTGTACAGCGGTGTGTGGAACGTGTGCGGCTCAGTACAGTCGTCTTATCCATCAGCCTGATTCTGAACGTTGTATTGAATGCCTGCTTCATCTTTGGAATTGGATTTTTCCCAAGGATGGGTCTTACGGGTGTCGCAATTGCCACTTGCATTGCCCGGGCAGTAGAACTTGCTATCTGCCTGGTTGATTCGGCCAGAAACTGCCTGGCGAAAATCCGTATCTCATACTTATGGGCAAGAGAAAGGCTTTTGTTCCTTGATTTTATGAAATATTCACTTCCGGCGCTTGCCAATGATGTAGTGGCAAGCGTAGGATGGTCTATGTATTCGGTAATACTGGGGCATCTGGGAACAGATGTGGTGGCAGCCAATGCGATTGCCGTAGTAGCAAGAAATTGGGGCACGGTATTCTGCTTTGGCGCGGCCAGTGGATGTGCGATCATACTGGGGCGTACGCTTGGAGAGAACCAGTTGGAACTGGCAAAAGACTATGCCAAACGGTTTCTGAGGCTTTCTTTTTTGTTCGGGGCGTTCGGAGGAATCCTGATTCTGGTGTTACGTCCGTTTTTCCTGACGATGGGACATCTGGATGCAAAGGCAAAATGGTATCTCAGTATTATGCTGTTCATCAATGCATATTATGTGATCGGCATGGCGTTGAACAGTACCTGGATCGGGTCTGTATTCCGTTCCGGCGGTGACTCCAGATTTGGCTTTTTATGCGATGCGGTGACTCTGTGGTGCTGGGTCATTCCGATGGGGTTCATCCTGGCATTTTTCATAAAACTGCCGCCAATCTGGGTTTATCTGTTCCTGATGGGAGATGAATTCTACAAAATGCCGTTTATATACAGGCATTATAAAAGATACGGATGGCTGAAGAATATTACCAGAGAATAGGGTGTGCGAAGGAGGAATAAATATATGATGTTGGAAAATCAAAAAGATACAGAAACGTTGCGTCAGTATGACTTTATGGAAAAGGCACGTGGTTATGTAAAGAAAAAATCTGAAGAATTAGGGAGACCACTTACCTTCTGCGTAACAACCTTTGGTTGTCAGATGAACGCCAGAGACTCGGAGAAACTCCGGGGAATTCTGGAAAAAATCGGCTATGTGGAGGCAGAAGAAGAGAAGGCTGACTTTGTAATCTACAATACCTGTACCGTTCGTGAGAATGCCAATACCAGAGTATATGGACGCCTGGGACAGTTAAAACCTCGCAAGAAAAAGAACCCACATATGATGATCGGCCTCTGTGGCTGCATGATGCAGGAACCGGAAGTCGTGGAGAAGTTGAAGAAGAGTTATCATTTCATAGATATCATCTTTGGTACGCATAATATCTTCAAATTCGCAGAATTAATTGTTACACGCTTCGAATCAGAACGCATGGTCATTGATATTTGGAAGGATACGGATATGATTGTAGAAGATCTTCCGAACGAACGGAAGTATTTCTTTAAGTCCGGTGTCAATATTATGTTCGGCTGCAATAATTTCTGCAGCTATTGTATCGTGCCGTATGTAAGAGGGCGTGAAAGAAGCCGCAAGCCAGAGGCGATTATCCGTGAGATTGAAAGACTGGTTGCGGACGGAGTTGTAGAAGTCATGCTGCTTGGACAAAATGTGAATTCTTACGGCAAGACGTTGGATACGCCGATGACCTTCGCCCAGTTACTCCGCGAGATTGAAAAGATCAAAGGGCTTGAGAGAATCCGCTTTATGACCTCGCATCCGAAGGATCTGTCTGATGAATTGATTGAAGTCATGGGGCAGTCTAAGAAGATCTGCAAGCACCTGCATCTCCCGGTTCAGTCCGGAAGTTCCAGAATACTGAAAGAGATGAACCGCAGATATACAAAAGAGCAGTATCTGACACTGGTAGAGAAGATTCGAAAAGCAGTACCTGACATCTCCCTTACAACGGATATCATCGTAGGATTCCCGGGCGAGACGGAAGAAGATTTTCAGGAGACATTGGATATCGTAAGAAAGGTTCGCTATGACAGTGCTTTCACCTTCATCTACTCCAAGAGAACCGGAACACCTGCCGCCGTTATGGAAGATCAAGTGCCGGAAGATGTCATCAAAGACCGTTTTGACAGACTTCTTTCAGAAGTGCAGACCATAGCCTCTGAAGTATGTTCAGTTCATGAAGGAACCGCACAGACCGTTCTGGTAGAATCTGTAAGCGATCATGACAGTTCCATGGTGACAGGACGCCTGAGCAATAACCTGCTGGTACATTTTGAAGGCAGTCAGGAATTGATTGGACAGTTGGTCGATGTGCATCTGACAGAATGCAAGGGGTTCTATTATCTGGGAAGCCTTGCAGATTAAAAAATGACAAGAAAAGCAGAGTTTTGAAGTCAAAGATCCCGATGCAAGCATCGGGGTCTTTGACCCACGCGGCAGTCGCCAAATGGACATGCCAGCATGTCCGCTTGGCTCGTTGCTTGCGGGAATAAATACCACCCATATTATAATCCCAAAACGCTCACACTATGTATAGATAACACAAGTGAGGGCGTTTTTTCATGAAAAAATTGAGTGAATATTTATTTTTATGGACACTTGGAGGGTGTCTTTACTATTCTTTTGAAATATTTTTCCGTGGATTTTCCCACTGGTCCATGTTCGTGTTAGGTGGAATCTGCCTTGTATTCATCACATTCCAAGGTCAGATGGTCCACTGGGAAGACCCATTATGGCGCCAGATTCTCCGCTGCATCACCTTCGTAACCGCCATGGAATTCATCACCGGAATCATAGTAAACAAATGGCTCCATCTGGCTGTATGGGACTACACCAACCAACCCTTCCAGCTATTTGGCCAGATCTGCCTCCCCTTCATCATCATATTCTCAGGTCTCTGCACTCTGGGAATCTTCCTGGGCGGCTACCTAACCTACTGGCTCTACGGCGAAGAAAAACCCCACTACCACGTACTATAACCATTAAGTCCCATACGCATAAACAACATTATTATCCGTAACAGTTCAGCCTTTTATAGTCAAAAGGGAGAATTTAAAAAAGTTTTTTACG
>CAMBRQ010000051.1 GCA_945870325.1 uncultured Dorea sp. | reverse complement strand
TTTTGACGCATCCGCAGGCTTCCAGTCTGAAGCCAAACCAGACGCCTTATCGTTCTGTGGTCGTATATCCGAAGGGCAAGGAAGATAATACAGAGGATATCCTGCTGATCGAGAAATGTATCGAGACATACCGGCAATGGCAGGAGATTGCACCTACACCGGAGAGATACAGTGAAAGAGTCTCAGAAGATTTCAAGACGATTGATTTATCGGTCGTTGATAATATTATTCCAAGAATATCTTAAAGTACAAACCAGATTGTGGGAGTGCGTAGCACGGAACAATCCGTAAGCATCATAGTTGGGGGCTTTTGACCCCAACATCATATATAGAATGGCACAGAAAAGATTGATACGTCAGAAATAGAGTATGTTCTGCGTATCAATCTTTTTTTGATTGCCGTTGTATTGGCAGATTTGTAGAAAATTACGGAAAATTGGAATTAACAGATGATGATTTCGTTCGAAAAACTGGAAAAAAGTACAGAATATTAGAAAAAATAGAATAAAATATTGATGATTTCCACAAAGAATAGTATAATTATTATGAATAAATTGTGAATATTTATAGAAATATTCAATCGTAAAAAACTAGAAGGAGGGATTAAGCATGAAACTGGAACTTGGAAAAATTGCTATCAATGACATTCAGTTTGCGGACCGGACTTATGTCGAGGATCATGTGCTCTATGTGAACAAAGGTGAAGTGGAAGCCATGGTGCTGGAAGATGACAAATTACTGGAATGTCATTTGGAGATTGCAAGGCCTGGAGATTCCACAAGAATTACACCGGTTAAGGATGTTATTGAACCGCGTGTAAAGGTAAGTGGAGGCGAGATGTTTCCGGGAGTGATCGGAAAGGTAACCCCGCAGGTAGGCGGCGGACGTACTCATGCATTGGATGGTTGCTGTGTGGTAACGGTCGGAAGAATCGTTGGCTTCCAGGAAGGTGTCATTGACATGAGCGGACCGGCAGCAGATTATTGCCCATTTTCAAAGACAGTGAATCTGTGCGTGGTAATTGAGCCGAAAGAAGGACTGGAGACTCATGTATATGAGAAGGCAGGGAGAATGGCCGGATTGAAAGTTGCAGCTTATCTTGGTGAGGCAGGAAGAGACGTAGAGCCTGATACACTGGAAGTATTTGAGACCAAGCCAATCTTTGAACAGGCTGCGATGTACCCAGATCTTCCGAAGGTAGGATATGTACATATGCTGCAGTCACAGGGGCTTCTGCATGATACCTATTATTACGGAGTAGATGCAAAGCAGATGGTACCGACATTTATGTATCCGACAGAGATCATGGACGGTGCGATTGTTTCCGGTAACTGTGTGGCTCCATGTGACAAGGTTACGACATATCATCATCTGCACAATCCGGTTATTGAAGACTGCTTCAAGCATCATGGAAAAGATATTAATTTTATGGGTGTTATCCTTACAAATGAGAATGTATTCCTTGCAGATAAAGAGAGACATTCCGATATGGTTGCAAAGCTTGCAGAGTGGATGGGCCTTGATGGCGTGTTGATTACAGAAGAAGGATATGGTAATCCGGATACAGACTTGATGATGAACTGCCGGAAAGTAGAGCGCAAAGGTGTTAAAGTGGTATTGATCACCGATGAGTTCCCGGGAAAGGATGGAAAGTCACAGTCTCTTGCGGATACCTGTGAGGAAGCAACCGCATTGGCATCTTGTGGTCAGGGAAATGCGACGCTTCAGTTCCCGGCAATGGATAAAGTCATTGGTACAATGGAATATATCGAGAGTCAGATCGGCGGATGGGCAGGATGTGTGAATCCAGATGGTTCTTTTGAGGCAGAGCTTCAGATTATCATTGCGTCTACTATCGCAAATGGATTTAACAAACTGGCTGCAAAAGGATATTAAGAAAGGAGAACAGAGGTTATGGCAAAATATAAGATTGTGCATTATCTTAATCAGTTCTTCGGCGGAATCGGTGGGGAAGACAAGGCAGATTATAAGCCAGCGATTCAGGAAGGAAAAGTAGGACCAGGACTTGCGCTTTCTGCAGCTCTTGGTGAGGACTATGAGATTGTTGCAACCGTCATCTGTGGCGATAATTATTTCGGTGAGAATCTGGATGAAGCGACAGATGCGATTATAGAGATGGTAAAAGGATATGCCCCGGATGTGTTCGTGGCAGGACCGGCTTTTAATGCAGGACGTTATGGTGTTGCCTGCGGCACGATCTGTAAAGCAGTGGAAGAGAGACTGGGTATCCCGGTTATCACGGCAGAATATGAAGAGAATCCAGGTGTAGATATGTTCCGTAAGGATCTGATCATTGTTAAGACAGGAGATTCGGCAGCCACATTGAGAAAATCTATGCCGAACCTGGCAGCATTGGTGAAAAAGCTGGCGACAGGAGCAGAGGTTCTTGGGCCGGAAGAAGAAGGCTATCACGAGAGAGGAATCCGTGTGAATTATTTTGCAGAGGAGAGAGGATCTGAGAGAGCCATTCAGATGTTGGTCAAGAAGATGAAAGGCGAGGAATTTGACACAGACCTTCCGATGCCGAAGTTCGACCGCGTCGATCCGGCAGCCCCAATTGCGGATATTACTAAGGCAAAGATTGCACTGGTTACTTCCGGTGGTATCGTACCACAGGGTAATCCGGATCATATTGAATCCTCCAATGCAACGAAGTTTGGCGTATATTCCATTGAAGGTATGGATGAAATGTCACCGGATGATTTTACTACGATTCATGGTGGATATGACCGTCAGTTCGTTATGAAGAATCCGAACTTGGTCATTCCTCTGGATGTTATGCGTGAGATGGAGAAGGACGGAGAATTTGGGGAACTGGCAAATTACTTCTGTTCAACGACAGGAACTGGTACGGCAACAGGTTCTGCTGCCAAGTTCGGAGATGCAATCGGGAAAAAACTGGTAGAGAATCATGTAGATGGCGTCATCCTCGTCAGCACATGAGGTACCTGTACACGTTGCGGTGCAACGATGGTAAAAGGCATTGAAAGATATGGTCTCCCGGTTGTTCATATGGCAACAGTAGTGCCGATTTCATTGACGATTGGCGCAAATAGAATTATTCCGGGTGTTGGTATTCCTTACCCATTGGGTGATCCAACGCAGGGTGAAGTGGATTCAAAGAAGATCCGTAAGAGTATGGTAAGACGTGCATTAAAAGCACTCCAGACTCCGGTAGAAGAACAGACCGTATTTGAATAGAATATATAGTATATTATGAGGTGGCAGGGAATATTTTTCCTGTCACTTTTTTTGACTTCTGACTTTTCACAGTGTATACTGAGACATACTACATTATTGTAAACAGCAGAACCAAGGGCATATGGATATTTATGCCTGTGGGCTGTGTGCTTATGCACGACACGATATTAGATAAGAGGACAGAAAGGCAGACATGGTATGAGCAGAGGAACAGATTTCCTGAATATGGTAACGGAAAAATTAAGACAGCGAATCCTGGAACTTGGAGATACCATTCAGGAAGTGCAGAAGGATATTGCGGGAATGAATGAGTATTACTGGGAGAACTATACAGAGATGGACCAGTATGGCTATGAGAATTATGATAATCAGCAGGCTCTTCTGGCACAGGTGAATGCTAATCAGGAGAATCAAAAGAAGCGTCATAGAATGAAGAAGATGTTGGATTCTCCGTTCTTTGGAAGCGTAGATTTTCAGTATGAAGGGGAAGAGGAAGCAGAGACCTTCTATATTGGAATCGGGAATTTTGCAGAAGAAAGAGGCAGTGTGCCGTTGATCTATGACTGGCGTGCTCCGGTCAGCAGCTTGTTCTATGATTATGATAAGGGACCTGCTTCTTATGTTGCGCCTGCTGGTACTATGGAAGGAGAGATTCTTTCAAAATGGCAGTATAAGATCCGCGGCGGCAGGATGATCTATGAATTTGAAAGTGACCTGAAGATCGATGACGATATCCTGAAGCAGGAGCTAGGTGCGAACGGTGATGTACAGCTTAAGAATATTGTACGCACCATCCAGAAGGAGCAGAATGCGATCATTCGCAATACGAAGGATAAGATTCTGGTGATCCAGGGAGCAGCAGGAAGCGGAAAGACTTCGGTAGCACTGCATCGGATTGCATATCTGCTGTACCATGACAGGAAGAATCTGAATTCATCAAATATTTTGATTTTGTCGCCGAATAGTGTGTTTTCCGATTATATTTCCCATATTCTGCCGGAATTAGGGGAAGAGAATATCCAGGAGATGAGTTTTGATCTGTTTGCCTACCGGGAACTCCAGGGAACTGTGGCTGACTGTGAAGACAGGTGGCATCAGATTGAAAAGATGTTACATGGGCAGAGCATACAGGATCAGGAGAGATATCAATGGAAGCAGTCGAAAGAATATGTGCGTGCAGTAGAGGGATTCCTGGTAGAATTGGAAGACCGGCTGATTGATTTCCGGGATGTGAAGTATAAAGGGTATGAGAAGACGGCAGAAGAATTGCTGGAGATGTTTTATTTTAAATTCCAGAATGTTCCTCTTCTATCCAGAGTAGAAGCATTGATGGATTATTTTATTGACGAATATGAGACACTGAATCAAAGAGATCTGTCGGAAGAAGAACTGGAAGTGGTTCGAGAACAATTCCAGAAAATGTACGTAACGACAGACTTATATGAGATTTACAACTGGCTGTTGGAAGAGAATGGATGGCCGCTTCTTCCGGAACTTCCAAGAGAGCGAAGAATTCTGGATTATGAGGATGTCTATCCGATTCTCTATCTTCGATATCGCCTCTGCGCAGTGACAGCTCATAAGAATATCCGCCATCTGGTCATTGATGAGATGCAGGATTATTCTTATCTGCAGTATGTGATTCTGGAGCGAATGTTCGCCTGCAATATGACGATCTTGGGTGACCGGGCCCAGACAATCGGGGAGAAGATGCAGGATGTATTAAGATTTCTTCCAAAAATATTTGGAAAGAATATATGTAAGATTGAGATGAACAAGAGTTACCGTAACACTATTGAAATTGCGAGATATGCGGAATCAATGAATGGTGTGTCAGGAATTGAGTATATTAAGCGCCATGGAAAAGAAGTAGAAGAGATGCAGCTGTCAACCTGGGAGGATGCTGTTGAAGTTGTTCTGAAGCGAGTCAATGTAAGTACTGGGGTAATTGGCCGCCCAGAAGTGGAACCATATGAAACGGCAGCGGTACTTACAATGACAGAAGAGGAAGCCCGGAAGATTTATGAGTATCTGAAAAAGAAGCGAGAAGATGTCTTCTATATTGACAGGGACAGTTCAAACTTCCGAAAAGGAATTACGGTTACGACATTCTATATGGCCAAGGGTCTGGAGTTTGATCAGGTCTTTGTCGCAGGAGGAACACAGGAGCATCCGTTCTTCCGGCAATTCCGGTATATCTGCGCGACACGGGCACTCCATGAACTGTATATTATGGATATAATAGAAGATTCATACTTGACTGGGGATGCCCGGATTCGATAAAATGAATTATTAGAAACAGACAATTGAATAGATCCGGTTAACGGCTGCCCTAGACACCATTATAAGGGGCCGAAGAAGCAAACCCAGGGTTATGCATCTTACTCTGGCGGAAACTGACAGGCAAAAGGAAGGTAGTCCCACGGAACTTTGGAGAGAATGCGGACAGCATCGCCTACGAGGCTAGAACCAACTGGCAAAAGGACAGAGTGTGACAGATGACATGAATGAACAATGGAGGCTGGAACTATGAGAATGATGTTAGTTGGAGCGGGAGCAGTGGGCGAAAGTATCTTGAAGGTCATGAAGTGGCGAGATCCGAAGAGTGAATGGCTGGAGTATGTGCTGGTATGTGATTTTGACCAGAACAGGGCGCAGGAAGTGGTTGAAAAGTTAGGAAAAGACTGTCGATTTGAAGCTGCTGAGGTGAATGCAACTGATAAAGAAGCGATGATGCGGCTTGCCTTGATGCACCAGATTGATTTCCTGATGGATGCGGCACCACCCTTTGCCAGCAACTATATCTTTGATGCAGCTTATGAGACCGGAATTAATTATGGTAATATGGGGACCTGGTCGGTACCGATGGATCATCCGGCTTATGGATTGGGAATCGAGAACAGCTATACGGAACCCATGACCAAATATAATTTTGACCGTCATGAGGCATGGAAAGAGAAAGGCAGCATGGCGGTTATTTGTATGGGAATTGACCCAGGAGTCGTCAATGTCTTTGCGAAATATGCTGCCACGGAATTATTGGACGAGATTACGGAAGTCCATGTAAAGGACGGCGGCAATCTTTCCGTACCGGGAGCAGATCCGGATGATATTATGTTCGGATTTAATGTGTGGACGGTATTAGATGAAGTGATGAATCCGAATGTGGAATACGATGCATCCAGAGGAGGCCTACTGGTGGAAAAGCCGTTTGCCGGGAGAGAAGTCTGGGAGATGCCGGATGGTGTTGGGCAGAACACGTTGGTAAAAGTAGAGCACGAAGAAGTGGTTACCATGCCCCGTTATCTGAAGCAATATGGATTGCAGCGGGCCACATTTAAGATTAGTCTGGATGAGAATCTGATCACAGCACTGAAAGTTGTTGATAAGTTGGGGCTTCGCAGTATTCATCCGATACAGATTGGAGAGACAGAAGTCATCCCAAGAGACGTGGTGGCTGCATGTGCTCCTCAGCCAAAGGATATTGGGGATGAGATGATCGGCGAGATGCTGGTCGGCGTGGAATGTATTGGAAAGAAAGATGGGAAAGAAAAGGCATATTTCTTATATCAGGCATTTGACAATCAGGAATCTATGAAGAAATGGGGCTCTCAGGCGGTTGTGGCACAGACGGGATTCGGTGCGGCACTTGCCATCGAATTGATTGCAAGAGGTATCTGGAAAGACAGAGGAGTCTTTTCACCAGAATATTTTGACCCGCTTCCATATCTGAAACTGATGGATGAAAGCGGGTATGAGTATCATATTGCAGAGATTAAATAAGTACTTTTTCCATATCTTTCGGTAGAGGTGCAGTAAATTCCATCGGCTCGCCGGTAATCGGATGTGTAAAGGAAAGACGATGGGAGTGTAGTGCCTGTCGTCCGATATATTCCATGTCTGGGTTATAGAGGTAGTCTCCGATGAGGGGATAACCGAGATATTTCATATGGATTCGTATCTGATGGGTGCGGCCTGTTTCCAGACGAAGGGAGACAAGGCTGTGCCCATTTCTTTCTTCTATAAGACGATAATGAGTAATGGCAGTTTCACCCTGTTCCCAGTCAACCGTCCTCTCAATGATGGTTCCGGGCTTTCTGGCAAGGGGAGCATTGATTGTCCCGGCTTCTGGGGAGACATGTCCCCGGACAATGGCAAGGTATTCCCGATGGATATCTCGGCGGCGCACCATATCGGATAAGATATTGCCACTGACCAGATGCTTGGCGACAACGGTAAGGCCGGAGGTGTCCCGGTCCAGACGGTTACAGCAGCGGAAGATGAACGGTTTTCCCTGCTCCTGATAGTACCATGCCAGAGCATTTGCCATGGAATTCGTATAGTTATTCAAAGAAGGGTGGATGGGCATGCCAGCTGGTTTGTTGATGACGATAATATCCTCATCTTCATACACAATATCCAACGGTATCTGTATCGGCGGAATCTTCTCGGAACATTTGGTCTCGCAGATATGGATAGACAGATGGTCTCCGGTATTAAGCTCCTGCTTCATATAATAATGTTCTCCATTGACCAGAACGCTTTTGGGCATACGCTTAATCTCTGCCAGATTCTGTCCGGAATAACCTTTGCGGCGTAAGTATTGTTCGATGCGAAGGCCGTCATCGGCTTCATCTATGATATAATCAATGACACGATTCATTGCAATTCTCCTGTATTTTCGGTATGATATTCATAGTAGACAGTATAACATAATTTGAAAGAAAATATCAGGGAATTAAGAGGCAGAAATAAGATGACAGGTTTAAGTACTTTGTGTTATATGGAACGGGATGGCCAATATCTGATGCTCCATAGAACCGTTAAGAAACATGATGTAAATAAGGATAAATGGATTGGAGTCGGAGGACATTTTGAGGCAGATGAAAGTCCTGAGGAGTGTCTGCTTAGGGAAGTACGGGAAGAGACCGGATATACGCTGACTTCTTACCGGTATCGGGGAATTGTTACCTTTGTATCCGGCAATGGAGTGACGGAATATATGTCTCTTTTTACGGCAGATGGTTTTGAAGGGGAGCCCATACCTTGTGACGAAGGAGAACTGGAATGGGTGGATATCGAAGATGTCTGGAAGTTGAATATCTGGGAAGGGGATAAGATCTTCTTTCGGTTGATGGATGAAAGGAAGGACTTCTTTTCCTTGAAATTAGTCTATGACGGGCAGGATAAACTGGTGGATGCATCACTGGATGGGAAACCGATGGAATTATTCGATGTGTTAAATGAAGATGGTACGAAGTCTGGAGTAATACGTGAACGTGGAGTTGTACACAGGGAAGGAAGTCTTCATGCAACGGTACACATGTGGGTTGTAAGGAAGAATCAGAAGAGTGGTTATGACGTACTGTTACAGAAGCGGAGTGCATGCAAGGATTCGAATCCCGGATGCTACGACATCTCTTCGGCAGGTCATGTGGCAACAGGAGATGAGATCCTGGATTCAGCAGTCCGTGAGATGCAGGAAGAACTGGGCATTCATGCGGCGAAAGAGCAATTACATTATGTAGGAGAGCATCGGGGATCTTTTGAAGCGGTATTTTATGATCGATTGTTTAGAGATAACGAATTAAGTTCGGTGTACGTGTATACAGAACCGGTAGAAATTGAAAATCTGAAACTTCAGGAATCAGAAGTAGAAGAAGTAATCTGGATGGATTATGAAGAATGCAGGCAGAAAGTAGCAGATGGAACCTTGCCCAATTGTATCTATGAAGATGAATTCCGTATGGTTGGAGAATATCTGAAAAAGCAAAAATTTTAATCGAGAAAAACAGAAAGGAAATAATCATATGCTGAAAGTAAAGTTGGAAAATGAGAAACTTGAGATTACCGTAAATATTCACGGTGCAGAATTAAGTTCTATCCGGGAAAAGAAAAATGATACGCAGTACCTCTGGAATGCAGATCCAAAGTATTGGAATCGGTCATCACCGGTACTTTTCCCGTTTGTCGGTGGGGTCAAGGATAAGGTATATCGTCACGAAGGTGTGGAATATCCGATGAATCAGCATGGATTTGCAAGGGATATGGATTTTGACCTTCTTAGCCAGACAGAGAATGAGGTATGGTTTGCATTGGATGCAACAGAAGAGACGAAAAAAGTATATCCATTTGATTTTCATCTGGAGATCGGCTATCATCTGGAAGAAAATGCTGTTAAGGTCATGTGGAAGGTGGAGAATACCAATGATAAGACCATGTACTTTTCCATTGGGGCACATCCGGCATTCTTCTGTCCGGTTAGAGAAGGAGAGAAGCAGTCTGATGATTACATAGCTTTCCGTAAAGCAGATGGAACCGTGCCAGAGAGTTTCACTAATACTATCTTCGGTCAGGGTGGTATGGTGACCACAGAGAAAAAGAAGTATGGCCTTCAGGAAGGAATTCTTCCGATCACCGAGAATCTCTTTGATGGAGATGCACTTGTCATCGAGAATCATCAGGTACAGCGAGTTGCCTTAATGGACAGTGATAAAAAAGAATATCTGGCAGTGGAATTCAATGCGCCGTTAGTCGGAATCTGGTCACCGCCGAAAAAACATGCACCATTCGTCTGCATTGAACCATGGTATGGAAGATGTGACAGCGAGGTGTTCGATGGCGAATTAAAAGACCGGGAATGGGGAAATACCCTGGAAGCAGGAGAAACCTTTGAAGCAGAGTATCGAGTAGTTGTACTGGCGTAATGCCAGTACAACTACATGAAATTATTTGATTCTTCAATAAAGAATAAATATAGGAGCTTCGTCATCAGATTGAGGTATCTTCTCTTTTTCGACTTTTTCCTCGATGGTGTAGGGCGCAGATTCCAGTTTCTGTCCTTCCTTCCAGATTAAGAGACGTTCATCACCTTTCCCCTCATAATAAAAAGCATTGCTTTCGTGAATGGACGGGTTCCCAACTTCATTTTCAATTACTTCCCGAAGTGAAACGACAAATGATAATTCTGTATAGGTATTATCAGGATGGAATATTTCGTTCCAAAGGGAGCGGCGCAGTGAGATTGTGTTCCAACCATCATCGTAAGATTCCCAGAAGTCATATTCTGAAGACTCTATAGAAGAGTGGGAGATTATGGTAAATGGTTTTTCTGTTTTTATTGTGCAATAGAGGTCTCCATTATCTAATTGGTATAATTCATCTACCTGGATAGATTCTGTTTTCAAGCGCATGTCAAAAATAGGAAGCTTTTTCAGATACTCATGAATATCATGATTTTCAGTGAATACGGAAAGTATCAGGAAGATGTTCAGCAGTATTCCACAGAGGATCCCTTTTTGGAAAGTAAGCTTATGAGAGATTCGTCTGAGAAATTCTGCTTCTTCATTAGAATGATCTGTAGTGGAAGGCACATCTATGGAAAGTAAGTCCGCCTGCATAGCTTCCAGGTATTCACGGCAGCTTTCGCATTCTATCAGATGCTCTTCGATTGCGTCTTTGCTCCGTTCGCTGCAAATATGATCTTCATATAATGGCAGCAGGTCTTTAATAATATCACAAGGAATTTTGCTCATATTCAAACGCTCCAATCTTAATAAAAATGAGAAATAAACTTAATAAGTATCTGTCTGCTTTGACATAAGTTCCCGAACCTTTAATTTTGCCCGGTGATAGGTAACTCTCGCCCAGTTTTCCTGCTTTTCAAATATCTCGGCAATCTCTTTGTAACTTAGGTCTGCGAGCACTCGCAGGACAAAGACTTCTTTGTATGGTTCCTCCAGATAATGTAGAATCTTATAAATGGAGATGGCTTCTTCCTTCTGGATATAGGAATCTTCCAGATTGGTGGAATCGGACATCTGTTCCAGTAACTCCGAGTGAACCGTCTTTTTCTTGCGCGTATAAGAGATGTAGAGATTTTTGGCAATCTGGCAGAGCCAGGATTTGACGGAACAATTTCCACGGAAATGCTTTATTTCCTTTAATGCTTTGAAGAAGGTTTCCTGCGTAATTTCTTCCGCAATATGTGGATCTTTGCTCATTGATAAGACAAACAGATATACATCATGAAAGAAACGGTCATATAGTTCTTCAATATCCTGCTTCATTCCGTCACCTCCTTTACTTGCCAATTAGACGCATGAAGAAGAAATATGTTACAAAAATTATAACATTTTAATGAGGATATTGTTTTTTAGTGATAAATTACATATAATATATGTGAGAACAGAGAAGTTCTCCTTCATCTTGATGAGTCCTGTGACGGTTCTGACAGGACAGTAAAATAAAAATTGACCGAATGATGAAGTTGTTAAGTGAGAGGCTGGATGCCTCTCGTTTTTTCTGATTAAAGAATAATCAGGAGGATTCCGGCATGTTTTTTACAAAGGATAAATGGAAAAAGGAATGGGAAGCTCTGGAGAAAAAGGAACAAAGTTTCCCTAAGAAGAATATCCAGGAGAAGGAATCTGTCCTTAAGCAAAAGCTTTCGGATAAGATCCCGGACAAATTGGAAGATACACTGCACGCTGCTTTCGTGAAGGCTTTTGAAATGGTCTTTGAACATGGGACAGGTATCATTGAGACTTCTTTATATGAAGTTTCTTCAGGGAATTCCGATTGTCGGAGTCGCAGGAGGCCTGGCAGACAGTGTATATCTGAAGAAAATAACAGATTATGCGGATTTGAAATATCGTCGCCGCTTTTTAAAAAAGAAGCTGTCAGATGAGAGCAAATGATGAATATAGATGGTATTATTGCCGAAAATGGGTTATACTATTTTGTGTAGAAAACAAACTGTCAGATATTGGATGGCAGAAAAATACAAATCATAAAAAGAGAGGTAATCATTATGTCAGTGATTCATTTAACCAGTGATAATTTCAAAGAAGAAGTATTAGAATCTAAGGTGCCAGTGTTGGTGGATTTCTGGGCAACATGGTGCGGACCGTGCCAGATGGTAGGACCAATCGTAGAGGAATTGGGAGAAGAAGTTACAGATGCGAAGATCTGTAAAGTGGATGTCGATGCGAATCCAGATCTGGCAAGAGAGTATCGGGTAATGTCAATTCCGACATTTCTGGTGTTCAAGGATGGACAGATGGTAAAAAGAGATATGGGAGCAAAGCCAAAGGAAGAACTTCTGGCATTGCTGAAGTAAGAGAAAGAGAATGAAGATCTCAAAAACCTCAAGATAGACTTACTGTTGTAACGATATCTTGAGGTTTTATCTTGTCTTGGCTGAATCTGAAAATGGGAAGTCCTTGCATTCTTACCGTACTTCAGAGTATACTAAATATACGTTCGAAAGAGTATAATCAATGAGGGAGAGAAACATATGATAGAGACTGGAGTAATTAACGGAAGATTTCAAGTGTTACATTTAAAACATATGGAATATATACTGGCAGCAAAAATGCGCTGCAACAAATTATACATCGGGATTTCCAATCCTGACAACATGCACACCAGAGATTCGGTCA
>CAMBRQ010000050.1 GCA_945870325.1 uncultured Dorea sp. | reverse complement strand
AAAAGCCTTATAAATCAAGGCTTTTCGGATAGGTATAAACAATTATGAAATTAGGAATCGTGGGATTACCCAATGTAGGAAAAAGTACATTATTCAATTCGTTGACCAAAGCAGGGGCAGAATCAGCTAACTATCCATTCTGTACGATTGACCCGAATGTGGGAGTTGTAACCGTACCGGATGAAAGATTGAATGTGCTGGGAGAGATGTATCATACGAAGAAGATTATTCCGGCGGCGATTGAATTCGTAGATATCGCCGGACTGGTAAAAGGAGCGTCAAAAGGAGAGGGACTTGGCAATCAGTTTCTTGCCAATATCCGTGAGGTGGACGCGATTGTCCATGTAGTAAGATGCTTTGAGGACAGTAATATTGTCCACGTAGATGGCAGTATTAATCCGCTTCGTGATATTGAGACAATTAATCTGGAATTGATCTTCTCGGATCTGGAGATACTAGAGCGTAGGATTGCCAAGACTACGAAAGTAGCAAGAAATGACAAGACCGCTGCAAAAGAACTGGCACTTTTGGAGAAGATTAAAGCGCATCTGGAGGAAGGAAAACTCGCGAAGACATTCGAAGGAGCCGATGATGAGGATGAAGAGGCATGGCTGAAAGGCTATAATCTACTGACTTATAAGCCTGTAATCTATGCGGCGAATGTAGCAGAGGATGATCTGGCAGATGACGGTGTGTCCAATGTGGGTGTACAGGCAGTTCGCGAGTATGCCAAAGAAGAATTAAGCGAAGTCTTCGTTGTATGTGCGCAGATTGAACAGGAGATTGCAGAGCTGGATGATGATGAGAAGAAGATGTTCTTAGAAGATCTGGGATTATCTGAGTCTGGTCTTGAGAAATTGATTAAGGCAAGTTACAGACTGCTAGGATTGATCAGTTATCTGACGGCCGGAGAGCCGGAGGTACGTGCATGGACCATCACCAATGGAACCAAAGCGCCACAGGCGGCAGGAAAGATTCACTCTGATTTCGAGCGTGGCTTCATTCGTGCGGAGGTTGTATCTTATGATGATCTGATTGCGTGCGGCAGCCATAATGCAGCGAAGGAAAAAGGCTTGATCAGATTGGAAGGCAAGGAATACGTTGTAAAAGATGGGGATATTATGCTATTCCGCTTTAACGTATAGGAAGGAAGACGATAATCATGCACAAAACGATAGATTTTCCCAATATTGGGATACATCTGAAGTCGGTAGGTGATCATATTACGGTATTTGGCTTTGATATTGCGTATTATGGCATTATTATAGGTTTAGGGATTCTGGTTGGTATCTTCATCGCAGCGGCAGAGGCGAAAAGAAGCGGACAGAACCCGGAGGATTACTATGATCTTGCGATTTATGCGGTCATATTCTCAATTATTGGAGCCAGAATCTATTATGTGATCTTCTCCTGGGATATGTATAAGGATGATCTCATCAGTATCCTGAAAATACGGCAGGGAGGACTGGCGATTTATGGAGGCATCATCGCTGCAATTATTACGGTAATTATATTTGCAAAGGTCAAGAAGATGTCGGCTCCGTTAATATTTGACACTGCGGGGCTTGGACTTGTGGCAGGTCAGATGATCGGACGTTGGGGCAACTTCTTTAACCGGGAAGTATTCGGCGAGTATACGGATAATCTATTGGCTATGAGGCTCCCGGTAGATGCGGTCAGAGGCTCCGATATCTCAGGACTGATGCGTGATCATATGGAGACGGTAGACGGTGTGTCTTATATCCAGGCACATCCGACATTCCTCTATGAATCACTGTGGTGCCTGATGGTATTGATTATTATGTTGTTGTACCGGAAGCATAAGAAGTTCGATGGCGAGGTATTCCTGGTGTATTTGCTGGGATATGGGCTTGGAAGATTCTGGATTGAAGGAATCAGGACAGATCAGTTATTGCTGCCGGGTCTGGGAATTCCGGTATCGCAGATGCTCTCTGGCATTCTGGTTGTGGTGGCGATCGTGCTGATCGTGTATAATCGGAGGAAGAGAAAAGGGAGAATTTTCAGTAAGAAATAAAGGGTGTTGGAAGTGGACGGTATCGTGGAATGTGGCTGGCGGGGTTAGAACCGGAGCATTTCGTTAAGAAACTATAACCATAAAACTGGCTGGAAATTGGCAACCGAGCATATTCGACGAGAAGATTTGATATCTTCTCGCCTCAGATGCTCATGAGAATTTGATTTGAGATCAAATTCTCATGCCAGTTTCCGGCCATTTTTATGCTAACAGTTTCTAAGACTCATGCTACGCCCCTGACCCCGCCAGCCACATTCAAGCAACAATTTTCTCCCTAAATTCTCCCTAATGCCGCTTCATCTGCCACAATAGTCACATCATTATGCAACTGCAGGATAGAAGCCGGAACTGCCGGAGTAATAGGTCCTTTCAGTACTTTTTCAAGGATCTCAGCCTTATCAGCCCCGCTTACTACTACGAGGATCTTCCGTGCCTGCATAATATTCTTAATTCCCATTGTATAAGCCTGTCTTGGCACATCTTCTTCTGACTCAAAGAATCTCTTATTCGCTTCGATTGTACTTTCCGTTAAGTCTACACAGTGTGTCTCGCGCTCGAATGCTTCTCCTGGCTCATTAAAGCCGATATGTCCGTTGTGTCCCAGACCAAGAAGCTGCAGATCAATGCCGCCAGAAGCGGTGATAATATGATTGTAGTCGTTACACGCTTTTTGGGAATCTGCTTCAAGTCCATTTGGAACGAAAGTGCGAGTCTTATCTATATTAATATGATTGAAGAGATTCGTATTCATAAAATAACGATAACTCTGATCATTTTCCGGGGATAATCCTTTGTACTCGTCCAGGTTGATACTGCTTACCTGCGAGAAGTCCAGGTCTCCTTTCTTATACCATTCAATTAACTGCTGGTAGGTTCCGACTGGGGTAGAGCCTGTTGCAAGTCCCAAGGTACAGTTTGGTTTCATAATTACCTGTGCGGAGATAATGTTAGCAGCCTTGCGGCTCATGTCCTGATAGTCTTTTGCTCTGTAAATAATCATAATTTTTTCCCTTTCTTAAGATAATAGATAACAGTGATTCTACTGTTCAGTATAGCGATGAAATCATAGTTTTCAAGTGGAATGAGATGGATTGAAGTTACTTTCAAAGATGGAAAGAAGTAACCTCGATTTGTGCAAATTGACTAAAAAAATAATAAAAAATTGTGCATGAATCAAGGACGTTTTGAAAAGTTTGAAAGAACTTTCAGAACATGAATATGGTATTGAAAATAAATTCTTCCACAGATATACTGAATGCCAGAAACGAGAAACGACAAGGAGGGAGCAGAGAGATGAAAGCGAACGTGGAACAGTTAAAGGGCAAATTAGTAGTATCCTGTCAGGCTTTGCCGCATGAGCCGCTGCATTCTTCTTTCATAATGGGAAGAATGGCGCTTGCAGCAAAAGAAGGGGGAGCCGTTGGTATCCGTGCTAATACGAAGGAGGATATTAAGGAGATCCAGTCTCAGGTAGATCTTCCGATCATCGGCATCGTCAAGAGAGATTATGACGATAGCAAAGTCTACATTACGCCGACGATGAAAGAAATTGATGAATTGATGGAAGTAAAACCAGAGATCATCGCAGTGGATGCGACTGGCGCACTTCGTCCAGGCAATGTAACATTGGATGAATTCTTCGCCCAGATTAAGGAGAAGTATCCGGATCAGCTTCTAATGGCAGATTGCTCTACTGTAGAAGAGGCAATCCATGCAGATGAGTTGGGATTTGATTTTATCGGAACAACGATGGTTGGTTACACTGAGCAGAGCAAAGGCGACAAGATTGAGGCGAATGATTTTGAGATATTAAGAAAGATCACTGCACAGGTGAAGAACAGAGTCATCGCAGAGGGTAACATCAATACCCCGGAAAAGGCTAAGAGAGTGATTGAACTTGGCGCATTTAGCGTAGTAGTAGGTTCGATTATTACCAGACCGCAACTGATCACGAAGGCATTTGCAGAAGCCCTGGGCTAAGAGGAACAGAGCTAAAAGCGGATGAAGGCAAAGTAAGAACATAATATTTTAAGGCATAAAGCAACCCGACAATCTAAAGATTCAGGAAAGAATCAATGATTCAAACAAGAGAAGGAGAGAAGAATTATGAGAAACTTGGACAAGTACAAAGGCGTGATCCCGGCATTTTACGCATGCTATGATGAGGCAGGAAACATCAGCCCAGAGGGCGTACAGGCTTTAACGAAATATTTCGTTGAAAAAGGTGTAAAAGGAGTTTATGTAAATGGCTCTTCCGGAGAATGTATTTATCAGAGCGTAGAAGATAAGAAGATCGTTCTGGAGAACGTAATGAAAGCAGCAGAAGGAAAACTTACGGTTATCGCTCACGTTGCATGCAACAATACAAAAGACAGTATGGAACTTGCAAGACATGCAGAGAGCCTTGGCGTAGATGCGATTGCGGCAATTCCTCCGATCTATTTCCGACTGCCGGAATATGCGATTGCACAGTACTGGAATGACATCAGTTCTGCAGCACCGAATACAGATTTCGTAATCTACAATATCCCACAGCTTGCAGGTGTTGCGCTTACTATGAACTTATTTGCAGAGATGAGAAAGAATCCAAGAGTCATCGGTGTAAAGAACTCTTCTATGCCGGTACAGGATATTCAGATGTTCAAGCAGGCAGCAGGAGAAGACTATGTGATCTTCAATGGACCGGACGAGCAGTTCATTAGCGGACGCGTAATCGGAGCAGAGGGGGCAATCGGCGGAACATACGGTGTTATGCCGGAGTTATTCCTTAAGATGGATGAGTATGTGAAGGCTGGAGAACTTGGTAAGGCAAGAGAAATCCAGTATGCAGCAGATGCAATCATCTACAAGATGTGTTCTGCTCACGGCAACATGTACGGAGTGATCAAGGCAATTCTTAAGATCAACGAAGGTCTGGAACTCGGCGGAGTAAGAGAGCCATTGCCATCCCTGATCGATAGTGATATGGCAATCGTAGAAGAAGCAGCGAAGATGATCCGTGATGCAAAGGCAGCATATCTTGCATAGAAGACAGAACGAATGAGAATTATAGGAGGAGAGAAGATGCAAGGCTTTACAGTAATTGATTTAGTAATCTTAATTGTATATCTGGCAGCAGTATTGTTTGCCGGGCTTCATTTCGCGAAGAAAGAGATGAAGGGAAAAGAGTATTTTAAGGGAGACGGAACTGTACCGTGGTGGGTAACTTCCGTATCTATCTTTGCAACTTTATTAAGTCCAATATCCTTCCTGTCATTAGCAGGTAACTCTTATGCAGGAACATGGATCATGTGGTTCGCTCAGTTGGGTATGCTCCTGGCAATTCCGCTGACGATCAAGTTCTTCCTTCCAATCTATAGTAAGCTGGATATTGATACCGCATATCACTATCTGGAACTGAGATTCGGAAGCAAAGGGCTTCGTGTATTGGGCGCTGTTATGTTCATCATCTACCAGGTAGGACGTATGTCTATCATTATGTATCTGCCATGTATGGTACTTGGAAGCCTGACTGGAATCAGTGTAAATGTACTGATTATCATCATGGGTGTGATTGCGATCATCTATTCTTACACTGGCGGACTTAAATCCGTACTTTGGACAGACTTTATCCAGGGTTCCGTATTATTAATCGGTGTAACATTCGCGTTAATCTTCCTGTTTGCACACATTGACGGAGGAGCAGGTGCAGTATTTAACGCACTTACAGAAGGACATAAGTTCCTGGCAACCGACCAGCCAATCTTTGACATTAACATTTTAAAAGACAGCGTATTCATCATGATCGTAGGTGCTGGCTTCAATACGATGGGATCTTATGTATCAAGTCAGGATATTGTACAGCGTTTTACAACAACAACTGATACGAAAAAACTGAATAAGATGATGCTGACAAACGGAGCATTATCTATCTTTATCGCAACTGTATTCTACTTGATCGGTACTGGATTATATGTATTCTATCAGCAGAATGCACTTCCGCCGGCAGCAGCGCAGGATCAGATCTTCGCATCCTACATTGCATTCGAACTTCCGGTAGGTATTACAGGACTTCTTCTGGCAGCCATCTACGCGGCATCTCAGTCTACACTGTCTACAGGACTGAACTCTGTAGCAGCAAGCTGGACGCTGGATATCCAGGCTCGTCTGACGAAGAAGGAATTAAGTTTTGAGAAACAGACAAAGATTGGACAGTATGTATCTCTGATCGTAGGTATCTTCTCTATCGTTGTATCTATGGTACTGGCAAATGGCGGAGTAAAATCTGCATATGAATGGTTCAACGGATTCATGGGATTGGTACTTGGTATCCTGATCGGAACATTTATCCTGGGAGCGTTTACAAAGGTTGCCAACACATTCGGCGCAACACTGGCATTCATCGCAGCATCTGTAGTAATGGTTGGAATTAAGTACTTTGCACCGGCAGGAGCAGTTTCTATCTGGTCATACTCTATCATCTCCATTGCAGTATCACTAGTGGTAGGTATCCCGGCGAGTCTGATCTGGAGAAAGGTAAAAGGAGATACATCCGTACCGGCTCCAAACACAACTGTTTACAAGAATTAATCGGATTCTTAATTAGTTGAATTCGAAAGGAGAGAAGAATATGATATTCGGAAATGTGCAGAATCTTGAGGAGTATCCATTCCTTGAGGAACAGGTAAAAGAATGTTTCGAGTATGCGAAGGAGCATGACCTGGCAGGCTATGAAAAAGGAAGCCACGAGATTGATGGGGACAGATTGTTCGTCAACATTGTAGAATATGAGACAGTGGCGGCAGAAGAGCGTTTCTGGGAAGCACATAAGAACTATCTGGATGTGCATTTGATGCTTCATGGCACAGAGCAGATTGATCTGAACTTTATCCAGAATATGGACGTGAAAGAGTTCGTCCCAAAGGATGATTTCCTTCCGATGGATGGAGAGAAGAATAGTTCTGTGATATTAAGAGATGGTGATTTCCTGATCTGCTATCCAAGTGACGGACACCGTACGGCAGTTGCAGTGAACGGTTCCGAGAAGATTAAAAAAGCGATTTTCAAAGTACGTATATAATACCCGGCGGGGAGGCAAAACGGAAGGGGTTCCGCTTTTGCCTCTTCGTGCTATATTTTTATGCATAGACAGAGGTGGTAAAATGGATCTGGTATTACTGATCGGACAGAGTAATGCAAAAGGATGCGGCAATCCAGAAGAAAGTGTGCGCCCAGGAGAACATGCATGGGAGTATGTAGAGAATTTTACGGGAAATGCATTGATTCCTATGGGATATACCTTGCAGTTATCCGAGGGAAGAGGGACGATTGCCCCGGCTTTTGCGAATCGATATTATGAAAACATGCAGGAGGATGTATGTGTGATACATTGTGCGGTAGATGGAAGCAGGATTAAAAACTGGCTGCATGACACAAACCGTTATCTTGAGGCGGCACAGGGGAAATTCATTCATGCACAGGAACATATAGAGAAAAAATATCCCATTGGCAGAAGAGTTGCTATATGGATTCAGGGAGAAAGTGACGGGAAATATGGAACGGATCCCGTGTATTATAAAGAAAAACTGATTGAGATCGGACGGTCATTGGAAGAAAAGTGTGGGATACGGGAGGTGTTTGTAAGCCGTACAGGACACTGGCTTCCGGATGAAGAGAATCTTGCGCGGATCAGACGGATTGGCGCCGCCCAGGAAAGAGCGTGTGAAGAGGAAAAGAATCTGATCCTTGTAAGCAAGATGGCTTCAGGGTTCCCTAAGAAGGGATATCTTCAGGATAATGTGCATTATAACATGGAGGCACTGAACCTGCTTGGAAGTGAGATTGCGGAAAATATTGGAATATATTATAATGAAGGGAGGATGCCTGTACTCGAAGAGACAGATGATATGGAACAGGCAAGAAAGTTCCTTATGATGCTGGAGGAGGCAGAGCAGTAATGATGAAAAAATATGTATGTATTGATATAGGCGGAACGGCGATTAAGTATGGACTTCTGAATGAGGGCGGAGAGATTATCTGCCGTAATGAGATGCGGACGGAAGCCTACAAAGGAGGTCCATCGATTCTTGCGAAAGTAGTTGGAATTGTGGAAGAATTTGCCAAGTCAGAAACAATCCGTGGAATCTGTATCTCTACGGCTGGTATGGTAGATACTAAGAAAGGGGAGATCTTCCATTCGGCACCTCTGATACCGCAGTATACAGGAACTCAGTTTAAAGCGACGATGGAACGGCGGTTTGGAGTTCCCTGCGAGGTAGAGAATGATGTGAACTGTGCGGGTCTTGCGGAATATATGACCGGAGCATCTAAAGGGAGTCAGGTTGCGCTGATGCTGACGATTGGGACTGGCATTGGCGGCTGTATTGTGATGGATGGAGAAGTATTCCACGGGTTCAGCAACAGTGCCTGTGAAATCGGCTATATGCACATGGCGGGCAGTGATTTCCAGACTTTGGGGGCGGCAAGTATTCTTACAAGAAAAGTTGCGGAGTGGAAGAATGAGTCGGATCAGGCATGGAATGGGTATCGTATCTTCGAAGAGGCGAAGAAGGGTGACGAACTGTGTATCAGAGCGATTGATGAGATGGTGGATGTACTGGGACAGGGGATTGCCAATATCTGTTATGTGATCAATCCGGAGGTTGTCGTGCTTGGCGGAGGAATTATGGCGCAGGAGGAGTACTTAAGAAGCCGGATTGAGGATGCAGTGGGAAGGAATCTGGTTCCAAGTATTGCTGCGCATACAAGGATTGCATTCGCAAAGCATCGCAATGATGCAGGAATGCTGGGAGCGTTCTACCATTTTATGCAGTGCCATGAGGAATAAAAGATGGAATATTATGTAAAATCTGTGGTTCCGATGATTGAATCGAACTATGATAATTTTACCAATGTAGAGAAGAATATTGCGGATTTTTTCATACAGAACCGTAAGAAGGTGGATTTCTCTGCGAAAGCAATTGCGGAGAGATTATATGTATCAGAAGCGTCTTTGTCGCGTTTTGCGAAAAAATGTGGGTACAGGGGATACCGGGAGTTCGTATATCAGTATGAAGAGACGTTTGTAGAGAAGCAGGAGTCTATGACCGGTAATACCAGAATGGTTCTGAATGCCTATCAGGAATTGCTGAACAAGACTTATAACCTTGTAGATGAGGCTCAGATTGCCAGAATCGGCAGATATCTGAATGGGGTAGAGCGAGTGTTCGTGTGCGGTAAAGGAAGTTCTGGTCTTACGGCAAGAGAGATGGAACTTCGATTCATGAGAATCGGTGTGGATATCGATTCTATCCAGGATACGGACTTAATGAGGATGCAGGCGGTGTTCCAGGACAGGCGAAGCCTGGTGTTCGGAATCAGTATCAGTGGCGAGAAGGAGGATGTGCTGTATCTTCTGAATGAAGCACATAAGCGAGGTGCGAAGACGGTACTTTTGACGGCGAAGAACAAGGGAATATTCGATGAATTCTGTGACGAAGTGGTGCTGTTGCCGTCTCTTCGGCATCTGAATCATGGCAATGTTATCTCGCCGCAGTTCCCGGTGCTGGTAATGCTGGATATTATATATTCTTATTATGTTGACCAGGACAAATTTGCCAAAGAGATTCTGCATGATAATACGCTCAGGGCATTGGAAGAAGGCAGCAAGAAGCGCAGGGAAGTTTTTGAATAGGGGTAGATTTGTGGCTTGCTGAAGGAAGATAGTGCTGAGCAAAAAGTTTTGCGGTGGCAGAGAAGTCTGTAGATAGTGAAGAAATCTTGAGATAATAAAGAATGAAAAAGAAAATAAGCAGGAGATCTGCTGTAAGGAGGGTATGATATGATTATCAAGAATGTAAAAGTTTACACAGAAGATGAGACTTTTGTGGATGGCGAGATCGCCATTAGAGGTGGAATCTTTGTGGAGCAAGAAGAAGCCAGGGAGAAACTGGAAGATGAAGAGGTGATTGATGGGGAAGGATGTTATGCAATCCCTGGTCTGATTGATCTTCATTTCCATGGATGTAAGGGGTATGATTTCTGTGACGGGACCAAAGAAGCGATTGCAGAGATCGCAAAATATGAGGCGTCCATAGGAGTAACTGCTATCTCTCCGGCAACGATGACTCTTCCGGTAGAAGAACTGGAGAGAATTCTGTCGGTGGCTGCTGAGTACAAAAAAGACGCGGCAGCGGAAGAAGCAGCGGCAGCAGCAAAAAAGGCAGATTTGATCGGCGTTAACATGGAGGGACCATTTATCAGCGAGAAGAAGAAAGGCGCACAGGATGAGAGAAACATTATTACCTGTGATGCGTCCATCTGCCAGCGTTTCTTAGATGCATCCGAAGGTTTGGTCAAATTCGTCGGTGTTGCTCCGGAGCACAGTGAAAATGCAGTAGAATTCATCCAGAAGATGAAGGATAAAGTGAATATATCTCTTGCGCACACGAATTCAGATTACGATACAGCAATGGAAGCATTTGCGGCAGGGGCGAATCATGCGGTGCATCTGTACAATGCTATGCCGGCATTTACCCATCGCGAGCCGGGTGTTGTAGGTGCTGTATCTGACAATGCACATGTGAATGCAGAATTAATCTGTGATGGCGTACACATTCATCCATCCGTAGTGCGTGCAACCTTCAAGATGCTTGGCGCAGACAGAATGATCTTAATCAGTGACAGCATGCGCGCAACCGGAATGCCAGACGGTCAATATACGTTAGGCGGCCTGGATGTAAACGTGGTAGGCAATCGCGCTACACTGGTATCCAATGGAGCATTGGCAGGATCTGCAACCAATCTGCTGGATTGCATGAGAACCGTAGTGAAGAAGATGGGAATCCCACTTGAGACAGCAGTTGCCTGCGCAACCAAACACCCGGCAAAGAGTTTGGGCGAATATGAGAAGTATGGCTCGATTACACCGGGAAAGAAAGGGAATGTTGTGCTGCTTGACGGGGAATTGAATCTGAAAGCAGTAGTTAAGGACGGCGTCCGCCTTTAATGGGGACGGGGGAAATTGAAAAAACCCCCGTCCCCGATTGAGATGGTGGTGTCCCTTTTTGGATTTGCCCTGTCCCTAATTAAAATAGTGGTGTCCCTTTTTAGATTAATGATGGAGACTATGGAGGTATGAAATAATGAGAGGAGAAGGCGCGTGCCTGATATGCGGCAAGCCGCTTGTGTATTTTGGGAAAGTGCGGAAAATGGAATGTGTGATGTGCCATAGGAGATTGGAGAGTTATTCCAGTTGTGAAGATGGACATTACATATGTGATGAATGCCATGCCAGACAGGGAATTCAGGTAATTATGGATGGGTGCAGAAAGAGTGAATCCAAGAATCCGATTGCTATTATGCAGGAATTGATGGAGGATCCGTATATCTATATGCACGGACCGGAGCATCATGTTATGGTAGGTGCTGTATTGCTTACGGCATATAAGAATTGTGGTGGTTATCAAGGGGAAGGTAGTCATGAGGCATTTGTGAAAGATTTAGAAGAGATGCGGGCAAGAGGAAGTGAATACCCTGGCGGCGCCTGTGGTATCTGGGGATGCTGCGGAGCAGCAGTCAGTACAGGGATATTCATAAGTATTATTACTAAGGCAACACCGCTTACGGGGAAATCTTGGCGCTTGTCGAATCGAATGACATCTCAGGCACTTGGAGCCATAGCGGATCTTGGCGGACCGAGGTGCTGCAAAAGAGATTCATTCACAGCAGTAATAAAAGCGGTAGAATTCACAAAAGAAAATATGGGGATAGAATTAGAACTTCCGGAAAAAATAGAGTGTGATTTTTCAAGAGAGAATCAGCAATGTCTAAAACAGCACTGCCCATATTACAGGGAGGGGACGGGGGAAATTGAAAAAACCCCCGTCCCCAATTAAAATAGAGGTGTCCCTTTTTGGATTTGCCCTGTCCCCAATTAAAATGGTGGTGTCCCTAATTGATATAAGCCGAGTTAATTGATAAGGAAATCAATAATATCCCAAGCATCAGAATTCGCTCGTTTATATAATTCTGTATAACCACAGCGTGTACAAGATACAGTAGTAAATTTTTTGTTCTGTACATCAAAGACTTTTGCAAAATTGCCTCCGGTTGCTTGGAATTGATCGCTTTCATAATGAGTGTTTCCACATTTCGGGCATACATATTGTTGTCTTTCCATAATGATTTCTCCTTTTTTATCAGGTACTCCGAAGTATACCTGATGTAATAAATTCACAATAAGTTAACGCACGGTTGTGCCAAATGGCATCAATGCCAGTTTGGCAAGTTTGAATTGCTGCAGACCAAAGGGGATGCCAACAATTGTGATGCAAAGTAGAACTCCGATAGTCGCTGATTCAACAGCGAGCCAGAATCCGGAGACAACCAGCCAGATCACATTTAGCAGGAGGGAACCTGCACCGCCGCCATAAGTAACCTCTTTTCCAAATGGAAAGAAACTTAAGGCTGCAAACTTAAAACATTGCATTCCCACAGGAATACCAATGATAGTGATACACCATAGGCAGCCGGCAAGCGCCCAACTAAGACCGCTTATGAAGCCTCCAAAGATGAACCATAAAATATTACCTAGACATCCCATATAATCAATCCTCCTTTCTTACTTCATATCTTCTCGGAATCTTCAGCCCTTATTTTATAAGGCTTCCAGACTCCATCTTT
>CAMBRQ010000049.1 GCA_945870325.1 uncultured Dorea sp. | reverse complement strand
CAGATCTGTCAACTTTTCACCCGGGAAGAAATAAGCAGCAGCATACCCACCAATAGGTTCTTAGTATACCCTACAGTCTGATTAATAAACGGTGGCACTGAGAAATATTATTGTTGCATGTGCTTTTTGGAGAGATGTGATAGAAGAGAATGATACCGGAACTGCCGATTTCCTTGATTAATTCGTAATAGGCTATGCTCATAGAATTGCTCCTTTTTAGGCAGGATACATGTCTGATTTTTGAACTCTTTTATCCTTTGACCATTATTTTCATCCATCGCTTGTACCCGTATTACTCTGTCAATGCTTTGTAAAGTGGGTACACGTTGGCTGAACCGTTCATGGAGAGTAATCCGCAGATGATACTTGCTCTTTCTACTTTGGATAGATTCATGAACTTATTCCAAAGGAATTCCTTTTTGTTTGCATTGCGATATACGTTGGTTCTTAATACTGCTGTTGCCATAATTAAACGCTCCTTTTCATATTTATTAAATGATTTGTTATCCCGTTTACGTGTATTATAATACCGCGTTCAAGCAGCCTAAACTAGAGAGATATTTGACTTGTTTTAAGTCAATATTGACTTTGAGGTCAAATTTTCCGAAACGTTATCTTAGATCCAGCCATCGTCTTCTGTTTTGCCGTACACTTTTCAACAATCTACTTTTCTACATTCAATTCACATTCCTTTCATATTCCCAGATTACCAGTTGTGCATTTCAGACTGCAAGTCGTGCAAAAAACTCCCACTCGATTTCAAAGTATGATAAAGTGTGAACCATAGAAAGCGGGCCGCTTAAAATACAATAAGGCGAGGGAGAAACAACGATGAAATCCAAGAGAATATCACGAATCATCTGCTTTCCGATCATTGCAATTCTAATCATTGCGCTGCTTGTAGTGAACGTCGTGGCAATCGCAAAAGCAGATATGATTAACCAATGGGTAATTGGAACAAGAGTAGAACAGAGTGAAGAGAACACAGAAAAAGCAATCGCACACAGCGAAGAAGTTGCAGAACAGATAGAGGGAGAAGGAATCATTCTCCTTAAGAATGAGGATGACGTGCTTCCTCTGGCTGAAGACACGGATAAAGTCAATGTATTCGGATGGTCTTCTACCCAGTGGGTACAGGGCGGATCTGGGTCCGGACGTGTGGCAGAACTGGAGACAGACCTGTTGGCAGCATTGAAAGAACAGGGAATCAGTTACAATACAGAATTAACGAAGATGTATCAGGAATTCCAGGATGAGAGACCGTATGCCTCTAATACTGTTGGCACTTTGAATAGTTGGGCATCCGAATCCTGTAGATTGTATGAGCCTTCTGTTTCTAATACAGCATACTATTCTGAAGAATTACTTGAGAATGCAAAGGAATATTCAGATACAGCGCTGGTAGTTATCGGAAGATTCGCAGGAGAGAGCAGCGACTGTCCGAAAGTACAGTACAAGATGACAGAGAAGGATGGAGAGATTATAGAAGATGAATCTCGTACCTATCTGGATCTGAGTACAGAGGAAGAAGAACTTCTGACATATGCAGGAGAGAACTTTGATAAAGTAATTGTTGTAGTTAATTCACCGAATGCAATGTCACTTGCAGGTGTTGACCGCATAGCAGGAATTGATGCATGTATGCTGGTGGGTGGTACAGGAAGCAAGGCTGCAACTGCGGTCCCTAAGGTGTTAAAAGGTGAAATCAATCCTTCCGGTAAGACAACAGATACTTATGCCTATAATCTTACGACTTCTTCAACCTATGCCAATTCCGGGGAGACAGGAGTTGTGTTGTATACGAACGGTGACGGATTATATCCGGCAGACGGCGAGACGACCAATGGAAATGTAGGAACCGGTCCGTTGTATGACGGTGTGGCTTACCTGGATTATACCGAAGGAATCTATGTAGGGTACAAATGGTATGAGACAGCAGACACCGAAGGATATTGGGAGAATGTATCCAACGAATATGGAAATGGATATGAAGGAGTCGTACAGTATCCATTTGGATATGGATTATCTTATACAGATTTTGAGTGGGAGATTGTAGATACTGTACCAAAGGCAGGAGAGGCACTTGAGAAAGACTCTAGGATCAGTGTGACCGTACGGGTAACGAACGTTGGAGAGACGGCAGGAAAAGATGTTGTAGAATTATACTATACGCCTCCGTATACCAAAGGGGGAATTGAAAAATCTTCTTCTAATCTGGCGGCATTTGAGAAGACTAAGATGTTAGAGCCGGGCGAGAGTGAAGAACTGGTACTTAGTTTTGATGCAGAAGATATGGCGTCCTATGACTGTTATGATGCTAATGGGAATGGATTCAGTGGATATGAGTTGGAGAACGGTACATATGAAATAAAAGTAATGTCTAATGCACACGAAGTGGCTGATATGAAGGATGCAGTAACGGAATATCAGGTAACAGAAGATATCCGGTATGCGGAAGACAGTGTAACAGGAAGCACGGTAGAGAATCAGTTTACCGGTGAGGATGCGGCAGATGGAGTATCTTTAGACGGAAGTGATTCTGGTGCAGATATTACATACCTGACACGTGCAGACTTTGCAGGTACTTTCCCGGCAGAGGTAAAGGCTGCAAGAGAGATGACAGATAACATCAAAGAACTTAATCTCTACACAAAGGAGATGGCAGATGCCTGGGCAGATCCTGAGGATGAAGAGATTGTGACAGGCGCAAAGAATGAATTAATACTTTATGAAGATGATAAAGTGACAGAATTGGGATTGAAACTTGGTGCGGATTATGATGATGAGCAGTGGGAAGATGTGTTGGATCAGTTAACTGTAGATGAGATGACGAATCTTGTACTGCATGGCTATGTAAAGACGGATAAGGTAGAGTCTGTAGGCAAGAAACTTACCAAAGAAGTAGACGGACCTGCACAGATCGGAAGTTTTAACCAACCGGTAGCAGGAGTTGGTTTTCCGAATGCAACAGTACTTGCTCAGACATGGAATAAGCAGTTGGCTTATGACTTCGGTGTGGCGCTTGCAACAGAGGCAGGAGATTACGGATACTCGGGATGGTATGCACCAGGACTTAACCTGCATCGTTCTGTATTCGGCGGAAGAAATTACGAATATTATTCAGAGGATAGTTACCTTACCGGTGTGATGGGCTCTAAGACAGTGGAAGGATCACTGGATGCCGGAATCTACGTATATGTGAAGCACTATGCGGTATATGACCAGGAGACACTCAGAGACGGGCTATACACATGGCTGACAGAACAGGCATTAAGAGAAATCTACCTGAAGCCATTCAAGATGATCATTCAGGATGGCGGAGCGACTGGTATGATGACAGCTTATAACAGAGTTGGCGCAGTATGGGCAGGCGGAAGCGAAGCACTGATGGATCTTGCACGTGAGGAATGGGGATATCATGGAACTTTCCTGACAGATTACAGTGACCACCATATCTATATGAACATGGATCAGGCACTGCGTGCCGGCGGCGACCTCTGGATGGACGGATGGCTTAATGACGGAACATTCCAGTATGAGACAGAGTCTAACAGTTTCAAGCAGGCGCTTAGAAGAGCGTCAAAGAATGTATTATATATGTGGCTGAATGCAGCATATGAGAATGCATCTTATAATGAGATGGCAGCCACACCGATTGAGAAGCCGGCAATCGTAGACAACTTTAAGTGGTGGATTCCGCTTCTGGCAGTCATTGATATTCTGGCAGTGATCGGATTCACGCTGTGGATTCGCAGACTGTTAAGACCTGCAAAAACGAAGAAATAGATGGAGGATAAAAAGATGGCAAGTAAGGCAGAGATTAAGAATACAGCGAATGCCTGGACCCGGTTTCAGGAAAAGCATCCGGCTGTTGCACAGTTTATTGTATTTTTTATCATCAGTAATGGCGTGACAATCTTACAGATGATCATGATGCCTCTGATTAAATATATATTTGGATTCACCAGTCTTGTTGAAATGAATTTCCAGATTCTTCCGGTAGGACATAACCTGGATGGCAGTGTTTACTATGTGTTCGATTATGCGGCAGGTTCTATGTCTTCCGGCGGTGGCGGCGGACTGGCATATTTCCTGGCTGTGGAGATCACGCTTCTGGCAGCGCAGATTATTAATTTCTTCTTGCAGAGGAATGTGACATTTAAGTCCAGCAGCAGCATAGGAAAAGCAGCATTCTGGTACTTTATTGCATGGGTCATCATCTCTGTAGGTGCGGCAGCGCTCCAGGGACTTTACAAGGCTCCAATCTATGCATGGTTTATGGATGTGATGGGCAAAGGTGTAGGAATGACGATTGCGGATATTGTTACGATGCTGATTAACTGTATTATATCTTTCTGGGTATTTTTCCCAATCATGAAAGTGATATTTAAAGAAAAATAGGTGAGCGAGATGAAACATGCAGATATCATTAATAAAATGACGTTAGAAGAGAAGGCGGCGATTCTAAGCGGGGCATCCGAATGGGAGACGAGGGAGGTCAAACGACTCTCCCTTCCATCCATCTTCTTCTCAGATGGACCGCACGGTCTGCGTAAGCAGGAGGGCGAAGGAGATCATCTGGGGTTAAATGCCTCCGTACCGGCCACTTGTTTTCCGACTGCGGCAGCCATTGCCAATAGTTGGGATGAGGGATTAGGAGAAGAAATCGGACAGGCATTGGGAGAAGAAGCCGGAGCACTTGGAGTCAATGTACTCTTAGGACCAGGGCTGAATATTAAGAGAAGTCCACTCTGTGGAAGGAACTTTGAGTACTTTTCAGAGGATCCATACCTGGCAGGGAAAATGGCGGCTTCTTATGTAAGGGGAATCCAGAGTAAGGGTGTGTATGCCTGCCCAAAGCATTTTGCAGTGAACAGTCAGGAACTGCGACGTATGGCGATGAATTCTGTGCTGGATGAACGGACGCTTCGGGAAATCTATCTGACAGGATTCGAGATTGCAGTAAAAGAAGGCAATGCGAAGGCGATTATGACCAGTTATAATGAGGTAAACGGAGTCTATGCCAATGAAAACGAGCATCTTTTGAAGGAAATCCTGCGTGATGAGTGGGGATTTGACGGAATCGTAGTGACAGACTGGGGAGCATCTAATGACCACGTAAAAGGAGTTGCATGCCGGTCCAACATCGAGATGCCGGCTCCGGGATTGGATTCTGCGAGAGAGATTCTTAAGGCGATAGAAGATGGGACACTGTCAATGGAGGAACTGGACACTTGTGTGGATGATCTGGTAGATGCGATATTGGTGTTAAGTCAAATGGCAGAAGGAAGATCGAAGCATTTTGATGAACTTGGCCATCATCACCTTGCAAGAAAAGCAGCGCAGGAAAGCACAGTACTTCTTAAGAATAACGAATGTATTCTGCCATTAAAATCAAAGTGCAAGGTGGCTGTTATCGGTGATTTTGCATTCGATCCAAGATATCAGGGAGCAGGGTCTTCTATGGTGAATCCAACCAGTCTCGAGACAATCGTGAAAATGAAAGAGATGGGTGATTATGATCTTCAGATTGTAGGAGAAGCAAGAGGATATTCAAGAACCGGCGAAGAGGATGCGGCTTTGAAGAAGGGGGCATTGGATGTGGCGGCAGCAGCGGATGTTATCCTGTATTTCTTTGGGCTGGATGAATTGAGTGAATCAGAGGGAATGGACAGGAACCATATGCGGATTCCGCAGAATCAGATTGATCTTCTTGAGGCTATCGCTCAGGTCAATGATAATATCGTAGGCATTCTGAGTGCCGGGGCTTCCGTAGAGATGCCATGGCAGTACTGCTGTAAAGCAATCCTTCATGGATATCTGAATGGACAGGCAGGAGCAGGTGCCATATTAGATATTCTGACGGGAAAAGTGAATCCTTCCGGAAGACTTAATGAGACTTATCCAATCCGTTACGAAGATACACCGGCATTTCGTAATTTCCCAAGCATGGAACGTAATGCAGAATATCGGGAAGGTATCTATGTTGGGTACCGGTATTATGATACCAGTCAGGTGCGGGTGCAGTATCCGTTTGGATATGGTTTGTCTTATACAGAGTTTGAATACGCGGATCTTAAGGTGGATAATCAGGGTGTGACGTGTACCTTGACGAATACAGGAATATATGATGGAGCAGAAGTTGTCCAGTTATATGTAGGAATGAAAGATGGCAAGGTCTTCCGCCCGGTCAAAGAACTGAAAGGATTCGCCAAAGTATTTTTAAAAACAGGCGAGAGTCGTGAGGTAAGGATTGTATTCGATGACAAGACCTTCCGTTACTGGAATGTGAAGACTAACCAGTGGGAAGTTGAAGGCGGTAGTTATCAGATTATGATTGGCGCCAGTGTGGCAGATATCCGGCTTCAGGGAAGCATAGAAGTAGAAGGAACAACTGACGAATATCCGTACGAGAAAGAGCAGATGCCATCTTACTACTCTGGCTTGGTACAGCAGGTGGAGAATCAGGAATTCGAGACTCTGCTTGGTCATTCGATTCCTTACGGGAAATGGTCAGGAGACCTGGGACCGAATGATGCGGTCTGCCAGATGTATTATGCGAAAAGTGGATTGGCAAGGTTCATTTATAAACGTCTTGCTATTATGAAGAAAAAGAGTGAAGAGAAGGGCAAGCCGGATCTGAATATCTTATTTATCTATAATATGCCATTCAGGGGAATTGCCAAGATGACAGAAGGGGCAGTGAGTATGCGTATGGTGGATGGGATGGTAGAAGTGGTGAATGGACATTTCCTGAGAGGAATAAAGAAGATTATCGGGGGCTTCTTCTCCAACCGAAAAGCGAATCAGGAATACGAGAAGCGACTGAAATCGTGCTAGAAACTGACTGGAAACAGATGCTCCGGCAAAAGACAAAAGTTCATCTGTCTGATGCCGGAGTATCTGTTATTTTATTGGAATAAGCACTTTTAATGTAAACCAGTGATCCTTCGCCTGGATTGTCATAGACCCACCATATTTTTCAGCAACCTGGCGGATACTCTTGAGTCCGTATCCGTGGCAGAAAGCATCCTTTTTGGTGGTGGAGGGCAGTTTCCCCGGCTGAAGAGTCAGAGAGGTTTCGGTGTAGTTCTCACACTGGATCATCAGCAGTTGGTTCTTCTGATACATGGAAAGTGTAATCAGCCTTTTATCGGATTCTTCGAACTGGGATACGCATTCAATGGCATTGTCTAGTGCATTCCCGAAGATGGAGCAGATATCTTTAACATGCATAAATGAGATCAGTTGTCCGTCTGCCATGCAGGTAAAGCGGATATTGTTCTGGGCACAGTAGATACTCTTGGTTGTCAGCACCACATCCAGAACGCTGTTATTTGTATTGGCAAATGCTTCCTGAGTCCGAATGGCTTCCTCCATTTCCATAAGATACTGCTCCTTTTTCTGGGGATTTTCTTCCGCACGGATTGCAATCATATAATGCTTCAGATCATGGAATTCCTTGCGCAGGAGTTCGGTATTGTCAATGGAGAGTCGGTATTGTTCGTACTGATGCTGGAGCACGAGGTTCATGGCACGGTTTTCATTCTGCATCCGCAATTCTGACCGGAGAGCCTGGAGCGAGAAGAGAACCACAAGTCCGCCAAAATCAACCAATGTCCGTATATAGAGAATAGAACCTGATATGCCGGAAAAAGGTGTGTTTGGCGAGATAAAACTAAGGTTGCTGATTGCAAAAGCACTGAGAGCAATCAGAATGCAGCTTATGAGTTCGCGAGTACTGATTTCCATTGGTTCATCATCGGGAATGGACTTTCGTGCCATCAGGTAATATATCACATCAATCAATATATAGGTGAGCAGCATAGTGACAACGGAGATGGCCTTATTCTCCGTATGAAAATACGAGACACACCACACATAGACCTGCCAGTGAATTGATGCGGTGAATTCGGCAAGAACAAAGGCATGTGCGCAGCAGAATCCCACATCTTTCCAGTTGACATTACAGGTTAGCAGAAGGAATCCATACATCAGAAGAATTGCACAGGTCATGCCGGGAATCCATAAGAAGAGCGGCAATGTGCCGGCAAATCCATGATATAGGATGAATACGATGAGAGCGCCCAGGATGGTGGCTCTGCGTTTCCATCCAGTGATTCTGGGCGGTAGTATGAGAACGGAGAGCAGACAGGCACCCCATTCTGCCAGTGCCGTATAAAAACGAGGGATATCCATGATGATTGTAGTTTCCATTACTGAGTACCTCCGATATAGTTGGTCAGGGCATCCATGAAGACACTCTTCTTTGCTCGGCTTATGGGAAGTTCTTGACCGTTGGAGAGAAGGACGTTATTCTTTATAATCCCGGTCACGTGATGCAAATTAATTAAGTAAGCGTTGTGACATTTACAGAATCCTTTAGAAGAAAGTTCCGTCTCTGTTTTTTTCATGGGTCCGGCTGTAAGAAAGTCTCCTTTTCCGCTGTGCACCATAATATAGTGTCGTTGACTTTCAATATAATAGATATTAGAGGTATCCAGTCTTAAGAATCCGCCGTCTACTTCAATATTAAGATAATTCTTCGTCTGTTTGGCGAGCACGTAAGCAATTGCCTTTTTAAGTATCTGTGAAAATGCGAGATAGGTAACGGGCTTTACAACATAGCCCAGTGCATTGACAAGATATCCCTGGACAGCGAATTCTACAGTAGAAGTTATGAAGATAAATGCCACGTCTTCGTCCAGTTGACGGATCGTTTCCGCAGTCTTCATTCCGTCCAGATGCTTTAACTGGATGTCCATAAGAATGATATCATACTGGGCAGTATAGTCTGTAAGAATATCAAGACCATCATAAAACGCTTGAATCTGGAAAGAGACAGAATAATCTTCTTCATATTTTTTCAGATACTTTTCCAGAGTCTGTACATAAGACTTTTCGTCCTCTACGATTGCGATTCGAATCATGGTACGTCTCCTTTCTTAATGTGGGGACAGAACAGGCACCTGTATCTCAGAATGTCTGCTGTCAAAGTGAAGTTTGTCCAGTATCATATTGGAAATCAGAAGATCTGTTTCTTCTGCCAGAGTAAAATGCTTATCCAGCACTTCCAAAATATCTGTTTCCGGTGTCAGTTTGACTTGTATGCAGGTATAAGTGCACTCTGGAAGACGGATGATCTGTCGGTTATCCTTATCCGGGTGAAGAACCTGAAAGTAAAAAGCGTATGAAATACTATCTTTTCCGTAGTGGATTAAGATTCCGGCAGGGAATACCGGGGACAGTGCATGTTCCTGTGCATGATGGAATAATTGTATGGCCGTCTTTTCTTTTTGCATGATGTCATTCCAGTTTCCACAGAATGGTTCAACGATCAGATAGCGCTCTGGTATCCTGCGCTCATAGATTCCTGTCTGGTCGTGATAGTGCTTATTGACTTCCATGGTGCTTAAGTTGAACTTTGTAAGTTCAAGACCAATCTGCATATCTGCAATCTTTTGTTCCAGAAGTCTCTTTCCATCCTCAAGAATCTTCCGTTCGTTCATGTTGCCCTGGCTGTCCGTGTAGGTGTCCAGTTCTTTTAATGGAATTCCAAGATGGATACACAGAATAATCGTATCCAGAAGCCCTAACTGTTCGGGAAGATAATAGCGATATCCGGTTCTTGGGTCTGTCTTGGCCGGGGTTAAGATTCCCAGTTTTTCATAATAACGTAGGGAATTAACATTGATATTTCTTAATTTGGCGAATTCATTAATCTTAAGGTATTGGCTCATATGTCAAGAACCTCCTGAAATAAGGTATTTTATGCCATGCTTGACCTTATTATTATAACAAGGTTTAAGATAAATGTAAATCTATGTGAAGGAAATGTTGGTGAATTAATATGAATATAAAAACCCGTGAGCAAGAGATGTGGAATGAGATATATGCAGGTGCAAGCCGGTAGATCTTTTTGGATGTGGTATCGGAGATATTCTCTTTCAATATGCGCAGTATAACAAGATTATCTTAGTATAGAAAAAATTCAATAACACTTGACTCTGTTATAATAATAAGGTTTAAGATTGATTTGTGATAAAAAAGACTAAATAAAATAGTACATAAAGGTGGTGTAAGTATGGATCCAAGCGCAAAAATCAAATTACTTGAAGTAAGGCTGAATACTGTTATTGCCAGAGGAAAGGATAACCAAGGTATATGCAGAAGGATACAGCGTGAGATCAGAAATCTTAAAAAACAATTATAATTTGCTGCGCTATCTGGCGGTTAGGAAGGAATCTATGGTCTTTTGATACTGTTCAGATAGTGCAGTTTTTTGATATTAAGAATTGATACTTATCTATTGGAAAAAAGTATTAAAAAATTAGCACTCGACTCTTGACAGTGCTAATTACATGTGTTATAGTACAAATATAACAGATGAAAGGAGAAATGTTTTATGTTGATGCATAGTATTTTTGGAGAGAATTTATTTGATGATTTGATGGATTTTTCATTCCCGAGAACAAGCAGAGTTATGCACGGGAGTAACACTCAGAATGTGATGAGAACAGATGTGAAAGAGACAGACCAGGGATATGAGATTGATATTGATCTGCCAGGATTTAAGAAGGAAGATGTCAAAGTACAATTGAAAGATGGATATCTGGGTATCCAGGCAGTACAGAATGTGAACAATGATCAGAAAGATTCTGATGGAAAATATATCAGAAGAGAGCGTTACTCAGGTTCCGTAAGCAGAAGTTTCTACGTAGGAGATAAAGTAAAAGAAGAAGATGTCCATGCGAAGTTCGAGGACGGAATCTTAAAATTAAGCTTGCCGAAAGAGGAAGCGCGCAGAGTGGAACAGAATAATTACATCGCTATTGAAGGCTGATATTTTACTTAAGGCATTCGGATTACGGGATGCCTGCTGCAGGAGTGTAAGATACACTCCTGCGTCCTCCGAAAACCAGGGGCTATTGTACAGACGGTTAAGACCAGAAGTACAAGGCCCCCTTATTTAATTGAAAAAGATAATTGGTTTACAGATAGAAGATTTTAAAAAGGCAAGGTGGAAGAAGATGAAGATCAGACCATTAGGAGACAGAGTAGTATTGCAGCATAAAGAAGCGGAAGAGACAACAAGATCAGGGATTATCCTTCCTGACAGTGCGAAGGAAAAACCACAGGAAGCAGTTGTAATAGCGGTAGGGTCTGGGAAATATGTCGATGGAAAGACCGTTCCGGCATCTGTGAAAGAAGGAGATAGAGTGATCTGTTCCAAGTATGCAGGTACAGAACTTAAGATTGATGAGGAAGAATTCATAATCGTGTCTGAAGATGACATTATAGCAAAAGTAGAATAGATAAGAAAGAAGGATGAAAGTTATGGCAAAGGCTATTAGTTACGATGTAGATGTGAGAAAAAAGATGGAGACAGGTGTGAATAAACTTGCGAATACGGTTAAGATCACACTGGGACCAAAAGGCAGGAATGTAGTCTTGGATAAGTCATATGGCGCTCCGCTGATTACGAATGATGGTGTGACAATTGCCAAGGAGATTGAGTTGGAAGACCGCTATGAGAATATGGGAGCACAGCTTGTAAAAGAAGCTGCCACAAAGACCAACGATGTTGCCGGAGATGGGACGACAACAGCGACGGTTCTTACACAGGCAATGGTCAGCGAAGGAATGAAGAATATTGCCGCCGGGGCGAATCCGATGGTCATCAGAAGAGGAATGAAAAAAGCGGCAGATGCCGTACAGGAATCCATGATCGGAATGAGTCGTCCGGTAACCGGCAAAGATCATATCGCAAGAGTAGCCGCCGTCTCTTCAGGAAACGATGAAGTGGGTCAGATGATCGCAGATGCTATGGAGAAGGTCGGAGAGAATGGCGTGATCACTATTGAGGAATCCAAGACTATGAATACGGAGATTGAAGTGGTAGAAGGAATGCAGTTCGACAAAGGCTATCTCTCCGGATATATGTGCAATGATAAAGAGAAGATGACAGCGAATATGGAGAAGCCATATATCCTGATCACGGATAAAAAGATATCTAATATTAAGGAGATTCTTCCATTATTGGAGCAGATTATGCAGGCAGGAAGTCGTCTGCTTATTATTGCTGACGATGTGGAAGGAGAAGCGCTTACAACACTGATTGTAAATAAGTTAAGAGGAACGCTGGATGTTGTTGCAGTCAAAGCACCGGGGTATGGAGACAACCGGAAAGCCATGCTGGAAGATATCGCTGTTCTGACAGGCGGCCGGGCAGTATTAGATGATCTGGGAATGCAGTTGAAAGATGTGACTATGGATATGCTGGGAAGTGCAGAAGCCGTAAGAGTGACCAAAGATGATACGGTTATCATCGGTGGTCAGGGGAAAGGCGAAGAGATTACAAAGCGTATAGAAAGTATCCGCAGACGGGCAGCAGAGACGACTTCTGATCTTGATAAAGAAAAATTAGTAGAACGTGTGGCGAAACTTAGCGGCGGCGTGGCAGTCATCAAGATTGGCGCTGCTACAGAGACTGAGATGAAAGAAGCAAAATATCGTCTTGAAGATGCACTGAATGCAACAAGAGCAGCCGTGGAAGAGGGAGTGATTGCCGGCGGCGGATGTGCATATATACATGCGCAGAAGGATCTGGCAGAAGTGATTACTGCTTTGGATGGAGATGAGAAGACAGGTGCACAGATCGTAGAGAAGGCTTTGGAAGCACCGCTTCGTGCAATTGTAGAGAATGCCGGCCTGGAAGGTTCTGTTATTGTGAACAAGGTGAAAGAATCTGAGGCTGGCATAGGATTCGATGTGGCTGCCGAAACATATGCGGACATGGTTGAGATTGGTGTGATCGATCCTGTAAAGGTTACGAGAAGCGCGCTGAGTAATGCGGTCAGTGTAGCATCTACACTTCTTACGACGGAAGCCGCGATTGCAGATATCAAAGAAGCAGCATCCGCCGCAGCAGCGGAAAACCCGGATATGTACTAGAATGTTGTGATATGAAGGGGGACGGTTCAAGGGCTGCCCCTCCTTTTTATGTAGAAGGAGAAGTGATTGAAACGCAGAAACTGGTGGATGAAGGAAAACATAGAGGATTGGTGGTAATAAGCCTTATCGTACTTCTTCTGACAATGGTAAGTTACGCTTTCATGGAGAAAGCAATACATCTTCTGAGTGCAGGGTTCCTTCTGGGGCTTGGATATGGAATATTGCAGCCATTGTTCCAGGCATTTGTGACGGGGACGACTCCGGCACCGCAGCGTGGAACTGCCAATGCAACTTATCTGTTGTCTTATGATATTGGAATCGGAATCGGTTCATTTGTAATGGGAATGTTCCAGGAGAGTATCGGTCTGTCGATGGGATTCGCAGTGACAGCGGTGGCTTACGTGATTGGAGGGATTATCTATGCTGTTTACGTAGACCGGTATTATGAGAAATTATCACGGAATATATGATTTTAAGGGAATGTAGAGTGAAAATCAGGAGGTACATACATATTTGGGTGGTATGGCGGCAGCATTGAGATGAATGGTCCGTGGTTTGATAATTTCCATAAGGAATTCCCGAATCTTCCGGTTGGTGTGAGTGAATATGGATGTGAAGCGCTTAACTGGCACATATCTGATCCGAAAGCAGGAGATTATACTGAAGGAGTTTGAGGCTGCCGGAAGTTGAACTGTTTGTAAATGGAAAAAGTCTGGAAAAACAAGAAAGTAAAGATCATTTCTTTTATTTCCAGGTACCTAATAAAGGTGAAACAATATTAGTTGCTGTTGCGGGCAAATGCAGAGACGGAAGTTATATCCGTAAGGTGGAGAAGTTCAATGAAGCGTATCGCCTGAAAGAAGAAGGGGCTGTTCTGAACTGGTTTGACATTACAGAGCCAGAAGGATATTTCTCTTTGAACGATAAGGTAGAAGATATTGTTAGTACGGAAGAAGGAAAAGAAAAATTCCTGAATCTGATCGGAAACATCTTAAGCCGCAGACCGCAGCCGGAAGAAAGTGAAGGTGGAACCGGACCGGTATTCAATGATAATATGCTCAGGATGCTGGGCGGTTTTACAGTACTGCGTATGATAGGAATGATGGGAACGGCTAGTCTTGAACCAATGACAAAAGAAGAAATGTTGGAAATGAATGAGGCACTGAATAAGATTACATTTCATACAGAACGGGAGATGTAGTTGAGTATAGTGTGGATTTATTGGTGAAAATATTTAAAAATAAAACGCTTATTTGTGAAATTATGCAGATGGACAAATAAGAGTTTTATTTATGTCTGGAACAAAGAATTGAATTTTGTCTTGCTTCTTAAACTGCAGACCAGATAATAAGCCGCAAGGCTTTCCGAGTCAGAAAAAGGAATATGGATT
>CAMBRQ010000048.1 GCA_945870325.1 uncultured Dorea sp. | reverse complement strand
GTACTTTTTGTTTAATTATCAGTGCGAGATATAAAATCTATTGGAAGTTAACATTATCATGCCATGTCATCCCGAAGTGCGTCAATAATATTTTCTTTCTTAATCTTACTAACCGCATACAGCATTGTAATAAACACGATTAAGATCACCCCCGCCACGCTGACTGTCATACTTTTCCACGGGAATATGAACTTGAATTCTCCACCGCCAAACGCCATTCCACCATAAATCAGACATGAGAAGATTCCTGCAATAGGCAATCCCCAAAGCATCGTCCGTACTCCATAGAAAACACATTCAAACCGCATCATCTTATTAAAGTCCCGCTCCGACATACCTACTGACCGAAGCATTGCTAATTCCTTCCTCCGCAATTTGATATTTGTGGAAATAGTATTGAATACATTAGCAACTGCAATCAATGTGATCATCATGATAAAAACAACAGAGAACAGATTCACAATGAATACCATATTCCGGTTTTCCTCAAGTATCCCATAAACATTGTACAAAGTATACTTATCAGCAGTAACTCCGGCACTATTAATCATCTCCCTCATCTGCCTTACGGACTGTCCGGGATTCTTGGATTTGAAAGTCATGCCGAGTTTTACAGGTTCTACAACCGCATCTAATGCATCAAACTGCGCCTTTACCCGATAAGGTGCAATCACCATAAGCGAGTATGCTGTCTGCTCACTTGGCTTCGCGGGCAGAAGATCCGGATAATCCTTTACAAATGTGGCACGAATCGTCTTCGACTGCTCCCCGGATTCTGAAGCAAGCGTGAATTCCATCGGCTGCTCCTGCATATACCACTTTCCGGGCAAAAATCCTGCCATGACCATACTGTCATCCTGTCCGCTGTATTCCTCCTCAGACAGTCCGTTCCTTTCCAGGAAATCCCGATAAGCATCATCTGCAACAGACTGCATATCCAGCCTCACCTCCACCGTGTCACTCTTTCCGTCATAGCCGATAGCTTTTCCATACTCTTCCAGGAAATGACTGGTCAGATCCGCCGTATCCAGCACACAGGAATAGGTAGAAAGAGCCTGGTAGGAACTCTCATAGACTCCGGTGGCAATTTTAATACTATCATAGAGCCGTAACAGTTTATTTTCATCCATTTCCCTTGTACTAAAGCAGATGTCATAATCTTCTACTACCACGTCAGAATTCTTTGCCAACTGCCCCAGATATATTCCGAACGAATCTGCCGATACGAACAATACTACGCTCAAACTAAGTGAAAGAACAATACTACGGTAACGCTGCTTGTTACGTTTGAAATTCTTTAATGCCAGCACCCCTTCCAGGCCGTAGAAATGCTGTGCAAACCTTGATATTTTCACAGTCTTGGCTTCCATCTTAATCTCATTAGTCTGGCGGATACATTCCATCACAGACATGTCCGACGCCTTCTTTGCCGGAACATATGCAGAGATCAAAACTGTAACCATACTTACAACTGCCGAGATAATCAGCATAGGAACAGACACTTTCAATTCCAGCGGTACATTATCATACATAATGTTCGCAAAATTCTTTCTCACAAGAGAAATCACGAACTGAATACTTGGAATCCCGATCAATATCCCAAGCGGTATGCCAACCACACCGATACACAGCCCCTCAAACAGAACCGAACTTCGCAGCTGCTTCGCCGTTGCCCCCACCGACATCAGAATTCCAAACTGATGCGTACGTTCATTCAATGAGATATTGAATGAATTATAGATCAGGAACACTGAGCCCAGCATAACCAGAACAACCAGAATACCTCCAACCGCACACAACAGAAGTGTGAATATCTTATTGCCCGAGACTCCCATAAAACGCAGCACATCATCATTCAGCACATAACCATGACTATCAGATATATCATCCGTATAAGAATGCACCCGGTAGGGATTCTTAAGAGTCACAAATGCCGTCAGACTATCTGCAGCCATCGTATCCTCTGTCGTAATCAGTGTATAACCAGGTGCAGAATACTCCTCAATCGACGGACGCTGACAGATGCCAACCACTGTATAAATCTTCTCCTGAGATACTGTAAGCGTCTCTTCTCCGGCGCAATACGGATCATGCTGGTCAAGAATCTGGCCGTCTCTCATACGGTTACCGAATGCAAGTTCAAGCGTATCCCCCAGCGCAATCTGTACCCCGCCATTGGATGCAAGATGCTCCGGTATTACAACTTCACCGCTATTCCTGGGAAGTCTTCCGGAAATCAGGTTGACAGGCAGCGAATCCAGGGCATCTTCATTCCATCCGGTCAGGAAAAGATAGGGCTTATCCGGATTCTCCCCTCCTTCCAAAAGTGCATAACCGACATTCTGCAACGCCACAACATTTTTTACCCGGCTATTTCCTTCCTGCTTCATCAAAAATGCAGAATCCGCATCCGGGATCTCAACATGCCAACTGCCATACTTGGCAACCGCACCATTTATCATATAATTCTGTAGGGACACAACAAACGTAGCAACACCCGTAATAAGGGCTGCAGACAGAGCCACGCCAATTACTGTCACAAGTGTCCGGGTATGGTTCTTTTTCAATCCCTGCAAGGCAACTTTGTTGAAAATATTCATGAACGTGCCACCTGCCTCTCATCCCGCACTACTTTACCATCTGCAATGGTAATAATACGTTCCGCCTGCAAAGCGATATTTTCATCATGAGTGACCAGAAGCAGCGTCTGCCCGTATTTTTTATTACTCTCTTTCAGTAGTTTGATGATCTCATGTCCATTGCGGCTGTCCAGGGCGCCTGTTGGTTCATCAGCCAGCATAACCGCCGGTGCATTCATCAGCGCACGCCCGATAGCAACACGCTGTTGCTGTCCGCCTGAAAGCTGGTTTGGAAGATGCGTCTTCCGATCCTGCAATCCCAGCAAATCTAACAAATCATTCAACCGTTCTTTGTTCACTTTCCGCTTATCCATCAAAATAGGCAACGTAATATTCTCCACCACATTCAATGTAGGAATAAGATTGTTAAACTGATAGATCAACCCCACCTGACGTCGACGGAAAATTGCAAGTTTCTCATTATTCCCGGCATAAACATCCTGCCCATCCAGATAGATTTTCCCACTGGTCGGCTTATCTACACCCGCAATTGCGTGAAGAAGCGTGGATTTACCCGAACCAGAGGAACCAATAATAGCGGTAAATTCTCCTTTTTCAATGGTAAGCGATACATGATCCAGCGCAATCACCTGATTTTCTCCTTTGCCATAAACCTTGCACAGATTATCAACTTTCAAAAACTCCATGATGTGAGCCTCCTTTTTTTGTAAATATTCAGGACTGAACTTCTGAACTTACCTTTATGATAGAACCTCACACTTACATATTTGTGACTTTTTGGTGAGAGATTCGTCACTTTGGGAAACGAATCGTAAAAATTGCACCGCCCTGTTGATGATTTTTTGCAGTGATCGTTCCACCTTGACGGGTAATAATCGTCTTGCAAAGTGCCAGTCCGATTCCATACCCTGCCGTCTGTGAATTCTTCCCACGATAAAATCTGTCAAACAAGCAAAAAAGTTCTTCCTTTTCAAATCCTGCACCATTATCGCAAATGGTAATCTCTGTATACAACAAGGTATCTTCACAGGCAATCTGAATTCTTCCATTATCTCCTGCACTTTCCATACAATTTTTCAGAATATTTTGTATTGCCTCAGAAAGCCAGCCCAAATCACCGGAAATCTCTATTCCTTCCGGGATATCCGTCTCTAACGTAATATTGTGCAATTCCATACTAATCAAAAATGGACGAATTGCAGCTCTTATCAGCCCGCTCACATCAACCTGTTCATTTCGGAACTCCACAACCCCTGCATCCAGACGGGATAATTTAAGCAGAGAAGTGAGAAGCCAGTCCATCTGTCCAAGCAATTCTTCTGTTTCCCGCAGCAGATCTCTCCGCTCATTTTCATCAGGAGTATTCTCTATCAATGACAGAATCAGGTTTACCGAAGTAAGGGGTGTACGGAGCTGGTGTGCAACGTCGGCAAGAGAATCGGCAAGATATTTTTTCTCTTTTTTTAGAGCATCATTCTGCTCCCGGATACGCAGCGTCATCTTAGTAATCTCGCTTTGCAGAATGGATAATTCGCCCTCATCCGCTTCACTGATATACAACCGGTCAGCATTATGAAGTACAAGATCAATCTGATCCGATATCTGCGCAATGCTTCTGTATCTTGCTTTCGTGAATCCGGCAAACGCCATGCCGAAGGCAGCCGCCGTAACAAGCACCAACGCTGCGGCTGCTGGCCGGATCAGGAATCCTCCGATAACCGCAACAACGGTGATTATCAAAAAAAATACCGCAAACTGCCGGATCTCTTTATTCCGAAACATAGCCACCTCCCAACCGGTATCCTGTCCCTCGGACAGTCAGAATAATCTGCGGATTCGCATAGTCATCCTCAACCTTCTCCCGTAATCTCTTAATATAGACAGTCAGCGTATTGTTATTAACGAATTCACCCGCCGCATCCCACAATTCATCCAACAGACGTTCTCTTGTAATAATACTCTTAGGATTGTTAATAAATATCAATAGCAAGCGATATTCCAACGCAGACAGATACACCTCTTTTCCGTTCTTTTTTACAATACCACTGTTGGTATCGACAGAAAGTCCGCCAATCTCAAAGACTGATGCTGCATGTCCTGCTCTTCGTAAAGCATTTCCAATCCGCGCGATCAGTTCCCGTGGACGAAATGGCTTGGTGATATAATCGTCTGCTCCCATATTAAGCCCAGTGACCACGCTTGCCTCATCTTGCGATGCCGTCAGAAAAATTACCGGAATATCCTGTGACTGCTTAATCTCCGTACAAACCGAAAACCCATTTCCATCTGGCAGTGAAATATCTACCAGCGCCAGATCAAACCGGTTTCCGCCAAGCAAAGAGACGGCCTCCTGCTTCGTAGGCGCATGAATAACTGCAAATCCTTCCGAGCAAAGCAAACGTCCAAGATTCTTAGCAATCTCCTTATCATCTTCAACTAAAAATATCCGTTTCACTAATTTTCACCATCCTTTGAAGAATTAAGTCCTATTATATCCCACCCCCGCCAATATGACAACGCCGCTAAATGTGTTTTCCTTTACACTCTCCTTCCACAAGTGTTATACTAAAGACAGAAAAAGACCTTTACAGAAAGGGGGCCAAATATATGAGTAAACGAGTAATTACAATCGGAAGAGACTTTGGAAGCAATGGACGAATCATCGGCATGGCTCTGGCAGAAAGACTGGGGATTCACTGCTATGACAAAGATCTGATCGAGATTGCGTCCGAACAATTAGACATCCCTTATGAACAATTAAAGCGTGTCGATGAAAAGCGCGAAAAACCATGGGCATATCAGGTAGATAAAGATTCTGGCCTGGACCGCTCCTATCGTTATGAACACATCGATCAGAAACTCTTTGAAGCAGAATGCGAGGTCATAAGAAGCCTTGCCGAACGGGAAGACTGCATCATCGTAGGCCGCTGCGGCAACTATGTACTGCGGGATTATGAGCACTGTATGCATGTCTATCTCTATGCTCCGTATGAGAACTGCATAGATACCGTTATGAAGCGTTATTCTCTAGATGAGAAGAATGCAGAGCGGCTCATTCGCAGGGTAGATAAAGATCGGGATTATTATTATAACTACTATACGGATGAATACCGAGATGATATGGTGAATTATAATCTGTGCCTGAATACAAGTGCTTATGAGATAGATGAACTGCTGGATATACTGGAAAATCTTTATAAAAAGTTATAAGCACCCTAAAGATGCAGGGAATTCCTATCATAATTTTATCAACAGGACTATATAAGAACACTCTCCAGTCAGAATATTGGGCCGGAGAGTGTTTTACATAATTTAATAATATTCAGTTCATCTGTTTACTCACACATCCATGCTAAGATATTGCCCCATAGCACCGGATAATATTCCCAGTCACAAAACTCAGGTGAAGCCCAATGTGGCGAGCAATCTGTTGCGAATGCAAACGTCTTTCCTTTTCCGTACTCTCCTAATACAATCATCGGATCTTCTTCGTATTGTACCGGAACAACTGTCCCTTCTTTCGCAGTCAGTTTATTATATCCCAGAATCGGAGGCCATTGCTTAGGCAAGCCTTTCAAGACAGCGTGACTATCCGGTTCTATCTCTATCTCGATTCCATGATACTTCCCTTTTCCTTCGAATCCCTGGAATGTCATATATCCGCCAATCATTCCGAAGTTACCGCCTTCTTCCACATATTTTTTTATCAACTGCAGTTTATCAATATCTTTCTTACATTGATGACAGGTCTGCGGATCATCTCCGTTGGCTTCCGCTTCTTCCAAATCCGCATCATATCTCATGAAAAACTCCATATTGGATTGCCCTGCTGCCATCCACACTTCTCCAACCGCAACATTGTCATATCGGATACTCTCTTCCCTTGAGGTAATCATAAGCGTCAGACAAGCACCTTTGCAATCTCGTCTATTTCCATCCTGACAGACGGTCGCATATCCTCCGACCTCGCATATGCCATCACACTCTCATAAAAGCATCGCATCTCCGGTTCATCTATATATTCCGGCACATTACATGCACAGACCAGCAATTTTCCCACTCCTGCTTGTATCTCGAACAGCCACCCAAGTTTATGATTCCGTTCAAAATTATCAATGATCTGTACAATCGGATGCAGTTGATCTGCCCACTTGTCAAGAATCACCGGACGGCTGTGATACAATAACCTATGCCATTGCCACTGAGCATAATCCTGTGTAGGGAATCCCGCCAACGCAGGATGATTCTTGTCACAGACCATTCCCAATGTCCCCGGAGCCGTCGGATAACCCTTCTTCTCACAGGCTTCCCGGAACATCGGATAGCACCAGAAATCAGGTGCAAAACTCCCCTCCACACTCTGTAATGCATTTCCTAAAAAAAGCACTACCTTCTGCCCTGCTCTCAATGCTTCCTGTTCTCTTTTACCAAAAAGTTCGGAGACCATAACCGTTTCGTCTGCTTTCAGGCTTTTCTTCGAATAATCGGGATAGCACCAGATTGCATACTCATTCATGAATGATCCCATTTTAAGAATCAATGTGAATTGCTCCGCCCTGCGAATACATGGCATTTTCACCTTCACTATTCCAACTGTTGAAAGTTTTCCACAGCCTGCCTTACAATTACCCAGACGAATTCTTTCAAGAACATTCCCTGCCGAATCCTCTAAGCTGCATTCCAATTCTCCTGCCAGATCTTCCGCACCAAAATTATACACCAGAATCTGTACCGTTAATGTCTCGCCCTCCGTCCAGATGTATTTCTTGAATTGTGCCATCAGAATCTGCGGTGCACAGAACTGCCTCCATTTCTCGGGAGTGATCAGTTCTTTGGACTCCAGAAAACTATCAAGAATCCCCACCAACGCCGTGCCTTGCCCCGGGAAATCCTGAAGTCCCAGGAGCTGGAAGCCTCCGATTCCCTCCGTCCTCAAGATTCCCTCTATCTCCTCTCGGTAACACTGTACGGAAAGCATTCCGCTGGAGCGGAAGAACGTCTCAGCCTGTTCTTCCATCTTCGCATCCTGCAGTCTCCTTTGAAAGATTCTCAGATTCTCCGGCGCGAGAACTCCCTGATATTTTTCCATTGTCCCATAATCCGGATAGGTCTGGTACTGCCCCGCTTCATGAACAATCAACGGAACCGGAGACATTTTCACTCCCGATGCATAATCCTGAAGCGTAGACGGCTGCTGATCCGTCTGTAGATAGCCAAGCGGCAGATCTGCATAGGAATAAGATGCACGTACATTCGTTTTCTCATCTGTCCGCATCGTAATGAAACAGTCATCACCAGGACAGAATATCGGATGTTCCAGGAAATTATTCGAACCCTGACAGTAATATTTATCCGCTCTTACACTCCGAAGGTGTGAGATCAATTCTTCATAAGCTTCCAGTTCTCCTACCATCTCGTTCCCGACGGCAAATATCAGAAAAGAGGGGTGGTTGCCGAATTGTTTTACAATCTTCTCTGACTGTTCCCATAGATAATGATTCAATACACGATCACACTCCGGATGCCCTTCCCTATAGAACCTATTTGCAAAGTTAGGCAACTCTACCTGAAAATAAACTCCCAATCTGTCACCTGCTTCGAATGCCGCTTCCGGTGGACACCAGCTGTGAAAACGATAATGATTCATTCCATATGATTTTATCAGTTCGCAGATCTTAAGCCATTCCTCAATTTCCATGGGACAGGCACCCGTATCCGGGAAAATGCAGCAATCCACTGTTCCTCGCAGAGAGACCGCCCTGTCATTGATCACGAATTGGTTCTTATTCGCCGCTTTCTTCTGCAGATATGCCCGAACGGGATAGATAACCTCTCCTTCCACCATCTTGATTCTCACACTTAAGTTATAGAACACCGGAGTGAATTCATCCCACTGAATGCTTAACTTCTCCAGACTGTAGAATGCCTCTAGCCGATTCTCTATAATCTCTGCTTCTATTTCCCGCGTCGGACAGATGACGCCATCACTTCTTACTCCATCTACAGTCATCCGAAGCGTCTTTTGCCTCCCCATGTCGTTTCCAATCTCTGCCTGTATGAGAATCCCCCTTCTCTTACAGTCCCCGAATGTCTGAATGCTCTTCAATCCCTGAACCGGACAGCATAGCAGATACATCTGCCCTAGGATTCCATTCCAATTCGTCTGCGTATGATCCGTGTACTGATGCCCTGCCATAAGGCTCTCCGGAAAATCTGGTTTCCCCACCAGATCATTATCAACTACAATGGTTAGGAAATGTTCTCCCGGCGTCATCACATTCGTCAGATCGTGAATCTGCGGGATCAACGTCTCATGGGAAGAAGACACCTTCTCTCCGTCGATATACACCTCCGTATATTTCGTCCTCTCCAGATAGAGGCTGATATACATTCCTGTCCATTTGTCCGGAATCATAATCTTTCTTCCATAACAGGCTTTTCCTGCAAAAGGATACCTGCGGCTAAGATGCAGCGTCTCTTCCCTGTCAGGAGCATACGCTCCCTTCTTACCAATCTCGGTTGTAGAAGGCAGGATGATCGTATCGTGAAATTCTTCCCCGCTCTTCCATTCCTGATAGAATGCAAACTTCCATTCGCCTGTCAGATCTATCTTTGTCTCCATAAATTTCTCCATTATCTGAATTCCTCTCTTACAATCACGTTCCATAACCGGCATATTTTTCCTTCCGTCATCTTCGGCCATTCCTCCAGATATATCCGATCCGTTCTTCGCAATACATTGACCTTCACAGTCAGACTGGCAGGGAAGTCAAAATATCTCATACTCATCTCCACCGCCTGTCCCGTATAAAAATGATCCTCAATCTTCTCTCCTTCACAGCAGACCTGTACACTGTCACCTGCATACTCCAGACTAATCAGGCAATCTTCTATGTTTTCTCCGTAGACAATCTCCACTTCATAGATTCTATACGCTTCTTCTGCCAGGACCTCATGAAAACGTACGGTCGACTCTCTGCCCTTCACATTGCGTTCATAACAGATGAAGTCATTTTCCTTCCCAGTCCGAACGAACTGTTTGGGAATCACCTTGAGTTCTGGGTAACTTCTAATCTTTGTATGCCTGCCTCCTGTGATTCGAAGATCTCCCGCTTCCTCCCACACGTACTGTTCAGAAAGGATCAGATAATCCCGATCCAATATCACCTTCCATGCATTCAGTGCATCCTGCCTGCTAATATGCAGAACTTCGGCGGGCAGGCTATCTTTCCATTGAAAATCAGGCGTCCAGTCGCCATAGAATACACAGGTCTCACTCTCCCCTTTCAGGATACATAACGGGCTTGCCGCTGCCGTAATTAGTTCCTTCCCCTGAATCCTCATATGATACGGAAAGAATCCATACTCTCCCGACCGGATAGATACCTTGCCAAAGTCCGCCTTCTCTTTACAGCGTCCGATCAATACCGCCTCATGGTCCTTCATCTGACGATGCCGTTGGTAATTATTAAAGAATACATATCCATGTTCATCATCATGCCTCCAGGCGATGCGAAGCGTATCCATATCCTCCGGTGACAATTCCTGATGTTCAATCTCCTCCTTCAACACTGCCATCTCATTTCCAAAATCATTTAAGAACAGGCTTAGAAGTTTTATCTCCTTGTAGACATCCGATATCTGCCCGTACTGGCGGATCGGCGCCTGAAAATCATAATTAATCTCAGGGAGGTCACTGGGATATCCAGTCGCCCTGCTCTCTTGTAAAGAAGAGTATCTTCCTTTTGGATTACTTCCGCCGTGATACATGTAATATCCAAGAAGCGCGGCACCTGATCCCAGTTTGCACAGCGACATGGCTCCTATATCCGCACCTTGTATCACCGGTCTTCTGTGATGCGTAGGCTGCAGTCCTCCACCAAGTTCTGCCAGCAGGTAAGGATATTTCCCGGCATCAAAAGATAAGGAATCTTCGATCTGATAATCAGAAGCGATTCCAGCATCGTTTCGCCTACTGCTGAATACATAATTTTCATTCGCCTCTATCTCGCAGATCCTTTGATCCCAGGGCGCGTCACAATAGCATCCCATCACCGGAAGCAGACCTCCGGTCACAGCCCCTCCCCAGCCAGTTGCCGTATAGAGCGGAACATCGAATCCAATTTTCTTAGCCAGGGTTGTCAAAGCGCGCATATGAGCCTCGCCCTCTTCTCCCCGCAAACCTCCTGCATGTCCATATTCATTCTCAATCTGTACTCCAATAATCGGACCGCCGTCCTGATGTAAGAATCCTTCAATCTGCCCATAGACTTTTCTCCAGAAGATCTCGACATATTCCAGATAGGATTGATCATTGCATCTGAGCGGAATCTGCTTTTTCAGAAGCCAGTCCGGGAATCCGCCATTACGCACTTCTCCATGCGCCCATGGACCAAGCCGTAAGAATAGTTTCAATCCTGTTTTCTGGCATAATCTTACAAAGTTTCCCAGATCTCTGCAGCCTGTAAAGTCGAATTCTCCTTCTCCCTCTTCATGATGAATCCAGATCACATAGGATGCTACAATCTGAATTCCACCTGCCTTGATCTTACGCAAAGATTCTTCCCAGAACGTCTCACGAAACCGGCTATAATGCATCTCTCCCATCACGGGAAACCACGGCTTCCCATCCTTTATCAAATATTGGCTGTTATATCTATCATTCATAGTGCCTCCGAATCATCCCTATTCCTGCATGGAATCCTCTCTCTTACCATTCCACGCAGTCATATGTTATGATATCAATTATATTGCCTTTTCCCACAATAATAAATGATGTATCATTTCATTTGATGGACAATCCTATTCTCTGTCAGATAAATAATAAAAGAAATTTATAGGATAGAAATTATCTCCAAAATAGTGTATGCTAGAGGCTAGGAAAAGAAAAAACAATAAAAGAAAAGATTATGTCATTGATTAGCAAAGATGCTCGGTGTCAGCAGGATCACCCTGCGATATCAGAAAACAGGATAGAGAATCCTACCACATATAATACCATTCAAAGATGGAAGCCCCACTGGGATTGGGTAGATCATTGCCAGCGATACAGCCCATGGGCACTCAGTGCAAATTCGCGATCACAAGCCGCACTAACATAATATCCTTCTGACTAGAAATGCCTGTTTTCAAACTTATACTTTAGATTTGTATGTCTGTCGAATATCATAAGTGCCGACTTACCCTTTAAATATCCCATAAGGCTTGAAACACTCATCTTAGGCGGAATACCGTAAGAATTTAAAATCTCTGGGATGATATAGCGCAAAACACTCCAGAGTTTAAATGGCAGTCACACATTCATTATTCTGCTTCTCAGTGTTTCTACAGAATAACGCCTTAAAAACAGTTCTGATAAGTGGCTGGATAAAGAACATCTGCGTAAAGAATGCAAATGGGAAGTTGAAGCATACCAATTTAATCCAGTTTGCAAGCAATGTTATAAGATTGAATCCTGAGTAATACGGATAATATAGCCATGCAGCAAGAAAACTCATTGCCGGACACATCAATCCAACCGTTGCGCAAATAATTGCAGACTCGAACATAACAGGATGCGTCTCCTTAGGATCAAACACTTTGGCTGCAAGTTTAAAAGAACAAGGGCTTCCCATCAGAATCTCCAGTAAATACGCAAGACAGAATTCTACAAGAACAACTGCCCAGATTGGCAGGAATCTTCCAAACATATAGACTCCTCCCTGAGTGTTAATCGCGCTTAATACGCTGGATTCTCCTGTCAATGACATCAATGTGCTCCCATTTACGACATATAAACTGTAGAAAATATAAGCATGTACTGTAACCAGTACGGTAAGGAAGGCGAAAACCATCCTCTGAAATTGATTTTTTGGCATAATAACCACACTCCTTCATTATTCTCTCAAAGACCTACAGGACCTGCCACCTGCAGTTCCCTCCGGATGCTTTGACCGCAAAAAAACACATGTATTACCTGGCGAATCTGTACGGTGTACACGTTCCGTGATCAGATTTACTTACCATAGGTAATACATGTGTCGTTTACGGTCTTCACATTTTATCAAAAAGGAATTTTTTTGTCAAAGATTTTTCTTGTACAAAATCCAGTACAAAATATCTTTGTAATCCTGCTTATACATTCGATAATCATCCTTAGAATCTTTGTCCGCATTTTGGACAATATTCAAAGTCTTCTGTCGTAGTAAAACCACAGTTGCCACATCTTTTATAGCATGAACCTGTCCAATCTACTCTCTGCAGATGCTCCTCACATATCTCTACATCTTCCCCTTTCTCAATCCTTCTCCCAATCTCCGGATTCAACCGATAAACCGTATTACAGCATGTAGTCCGGACAAAATATTGGCGATTCCATTTAAAACAGGGAATGAAAAATAAAGAAAGTACCGTGTATGTCATAAATACAGCATATTGCCCATAAGCACCACAGCGATTACAAATGACTACCTGATGATGTTTTAGTTCTTTTCTCCCGTCCGTAATTCCCATCATAAAAAACATTTCTCTACCACTCCATTATAATCTACTTTCGATAAATGACTTGAATCAAAGCATAGATTCCTGCAATTATAACCAAATAGAAGATCATCCAAGGAACAGAATATTTATGTATCATAACTGCTCCTAGTATTGCTCCAAGCAATACTATTGTTCCACCACTGGTAAAATTAAAACCATTAGGCGTAACGGTCAATACCGGATGTATCTTTCCTTTTTTCTGTAATACCACAAAAAGCAATCCTATGACTGCTACCAAACTGCAAAAAGCAATGATAATCAGATCCATCTGTTCCATATTCGTTCCTCCTCGAAATTCATGATAACTGCCTCATAAAAATCGCGAAATACTTTCTCCCGATCCAATTCACATTTCTATAATCAAAAGAACCCTTTGTTTTAATTTACATGTTTCCTATAGATTCTGGAAAGTTCACCATTCATATCGTTCATCATCTGATAAAATACACATCCATACTTTTCATATAATCCAGTATGATTTGTTGATATAAAAATATCTTGTACTTTCTCGGATTTAGCAATTTTCTCAATTTCCTGAAATAAATACCCTACATAACGATGTCCTCTATATTTCGGGAAAGTATACACAAATCCTATCCATGGAGTTAACTCTGTCGGTTGTATATCATCCTTCTCCGCATAGGTACAGAATGAGATGAGTTCATTTCCATTTACGAGCATCAGTACTTTTGAATTCTCACCCACAGCATTTTTAAACTTGTTTTCGCTTAATAGTTCATATAGATATTGCCCAGCTCTCCAGTCGCTTTTTCCTATTTGAAACAACCAATATTCTGGTCTGTCGCAGTTAAAATACTCTATTACTTGCATCTGTAGTTCCTCCTTATCAACCTAATCGTATTAAAATACAAACTGTAATTCCATAAACGAGCCCAGAATTTCCAAAATCGGAATATATTCTGAATCTATTTCAAATTGTTTTACGTTGACCGCTTCCGTAAACTCATCAACAATATGTATTGTCGGGGCAGATATCATCCTGGCGATTTCTTTGTCTCCCTGTGTAAAAGTTATTATTTCTTTTCCGGATATATGAATCGGCAAATATCCCCTTACCTTCAGTATATATTCCGTTTCTTTCCATTGTAATGCAAATACTTCTGTATGGTTTTCCGACCTTCCATAACGCGTTAAACCCGGAACTAATGTCGAATCATAATCAAATTCACTTCTTATATTGCCATATTGTTTTGAAGCAATATTGTTAATGATTTCATGAGCTGTCACCAGACTGCTCACACGAATTGTCATCAGA
>CAMBRQ010000047.1 GCA_945870325.1 uncultured Dorea sp. | reverse complement strand
TTATCTACAACAAGAACTTTATAATCTTGGCAAGTCTGTTCTTTTAATGATGCCAGACATGGTTCCATAAAGTGTTTCCCGTTATAGTTAGGGATTACGATCGTTACTTTCATCTTATCAAACTCCATTTTATGTCGTTATGGGCATATTATATCAAAGTTGAGAAGTATATGCTACTGAAATTTGCGAGATATAAATGAAAATGTTTCAAAAGTATTAATAGAATGTTAAGAAAAAGTGCATGCCAATGGGTTGTCGATTTTGGCAAATTATTGTATTATAAAGTGTAATGGTCAGAACTGTGTGTCTGAAAGATTGGAATATTTTAGAAAAATGGGTGAAAAAAGTGATTAAGGATAATCAAAAGTTATTGAATAGATTGCACGTAGTAATGGATGCTTTAGTGATTGTATTTTCTTATGTAGCGGCATGGTACCTTAGATTCAAGAGCGGCATCTTCGAGCTGGATCCATGGTTCTTATCGCTGCAGGAATATATGAAGGTACTCTTCTTCATTGTTCCGGGGTATCTGATTCTGTACTATGCCTTCCAATTGTATACGCCGAAGCGGGTACAGGGCAGACGTCTGGAAGCATGGCATATTATGCAGGCGAATTCCATTGGACTGATGGCATTCATCCTGCTCTTATATCTGACAAAGCAGCCGGATTTCTCCAGAACCATGATCTTTATCTTTTTCTGTGTGAATGTGTTCTGTGAAGTTCTCATGAGAAATATTATTCGAGAAGTTTTGCGAAATATGAGAACACAAGGGTATAATCAGAAGCATGTCTTGTTGATTGGTTACAGCCGGGCAGCAGAGCAATATATTGATCGAATTAAGACTCATCCAGAATGGGGATATATTGTCAGAGGAATTCTTGCAGATAATGTTCCGAGAGGAACAGAATACCGAGGGATTAAGGTCCTGGGACGGACAGAGAATCTGACGATCATTCTTCCGGAGAATAAGTTGGACGAGATTGCGATCACCCTTGGGCTGGCAGAATATCATAAGTTAGAGCATATTGTAGGTATGTGTGAGAAGTCAGGTGTGCATACGAAGTTCATTCCTGACTATAATAATATTATCCCTACCAAGCCTTATACAGAGGATCTGTTGGGACTTCCGGTTATTAACATCCGTCACGTACCATTGAATAATATGCTCAATGCAGTTATGAAGCGTTGTGTGGATATATTTGGCTCGTTGGTTGCAATTATATTGTTTTCACCAATTATGGCGGTGGTAGCGATTATTATTAAAGTGACTGCTCCGGGACCGTTGATATTCAAGCAGGAGAGAATCGGGCTTCAGAATAAGCCGTTCTATATGTATAAGTTCCGTTCTATGGTAGTTCAGGAAGCTAAGGAGGAGAAAGCCGGATGGACGACCAAGAATGATCCGCGTGTGACTCCGATTGGAAAGTTCATCCGTAAGACGAGTATTGATGAACTCCCACAGCTCTTTAATATCCTGAAAGGCGATATGAGTCTGGTAGGACCGAGACCGGAACGGCCGCAGTTTGTTGAGAAGTTCAGTGAGGAGATTCCAAGATATCGAGTAAAGCATCAGGTACGTCCTGGTCTTACAGGATGGGCACAGGTCAATGGGTATCGTGGAGATACTTCCATCCGTAAGCGAATTGAATATGATCTCTATTATATTGAGAACTGGACGTTGGGATTTGACTTTAAGATTATATTTCTAACATTTTTTAAGGGGTTTGTTAATAAGAACGCTTATTAGTCTATACGAGGGAGATACAGTATGAGTAAAAAGAAGCGTATGAGTAAGAAGGCTGAGCGTGAAGAACGCAAGAAGCGCAGACGCAGAAAGAGAAGAAAAAGAATCGCCGTCTTATTCGTTGAAGTAGTGATATTGGCAGCATTATGTGTAGTGGCATATGGCATCTTTAAGCTTGATAAACTGGATATGAATGTTCTGAATCTGGATAACTTAGAAGCATATCGAGATACAGGACCGTATACCAATATTGCATTGTTCGGTCTGGATTCCAGAAACGGCGAATTAGAAGGCGGTGTACAGAGTGATTGTATCATGATTGCAAGTATCAATAATGAGACACATGATGTCAGGATTGTGTCTGTGTACCGAGATACACTTCTTCAACAGGCGGATGGAACATATGAAAAGGCGAATTCAGCTTACAATACCGGAGGCCCGGAAGATGCAATCAGCCTGTTGAATCGAAATTTCGATCTGGATATTCAGAATTATGTGAGTGTGAACTTTAGTGCGTTGGTGGATGTAATCGATGCATTGGGTGGAATTGAGATGGATATGACTGCAGAAGAAGCATTTTACAGCAATGGATATGCTTTTGAGACAGCGCAAGTGGTAGGGCAGGAGATGGTCCCGATTAAAGAAGAAGCAGGAACCCAGTTGTTGGACGGTGTTCATGCAGTAGGATATGCCAGAATCCGTTATACGGAAGGAAATGATTTCAAGAGAACAGAGAGACAGAGAGTGGTATTGCAGAAAGTGGCAGAAAAGGCAAAAAAAGCGAATGTTCTCACATTGAATGAGATTGTTAATAAGGTATTTCCGCAGATATCTACGAATCTGACGATTAAGGATATGCTAGGATTTGCAGCGCATATTATGGATTATAATATCGTAGATACTTCTGGCTTCCCATACGCGGTAACGACAGATGATTCTGTACGAAATCATGAAGGGTCTTATGTCATACCTATTGATTTTGTAGGTAATGTGACACAATTGCATGAGAATTTATTTGGTGAGACGTCTTATCAGCCATCGGAAAAAGTACAGCAGATTCATGATGATATTATCTATCTGTCTGGAGTGACAGAGGATACCAATGCCATAGAGTCTGCATTTGAAGGAGATATACACGATGAGGGAACGCAGTCGGAATAATATTATATTGGAATATGGAACTTATATGCTGACATTTTTCGCCAGTTATATCGCATCTCTTGCTGGGTTTTATTATCTGTCAGGAGCAATTCTTATAGGAGAAGCCCTATTTCTGTATGCGCATTGGGTACGTGAGACTGGTAGTCTGGTAGAATTGCGGGCATTATTTACATTGGCCTGGGTCGGCGGTCAGGGGATTGCCTGTCTTCAGCTGAGTAAGCTACAGACGGATTGGAGTTATATTACCTGGCTATGCTTTTTCCTAATCTATGCTGGCTTCGGCATTGGGTATGAGTGGGGACAGAGATATGGTAAGATAGAAGAAAAAGAGTTGGAGAAGAATGAGAAGCAGGCGAAAAGATTGTTTCAATGTATGATTGGACTGGCGGTTGCGTCGGTAGTATGCTTTGCATTTGAAGCGTTGAAAGTAGGATTTATTCCATTGTTTTCGAGTGAACCACATGCCTATTCTTATTTTCATGTGTCGGGGGTACATTATTTCACGATCAGTTGCATCCTGATTCCGGCGATTACTATATTGTATGTGAAGGTCAGTAATGGAATATCAATGAAAAATAAGCTGATTCTGGCAGTGACAAATATAATCGCGATAGTCATTCCGTTTTTGTGTGTTTCTAGATTTCAGCTATTATTTGCAGTTGGATTCGCAGTGGTTACATATATTATTGTCAATAAGAAGATTCGTTTGCGGACGATGGCAATACTGATTGTGGCAGTAATTCCAATCTATGTTATCCTGACGGTATTCCGACATCATGACGTGACTTATCTGAACAGCATATTCGAGATGAAGTATGAGAAGATGCCAATCTTCGTCACGCAGCCCTATATGTATGTGGCGAATAATTTTGAGAATTTTAACTGTATGGTAGTGCAGCTGACGGAACATACCTGGGGAATCAGAATGTTGTTCCCGATATTTGCTTTGACAGGTTTGAAATTTGTATTTCCGCAGGTGACATCTTCTGTGATCTATCTGACGAAACCAGAATTGACTACATTGACGATGTTCTATGATGCATATTATGACTTTGGGATTGTCGGAGTATTCTGTGTAGCACTGATGATCGGGATAGCTGCAAAAGTGTTGAGTCGTGTTGTGAAGAACAGTAAGAATCCGGTTGCGTATCTGTTCTATGGACAGCTGGCAATCTATCTTGGGTTGGCTTTCTTTACGACGTGGTTCAGTAATCCGACGACATGGTTCTGGCTGGTATTGACAGGGGTGATGTATTGGTTTGTCGGATACGATGAGAGTAAGAAAAGGAATGAGTAGTAAGATGAGCAATCAGAGAAAGGTGGATGTGGTTATTCCAACATATCGCCCGGATGAAAAGTTTGAAGAACTTTTAAGAAGGTTAGGAAAGCAGAGCTATCCGGTGCACCATATCTATGTTATTGATACAAAATCAGACCATTTTCCAGAAGAAGTGGAGCAGATGCCAGGGGTGACGGTGCATCGTATCCTGCCGGAAGAGTTCGATCATGGTGCAACACGTGACTTGGGGTTATCCATGTCGGATGCGGATGTGGTGGTATTCATGACACAGGATGCAGTGCCTGCAAACACAAGATTGATTGAGGCATTGGTACGGCCACTGGAAGAGTATGAGAAGGTGAGTGTATCTTATGCCAGACAACTTCCGGCCAAGGATTGTGATTTTATTGAGCGTTATACACGTACATTCAACTATCCGGCGGAAAGCAGAATCAAAGGGAAGGAAGATCTCCCGGAATTAGGGATCAAGACTTTCTTCTGTTCGGATGTTTGTGCAGCTTATCGAAGAAAAGTGTACTTGGAATTAGGAGGATTCACGAAGAAGACGATCTTTAATGAAGATATGATCATGGCAGCACAGATGGTGCAGCATGGATATTCTGTGGCATATGCGGCAGATGCTCAGGTGATTCATTCGCACAATTATTCAGGAATCCAGCAGTTCCATCGTAACTTTGATCTGGCAGTGTCGCAGGTGGATCACCCGGAAGTATTTGCGGGAATTCGGTCGGAAAGTGAGGGAATTCGCCTGGTAAAGCAGACTACGCATCATCTGATAAGGAGTAAAAAGCCTTATCTGATTCCGAGTCTGGTCTATAAGAGTGGATGCAAGTATCTGGGTTACAAATTAGGACAAAAGTATAAGAAATTGCCGCTGTGGCTTGTAAGGCTCTGTTCTATGAGTACGACATATTGGGAAAATCCTTAGAAAACCGCGATTTTTCATTGAAGTTTTGATAAAAATGGAGTAATATAGTGAAGAGTGTTACCATAAGCAGGAATAGAAGAAAGGATTTTGGATAATGGCAAAAGGAAGAAAGCACTATAGACGTGGTCGCAGATCGAAGAAACGTGGATTTGCAGCCTGGTCATTAGGTAAGAAGATTGGAGCCATTCTTGGTGGGACCGTAGCGTTGGTCGCAGCGGCCGGAGCTGTGATTCTGGCAAGTAAATTGTCGAAGATTGAGACGACAGAGCTGGATACGGAAGCGTTAAGTATATCAGAAGAAGCGAAGGAACGAGGTACGGGTTATCTGAATGTGGCACTTTTTGGTGTGGATTCCCGTGATAATGAGCTGGAAGGGGATACTCGAAGCGATACAATCATGATTGCCAGTCTGAATCGGGAGACTATGGAAGTGAAGATTGCCTCTGTGTATCGTGATACCCTGATGGAACAAAAAGATGGTACCTTGAATAAGGCAAATTCAGCGTATTCTTTTGGTGGACCGGAAGATGCGCTGGCAATGTTGAATAAGAATCTGGATCTAGATATTGAACATTATGTGACGGTGAATTTTAATGCGTTGATTGATGTGATTGATGCAGTTGGCGGTATTGAGATTGATGTTCAGGAAGAAGAGATCTCTTACATCTGTGGATATGCGACTGAGATCATGAAGGTGACAGGAAAGTTATCTCCTGGAGTTACAGAACCAGGTCTTCAGACATTGAATGGAGTTCAGGCGACCGCGTATGCCAGAATCCGATATACGGCTGGAGATGATTTCAAGCGTGCGGAACGACAGAGAGATGTCCTGACGAAGATTATAGAGAAGCTGCAGGGAGCAAGTCTTGCACAGATTAACAAGATTATTGACGAGGTATTCCCAGAAGTATCTACGAACTTTACTTTGACAGAGATTCTAGAGTATGCCAAGGATGCATTTGATTATCAATTGGGAGAGACGACAGGCTTTCCATTTGACAAATCAACGGATACATTAGCTAATGTGGGAAGCGTCGTAATTCCGGTTACTTTGAGCAGCAATGTGGAACAGCTTCATAAGTTCTTGTATGGAGAGAGTGATACGTATACGGCATCGTCGACGGTGAATTCCATCAGCAGTAAGATTGTAGCGAAAGCCGGTGACAGGCAGGCAGATACCAATGAAGCAACACAAGGAATTATGGAACAGCCTGAGGAGACCTATTCTGGCAGTGGAACAGGAAATTCTTCCGGAACGACCGGCGGCGGAACCAATAATGGGAATGGCAATGCCGGAGGCAATACAGGAACCGGTGGAAGTAGCGGAACCGGAGGCAATACAGGAACCGGTGGAAGTAGCGGAACCGGGGAGATCGGCGGAGGAGAGACCAGCGGTGGAACTGGAGAAACTGGTGGAGGAGAAGCCGGTGGTGGAACTGACGAATTCGGTATGTAAGAAGAAAAGTGGAGTATAGAGAAAACGAGGTAGATTACATGAGAAGAATAAGAAAAGCACTTGCTTCATTATTGTTGGTGTGTATGTTATGTCCATGCATATCCACGGTTGTGAATGCGGCATCTGCAGAATTGCGTTTTACAGACCCGTCTACGACCGTAGGCGCGGAAGTTGAGGTAACTGCAAAGTTAACGTCATCAGTTAATATACAGTCTTTGGATGCAACATTGACTTATGACAGTAGTATGTTGAAGTTTATCAGTGGTGATAATGCGTCTGGAGGAGATGGAACAATTACGTTGTCAGGCAGTGGAAATGGAACGAGCATGGATTTTATCCTTAAGTTCCAGGCTCTGGAAGAAGGCACTGCGAAGGTTGAGGTGTCACAGGCATCGGGAAAGGATTCTTCTGGTTCTTCTCTGCAGATTACCAATGGTAGTTCTGCAGTAACGATTGGTCCTGGAGATCCCTCTCTGATTACGGAAGATGAGGATACAAGTACAGTCAGTGGAGATGGTCCACAGGTGGAAGTAGATGGCGTACAGTATGTAGTTTCCAATGATTTTTCGGATGCTGTGATTCCGAGTGGATTCGAGAGAAGCGAGATGACCTTTGAGGGAACAACTTGTCAGGTTGTGACACAGGCAGCCAGCGGCGAATCTGCAATGTATCTGGCACCGATGGATGGCGGCGAGGCAGACTTCTTCTTATATATCAGTGACAGCGGAACCTTTATTCCATTTGAGGAAGTGGAGATTGCACAGGATCGATATCTGGTTCTTTTACGGGATGATGGATCGACAAAGCTTCCGAGTCAGTATCAGGAAACGACTCTGACCATGAATGGAAAAGAGTTCACCGCATGGCAAGATACAGACAATGCAGATTATTATATGATCTATGCGTTGAATTCAGATGGAGAGAAGGCACTGTATCGTTATGATACGGTGGATAAGACATATCAGAGATATGAGCCACAGGCATCTGCCGATGATACACAGACGAAATCATCTCCCAAGGGATTATGGGGTAAGATACTTCGGTTTATTGAAGATTTCCTGGATATTGCAGTCATTCTTGGTGGACTTCTTCTGCTCATATTATTGATTATTATCATTGTGGTTGCTGTCAAGCTGCGTCATCGGAATCTGGAATTGGACGATCTATATGATGAATATGGTATTGATCTGGATGAAGAGGAAGAAGAACAGGCAAAAGGTAAGAAGGCTTCAAAAGGGAAAAAAGCAGAGAAGAAGGCTTCGGGAAAGGCTAAGAATGAGCCGGCGGTTCGAGTTCCTGCGAAGACAGCTAACCTAAGAGACGAAGATGATTTTGACGATTATGGTGATGAAGACGACTTTGATGAGTTTGAAGAAGTTGATTATGAGGATGCCAATTATGATGATTTTGACGATGAAGTTGATTACGAAGAAGAATATGGCTATGATAACGATGAGCCAGAAGATATCATCGATGACCTGGATGAACTTCTGAGCAGCCAGCCTAAGAAGCGTGGTCATATGGAACCAGATGATACGTTTAAGGTTGACTTTATTGATCTTGATTAATGTTATACGAAGGGGAATGCGGGGCGCATTCCCCTTCGTTCTTTACATTTGAGTGAGAATTTGATACAATACACATTGATAATGCAAAAAAAATATTGTTTTGTACAAATACAAGAACAAAGTAAGGAGTAAAAAATATGTGTGGAATTGTAGGATACATCGGAAATCAACAGGCAGCACCAATTCTCTTGGACGGATTATCCAAACTGGAATACCGAGGATATGATTCTGCCGGTATTGCAGTATACAATGGCGAGAAGATTGATATGGTCAAGTCTAAGGGAAGACTGAAGGTACTGAATGAACTGACACATGATGGGGCAACACTTCCGGGGACAGTGGGAATCGGTCATACGAGATGGGCAACTCACGGTTCACCGTCAGATGTGAATGCACATCCACATTTCAATAAGGATAAGAGTATCGTAGTGGTACATAATGGAATCATTGAGAATTATCTGAAGCTGAAGAAGAAGTTAGAGAAGCATGGATATGAGTTCGTGTCAGAGACGGATACGGAGATTATTGCACATCTGCTGGATTATTATTATCATGGTAATCCATTAGAGGCTGTGACGAAGATCATGCATCGTATGGAAGGCTCTTATGCATTGGGAATCATCTTCCAGGATCATCCGGATGAATTATATGCTGTGCGTAAGGACAGTCCATTGATCGTGGGGCATACAGAGGGAGGAAGCATTCTTGCGTCTGATGTACCGGCAGTCCTTCGTTATACCAGAGATGTGGTCTTTATTGAGAATGAAGAGATTGTCCGCATGAAAGCAGATTCTATGGAATTCTTTAATGTGGATGAAGAGCCGATAGAAAAGAAGGCTACCAGAATTGAGTGGGATGTGAACGCGGCTGAGAAGGGTGGCTATGAATACTTCATGCTGAAGGAGATGTATGAACAGCCGAAGGCAATTACAGACACGTTCTCTCCGAGAATCAAGGATGGTAATATTGTGATTGAAGAATTAGGAATGACAGATGAAGAGATTCAGAAGGTTCAGAAGATTATGATCGTTGCTTGCGGATCTGCTTCTCATGTGGGATATAGTAGTAAATATATCTTTGAAGATTTGACAAGGATACCGGTAGAAGTAGATCTTGCGTCTGAGTTCCGTTACAGGAATCCCATTCTGGATGAGAATACCATGGTGGTTGTCATTAGTCAGTCTGGTGAGACGGCAGATACGTTGGCTGCACTTCGAGAGTCCAAGAAGAGAGGCGCGAGGGTACTTGGCGTTGTGAATGTTGTGGGAAGTTCGATTGCAAGAGAGGCAGATAATGTTATGTATACGTGGGCTGGACCGGAGATTGCGGTTGCAACGACCAAGGCTTATTCTGCGCAGTTGATCGCGATGTATCTTCTTGCAATGAAGTTTGCACATGTAAGAGGGCAGATTTATGACAAAGAGTTGGCAGAGCTGCTGGCTGATCTGAAAGCGCTTCCGGCACAGGTTGAGATGCTGCTGAATAATAAGGAGAATATTCAGAAATTCGCGAATCGCTATCTGGCAGCAAGAGATGTCTTCTTTATTGGACGAGGAATTGATCATGCGATTTCCATGGAAGGTTCTTTGAAGTTAAAAGAGATCTCTTACATTCATTCAGAGGCTTATGCAGCAGGTGAACTGAAGCATGGTACCATATCCCTGGTGGAAGAGGGTACACTGGTGGCTGCAGTTCTTACTCAGAAGGATCTGTATAAAAAGATGATCAGTAATATGGAAGAGGTCAGAACTCGTGGTGCATTCGTTATGGCAGTGACAATAGAAGGTAATACAGATGTAGAGCGAGCAGCAGATTACGTGATCTATATTCCAGAGACTAACAAGTATTTTACCAATTCTCTGGCAATTATTCCTCTACAGCTCTTTGCATATTATATTGCAGTTGGACGTGGATGTGATGTAGATAAGCCGAGAAATCTGGCCAAATCCGTTACCGTTGAATAAGATTCGATTATGAATTGAGAAGCTTTGTAAGGGCATCTTGATAGGCAGTCAGCCTGTCGAGCTGCCCTTTTTGATATTCTTTTTTATAATGGTATTCTAAGATGATTTCATCTGCAAGATAGTAATCACTTCTGCAATGCAAGTCACTGACACCTTCTTCTATTAATTGGCGTGTAGTAGAACAATAGAAGAGATCCAGGGCATGTTCAGTTGAACATTGCAGCTTTTCAGCAAGTGCAATGACGATTTTGGCGTATTTCATATGAAGGAGAGTTTTATTTGCTTCCATATATTATACCTCGTAATAGGATTGAAAAATCAGATGTTGATCGAGCAGTTCCTGGCTGGTAATACATATCTGATAAGACGGTTTATGGTATTGCAATCGCCCTAGTGTTTCTTCTTCAGATATTAAGTGTTCCAGATATAATTCAATAGTATTGAATACTTTATCATTGGCAATGCCGCCGCGGATCAGATCATATTCAGAAGATGAGATATGTCCTTGTCGGTTCTGTACAACGAAGCGGAGCCATTCAGAATCATAATGCAAAAAGGTCTTGATGCGATATTCATGCAACTTATCTTCATGGAGCTGATATTGGTTTATAATTCCAGGAAGATCTTGGCGTTTGTACTTTTGTACCCATCGTACAGCCTGAGATTCTAGAGGAGTCAGATAGAATCCTTGTCCGAAGTCCAGACGCTTTCTGGAATGTTCGGTGTCAGGATGTTCAATTATCTGATAGGAGCCATGGTATAGAATCATAAGACACCTCTTTCTTGCATAATGTGAATCAGATCATCTACGATATATTCTTTACTCTGTGTATGGAGGCTGTCATAGCAAGGTATGACGTAGTCGTAGAGAAGATTACTTTTTTGAGTGAGTGCCTGATATATTACTTTGGCGTCGGTTTTTTGTTCTTGAGCTACCGATTCAATACAGAAAATTGCAAATTCCAATTCTTGGGTTGTCATGATCATAGACCTCCTATTAATGTTATCATACGTGTTTATCATTGTGATTTCAAGCCTTTTTATATCCCCGGAGTATGGAAGAATACTCCGAGGTATGTCTATATCTCATCTAGAGATTCGAATGTGTATCCCATCTCTTCCCATTTGCTTAAGAGCTCATCAAGAATCTGAGCATTGGTGCTGGAAGTACTGTGAAGAAGAACAATGGCACCCGGATGGATCCGGGTAAGAAGCTTATCGAAGGCTTCCTCTTTGGTTGGCTGTTTATCTTCGTACCAGTCTACGTAGGCAAGACTCCAGAAAAAAGTGCGATATCCCAGATCTTTGGCCATCTGGAGATTCTCAGTACTGTATTTACCTTGCGGGGGTCGATAGAACTTGTTCATGGTTTTACCGGTGATCTCCTGATACAAGTCTTCTACATCTTTTAATTCCTGTGCAAAGGCTTCTTTGGTTGAGATCTGGGACATGTCGGGATGATGGAAGGTGTGGTTCCCTACAATGTGCCCTTCTTCGACCATTCGTCTGATTAGATCTGGGTTGTCGGATAGGAAGTTTCCAACTACGAAGAAGGCAGCGGGTGTGTTATGTTTCTTTAGGGCATCTAAAATAGCAACAGTATTGCCATTTTCATAACCACAGTCAAAGGTCAGATAGATGACTTTTTCATCAGTGTCCTTGGCATAATATGCGTTGTATTTTTCTAATTCATCAAAAGTTGCATTTGCGATTGGTGGCTGTCCCCCTTCCTGAAAGCTTAGCCCCCAGTTCTCTGTTGTTGGCAGGACGGATGTGGAAGAGACCGGAGAGCCGGCAGAGTCAGAGGAGATCTGCCTGGAGGCGACAAATCGACCGGCAAAAAAGCAACATATGAAGAGTAGAAGAATACCGATATATCGGATGAATTGGTGGATTGACAGCATAGACACTCCATAGAATATTGTTATCATATATATATGAGAGCTGGAAAACAATCATGAATGGAATCATATGTGCCTATTTCCTTGAAAAGAAAGTGGAAAGAGTGTAAAATACATGGAGTATGAAAGAAGGAAGAGAATATGAAGAGATTAAAGAATAGAATTGGATGGCTGGCAGCGGGAGTATTAGCAACGAATGGATGCTTATTTTGTATGATGTTTCGTGCCCCGAAGAAGTGTTGGGAGCAGGATAAGTATGATTGTGCAGTTGTCTGTGGATGTCAGGTAGAAGAGGATGGATCCCCATCTGATCTGTTGAGGAGCAGGGTGGAGAAAGCAGTGGAACTGTGGAAGGAAAAGAAAGTCCGTTATCTGATTATGTCTGGAGCTGCTGTGCATAATGCATATGTGGAAGCTGAGGCAATGAAGCAGTATGCGATGGAACTGGGAGTACCGGAAGATTATATTCTGGAAGAAAAACAGGCGGTCAGTACATATCATAATCTGATGTATGCTGCAAAGTTGATGAGGTATTGTGGCTTTCGGGATTGTGTGGTAGTGACGAACGGGTGGCATCTTCGGAAGGCAGATCACTATGCCAGGAGAAGTGGCGTGCGGTATGTAATGGCTGCAGCAGAGAATCCACAGGAACAGAGCCTGAGACAGACGATCTGCCTATATATAGAGACGAATCTGCATATGTATGTGAACATGTGGAAAGGGTATTATTAATCAGAGAATATGTGGGAGAAGAGAAATGGGCAGATCTGCCCAGAGATTCATTATAAAGAGACGAATCAAGGCATTGTGATTACAAGTTGTTATGGTATCGAAGGACAGATCATCCTGCCGGATGAGATTCATGGCGTACCAATTGTTGGAATTGCCGCTTATGCGTTCGCTGAAAATCGCGAAGAGGAAGAAGGGGTATCTGTCTGGGAACATGAAGATGCAAGTCTTGTGGGAAAGCGGAATAGAATCTGTGGAACTTCTGTAACTGAGATCTGGCTTCCGGCGCAGGTAAGAGAGATTGGAAGATATGCATTCTATCGCTGCAGGAATCTGAAAAGGCTTATATTGTCAGATAGTCTGCTGGACTTGGGAGGCGGCGCACTGACGGGATGCCATCTGGAAGAAGTAGAGATTCACTTCTTCCATGGAGAACGTTGCTGTCTGAAATCGATTGTAGATGAGATGCGATATGCAATTCGCACAAAGCTGTATTATGAAAATGGAATGGCGCAAGTATTATTTCCAGAGCATTATGAAGAGGCTGTGGAGAATACGCCGGCAAGAATTCTGGTGACCCATCATCATGGCGCCGGAGGATATTATCGTCAGTGCTTCTATGATCGGAAGCTGGATTATAAGAAATATGATGAACTGTTGTACCATACGGTAGCGGAGGAGCAGCCGGATGTAGCAGCGGAATTAGTGCTGAACCGAGTAAGATACCCTTATCAGTTATCAAAAGTAGCGCAGGATGCTTATGAGGTTTATCTTAGAGAACATGTAGAGGTGGCAGCTGATGTTCTGATTACAGCAGAAGATATAGAAGGACTTCATTTTCTGTCTCTGGGGAATTATTGGACGCCGGAAGCACTGGAGCATGCAGTGGAGAAGGCGACAGAGGAGAAGAAGACGGAAGTGTTGAGTTTTCTTATGGATGAAAAGCACCGATGCTTTCCAAAGAAGAAAAAGACATTTGAATTATAGAGAAAGCTTAGTATCTATGGAGAGAGAATTAACAACAGGTGATAAATTGAATATGGTCAGTCAGAAGATTCTGAAGGCTGCCAGAAATGAGTTGTATCTGAAGATGATATTCCTGGATGTGGCCTTGAGCAGTCTGGTATATGTCATGGATGAGGGCTCAGAAGGCATGGGAACGGATGGACTCTATCTGTATTATCATCCTCAGTATCTGGGTGGACTGTATCGGGAAGACCGGATACAGGTGAATCGGATCTATCTTCATCTGGTTCTTCACGGAATCTTCCGGCATATGGTCAGAAGAAGAGGGCGGGAAGAGCGGATGTATCATCTTGCCTGTGATATCGTGACAGAATCCATGATTGATGGTATGCAGCATCGTTGTGTAATGAAGAGTCGTTCCTGGCTTCGAAGAGAGACTTATCGGAAGCTTCACAAGGAGATGAAAGTTCTTACTGCAGAGAAGGTATATGGTGTATTGATAAGGTGGAAATTGTCTGAAGATGAGATGGTGCGTATGGAAGCAGAATTCCGTATGGATGACCATAGTTATTGGCCCTCCGACGATGATCAGAAGAAGCAGGAGCAGATTGAACAGAGGTGGAAGGATATCAGTGAGCAGATGGAGACCGATATGGAGACGTTTTCCCAGGAAGCATCTGCAGAGTCGGGGAATCTGGTAGAACAGGTTCGAGTAGAGAACCGGGAACGGATGGATTATCGGCAGTTTCTGCGGAAGTTCTCAGTATTGAAGGAGGAGATGGCAGTCGATCCGGATTCCTTTGATTATGTCTTCTATAGTTATGGTCTGTCACTGTACGGGAATATGCCGTTGATTGAACCGCAGGAGTGGAAAGAGGTTCAGAAGGTAGAGGAATTCGCGATTGTAATTGATACTTCTATGTCTTGTTCTGGAGAGTTGGTGAAGAGATTTCTGGAGGAGACATACAGTGTACTGAGCGAGTATGACAGCTTTTTTCGAAAAGTGAATATTCACATTATCCAGTGCGATGATCAGATACAGATGGATCAGAAGGTAACTTGTGAAGAAGAATTAAAGGAATATATGGAGCATCTGGAGCTTAGAGGAGAAGGAGGAACGGATTTTCGTCCGGCATTTGCCTATGTAGAACAGCTGATGAGTCAACATGTATTTGAGCGATTGAAGGGATTGCTTTATTTTACCGATGGGAAAGGAATCTATCCTTCCAAGATGCCGCCTTATGAGACAGCATTCGTGTTCTTGAAAGAAGATTATGAGGATGTAGACGTGCCGCCATGGGCGATGAAGATTATATTAGATATAGAATAATGGAGAGGTAGTCTCTTCTGTCAGCCCGGCGGTGACTGAGGGTATTGAATGGAATACCTTCAGTCATTGCAAAAGGGCTGAAAGAAGATAT
>CAMBRQ010000046.1 GCA_945870325.1 uncultured Dorea sp. | reverse complement strand
TTTCTGTCTGCCCCCAACAACCTACCCCCACACCCCCCCCACTCATACCCACCCCTCCCCCCCACCCCCCCCCCCCCCCCACCCCCACCCTCCATCCCCACTTGACCTGACATCCTCATGTGTGACTCTTGATGAATTAGGGAGGATTCTGGCATGGGTGGGGGAGCGGGGTGGAAGGGGTTAGTTTTTGTGTAAGAGTTGGTTGCGTTGATGTGGGTTAGTTTTTAGGCGGGAGTTTGGTTAGTAGGTAAGTGTCGTATTTTTTGCGTAGAAGCCAGCTTGTTAGGATTGACAGGATGGAGATGAGGATGGTTAAGGTTTTAATAAGGGAAGCGGGGGAGTAGAGGGTACCTAGTAGGAGTCCGATTCCTGCGCTGTTTAGGGTATAAGTCTGATTCATATTGCCACCTCCTAATAGAATCTTAACATAAAAGCAGATATTTGTATTCCCCACAGATAGCGAAGTGACAATATAGTGTTAAATCTGTGAGTTTAACGAAATGGGAATTTAGGGGAGAAAATAGATTCTTGGGAAGTGTACGGTGAAGGAAGTGGAGCAGGCGGCTCTGAAACCGGGATGTTTCGTTAAGAATCCGTAACCGGAAAAATACCGGTTTCAGAGCCGCCTGTTCCACTTCCTTCACCTGACATTCCAAATTCTCAAGGTTTTCTCCGCTGGGAGGGTTCCTGGCGAGGATGCGTGGGAAACGGTGTTGGGGGGATAACAGATTGGGAGTGTGTAGCGAGTGGTGTTTGGGAGGGGAACAACCAGGGAGTGCATGGTGAGTGGTGTTGCATGGATAGTCAGTCTGAGGTACAGCAGAATGATATGCAGCATATGTATCCTGAACGAATCAGGAATTTTGTGATTAAGGCACAGATTAATGAAGGTAATATGCTTTGTCTACAATTTTTTGTCATTGTATATAGCAGATGCATTTTTCTAAATTAGTTAACAGGTATGCGCATAGACCGGCTTGTGATCTGCACTGTATTACAATACCGTAGAACAAGTTTTCCTGCGCTAAGGTATGTAAAATCACAGGAAAAAGACCCACACCCACCTTCACCAGGAATCCCCCAGTTTAGAAAGAGTTACCCCCCAAAAGAATGTCAGGCATAGAGGGCAGATGGGGCGGTTCCATGCCGTACACTCTCAAATAACTCTTAATAAACTAAATTCCCCCTATATCCGCACAATCTGCTGCTGATACTCATTCACAAACGGCATCTTAAACTTATTTGTAATAATACTTTCATACAGATTAGAGGCAAAGATATCCTTCTCTAACATAGCAAGCCCAGTATCATTTAAGTTTTCTATCTGCGTAAGTTTTGTAATCAACGGTACTTGCGAGTTCTTCTTAAGATGAGAAAGAAGTTTTCCGGCATCTTTGCGGAACCCCAAGATATGAGCATACTGGCAGTACCCTTTCTCCTGATAGCGGATCATATCCTCATTCGTAATATTCAGTAGAATATGGAAAAGGCTTCGGCTGATGCGTGTATATGTCATATCTCTTGTCTTTAACAGGTCGCAGAACTGGTCAAAGGTTATAAAATCATTGGCATGATTCATGATGCGGTTGGCGAGATCATCAGTAATATCCTTATACTTGACTAGTGAATCACGGGATTCCGTTAGTAGTTTATATTTTAATAGAAGCGAGAAATCGTTGGCATAGATTGGATATCTGCTTCGATGCATCTCTTCTAACATGCGGATGCAGGATGGAGGGACTTGATCCTCCAGGCGGGTCAGAACTTCGGACAGGGCAGGCTCATCGAACATGCCATCTCCTTCCAGATGTACGGAATGGCTGGCATAGTCTAATAGTTTGCGGATTGCAGAAGCAGAACTGTAAGTGCCAGTCAGATGTTCATCGTGGTAGCCTGATACCATGCGTTTGATGGTATAAGATCTAATGCTACTGTGGCTCTTATAGAGTGCTTTGATATATTCAATTCCAAGAATGTTGTTGGGTTGTTCAAGAACGACATCCAGAGAGTCATCTCTCAGATAATTCTTTAATGCCATCTGCCGGGCGCGTGGAAAAGAGATGCCTTTTCTTAGAGCCTCCTGAAGTGAGAACTTATATTCTTCCGGTTCATCTGCTACGATATGAGCAATTCTTTCCAGCAGTCCGTAATCACCGCATTCGCTTCCGAAGCAGATAGAATCTACACAGCCTAATTGCTCAAAGAGTGAGATGGCGCCTGCAGCAAAGTATTCAGCACTTCCGGTGGCATAACATACAGGAAGTTCCAGTACGATATCAACTCCGGCTTCCAATGCAACTTCAGCTCTTAAGTGTTTGGGCATGATAGCAGGTGCGCCGCGCTGTACGTAATTGCCGCTCATTACAACGATGACTGCATCTGCTTTTGTAATCTCTTTTGCTTTCTCTATATGGTATAAATGCCCATTGTGAAATGGGTTGTACTCTGTGATTAATCCAACTATTTTCATGAGAATCTCCTTGTATATCCTTCTGAAATTGATTATACTATATTAAGATTAGGTTCGCAATGAATGTCAGGAAAGGAGGGATACATATGAGCGAAGAATGGAAGAAAGAGAATCGCTTACTAGAGGAATCCGACGAAAAGAGGCAGCATAAGCCCCGTTCGCAAGAGGATGAAACCGATGAATGGGACTACCTGGAAGAGCGAGAGGAACTGACAGAAGAACGTATACTGGAGATGTTGGAAGCACGTCAGTATAAGGAATTGAAGGAAGAGTTAGAGAATAATATGTATCCGGTCGACCTGGCTGATATTCTGGAGGAATTTGATCAGAAGCAGTTGGTTCTGGTATTCCGGCTTCTTGCGAAGGAAGAAGCGGCTGAGACATTCACGTATATGAATAGTGACATGCGCGAGGTACTGATCAACGCATTGACGGACTCAGAACTTGAAGAGGTCATGGAAGAGATGTACCTGGATGATACGGTTGACGTTTTGGAAGAGATGCCTGCGAATGTGGTGGACAGGCTTCTGATGGCAACTGACGAAGAGACGAGAGTTCAGATCAACCAACTTCTCCAGTATCCGGAGGACAGTGCCGGAAGCGTGATGAATGTTGATTATATCGCGCTTCGAAGAGAGATGACGGTTGCAGAAGCCATATTGAAGATTCGTCAGGTTGGTCTTAACCGGGAGACAATCTATACTTGTTATGTAACTGAGAAGCGAAAACTGATCGGTCAAGTGGATGTTAAGGAATTGCTGACTACCAGTGAATCCAAGACCATTGAAGAGATTATGGACACGAATATGCTCTATGGGCATACGACAGACGACCAGGAGGTAGTAGCGGGGATTATCAGGAAATACGGTCTCATCGCTTTGCCAATTGTGGATCATGAGAATTGCATGGTTGGTATTGTAACCGTTGACGATGCGATGCTGGTCTTACAGGAAGAGGCAACGGAAGATATTAGTATCATGGCTGGTGTCAGCCCCAGTGAGGAATCGTATTTCGGAACAACGGTAGTGGAGCATGTGAAGAGCCGCCTGCCCTGGCTTTTGTTTCTGATGCTGTCAGCAACCATCACCCAGATGATCATGAACAGTTATGAGTCTGCGCTTGCTGTCATGCCTCAGCTGGCTGGATTCGTTCCTATGCTGACTGGAACAGGAGGAAACTGTGGATCGCAGAGTTCTACTTTGGTTATCCGTGGACTTGCGGTGGGAGAGATTGAATTTTCAGATCTGTTAAAGGTGATCTGGAAAGAAGTCCGGATTGCTGTCAGCATCAGTGTGATCCTTGCGGTTGTGAATGGTGTCCGCATTGTATTGATGGGACAGGGGGACGCAATGATGGCATTTACCATCGGAGTTACGATGGCATGTACGGTAATTATTGCCAAGGTGGTTGGATGTACATTGCCGCTGATTGCGAAGAAAGTTGGATTGGATCCGGCGATTATGGCAACACCGCTGATTTCTACCCTAGTAGATATCAGTACGATCAGTGTATATTTTGCTATAGTAAGTTACGTATTTCAACTTTGATGAGTGGAAAATATAGCGATTGTACGCAAAAATAGACATAAGATTCTAAGAAGAGACCTTGTTTGCAAGGTCTCTTTGTATTATAATAAAAATACTGAGAATATATGGAAAGGAGTCTATCAATCATGGGATTTATAGATGAAATCAAAGCAAAAGCAAAAACATGTAAAAAAACAATTGTACTTCCTGAGACAGAAGACATCAGAACTTACGAAGCGGCAGAGGCTGTATTAAAAGAAGGAACAGCAGACCTGATCCTGATCGGAAGCGAAGAAGAAATCGCAAAGAACAAAGGTTCTTTCGATATCAGCGGAGCAACAATCGTAGATCCTGCGACTTATGAGAAGACAGATGCATACATTGCAAAACTTGTTGAGTTAAGACAGAAAAAAGGTATGACAGAAGAGCAGGCAAGAGAACTGCTTCTGACGAACTATCTGTACTATGGTGTTATGATGGTTAAGATGAAAGATGCTGATGGTATGGTATCAGGTGCATGCCACTCTACAGCAGATACTTTAAGACCATGTCTTCAGATTCTGAAGACAAAGCCAGGAACCAAGTTAGTATCCGCTTTCTTCGTAATTGTAGTGCCAGATTGTGACATGGGAGCAGACGGAACATTCGTATTCGCTGATTCTGGTCTTGAGCAGAACCCAGATCCGGAGAAATTGGCTGCAATCGCTCTTTCTTCCGCAGATTCATTCAAACTACTGACAGGCAAAGAGCCAGTTGTTGCAATGCTTTCTCACTCTACAAAGGGAAGTGCAAAGCATCCTGACGTTGACAAAGTAGTAGAAGCAACACGTATCGCAAAAGAGAATGCACCAGAAGGATTACTGCTTGATGGCGAATTCCAGTTAGATGCAGCAATCGTTCCGGAAGTAGGTGCTTCTAAAGCTCCGGGAAGCCCGGTAGCAGGAAAAGCAAACGTACTCGTATTCCCTGACTTGGATGCAGGTAATATCGGATATAAGCTTGCTCAGAGACTTGGTAAAGCAGAAGCATACGGACCACTGACTCAGGGTATCGCAGCACCTGTTAATGACCTGTCCCGTGGATGCAGCGCTAAGGATATCGAAGGCGTTGTAGCAATCACAGCAGTTCAGTGTATGTCTGAAAACTAATCACTTGGAAAAGAGAGGTAAATAAAATGAATGTATTAGTTATTAACTGTGGAAGTTCATCCCTGAAATTCCAATTAATCAATTCTGAGTCTGAGCAGGTTCTGGCAAAAGGTCTCTGTGAAAGAATCGGAATTGACGGAAGCCTGACATATCAGCCAGCAGGCGGCGAGAAGGTAAAATCAGACAAAACTATGCCAACACATACAGAAGCAATCCAGTTCGTAATCGATGCTTTAACAGATGCCGAGACAGGTGTCGTTAAGAGCCTTGACGAGATTGGTGCAGTTGGACACCGTGTCGTACATGGCGGCGAGAAATTCGCAAGTTCTGTTGTAATCACAGATGAAGTTAAGGCAGCCATCGAAGAGTGTAATGACCTTGCACCACTTCACAATCCTGCAAACTTAATCGGTATCAACGCATGCCAGGAATTAATGCCAGGAACACCGATGGTAGCCGTATTCGATACCGCATTCCATCAGACAATGCCTGAAAAAGCGTATATGTATGGTCTTCCATATGAATATTATGAGAAATACAAAGTGAGAAGATATGGCTTCCATGGTACAAGCCATAGTTTCGTATCCAAGAGAGCAGCTGAACTTGCAGGAAAGCCATACGATCAGTTGAAGACAATCGTATGCCACCTTGGAAATGGTGCAAGTATCTGTGCAGTTGAGAATGGAAAATCCGTAGACACATCTATGGGCCTGACACCTTTGGAAGGTCTTGTAATGGGAACACGTTCCGGTGATATTGATCCTGCAATCTTAGAGTTCATCGCTAAGAAAGAGGATCTGGATATTGCAGGTCTTATGAATATGCTGAATAAGAAGTCTGGCGTATACGGACTTTCTAATAACTTATCCAGTGACTTCCGCGACCTGTGTGCAGGCGCAGAGGCTGGCAATGGTCCGGCGAAGATCGCTCTTGATGTATTCGGCTATCGTGTAGCAAAATACGTTGGAAGTTATGTGGCTGCTATGAATGGTGTTGATGTAATTGCATTTACAGCAGGTATCGGAGAGAACGATGGCGGTATTCGCGAACAGGTTGTAGAGCACCTTGGATATCTTGGAATCGAGATCGACAAAGAAGCAAACAGCAAACGTGGCGAAGAGATTGTAATCTCTACTCCGGATTCTAAAGTTAAGGTTATGGTAATTCCTACAAACGAAGAATTGGCAATCGCTCGTGAGACAGTTGCGTTAGTTTAAAAGATATAAGCAATCATAAAGATATGTTTTGTTTACACCCTCCCGCATATGCAGGAGGGTGTAAAACTATCCCCGTATAAGGTTCGAAAGATGTGTGTAGTATCCTGCGCAAGAGGATGCAATAAGAGGTTACATAAGAGGTTACATAAGAGGTTACATAAGACCTGGAAAAATTTGAATTATAGGTTGACAAAACACTTTTACATGATATAATAGTTAAGGTATGAATAGGGGTGACTTTATGTTAATAGACCTATCCAATGTTCTATCTGAACCACATAAATCTTTGGATGAGATGGTTCCATGTACTTTGGAAGTTTTTAAAGTAAAGTTTGGCACATATCCGGTGTTATCAAAAGACGATGTTCATATTACTGTAGAGTATATTAAGGATAGACAGATTGAGATACACGGATCATGCAAACTGACGATTGAGATTCCATGTGACCGCTGTTTGGACGCGGTTCCTACAGAGTTTAATCTGGACTTTATAAAAAAAGTTATGGTTTCGGATTCCGGTGAAGAGATGGTGGAGTCAGATGAATTAGACGAATCCAATTATATTGACGGATATACTCTTGATGTGGATAAGCTTATCTGCAACGAGGTACTAATAGGGTGGCCGACGAAGATTCTGTGTAGCGAAGACTGTAAGGGAATTTGCAACGTATGTGGTCAAAACCTGAATCAAGGAACTTGTAACTGTGAAGATACAAGTCTTGACCCTAGAATGTCAGTTATCCGCGATGTTTTTAAGAATTTTAAGGAGGTGTAACCTATGTCAATTTGTCCAAAGAATAAATCTTCTAAAGCAAGAAGAGACAAAAGAAGAGCTAATTGGAAAATGAGCGCTCCAAACCTGGTAAAATGCAGCAAATGTGGCGAATTAATGATGCCTCACAGAGTATGCAAGGCTTGCGGCAGCTACAACAAAAAAGAAATCATTCCTCAGGACTAATGTTTGAGGTGAAGAGGATTCCTGAACAGGGAATCCTTTTTTTATTACAATAATCAGATAGAGGTTATGTATTTTCTAAATATAAATCATTGATTTTTACAGCAATGTCTAGTAGAATTAGTCTAGTAATGCTAGGAGGAATACAGATGTCAGAAATTACGTATATAGCCCTGGATGCAATGGGCGGGGACAATGCCCCGATCGAGATGGTCAAGGGAGCAGTCGATGCAATCGAAAAAGAGCCTTCGATGAAAGTGTTCCTGGTCGGACAGGAGACCGTCATTGAAAAGGAATTGGCAAAGTATCAATATAACAAATCGCAGATTGAAGTTGTCAATGCAATGGAAGTGATTGAGACAGCAGAACCACCGGTGAATGCCATCCGCAAAAAGAAGGATTCTTCTATCGTAGTAGGTATGAAGATGGTGAAAGAAGGCAAGGCAGATGCTTTCGTATCCGCTGGAAGTTCCGGTGCGATTCTGGTTGGCGGTCAGGTCTTGGTTGGAAGAATCAAGGGAGTGGAGCGCCCACCGCTCGCGTCACTGATTCCAACGGAGAAGGGGGTATCTCTTTTACTGGATTGTGGTGCGAATGTAGATGCCCGTGCATCTCATCTGGTTCAGTTTGCCAAGATGGGTTCTATCTATATGGAGCATGTCCTTGGCGTTCAGAAGCCGAAGGTTGGAATTGTTAATATTGGAGCAGAGGAAGAAAAGGGCAATGCACTTGTCAAAGAGACATTCCCACTTCTGAAGGAACAGAGCGATATCAACTTTGTAGGAAGTGTAGAGGCAAGGGAGATTCCTCACGGACAGGTGGATGTGGTAGTCTGTGAAGCATTTTCAGGAAATATTATTCTGAAATTGTACGAAGGCGTAGGTGCAGTTCTGATCAAGAAAGTAAAAGAAGGATTGATGTCTACTTTAAGAAGCAAGATTGGTGCTTTGTTGATCAAGCCTGCATTAAAAGCGACACTTAAGACCTTTGATGCCAGTGAATATGGCGGGGCGCCGCTTCTGGGTCTGAACGGTCTGGTCGTGAAGACTCATGGAAGTGCCAAAGCCAAAGAGGTGAGCAACACATTGATTCAATGTGTAACTTTCAAGAGACAGAAGATTAACGAGAAGATCAAAGAGTGTATTCAATCGGATGCAGTATCCGCTGAATAAAGAGAAAAATTAAGCAAGAGAAAAGGAGAAATGGTATGGAATTTGAAAAATTAAAGGAAATCATTGCAGAAGTATTGAACGTAAATGCAGATGAAATTACGCTGGAAACGACATTCGTGGATGATCTGGGCGCAGATTCTTTGGATGTCTTCCAGATTATTATGGGAATAGAAGAGACATATGATATTGAGATTGATAACGAAGAGGCAGAGAAGATCGTAACAGTAGGTGACGCTGTTGAGCAGATCAAGAATGCAACTAATAACTAGGCGATAGAAGATGAAAAAGCCCGGTAGGGCTTTTTCGTTTTGTTGCCAGACATGCGTGAAAAGATCCGGTGGATCTTTTCTAAGTGGAGCAGATTATGGGACAGGATTTAAGAATATTAGAAAAAAATATCGGTTATAAGTTCAATGATTTTCAATTGCTGAAAAAAGCTATGATTCATAGTTCTTATGCGAATGAGATGCATCTTCCCAAATACGAATGTAATGAGCGTCTGGAATTCCTTGGTGATGCAGTATTAGAATTGGTTTCCAGCGAATTTCTATTCTATGAGAACAAAAGGATGCCGGAAGGCGAACTTACAAAGACAAGAGCCAGTATGGTATGTGAACAGTCGCTGGCCTTCTGTGCAAAGGATCTGAATCTGGGTGATTATCTTCTGCTTGGAAAGGGAGAGGATGCTACGGGAGGAAGAAAGAGGAATTCCATTACATCAGATGCAATGGAGGCATTGATAGGCGCAATTTATATGGATGGTGGTTTTGCTAATGCAAAAGAGTTCATTCATCGTTTTATTCTGAAGGATCTTGAGAATAAGAAACTCTTTTTTGATAGCAAGACTATCCTGCAGGAGATTGTCCAGGCACATTTTAAAGCACCAATCTCTTACCGACTGACCGGTGAGGAGGGACCAGACCATGACAAATCATTTCATGTAGCAGTATATATTGGAGAAGAGGAGTATGGGCTTGGAACCGGACGCACGAAAAAAGCGGCGGAACAGGTAGCAGCGTATCAGAGTATTCTGAAACTGCATAAGAAGAACATAAAGTAGGTGTAGAATGTATCTAAAAAGCATAGAAGTGCAAGGGTTTAAATCATTTGCACATAAGATAAAATTTGACTTTCATAATGGAATTACGGGAATCGTAGGCCCTAATGGAAGCGGGAAGAGTAATGTCGCAGATGCAGTTCGCTGGGTATTAGGTGAACAGAGAGTGAAGCAGCTTCGCGGTGGCAGTATGCAGGATGTGATCTTCTCAGGTACAGAGAACCGTAAGCCGCTTAGTTATGCTTCGGTTGCAATTACACTGGATAACTCGGATCACCAGCTTCCGATTGATTATGAAGAGGTAACGGTTGCGCGAAAATTATACCGATCAGGTGAAAGCGAATATCTGATCAATGGAAGCGCCTGCCGTCTGAAGGATGTGAATGAACTTTTCTACGACACTGGTATTGGCAAGGAAGGTTATTCGATTATCGGACAGGGACAGATTGACAAGATTCTTAGTGGCAAACCGGAAGAACGAAGAGAATTGTTCGACGAGGCTGCCGGAATTGTGAAGTTCAAGCGCCGGAAGAATATGTCGGTGAAGAAATTAGAAGAAGAGCGGCAGAATCTCCTGCGTGTCGATGATATTCTTGCGGAATTAGAAAAACAGGTAGGACCTCTGGAGCGGCAATCTGAGACTGCAAAGGAATATCTGAAGAAAAAAGAACAGTTGAAGACGTATGATATCAATATGTTCCTGCTTGAGACGGAGCGCTTGCAGGAGCAGATCCGCAGTGTGGATGAGAAACTTGATATGACCAAAGCGGAATTAGAGGACGCCAGCCAGCAGTATGATGCCATGAAAACGGAATACGAAGCGGTAGAAGAACAGGTTGATACCATTGATGCTTCGATTGAGAAGTCAAAAAGCCAGTTGAATGAGACCAACATGCTCAAGCAGCAGTTGGAGAATCAGATAGAACTTTTAAAAGAGCAGATTCATAGTATGCAGATGAATGATGCGCATTATGATCAGCGTGCAAGGACGATTGATTCGGAGATCAGTGTACGCAAAGGACAACTTCAGGAACTGAAAACTGAGCAGGAAATCATTCAAAAAGAAATTGATGAGCAGACAGCGCTTGAGAATCAGGCAAAAGCGGAATTAATCGAGGTACAGTCACGAATTGCTGCGATCACGGCATCTGTTGACCAGAAGAAAAATGATATTATCGAATTGCTGAATAATCGTGCTTCTACCAAGGCAAAGATTCAGAAATATGATACTATGCTGGAACAGATCCAGGTAAGAAAAGCCGGAATGAACAGGCAGATTCTGGAAGCCGAGACAGAAGTGCGCGAGCAGAGCGAGAAGTTGGAAGGATATCAGCAGGAGTTAAAAGAGATATCTAGTCAGATCATAGAATTATCCGAAGAAAATAGCCAGTATGAGGCTAAGATTGCCGGACTACAAGAACGTCTTGCAAAACAGACTGAGCAGTTCAGAATCGGGCAGACTGCATACCATCGAGAGCAATCCCGTCTGGAATCATTGAAGAACATTACGGAACGGTATGATGGATATGGAAACAGTATCCGTAAAGTTATGGACAATAAGGAGCATGAAAAAGGGCTTCTGGGTGTTGTTGCTGATATTATAAAAGTAGATAAGAATTATGAGATTGCAGTTGAAACGGCACTGGGCGGCAATATACAGAATATTGTGACGGCAGATGAAGAGACGGCAAAGCGGATGATCCAGTTTTTAAAGAAGAATAAGTTTGGACGAGCCACATTCCTGCCTCTTACGAGTATCCGTGCTAATTCAGGCATTGGAAGATCTGAGGCTTTGAGAGAACCCGGAGTAGTCGGTGCAGCGAATACATTGGTTCGGGTAGAAGCAAGATACCAGACCCTGGCAGATTATCTTCTGGGAAGAACTCTGGTTGTTGATCATATTGATCATGCAACTATGATTGCGAAAAAATATAAACAATCCTTACGTATTGTAACTCTGGAAGGTGAATTAATTAATCCGGGCGGTTCCATGACAGGCGGAGCGTTCAAGAATTCCAGTAATCTACTAAGTAGACGACGGGAAATCGAAGAGTTCGAGAAGACGGTAAAGCAGTTAAAACGTGAGATGGATGAGATGGAAGCATCCTCAGAACTCTTAAGAAAAGAACGTGCCGGTTATTATGAGAAGATGGATGAGATCAGTAATAAACTCCAGAAATCTTATGTCATCCAGAATACAGCGAAGATGAACGCAGATCAGGCGGCATCCAGAATTAAAAATGCACAGGAGACCTCGGAGAATACCAGGATTGAGGCAGAAAAACTGGATGCACAGATTACGGATATTATTGACAATCAGGAATCGATCAACGTAGAACTGGATACTTCCGAGAGTCTGGAGCAAGAATTGACCGGGCAGATCGAGAAGGAACAAAAAGTGCTGGATGCGGAGCATGAAGAGGAGTCTAGAAAGTTAAAAAGAACAGAAGAGATCCATCTGGCAAGCGCAAGCCAGGAGCAGAAATATACATTCGTAATAGAGAATGTCAACCGTATTCAGGAAGAGATTGAAAAATTCCAATTGGAATTAAAAGAATTGGAAGTCAGCAAGGGTGGGACTTCTAAAGAAATTGAAGAGAAAGAGAAGCAGATTGCTGATCTAAGGCAAACCATTGAGAATTCCAAGGAACTTTTTGAAGAGATTCAGATTGAGATAGAGAAATTCAAAAAAGAGCGCGAAGAACTGAACCTGAAACATAAAGTATTTCTTCAGAAACGGGAAGACACTTCGAAGCACATGTCTGATCTGGACAAAGAAATCTTTCGTCTGGAAAGCCAGAAGGAGAATTACGAGGCGGCTTCCGAGAAGCAGATTAACTATATGTGGGAGGAATACGAGATTACTTATATCCGTGCAAAAGAACTAAGAGATGCGAACCTTACAGATCTTGCGAAGATGAAGAAGCGGATACAGGAATTAAAAGGCGAGATACGTTCTCTTGGCAATGTCAATGTCAATGCGATTGAAGAGTATAAAAGGGTATCCGAACGATACGACTTCCTGAAAGGACAGCATGATGATCTGGTAGAAGCGGAGGCAACGCTGGAACAGATTATTGAAGAACTGGATGCAGCCATGCGTAAGCAGTTCCAGGAGCAGTTTGCGCGAATTGCAAGTGAATTCGATACGGTATTCAAAGAATTATTCGGCGGTGGCAAAGGAACACTGGAATTGATGGAGGATGAAGACATTCTTGAGGCAGGTATCCGTATTATCGCTCAGCCACCAGGAAAGAAGCTGCAGAATATGATGCAGTTATCCGGTGGCGAGAAAGCATTGACTGCGATTGCACTGTTATTTGCCATCCAGAATCTGAAGCCATCACCATTCTGTCTGCTGGATGAGATTGAGGCAGCGTTGGATGATAATAATGTTGTGAGATTTGCAGGTTACCTGCATAAATTGACGAAGAACACGCAGTTTATCGTAATCACTCACAGAAGGGGAACCATGACGGCTGCAGACAGACTGTATGGTATTACTATGCAGGAGAAAGGTGTATCAACATTGGTATCCGTGAGTCTATTGGAGGATGAATTAGATCAGTAAATCATGTATTATGAAGAGGTAGGAGAGAAGAAGTATGGCAGAAGAGCAGAAGGAAAATGTAGGCTTTTTTAGACGCTTAGTGTCGGGACTTACTAAGACGAGAGATAATATTGTGTCCGGTATGGACAGTATATTTAATGGTTTTTCTCATATTGACGATGACTTCTATGAAGAGTTGGAGGAAGTCTTAATTATGGGCGATCTGGGTGTACAGGCAACGTATGACATTCTGGATGACCTGAAAACAAAAGTAAAAGAGCAGCATATCAAGGAGCCTGTTCAATGCAGACAGATCCTGATTGACAGTATTAAAGAGCAGATGGATGTCGGAGAGACCGCTTATGAATTCGAAGAAAAGATATCGGTTGTTATGGTTATCGGAGTCAACGGAGTTGGGAAGACGACTACGATCGGTAAACTGGCAGGGAAACTTCGGGCGCAGAATAAGAAGGTTGTTCTTGCTGCAGCGGATACTTTCCGCGCGGCTGCCGGTGAGCAGCTGAAAGAATGGGCGAATCGTGCCCAGGCAGAATTGATTGGCGGTCAGGAAGGATCTGACCCGGCATCTGTAGTCTATGATGCGGTTGCGGCTGCAAAAGCGAGGCATGCGGATGTATTGTTGTGTGATACAGCCGGAAGGCTTCATAACAAGAAGAACCTGATGGAAGAATTAAGAAAGATGAATCGCATTATTGACCGCGAGTACCCGGAAGCATTTCGTGAGACGCTGGTGGTACTGGATGCCACAACCGGACAGAATGCATTGCAGCAGGCAAAAGAGTTCAATGAAGTTGCAGATATTACCGGAATTATCCTGACGAAAATGGATGGAACTGCTAAAGGAGGAATCGCTGTAGCGATACAGGCAGAACTTGGAATACCGGTCAAATATATCGGAGTTGGTGAGACGATTGATGATCTGCAGAAATTCGATGCAGATACATTCGTTAATGCTTTGTTCTCATCGGAACAAACTGAAGAAGAGTAAGAGTAGTATAGAAAATGAAGGAGGAAAAATCATGCTGACATTAGAAAAATTTGAAGAAGCAAGTGAACTTGTAAAAAAAGTGACAAACCCGACCAAATTAGTTTATAGTGAATATCTAAGCGAAGAGACTGGCGGAAGAATCTATCTGAAGCCAGAGAATATGCAGTATACAGGCGCGTACAAAGTCCGTGGCGCTTACTATAAGATTAGTACAATGAATGAAGAAGCACGTGAAAAAGGCTTGATTACTGCATCAGCAGGCAATCATGCACAAGGAGTTGCATATGCGGCACAGAAGTTCGGATGCAAGGCAATCATTGTGATGCCGACTGTTACGCCGCTGATTAAAGTAAATCGCACGAAAAGTTATGGAGCAGAAGTCATATTATACGGTGATGTTTATGATGATGCATGTGAATATGCAATGAAACTAGCTGAAGAGGAAGGATATACTTTTGTACATCCTTTTGATGACCTGGATATCGCAACCGGACAGGGCAGCATTGCAATGGAAATTGTACAGGAACTCCCAACGGTTGATTATATCCTGGCACCTGTTGGAGGCGGCGGCCTGATTACCGGTGTGGCTACGCTTGCCAAGATGCTGAATCCAAAGATCAAAGTAATCGGCGTAGAGCCTTCTCAGGCAGCCAGTATGACAGCAGCATTAGAGACAGGAGAACCAGTAACGTTGCCGAGTGCAAATACTATTGCCGATGGTACAGCAGTAAAACGTGTTGGAGAGAAGATATTCCCTTATGCACAGGAGAATATTGACCGTGTATTAACTGTAGAAGATGATGAGTTGATCGGTGTCTTCCTGGATATGGTAGAAAATCATAAGATGGTTGTAGAGAATTCCGGTCTTCTGACAGTTGCTGCCCTAAAGCAACTCGACTTGAAAGGTAAAAAAGCAGTTGCTATCTTAAGCGGCGGCAACATGGATGTTATTACAATGTCCTCTATCGTACAGCATGGACTGATTCAGAGAGACAGAATCTTCTCTGTATCCGTACTGCTTCCGGATAAACCGGGTGAATTGGTACGTGTAGCCGCTACGATTGCAGATGCACAGGGTAACGTTATCAAACTGGAACACAACCAGTTCGTCAGCACCAACCGTAATGCGGCAGTGGAACTTCGTATTACCATGGAAGCATTTGGAACGGAGCATAAGCATGAGATCCTGAAGGCTTTGGAGGATGAGGGATTCCGGCCTAGGGAGATTGGGGCGAAGTTGTATTAGATGGGAATTTAGTGGAGAAAAGTAGATTCTTGGAAAGCGTACGGTGAGGCAGCAGAAGATGGCTGGCTCTGGGACCGGGGCGTTTCGTTAACAAGGTGTAAGCGTGAGAATCCCCGTAGATTGGCAA
>CAMBRQ010000045.1 GCA_945870325.1 uncultured Dorea sp. | reverse complement strand
ATACTGCCCCTCTCTGCCGTACACTCCACATATACTCTTCAAGAACTAAATTCCCAATTACTCCCTGCAGATGTGAAATATGCAAAAGTTAAGAATGGAAATATTGCTTCATGGAAAAAGATGTTGTATCATCATTAATGACGATAAGACACCATATGAGGAGGAACGGTATGGAACTTCGAGTGCTGCGGTATTTTTTAATGGTTGCCAGGGAAGAGAATATTACGAATGCGGCTGAGGTATTACATATTACACAGCCGACCCTTAGCCGTCAGATTGCCCAGTTGGAAGAAGAATTGGGTGTGGAATTGTTCATCAGGGGGAAACGGAAGATTACTTTGACGGATGACGGCATGTTGTTTCGCAGACGTGCGCAGGAGATTATTGAACTGGTGGATAAGACTGAGAGTGAGTTTGTTGGACAGGATGAAGAGTTAAGTGGGGAAATCGCGATTGGAAGCGGAGAGGCAAGTGTTACACGTATTCTTCCAAAACTGATTCGGGAATTCAGTCAGAGATATCCGAAAGTACGCTACAACCTGCTCACGGGTAATGCGGAAGATATTAAGGAAAAGATAGATAAAGGATTGGTTGATGTGGGACTGTTGCTGGAACCTGTTGATGTGGAACGATATGAGTTTGTGCGTATGAATCAGCAGGAAAGATGGGGAGTGTTGATGCCGTCGAATGTGCCATTAGCACGGAAGGAATATATTGTGCCAGATGATCTGCTGGGGCTTCCTGTCTATATGACAAGGCGCTCGCTGGTTCAGAAGGAGATTTCCAGTTGGTTTGAAGGAAAATATGAACAGTTGAATATATTTGCAACGCATAATCTGATTGGCAATACGGCGAGGCTGATTGAGGAGGGGCTGGGATATGCGATTACGATAGAAGGAGCAGTAGATATATATCAGAATGATAACCTGTGTTTTCGGCCATTCTATCCTGAATTGCTGACCGGAACAGTGATGGTGTGGAAGAAGTTCCAGACGTGCAGTACCTTGACTTGCAAATTCTTAGAACTGGCTAAGAAGATGATTAAAGAGGGGTTCTAAAAATCTATAGGAAATAATCTTCAAAAAGAGGAGAAAATGAAATGAATGCGGAAGAATTTTGCAAGACATTTAACATTGCGAAAGAGAAGATGGAATACATGGAGCAGGAAGGATTGTTAAAATATCTTATGGAAGAAGATGGCGGCTATACAGACGACAGTTATCGAATCTGCCTGGTCAATACTTTGATGAATATAGGGATGAAGCCGGAGGATATCATCCGGTACATGGATATTCCGGAAGAAGGGTATCATGATGTAAAGATTCGGATTCTGAGAGAACATAGGAAGAATCTTCTGGAGGAGATCCATCAGAAGCAGAAATCACTGGATTGTCTGGATTATTTTATACATGAACATAAGAAGAAAAAGGATACTCCTGATTATTCGTAATGAAAATGCCATTTTCTGTCCATAATAGGTATAAGAACTTATATGGAAGAAAGAGGAAGATGGAAAAAGATGAAGACATTCGAAGAACTTTATCAGGATCTTATCAACAGAAAAGTATTACTGGATGAGCCATTACCGGAGGGATATAATCCTTACCATCTGGATTGTCTGTTACATCCGGAGCGGTATGCGACGGTGCTTCATGTAGAGGAATGTGAGCAGTGTGCGTATGACAAGGCATGTCAGAATAGTTGTATCTTTGATGCGATTGAATGGGACGGAGAAGGGAAGATGCGGATTAATCCGTCTCTTTGTACAGGGTGTGAGGCATGTATTGAAGCATGTCAGAACGGACGGCTTACGGCGAGTCGTGATGTGTTGCCGGCGATGAAGGCGGTAAGAGAAGCGGAAGGACCGGTATATATGATGATTGCACCCGCGTTTTTGGGACAGTTCAGCGAGGCGGTGACGCCGGGAAAGTTACGAACGGCATTCAAGGCGCTAGGTTTTACCGGAATGGTGGAAGTGGCGTTATTTGCAGATATTCTTACATTAAAAGAGGCGTTGGAGTTCGATAAACACGTAAAGCATCGAGGAGATTATCAGTTGACAAGCTGCTGTTGTCCTGTGTGGATTGCTATGATCCGTAAGATCTATCATGAATTGATGCCACACGTACCTGGAGCGGTCTCTCCAATGATTGCGTGCGGCCGTATGATCAAGCGTATTCATCCGGACGCGATAACGGTATTTGCAGGACCTTGTCTGGCGAAGAAGAAAGAGGCAAAAGAGGCGGATATTGCAGATGCAGTTGATTATGTGCTTACGTTTCGGGAAGTGAAGGATATATTCGAGGCGGCAGACATTCATCCTGAAGAACTGGCAGACGATGAGAAAGAACATGCATCAAAAGCCGGCAGGCTCTACGCAAGAACCGGAGGAGTCAGCAGAGCGGTCTCCGAGATGGTAGAGCAACTGAGACCGGATCGAAGCATCACCGTCCATGCAGAACAGGCAGATGGAACAAAAGCATGTATGGAGATGATCCAAAGGATCAAAGAAGGAAAGACAACTGCTAATTTCTTCGAAGGAATGGGATGTCCCGGCGGATGCGTAGGTGGTCCCAAAGCCATACTGGATGTGGAAGAAGGCACCAGACATGTAGATGAATACGGGAGTAAATCAGAATTTCGGACACCGCTTGAGAATCCATATGTGCTAAAGATATTGAAAGAACTTGGGTTTGAGACGGTGGAAGGATTGCTTCAGGACGATACGCTGTTGACAAGGGATTTTGCGTAAGAATATACGAAGAATCAAAAAGGGACAGGGCAAATTGAAAAAGGGACAGGGATATTTTAATTGGGGACGGGGGAAATTGAAAAAACCCCCGTCCCCTCCCAGGATAGGAGGATTAAGATGCGATATTATCTTGCCCCGCTTGAGGGCATTACCACGAGCATATACCGAAAGGCATATCATACATATTTTCACCCCATGGACAAGTATTTTACTCCATTTCTGTCGCCGCATGAGAAGAAAGGATTTGCGGCTAAGGAGTTAAGGGAGATTCTGCCGGAGAACAACGAAGGGATGCGGCTGATTCCGCAGATTTTAACGAATCATGCCAAGGATTTCATAAGGACGGCAGAAAAGTTAGAATATTATGGATATGATGAGATTAATCTGAATCTTGGATGTCCGTCCAAGACGGTTGTATCAAAGTATAGAGGGTCTGGATTCCTAGCGCAGCCGGAGGAACTGGATCGGTTTCTGGATCAGATCTATGAAGGAACCAAAGCGAGAATCTCTATCAAGACAAGGATTGGAAAGAACAGCCCGGAGGAGTTCGAGCGGATTCTTGCCATCTATAATCAGTACCCGGTGGAAGAACTGATCATTCATCCGAGAGTGCAGCAAGATTTCTATAAGAATCATCCGAATCTTGAGGTATTTGGCGAAGCGTTGGAGACGTGTAAGATGCCAGTATGCTATAACGGTGATATATTTACCGTGGAGGATGCGAAAAGTCTGTCAGAGCGATTTGAAACAGTGTCTACCATTATGCTGGGACGTGGAATTATCTCGAATCCGGGGCTGGTGGATGAGATTGTAGGTGAAGGCAAAGCAACGAAAGAAAAGATCCGTAAGTTTCATGATCAGATTTATCAAGAGTATCAGGAACTTAATATGGGGGAGAAGAATGTGCTTTTTAAGATGAAAGAGATCTGGTGCTATCTGGGGCAGTCTTTTTCGGGATGTGAGAAACTGTTGAAGAAGATTAAAAAAGCAGAGCATTTTGACCGGTATGAAGATGCTGTTTGTGAGATTCTATCATTAAAAAAGAAAATTGAATGATAAAAGGGAGTTGAAAGATATGCCGGGATATATATTACATCTGACTGCCGCGCGTATGGTTCTGGATATGCTGCCGGAGTCGAGTGAATTGCACCGCAATCCGAAATCGCAGAATGATTTTCTGATAGGTAGTCTTCTTCCGGACGTGGTAAAAGAGAAGGCGGTATCACATTTCCGCAATCCTGATGGTTGTGGGAATATTGTTGAATATCCGGATCTTGATCTGTTTTTTCGGAAATATAGGCATCTGATGGGGAATCGCAGTTGCCTTGGATATTATTTTCATCTGTATATCGATCGTAGATTCTTTCGAGAATATCTGCCGGAAATCGTAGAATTCATGGATTATGAAGGGCGGATGACGATACGGACGGCTGAAGTTGCATGGGTGCACATAAGAAGAACAGGGGAGAAGATTCCTGTAAGAAAGTTTTTTTCGGACATATATTATTATGGTGATTACACGAACATGAATACATATCTGATGGAGCGCTATCATCTTCCAATATACCCGGGAGCGTTAGATATTAGCGTGGAGAATCCAGGGATTGAGGAAGTGGATTATGCAGATATCAGCCGTGTGCTGGATGAACTCCAGGAATATCTGGTGGTTCCGGTTAGTGCAATTGGAGAGTTGAAGGTTTTTGATGTGGAAGATCTGCTCAAGTTTCTGCATAATGCAGCCAAAGAATTTGTTGTGGAAAGGTGCTAAGGGGAGTCTTTATTTTTACCTTTACTTTTATAGAAAAATGCAATATAATAGAAAAAAGTTTTGTATACAGGAATTCTGAGGAGGGCTCTGATTGGATAACTTAAATAAACTTATTGCAGACAATTTGAAGGAAATGCGTAAGAAAAAGGGATTAAGCCTGGAACAGGTATCCTCCCTGACTTCGATTAGTAAGAGCATGTTAAGCCAGTTGGAGCGTGGTGAAGTGAATCCGACGATCTCAACCGTATATAAACTTTCACTTGGGTTAAAAGTTCCGGTTACGGCATTTACCGCGGATAAGCCCCAGCCTTTTTCTAGAACGGGAAAATCAGAAGTCACACCGCTTGTGGGGAATGATGGCAAGTACCGTCTATATCCGATCTTCAGTTTCAGGGACGGACAGGACTTTGAGATATTCGACCTGGAGTTTGACGAAGGCGGTATGATGCCGGGAAACAGGCAGATGAATGGAACCAGGGAGTTTATTACCGTATATGCCGGGGAACTTACCCTGATATTTAAGGATCGGGAATATGTATTGGAAGCAGGGGATGCGGCATCTTACAATGCTTTCGATGAATACATATATAAAAACACAGGAAAGGGTATGGTAACTGCAAGCATTGTGGTCCATTATCCGGATTAGAAAGGAGTTATGCAGCATGGAGAACCAGAAGCAGCGTGTATATGACGCATTGGACAAGTTGAAGATTAAGTATGAGGTTGTAGAGCATGAGCCTGTGCATACAATGGAAGATATGGATAGATTGGGACTTCCCGCAAAAGGAACGTTGTGTAAGAATTTATTTCTGAGAGATTCGAAAGGGAAGAGACATTTTCTTGTAACTTGCGAGGAGAGCAAGAAGGTTGACTTAAAGGCACTTGGCAGACAACTTGGTGGTGGCAATCTGAGTTTTGCATCCGAGGATCGCCTGGAGAAATACCTTGGCTTGAAGCAGGGAAGCGTGTCTCCGTTTGGTCTGATGAATGATACGGATCATGCGGTGGAGTTCTTTATCGATAAGGACTTGAGCAGATGTAAGAGCCTGGGAATTCATCCATTGGAGAATACGGCGACGGTATTCTTGTCATTCAAGGATCTGGATAAATTCTTGTGGGATCTGGATGTGGATGTGGTGAAGATTAAGTTGTAGGATATCACCTTATAGACAAATTTAATACTTTTTTTATTGCATGTTCCCACCCTTAGAAGTAGAATAGTACAGTAATGATAACTAAAGATATTAGCAATAGATGAAAGCGAGGGCGATTATGGAACAGCAGAACAGGCAGGTGCCTCCTATATCTCCTGAGAATTATGGGAAGCGTATGTGGCAATTATGGGGACCGATTCTGATCAAGTGGGGAATCGGGATTGGCGTTAGCATGATTGCGATGGGAGTACTGACCTTTATATATGTATCGATACATTCGGACGTAGCAATGGAAGCCATGCAAAGCGAAGCGCAGATGATGGGGCTCTATGATAAGATATTAGAACTATATCTGTCTTTTTCGACATTGATTGAAGGCGTTGCGGCAGCATTCTCGATTCCGGTTATGTGGTATCTCTTTCACCGGGATCGCGTGAGAGAGAAGGCGAATGGTGTGATACCGAATAAAAAAGCGCCGATCTGGCAATATGCGGCCGGAATTCTTATGGCGCTTGCATTAAGCCTGGCACTGAATAACCTGATTGCAATTGGCAATCTGTCAGATGTCAGCGAAGCATATCAGGAGACGATCAATGCGTTCTATTCAGCGGCGCTTCCGGTACAGATTATCTGTCTGGCCATTCTGGTGCCGATCAGTGAAGAATTGGTATTCCGAGGTCTTCTCTTTAAACGGTTAAGAGAACGCGCTCCGTATATGCAGGCGGCTTTGTATTCGGCAGTTGTGTTTGGGCTGATGCATATGAATCTGGTACAGATGCTCTATGGATTTGTTTTGGGAATGATGTTGGCGTATCTGTATGAAAAATACGGCTCAGTTAAAGCGCCGATTGCGGCGCATATGGCGATGAATCTTTTGTCCGTATTAGCAACAAAGTTCAAGTTAATGGACTGGATGCTGGAAGATCCTATGCGGATTGGTATTGTAACAGTGGTGTGTGCGGCAGTAGCGTCGACAATGTTTGTATTGGTACAGAGAATTGAAGAAAAACCGGATCAATCCGGTACCTCAGAGGAGAATGAAAATCTGGCATCTGCATAAGATGTCAGATTTTTTATAGAATAAAACGATATTTTCTAATTATCTGATAATTTGATAAAAATTTCCTATTTACAACTGGGAAGAAAAGTAGTATAGTAGGAAAAAAATAAAGAAAGGAATAGATATATGAACGAACAGATTGTAAACAATCAGGTCGGGCTGTATCGTTCCCAGTTTGAACACGATAACTGCGGAATTGGCGCGATCGTTAATATCAAGGGGCAGAAGAGCCATGATACGGTGGCGAATGCTTTGAAGATTGTAGAGAATTTAGAACATAGAGCTGGCAAGGATGCCGAAGGTAAGACGGGCGATGGAGTTGGAATATTATTACAGATTTCCCATAATTTTTTCACCAAAGTCTGTGAACCTCTCGGCATCTTTTTAGGTTCAGAGAGAGATTATGGCGTGGGTATGTTTTTCTTCCCGCAGGATGAACTGAAGAAGAATCAGGCAAAGAAGATCTTCGAGGTTATCGTTAAGAAGGAAGGAATGAATTTCCTTGGCTGGAGAGAGGTTCCGGTGAAGCCGGATGTGCTTGGAAGCCGTGCGGTAGAATGTATGCCATGTATTATGCAGGGATTCATTGAGCGTCCGAAGAAGATTGCGAAAGGAATTGATTTTGACAGACGTTTGTATGTTGTGCGCCGGATCTTTGAACAGAGCAGTGATGACACTTATGTGGCTTCTCTGTCCAGCAGAACTATTGCTTATAAGGGAATGTTCTTGGTAGGCCAGCTGCGTTCCTTCTTCGAGGATCTGCAGAACGAGGACTATGAGTCTGCGATTGCGCTTGTGCATTCCAGATTCAGTACTAATACGAATCCAAGTTGGGAGCGCGCACATCCGAACCGCTTCATCGTACATAACGGTGAGATCAATACTATCCGTGGTAATGCGGATAAGATGCGTGCCAGAGAAGAGAATATGGAATCCGAACATCTGAAAGGTGAACTGCACAAAGTCCTCCCGGCTATTAATATTGCGGGTTCTGATTCTGCGATGCTTGACAATGCCATTGAGTTCATGGTTATGAGCGGAATGGATCTGCCGCTGGCTGTTATGATCGCAATTCCGGAGCCATGGGCGAATACGAAGAATATGTCCCAGAAGAAGAAGGACTTTTATCAGTATTATGCAACTATGATGGAGCCTTGGGATGGTCCGGCATCTATCCTGTTCAGTGATGGTGACTGTATGGGTGCTGTTCTTGACCGTAACGGACTTCGTCCTTCCAGATATTACATTACGGACGATGATACTTTGATTCTGTCATCCGAGGTTGGAGTCCTGGATATTGATCCGAGAAAGATCCTGGTAAAAGAACGTCTGCATCCCGGAAAGATGCTGCTGGTTGATACGGTTCAGGGCAAAGTGATAGATGATGAAGAATTAAAAGAGATGTATGCCAGCAGACAGCCGTACGGAGAATGGCTGGACAGCAATCTTGTGGAATTAGAAGATCTGAAGATCCCGAATCAGAAAGTGCCGACTTATACAGCAGAAGAGTGCAAGAGGCTTCAGAAAGCATTCGGCTACTCTTATGAAGAAGTAAAATCCTCAATCCTGACCATGGCAACGAACGGCGGAGAAGGAACGGCTGCTATGGGTATTGATGCACCGTTAGCAGTATTGTCAGATAAGCACCAGAATCTGTTTGGCTACTTTAAGCAGCTTTTCGCTCAGGTTACGAACCCTCCAATTGATGCGATTCGCGAGGAAGTGGTTACTTCAACTACCGTTTATATTGGATCGGATGGTAACCTTCTTGAGGAGAAAGAAGAGAACTGTAAGATGCTGAAGGTAAACAACCCGATTCTTACGAACACGGACCTTCTGAAGATTAAGAATATGAAGGCGGATGGATTCAAAGTTGCAGAGATTCCGATTGTCTATTATAAGAATTCCGGGCTTGAGAAAGCGATCGACTACCTCTTCATCGAAGTGGACCGTGCAATCCGTGAAGGAGCCAATATCCTGATCCTCTCAGACAGAGGCGTGGATGAATACCATGTTGCGATGCCGTCACTTCTGGCACTATCCGGACTGCAGCAGCATCTGGTACGTACGAAGAAGAGGACTTCGGTTGCGATCATCTTGGAGACAGGAGAGCCTCGTGAGGTACATCATTTTGCGACACTGCTTGGCTATGGCGCCTGTGCGATCAACCCATATCTGGCACATGAGTCTATCAAACAGTTGATCGACACGAATATGCTTCAGAAGGATTATTATGCGGCAGTGGATGACTATAACCATGCAGTGATCCATGGCATTGTAAAGATTGCATCCAAGATGGGTATCTCTACGATTCAGTCCTATCAGGGTGCGAAGATCTTCGAGGCACTTGGATTAAAAGAAGAATTTATCCAGAAATATTTTACAGATACGGTCAGCCGTGTCGGCGGTATCGGAATCGAAGAGATTGCAGCAGATTATGTAGCGCGTCATTCCCAGGCATTCGATCCATTGGGACTGGAAGTGGATATGACACTGGACAGCGTGGGACAGCATAAGTCTAAGAGCGGAGGGGAGAAGCATCTCTATAATCCGCAGACCATACATATGTTGCAGCAGTCTACCAGACGCGGCGATTATGAGATGTTCAAGAAATATACGGAGATGGTCAACGCAGAAGGTGAGCATATCAATCTTAGAGGACAGTTAGAGTTCAATTATCCGAAGAAAGGAATCCCGATTGAGGAAGTAGAAAGCGTGGATTCTATTGTGACCAGATTTAAAACGGGGGCTATGTCTTACGGATCTATTTCCAAAGAGGCTCATGAGACGCTGGCGATTGCGATGAACCAGCTTCATGGTAAATCTAACAGTGGTGAAGGTGGAGAGGAGACCAGCCGTCTGGATACAAACAGATGCTCTGCGATTAAGCAGGTGGCATCCGGACGTTTTGGCGTGACCAGCAGATATCTGGTAAGTGCGAAAGAGATTCAGATTAAGATGGCGCAAGGCGCGAAACCGGGAGAGGGAGGACATCTTCCGGGAGGAAAGGTATATCCTTGGATTGCTACGACTCGTCACTCCACGCCGGGAGTAAGTCTGATCTCGCCACCGCCTCATCATGATATCTATTCCATTGAGGACTTGGCGCAGTTGATCTACGACTGCAAGAACGCGAATAAGGATGCCAGAATCTCTGTAAAACTGGTATCTGAGGCAGGTGTTGGTACGGTTGCGGCAGGTGTTGCGAAGGCGGGTGCAGGGTTGATCCTGATCTCCGGATATGACGGAGGAACCGGTGCGGCTCCGAGGAGTTCTATCCACAATGCAGGGCTTCCTTGGGAACTGGGACTTGCAGAGACCCATCAGACACTGATTCAGAATGGCTTAAGAGAGAGGGTCCGTATCGAGACAGACGGTAAGTTGATGAGCGGACGTGATGTGGCGATTGCAGCGATCCTTGGAGCAGAGGAATTCGGATTCGCAACAGCACCTCTGGTAACGATGGGCTGTGTGATGATGCGGGTATGTAATCTGGATACCTGTCCGGTCGGCGTGGCAACCCAGAATCCTGAGTTAAGGAAACGTTTCACCGGCAAACCGGAATATGTTGTGAACTTTATGCGGTTCATGGCAGAGAATTTAAGAGAATATATGGCAAAATTAGGTGTACGCACAATCGATGAACTGGTTGGACGTACCGACCTTCTGAGAGTGAAGGAACATGCGACTTCTGACAGAGCAGCAACCTTGAATCTGGAGCAGATCCTTTATAATCCATATGAAGGAACCAAGACTCCGGTTACATTCAATCCGAAGAAGGTATTCGATTTTGAATTAGAGAAGACACTGGATGAGAAGGTTCTGGTGAAAGAACTGCTTCCATCCCTGGAGAAAGGACAGAAGAGAATCATCGAAGTAGATGTAACGAATATCAACCGTACGTTTGGAACTATCTTTGGATCGGAGATTACGAAGCGGTATCCGGAAGGACTTGCAGAAGACAGTTATGTGGTCAAATGTACCGGTGCAGGCGGACAGTCATACGGTGCATTCATTCCGAAGGGATTGACTCTGGAACTGGTAGGAGACAGCAATGACTACTTCGGGAAAGGATTATCCGGCGGTAAGTTGATCGTCTATCCGCCAAAGGGAGTGAAGTACAAACATAATGAGAACATTATAATAGGAAATGTTGCGCTCTACGGAGCAACCAGCGGCAAGGCATTCATCAATGGTGTCGCGGGAGAACGTTTTGCAGTACGTAACTCTGGCGTGACGGCTGTTGTCGAAGGCGTAGGTGATCATGGATGCGAGTATATGACCGGAGGACGCGTGGCTGTCCTCGGTAAGACTGGCAAGAACTTTGCAGCAGGTATGAGCGGTGGCGTGGCATATGTTCTGGATATGAATAATGACTTGTATATGAACGTCAACAAACAGATGGTCAACATCGAAAAGATTACTTCAAAATTCGATGTAAATGAGCTAAAAGGCATGATTGAAGAACATGTATCTTACACCAATTCAGAGATTGGAAAAGAGATTTTGGATAATTTCACAGATTATCTGCCAAAATTCAAGAAGATTATACCGGTTGATTACGAACGGATGCTGACGACAATCCTGCAGATGGAAGAACAAGGCATGAACAGTGAGCAGGCGAAGATTGAAGCATTTTACGCAATCAAAGGTGGAAGATAGGAGGCGAGAACAGTGGGAAAAGCAACAGGATTTATGGATTATGAAAGACAGGATAAATTAGCAGAAGAACCGAAATCAAGAATCAGGCATTTTAACGAATTCCACACGCCTCTGTCTAAAGAAGAGCAGGAAAGACAGGGAGCCAGATGTATGGCATGCGGAGTTCCATTTTGCCAGGCTGGTCAGATGATCATGGGGATGGCAAGCGGCTGTCCGCTGCACAATCTGGTGCCGGAGTGGAATGACCTGATCTATCATGGCAACTGGGAGGAAGCGTATTACCGTCTGAAGAAGACGAACAATTTTCCGGAATTCACATCAAGAGTATGTCCGGCGCTGTGTGAGGCAGCATGTACCTGCTCTTTGAATGGAGATGCTGTTTCTACAAAGGCGAATGAGTATGGAATTATTGAAAATGCATATGAGAAAGGTTATGCCGCTGCAAAGCCGGTCAAAGTACGCACCGGAAAGAAAGTGGCAATCGTAGGCTCCGGTCCGTCCGGACTTGCGGCAGCGGATATGCTGAACCGAAGAGGACATAGCGTTACTGTATTCGAGCGCGAGGATAAAGTGGGGGGACTGCTTCGTTATGGCATCCCGAATATGAAACTTGAGAAACAGATCATTGATCGTAAGATTCGTATTATGGAAGAAGAGGGAATTACTTTCGTGACGAATTGCAATATCGGCAAGGATAAAAAGGCTGCTTCTTTATTAAAAGAGTTCGATCGTGTGATTCTTTGTTGTGGCGCATCCAATCCAAGGGATATCAAAGTTCCTGGACGTGATGCAAAAGGAATCTATTTTGCAGTTGATTTCTTAAAATCGACGACAAAAGCACTTTGGTCTAATAATATGCAGTTAAAAGACGGCACATATATCTCTGCAAAAGGTAAGAAAGTTATGGTAATCGGTGGCGGAGATACTGGTAATGACTGTGTGGGTACTTCCATGCGTCACGGTGCGAAATCTGTCCTTCAATTAGAAATGATGCCAAAAGCCCCGGATGAGCGTACTGAGATGAATCCGTGGCCGGAGTGGCCGAGAGTCTGCAAGACGGATTACGGTCAGCAGGAGGCAGCGGCAGTCTTCGGTAAAGATCCGAGAGAATACCAGACGACAGTCAAAGAATTCAAAAAGGATAAAAATGGCAATGTATGTAAGGCAGTTCTTGTAAAACTGGAATCCAAGAAGGATGAGAAGACAGGACGCATGATGATGGCAGAAGTTACGGGCAGTGAATATACCGTAGATGTAGATCTGGTACTGATCGCAGCCGGATTCTTAGGAAGCGAGAATTATGTCACGAAAGCATTCGGCGTTGAGGTTAATGAACGGACGAATGTGGCAACACCAGCAGGCGAATATCATACGAATGTAAAGAATGTATTCACCGCGGGTGATATGCACAGAGGACAGTCCCTGGTCGTATGGGCTATTCGTGAAGGTCGGGAAGTGGCACAGGAAGTGGATATCAGTCTTATGGGGTATACGAATATGAATGTGCAGTAGGAATTTGATGGGAAAATTGGGGGATTGTGGGAAGTGGACGGTGGAAGGTCAAGTTGCTCATGATTTGATCTTCTATCTGACATCTCCCAGTTCCCCAAATGGAAAATGTTACATAAATATTAAAAAATGTTGCAAATTTTGGCGCTGTAGAGTATAATGGGTACTGGGTATAAGAGTATTCATACCGAACAAAGGTATAAAGAGTATAAAAGTAAATAAAAAGGATGATTTAATGATGAAAAGATTTAGAGCAAGATTATTGACAGCGGTGGTTGCAAGTTCTTTGATTGTGACTCCGGTTATGGCAGCGCCATCAGTTGATGAGTTGAAAGATCAGAAAGCAGCGAAGCAAAGTGAGGTGCAATCTTTGCAGGATGAATTGACAAATCTTATGTCAAAACTTGCAACGTTGGAAGAAGAACTGATTGCGAAAGGACAGGAGATTACCCAGGCTGAAGAAGATCTTGTGGTTGCGGAAGAGAAGGAAAAAGAACAGTACGAGGCGATGAAGAAACGTATCAAGTTCATGTATGAAGAAGGAGATACCTCAGCGCTTGAGGCTCTGGTAACAGCAGAGAACTTCTCAGAATTGGTGAATAAAGCCGAATATGTTCAGAATGTACATAATTATGATAGAGAGCAGTTGCAGGAATACGTAGAGACGAAGCAGCAGATTGCAGACTTGAAGGCAACACTTGAAGAAGATCAGAAGGTGATGGAGTCTAAGCAGGCTGAATATGAAGAGAAAGAAACAGAACTGAATACAACGATTGAGTCTAAGCAGGCAGAGGTTGCGAATCTGGATGCAGAGATTCAGGAAGCAGCGGAAAAGGCAGCGCGTGAGGCGGAAGAGCGTCGGCAAAGAGAAGAAGCAGAACGCCAGCGTCAGCAGCAGGCGGCAACTACGAATAATTCTGGTAACACCAATACTCCTTCTACAGGAACTTCAACTAGCAAACCGGGTGGATCGACTTCTTCCGGTAATGTCAGCAGTTCTGTTGATGGCGGCACGGTTGTCAGCAGAGCATACAGTCAGCTTGGAAAGCCGTATGTATGGGGAGCATCAGGACCGAATAGTTTCGATTGCTCTGGTTTGGTAGGCTACTGTCTGACAGGAAGTTACACACGTATCGGAACGACGATGACGTTCATGGGTTGGACAAGAGTAAGTAATCCGCAGCCGGGTGATGTAGTAACAACGGCTACCCATTGTGGTATCTATATCGGTGGAGGAATGATGATTCATGCACCGCATACTGGTGATGTGGTTAAGATCTCTCCGGTACAGTCTGGTATGATTTATGTTCGTCGATAGAATGGAAAGCGTATAGAGATTAGAAGGAAAAGATATATTACAGGTCGATTATGGTTGAACTGTAATATATCTTTTGAATTTCTGGTAACAGTTCAGCCATAAGCCAGATTGTGGGCGAATCATGCTTGCATGAATGAACACACAATCCGGCTTATGAGCAGAGCGCCATTTTATGAGCAAAAAGAGCTGCGTAGCAGCGGAGAAGCATCGCAGATGCGTTTTGCGAATGGCGCGGGCTGAACTGTTACAATTTCTGGAGGAATTTTCAGTAAAAAGATTGAAAATAGTTTAATAATGTAGTATCCTGACTTTAAGATGTACTTGGGAGAGTATAGTATGCTGGTGAGAGGGAGAATGACTGGTATACATAATAATTAATCGGGATGGGTGAGAATATGAAGAAGAGATATGTACAGACGCTCATCACAGCTCTTGTGATGAGTTCTTTTATTGTAACGCCTGTTATGGCAGAACCGAATGATGAAGTTCAGGCATTGGAGATTCAGAAAAGCGAGATGGAAAGCCAGGCCAATGATATACAGAGTCAGTTGGTAAGTTTGCTGCTGAATTATGAGGCTTTACAGAAAGATATTGAGAATCAGGGAGAGAGAATTGCTCAGGCGGAAGTGGATCTTGCGGCAGCCGAGGAGAAAGAAAGAAAACAGTATGAAGATATGAAACTGAGGATTCAGTACATTTATGAGGAGAATGAAGATTCTCTGTTTGAGACACTGATCACAGCAGGTTCTTTCTCAGAATTGATGAATAAAGCAGAGTATATTCAGAATGTACATAATTATGACAGGCAGCAGTTGCAGGAATACATAGACACTAAGCAGCAAGTAGCAGATCTTAAGGTTGAACTGGAATCCGGACAGGCGGATATGGAAGTGATGGCTGCGGAATTAAGCGAGCAGCAGGCTGGGATGGAAAGCACGCTTGCCAGCATGAGAAGCCAGATTGCGGATTTTGACAGTCAGTTGGAGATCGCCAGGGCTGAAGCAGCGGCACAGTTGAATCAGTTGATCGAGCAGACGGAGACGGTGGTCGCATCAGCGGATAACGGTAAGGGAAATGGCAATTCATCCGGACAGACCTCAAAACCGGCCGCAACGAATAAACCGGCTAATACAACTGGAAATACTACAAACAATAATTCCAACAATACCTCAAAGCCAACTAATGCAAATACTAACACAAATACAAATACTAATACCAATAATACAAATACTAACACAAATACTAATACAAATAATAATAATAGCACGCCAGCACCATCTAAGCCTAGTAATGCGTCGCTTGGTCAGCAGATTGCCAACCGCGCATGCCAGTATATTGGGAATCCATATGTATATGGCGGTAATAGTTTGACGAATGGTATTGACTGTTCAGGGTTTGTGCAGCAGATTCATAGATTATTTGGTATCTCAACACCAAGAGATTCCTGGGGACAATTAGCAGGAGGAAAAGCGGTGAATTATTCTGATATGCTTCCGGGCGATGTTATTGTATATAGCAACCATGTGGCGATTTATATTGGAAACAATACGATTGTACATGCATCTAACAGTAAGCCATATCCGGCGGGAGGAATTAAGACAAGTTCTCCGGCAAATTACAGGACGGTTTTGGGAGTCAGAAGATATTGGGTAACAGTTCAGCCTTTTAATTAATTTGATGGGTTTAACACCGGCTAAAATAT
>CAMBRQ010000044.1 GCA_945870325.1 uncultured Dorea sp. | reverse complement strand
ACTGCCCCTCTCTGCCGTACACCTTACAAATTACTCTTCAAGAACTAAATTCCCAACTATTCCGTCTCCAATACATAACTTCTGGTGGTTACCCCGCTTACACGTCCCTTACCATTCACAAGGATCGCCTTAAAGATCGTCTCACCACTTGGCATATCGATCGGTCCACTGTACTTCTTGGATGCTGTCGTCGGATCATTTCCATCCATTGTATAATATGCCGTATACCCATCCGGAATCTTAATCTCGATCTGCATTGCCGAGTCATACTGTCCCGTGGATGGTGATACCGCCGGAGCATCTTCAATCGGCAATTCTACCGTATATGTCTTCTCCACTGGAAGACTTGGAACACCTTTCTTATTCACGGCAATTGCCTTGATCACAGTCTCGTCTTCTCCGATCCGAATCGGTTCTGTATATTTCGTACTGTTGATACTTGGCTCAGTTTCATCATCCGTATAATATATGGTATAGCCGTCTTTGGCACTTAAGGATAATTCCTGTACATCATCGAATACCTCTGTATCATCCAGACTGAATTCGGGACCTTCGATGATATAACCGCCTAATACTTCTCTTACGCTGTCATCTGCATCTTCCAAAAGCATCGGAATCTCTTCCTTCTGATCCGTATCCATATAGAACTGGACACACGCCTGATAGACATCCGAATTCTTCGGCTGCTCTTTTATCACATCCAAGAATACGGATTCTGCCCTGCTTAGATTCTTCTGGGCAATATAGACCTTGGATAAGCCGACATATGCATCTGCCTTAGTATTATCCTTATCAGAAGCTTTTTCAAAGTATTCGATTGCCGCATTGTATTCCTTAGACTCTAAAGCCTTGTTTCCTTTACCTACAATTCCTTTATAGGACATTTGATAGACTGCTATTCCGATCCCCACAGCCGCAAGGAGAAATACCAGCATAATGAGAAGTATACATCTCCTTCTCTTTCGGCGCAGCGCTTTTTTGCGCTCTGCCTGCCTGCGCTTTTTCTCTCGTTCTGACAGATTCCGCGAAGTGTTCCCTCGCTGAAGATCCGTGTTGCGTCTTCTAGTGGTATTTCCTGTATTACGACCGTAAGTACGACCTGCATTACGACCGGAAGTGCGTCCAGTATTCCTGCCAGTGCTGCGTCCGGCGCTCTTTCTTCTTGGATCTGTATTACTTACAGCCTGATAATCAAGGTAATCATCATAACTGTCGTCGCCATTGATCGCGCCTCGTATCTGCTGGGTCAGCATATCATCTAAAGGGTTATAGTCAGGAACAATGCGGACTTCCTCACCACATTTTTCGCAATATAACATTCCTTCTGGTATCTCATGTCCGCAATACCTACATTTCATCTTAAGAGAACCCCCTAAAATAATCCTGTAATCTTTCCATCCTCTGATACATCAATGCCATTGGCAGCAGGAACCTTCGGAAGTCCCGGCATGGTCATTACCGCACCTGTAAGCGCTACAACAAATCCCGCTCCGGCACTTACATATACCTCGCGGATATGAATATCAAAGCCTGTCGGACGTCCCAGTTTCTTCGCGTCATCAGACAGAGAATATTGGTTCTTCGCCATACAGATCGGGAGGTTGCCGAATCCCATAGATTCAATCTTCGCTAATTGTTTCTCGGCAGCAGGCTCGTAGATTACGCCACTTGCTCCATAGATCTCTTTCGAGATGGTCTCAATCTTCTCTTTCAGAGATAACTCGTCCTCATATAATGGGTGATAATGGCTTTCCTTATTCTCTAATGTATCTAATACTTTTTCTGCCAGAGCAATTCCACCTTCTCCGCCCTTCTCCCATACTTCGGATAGTGCGAATTCACAGCCTTTTTCTTCACAGAATCTGCGGATATATTCATTTTCAGCATCCGTATCAGTAATGAATGAATTCAATGTTACAACGACTGGGATATCGTATTTCTGAATATTCTCGATATGTTTCTCCAGATTCACGATTCCTTTTGCCAGAGCATCTAAGTTCTCTTTCCCAAGATCAGCCTTTGCAACCCCACCATTATACTTCAAAGCACGGACAGTTGCAACCAAAACAACTGCATCCGGTTTGAAGCCTGCTTTACGGCACTTAATATCCAGGAACTTCTCAGCACCTAAGTCTGCACCGAAACCTGCTTCTGTTACCGTAATATCACTTAATTTTAATGCCATTCTTGTGGCTCTGACACTGTTGCAGCCATGTGCGATATTCGCAAATGGTCCGCCATGTACCAGTGCCGGGGTATGCTCTAATGTCTGAATCAGGTTCGGCTTAATCGCATCTTTCAAAAGCGCAGTCATAGCGCCTGTTGCCTGCAGATCATCTGCCGTCACCGGATCTCCGCTAAAGTTATATGCCACAATAATCTTGCCGAGACGGTGCTTCAAATCCTGAATATCCTCTGCCAGACAGAGAATTGCCATAATCTCTGATGCAACCGTGATGACAAAATGATCTTCTCTTACCATACCATCCATCTTGCTTCCAAGCCCCACGACAATGTTACGAAGGTTTCTGTCATTCATGTCCAGACATCGTTTCCATACCACCTGTCTTGGATCAATCTGTAACGCGTTGCCCTGCTGAATGTGATTATCTAACATCGCCGCAAGAAGGTTATTCGCAGAAGTAATCGCATGGAAATCTCCGGTAAAATGAAGGTTCAGATCTTCCATTGGTACAACCTGAGCATATCCGCCACCTGCTGCGCCTCCCTTGATTCCAAAACAAGGTCCAAGAGATGGCTCGCGAAGTGCGATAATCGCCTTCTTATTCAATTTTGCAAGTGCCTGACCTAATCCTACTGTTGTCGTTGTCTTTCCCTCGCCTGCCGGTGTCGGATTAATGGCAGTTACCAGCACCAGTTTTCCATCTGGTCTGTCTTTGATCTTCTCCCATACATCGTCAGAAAGTTTTGCTTTATACTTTCCGTAAAACTCTAATTCATCTTCTTCAATTCCTACTGTTGCGGCTACATCTCTGATGTGTGCCATCTGTGCTTCCTGTGCAATCTGGATATCTGTTTTCATGGTTTCCAATCCTTTCTTTTTATGATTTTTCTTTAGTTCCTTTATTTTTTAAATATTTTCCTCAACATACTGATTGAATTCTTCCGGAGACATCAATACTTTTCTTGGCTTTGTTCCTTCCTCCGGTCCAACTACCCCAGCCTCGCATAACTGATCCATAATTCTGGCAGCACGGTTGAATCCAATCTTAAATGTACGCTGCAGCATCCCTATGGATGCCTTGTCTTTATCTATAATGAGGCGACCTGCTTCTACAAAATGCACGTCGCGTTCATCTCCCTCCGGTGCGCTCGCCAGCGACATACCGCCAATCGAACTTGTATTCACCTGATTGACAACATCTTCATTGTATGTAATATCCCCATGCTGATCCTTCAGGTAATCTACTACGCTTTGCACTTCCTTGTCTGTGACAAAGGAGCCCTGTACTCTGGCTGGCTTCTGATACCCTGCCGGATAGAAAAGCATGTCGCCTTTTCCAAGTAATTTCTCAGCACCGTTCATATCAATAATCGTTCGGGAATCAACTCCGGACGATACAGAGAAAGCAATTCTGGATGGCATGTTTGCCTTAATCAGTCCTGTAATGACATTGACCGACGGTCTCTGCGTTGCCAGTACCAGATGGATGCCGGCGGCTCTTGCAAGTTGTGCAAGACGACAGATGGCTTGTTCCACATCTCCAGGCGCAACCATCATCAAGTCGGCAAGTTCGTCTACGATGATAATAATCTGTGGCAGAGGCTCTTGTTTCTTACCCTCTACAGGCGGCATAGAAGCAACCTTTTCGTTATATCCCTTCATGTCCCTGACACCGTATTCTGCAAATGCCTGATAGCGGCGATCCATCTCTGCTACGCCCCAGTTCAATGCTCCGGCTGCCTTCTTGGGGTCTGTCACTACCGGAATCATCAGATGCGGGATACCATTGTATACACTTAACTCGACTACCTTCGGGTCAATCATAATCAACTTCACTTCTTCCGGCGTCGCCTTGTACAGAATACTCATAATCAGAGTATTGATGCAGACAGATTTTCCTGATCCGGTTGCTCCGGCAATCAGCACATGAGGCATCTTGGCAATATCTGCCACCACCGTCTTGCCTCCGATATCTTTTCCAACCGCAAAAGATATCTTAGAAGTACTGTTCTTGAATTCCGAAGACTCCAGAAGATCCCTTAGCATTACGGAAGAGTTCTCTTTGTTCGGCACCTCAATACCAACAGCCGCCTTTCCCGGGATTGGCGCTTCGATACGGATATCCGCAGCTGCCAGATTCAGCTTGATATCATCGGAAAGCCCTACGATCTTGCTGACCTTGACTCCCATCTCCGGCTGAAGTTCATATCTGGTAACCGATGGTCCACAACTTACATTGGTAACCGTAACATTGACTCCGAAGTTCTGAAGGATCTGCTGCAATTTCATGGCAGTTTCTCGAAGTTGTGCATCGGACTCCCCGCCTTTTTTGGTTCCCCTTTTAAGCAGGGAGATCGGCGGCATTCGATAGGCCTTCTTTGGCTTTTGAGAAGCTGCCTCCACAGTAGCAGCAACATCTGCAACTTCCCCTGCAATGTTGGCATCTTTTGATTTGCCCCTTCTATTCGCAGGTTTCGCAGCCACTGGCTCCTGCGAAAGAATTGCATCGGATTCTTCTGATATCGTCTCTTCCATCATCGGACTTTCAGAAACTGCATTCATCGGATCATCCGATATATCACTTCCTACTGATACTGCTTCTTCCCCTCGATTGATTACAAATGGAACTTCTTCCTTCGCCTCTAACGGATCAACCTTCAATTCCTTCATATTCGGAGACTTCTTAGCAAGAGTCGTATCAAAAGATACTCCCTCTACATGCTGATCACTTCTCTTCAGTGATCTGAGTGGCTTTGACTTTGCTTCTTTTGGCGAAGCGTCTTTTTCCTGCGCTTCTTTCAGTTTTCTGCGCTCTTCCGCCTGTTCACGCCTTCTGATAGCGTCTTTCTTTGCTTTGTCATATGCTTTATCGCTCTGACTTTTTACACCTTTTAATGCGGACTTACCTGTAATAATCACCAGACAGATAATCATCAGAATGATATCTACCACATATGTACCCGCTATTCCTATGGCGGGAGTAAGAATATTCACCAGAATATCTCCCAGTTTCCCGCCTTTATCATCAACTAATTGTAAAAATGTGCAGACCAGTACCAAAAAGATAAGACCCGTAGTCACTTTCATATATGCATTCCAGTTTCCATGGTTCGATATCACAAAAGTAACAGTGCCAAATAAAACGAACGGAATCAGATATGCAACCCAGCCAAAGATATCCGCTAAGAACTCGGCAATTGCTCCCCCGATAAAACCGCCAACTCCAAAATTACTGATCAGCAATAAGATACTAACCGCAAGCGTAATCCAGATTACAATCTCAGTTCCGACGAAACTTGATTCTGCAGGCTTTGTATTTGTCTTTTTCGTGCTTGTCTTTTTCGCCTGTCCTGTCTGCTTCTTACTCCCTCTTTTCTTAGATTTAGCAGCCATTTTACTTCCCCCTTATTCTGGCAATACTATATATAAGTATAGCATTTTTAAAAAGGGCTGTCATTACCTATTTTCACACTTTTTCTGCCGCTCTTGTTCAATCATTTCGTGCAATTTACTCAATGCATCACTCATACCGCCCACTTCGTCAATCAGTCCTTCACGCACTGCATCCTTACCTTCCAGAAGCGTTCCTACATCCTTCACTAACTCCGTCGGATTCAGCATTAATTCTTCTATCCGGTTCTGTGTGATACGAGAATGATCTGCAAGGAAACGAGTGATCCGATCCTGAGTCCGAATCATATTGCGCAGGCTCTGCGTCACACCGATAAACATGCCATTAGAACGGACCGGATGGATGATCATAGTGCCACTTGGCACAATAAAGGAATACTTGGCCGATACCGCCAGAGGTCCTCCGATAGAATGACTACCGCCAAGCACCAGCGATACAGTAGGCTTGCTTAATGACGCAATCATCTCTGCTATGGACAAACCCGCTTCTACATCTCCTCCAAGCGTGTTAAGCAGAATCAGAAGCCCTTCAATCTCATCGCTGTCCTCCACTTCTGCAAGCAGTGGCAGAAGATGCTCATATTTCGTTGATTTTGCATTGCCTGCAACTGCTTCATGCCCTTCGATCTCTCCGATAATGGTCAGTAATTTAATCCGGTGGCGGCTTTGATTTCCCTCCAGATCTACACTCCCCATTTCCTTAATCTGTTCGTTCTTCTGCTCTTCTCGTTCTGCATTCGCCATAGAAAAACACCTCCATACTTTTTTACTTAGTATGGGGGTGTTTGAAGAATTTTATACCTCGCGAAGAGCCTGTTCAAGGTCCGCAATAATATCTTCTATATTCTCAATACCTACGCTGAAACGAATCAGATCCGGCTGTACACCTGCCTCAAGAAGTTCCTGATCGTTCATCTGACGGTGGGTATGGCTTGCAGGATGAAGCACACAACTTCTTGCATCTGCTACATGTGTCACAATTGCAATCATCTTAAGCGCATCCATCATGCGTACGGCCGCTTCTCTTCCGCCCTTCAGACCGAAGGTAATGACGCCGCATGTGCCATTTGGCATATATTTCTTAGCAAGATCATAGTACTTGTCTCCCGGAAGTGATGGACAACTAACCCAGGCAACTTTCTCATGATTCTGAAGATAGGTTGCTGCTTTCATCGCATTCTCACAGTGTCTCTGCATACGAAGATGTAATGTCTCAAGACCGATATTCAGAAGAAATGCATTCTGCGGAGCCTGAATAGAGCCTAAGTCTCTCATCAACTGCGCCGTAGCCTTGGTGATATATGCGCCTTTTCCGAACTTCTGTGTATATACGATTCCATGATAGGTCTCATCCGGTGTCGTAAGTCCCGGGAACTTATCCGCATATGCTTCCCAATCGAAATTGCCGCTGTCAACGATAGCGCCTCCGACGCAAGATGCATGACCATCCATGTACTTGGTCGTAGAGTGAGTAACGATATCAGCACCCCATTCAAACGGTCGACAGTTGATCGGTGTTGCGAATGTATTATCTACGATAAATGGAACTCCATGTGCATGTGCAGCCTTGGCGAATTTTTCAAAATCCAGTACTACCAGTGCCGGATTCGCAATACTCTCACCGAATACTGCTTTGGTATTCTCCTTAAATGCAGCATTCAGTTCTTCCTCTGTACAATCCGGATCAACGAAAGTAGCCTCTACCCCCATCTTCCTGATCGTATGGGCATACAAGTTATATGTACCGCCATAAACCGCAGAAGCACATACAATATGATCCCCCGCTTCCGCAATGTTCATAATAGCATAAAAACTTGCTGCCTGACCGGAAGATGTAAGCATTGCTGCTACACCGCCTTCCAGATCACAGATTTTAGCCGCCACAGCGTCATTCGTCGGATTCTGAAGACGTGTGTAGAAGTATCCGGATTCTTCCAGATCGAACAGTCTTCCCATCTGCTCGCTGGAACTATACTTGAAAGTTGTGCTCTGATAGATCGGCAGCACACGTGGATCTCCATTGCCTGGCTGATAGCCGGACTGGATGCATTTGGTTTCAATCTTATAATCGCTCATATATGTCCTCCCTATGAATCTAAATATTTTTTCTGTAAATTATATACCATATCCATATACAATTCTTTACATTCTTCATTCCTTCCGTCTTCGGCATAACGGATACACGGCATCAGGTATTCTTTATAGATTCCTTCATAGATTCTCTTTGAATCCTGCTGCATGTCAATGGCAAGGACGATACCCGGCGCAATATCATAGTATTCTTCTACCATCTGTCTGCCTTCTTCGGTTTTCATAAGATACTGATCCCGATAGTTTCGTAGTGCTGTCAGTTCATAGCAGTCATCTGGTTTATTCTGGCTGTCACATACGGCTGTAGTAATATAGCAGAGCCTATTCTTGAATCCACCTTCAATCTTCTCGTAAGTAGACATCTGAATATTGTTGCCTGTAACCTTCTTTTCATTCCAAAGTTTTACCATCTGTTTTGCAATTCTTTCGTTCTCAGGAAGTCCCTGATAAGTAAACATCGGAATAATATATACTGCCATCGTCATATTATAATCGATCGAGAGCGTTGCTTTTTTATGTTTTGGAATATCTTTAAGTTTCCGGATTGCATAGTCCGGTATCACGGATGCCGTATCTCTGATCACTTCATCCCGATCCTTCTGTTCTGCCAGTTCTTCACAATAAGACTGCAAATTTTCAAACAATCTACTGTATTTTTCATAACTTTTCTCAAAAACCGACTGGTAAGACTTCTTTTTAAAATACTTGATATTTCCCAGCATCTCATCAAAAAGTGCTTCTAATTCTTTTCTGGTGTCCTCCATCCATCTTCCTCCGCTCGTAAGGATTCACTTATTATTCATCCCAATTGTGATATACATCCTGAACATCATCGTCATCGTCCAGCATATCCAGAGTCTTCTGGATGCTTGCAATATCCTTCGGATCTGTAAGTTCTACATAAGTCTGCGGAATCATGGTTACTTCTGCAGCAGCCATCGGGATACCCGCTTCTTCCATAGCAACACGAACTGCACTGAAGTCATCCGGATCAGTAAGAATCTCAAAACTATCCTCTTCTTCTACAAAATCTTCTGCACCGGCATCTAATGCCATCATCATCAGTTCGTCCGGATCTCCCTCATACTCTTCCTTATCAACTACGATCTGTCCTTTTTTATCGAACATGAAAGACACACATCCTGGCGTACCTACGTTACCATTTCCCTTGGTAAATGCATTCTTTACGTTGGATGCTGTACGATTCTTATTATCGGTAAGTGTCTCAACGATGATTGCTGTACCATTCGGACCATATCCCTCATATGTAATATGTTCATAATTCGCTGCATTGGCGTCACTGTCTGCACGCTTAATGTTACGGTCGATTGTATCATTCGGCATATTGTTCGCTTTCGCTTTCGCAATAACGTCACGCAGACGGCTGTTGTTAGCCGGGTCAGCACTTCCGCCCTCTTTAACTGCTACTGCAAGTTCTTTTCCAATCTTTGTGAATATCTTTCCTTTTGCCGCATCATTTTTCTCTTTCTTATGCTTAATATTGGCAAATTTTGAATGTCCTGACATGTCTCATACCTCTCTTTATATCTTTATCATTTTGTTCAAAAACGCTTTTCATATTTTATCACTCTTTGTAGCGTTTTTCAATCTTAACTCTCTGGATTATGTTATTGTCGACCAAAAGAACCGTAAAACGATACCCCTCGTACTCAACAATACACTGCTCATCCTCTGCCGGAATCCGTTCCAACTGGCTGATCAGGAATCCATTCAGCGTCTCATACTCCTCTTTTTCGAATGTGATTGGAAGTTTCTCCTCCAGTTCCTCCAAGTCTATCATCCCATTGACCATATAACTTCCATCTACAAGCCTGATGATCCGCTCTTCTTCTTCGTCATGCTCGTCCAGGATATTTCCTACAATCTCTTCCAGGATATCTTCCATGGCAACAAGCCCCGATGTTTGCCCGTACTCGTCCAGCACGATTGCGATATGATTCTTCTCTGCCTGCATCTTCTTAAATAGCCTGTCAATACGCTTGGTCTCCGGAATAAACGAAGCCGGTCTTATGTAATCCTTCAATTCTTTTACCGGGACTTTCCGGAGTCCGGTATTCAGATAGGCTGTCATTGCATCTCTTAGGTGCAGGATTCCGATGATCTCATCAATCCCCTCCTTATAGACAGGAAACCTTGAAAAATTCTCATCCAGCATGAATCTTAATGCATCTTCTAATGGTTCGTCACCGTCAATTGCTACAATATGTTTTCGGTGTGTCATAATATCTTTTGCGTCTTTGTCCATATAGCGGATGATGTTATGGACCAAGTCTGCCGCTTCTTTTTGCATTCCCTCATCCATCTCATCGTCCGACTGGAACAGACTCTTCATTCTTTGGAATATACTACCTTCTTCCATAATCTCTCAATTCATACTCCTTTGCTATGTATGAAGCTCGAAACTAACCTTTAAAGCCTCATCTACTTTGTTCATTATCTCTTTATCCAGATGGCATACCAGATCCTTCAGCCGCTGTTTGTCTATGGTTCTAATCTGTTCTAATAATATGACTGAATTCTTGACAATCTGATATCTTCTCGCATCTATCTCAACATGGGTTGGCAATTTTGCTTTATTCATCCGTGATGTTATAGCTGCACAGATGACTGTCGGACTATGCCTGTTGCCCACATCGTTCTGTATAATCAGTACCGGACGGATTCCGCCCTGTTCAGAGCCCACAACCGGGCTTAAGTCTGCGTAAAATATATCTCCACGTCTTACCTGCACTCTATTCACACTCCGATTTTCTTAAGATAAGATAAGTATTTCCATCTTTTTCGGATGTATTCTATAGAGTTTCAAAAATGTTCCCTACTTATACGAAATAATCTACCTGTTCGACCACCTTGCCGTGACGGATATATTCCCTTGGAATCCTCTTTCCGAGAGCACAGACGAATTCATAATTGAATCGTCCAGATAATTCGCTTAGCACCTCTACCGGAAGATTCTCATCTCCGTCTGTACCTACCAGTGTAACCTTATCTCCGAACTTCACATCGTCGATATCGGTGACATCGACCATCATCTGATCCATGCATACACGACCGATGACATTTGCACGCTTCCCATGAATCAGCACATATCCTTTATTGGACAGACTCCTTGGATAGCCATCCCCATACCCGATAGGTACGGTTGCGATCCTGGTCTTCTTATCCGTAACATAGGTTCCGCCATAACTGACAGGCGTTCCTTCTTCTACCCATTTCACATGAGCCACATGACTGATCAATTCCATCGCCGGTCTAAGCGGTACATTGTCTTTTTTTACTTCTTCAGATGGATAGAGTCCATAAGTTGCAATTCCTGCTCTGACAAGATCCAGATGTGCATCCTTCACATCAATGATTCCCGCACTGTTAGAACAATGATAATAAGAGAAAGTAACCCCTCTGTCCTTAAGTTCTTTCTTCATCCACAGATACTGATTCAACTGATAATTCGTAAATGCCTTATCTTCCTCATCTGCCTTGGCAAAATGAGTATACATTCCTTCCATTACAAGATTCGGCATCTTACTGATAGTTTCGATCTCATCAGCACTCTCCTCATTGATCGGGAATCCAAGTCTTGACATTCCGGTATCCAACTTAACGTGTATATATGCCTTCTTGCCCATGCTTACCGCCAGATCAGAGACTTCTTTTGCCATCTCTGTCGTATATACCGTCATACGAATCTCATAATCCAGCATATCCTGATATTGTCCCGGGAAGATGCATCCCAACACCAGGATCGGTTTCGTAATCCCCTGGCGCTTCATTACAACCGCGTAATCCAAAGTTGCAATCGCATATCCCCATATATATTCCTTCGGCAATAAAAATCTGGCAACCTGCATCGCTCCATGCCCATAACCATCTGATTTGATGACTGCCAGCATCTTCGTCCCGTCTTCCATATTCTTCTTCATCATCTCAACGTTATATTCGATTGCATCCAGATCAATTCTTGCACAGATTCTTGTATATTGCTTCATTGTGATCCTCCTGTTGTCTCTATTTCTTTCAATGCGTCACTTAAGTATTCTATCAGATCTCTGGCAAGCACGCTATAACTGCCTTTGGCTGCCCTCGCGTAATCGCCTGCCCTCCCATGCAGATATGTTCCCAGAACTGCTGCATCGTGACACCCAAGTCCCTGTGCCATCAATGCCGCAATGACACCTGCCAACACATCACCGGAGCCTGCCTTCGCCATCGCCGCATTGCCTGACAGATTCACATAAGGATGAGAATCCAGGGATGCAACTACAGTTCTGGAATCCTTAAGCACACAAGTCCAATGATACTGCTTTACATATTCCTCCAGAATCTCCATCCTGCCCCTCTTCAATTCCTCCACGCTTAATGAAACAAGCCTGGACATCTCTTTCATATGAGGCGTAATAATGATATCTGTCTTAATGCTGTCTATATATTCTCTATGCTTTGCCAGCAGATTCAATCCATCTGCGTCGATCAGACACGGAACCTCCGCGTGTGTAAGCGTTATCCTCAATATCTTTTCAGACTGTTCGCTAAGCCCAAGCCCTGATCCTATACAGATGATATCTGCCCAATCTAAAAGTCCTAATAATTCTTCCTTATCGTAATGATCGTAGGCAGTCACGATAGCCTCCGGAAGCTGCTGCTGCAGAATCATGCGATTCTCTTCCGGAGTATAGATCCGTACCAGCCCTGCGCCGGTCATATATGCTGCTTTAGCATTGAGATAGGCAGCACCGGACATTCCTTTACTGCCTGCAATGATCAGAAGCCTTCCATAGGTGCCTTTATTCGAGTCAGCTTTTCTTATCGGAAGTATCCTCTGGTATTCCTCCCTCTCCAGCGTATATGCCGCTTGCTTATCTACGGAAGTCTTTTCCATGCTGATTCCAATATCTGCTATGATTACTCTGCCAGCATACTCCTTTCCGGGATAGAACGCAAGCCCTAGTTTTTCTGCCTGAAAGGTCACGGTAATATCTGCTTTGAATGCAATCCCTAAGATATTACTCTGATCGGAGGATATCCCGGACGGCATATCGACAGCGAATTTGATTCCGGAAGTTTCGTTCATCCGCTGGATAATCTGAAAATATCTTCCCTGAATCTCGCGGCTTAATCCCACTCCGAAGATTGCATCTATTATGATACTATATTCACCATCCTCGAATTCGTTGCATATCTCTACACCAATTTCTCTTAGCATATGCATCTGACTTCTTGTCTCATCCGTACAGTGTGATACATCTCCTACAAAACACACTTTCGCAGGATGATTTCTTCCCGCCAGTAGCCTGGCAATCGCGAACCCATCACCACCATTGTTCCCGGAACCGCATACAATACAGGGACTTGATAGATCCAGTTTTTCCTCTTCCATTACCTCTACACATCTTAATGCGGCTCTCTCCATTAATTCCATTGACGGGATGCCTAACTCCTGAATTGTATACTGATCCGCCTGTTTCATCTGGAGACCATTTACCAAATATCTCATCTTTTCACTTCCATCATTAAAAATATCATTCTCACCCTGATAGATTCTACCATCGGTAATTCTTTATTGATATATCATAACATAAAAGGACGTGTAAAGCCCGGGCATATAATAGATTCCGGTCATTACACGTCTTTGTTCTTATTATTTTTTGTGTTCTTCGTTATAGCGGCTGATGTTATAAGACAACTGCATAAGACTCTCTGATAAATGTACGTTCTCAACAATAATATGCTCCGGCAGATTCAGATCTGTATGTGCAAAATTCCAGATCGCACGAACGCCATTCTCAACCAACATATTCGCCACTTCTACTGCCTTGTCCTTCGGAATCGTAAGAACAGCAATCTCTACATCGTTACTCTGAACGAATCCCTTTAACTCATCCATCATACGAATCGGTACACCTCTGATTGCAACTCCCTGTAATCTCGGGTTCACATCAAAGATACCCTTCAGAATAAATCCTCTCTTTTCAAATGCCGCATAATTGGCAAGTGCCTGTCCCAGATTACCGGCTCCGATAATAATAATATTATGGTCTTCTTCCAATCCTAGAATCTTGCCGATCTCTGTGTATAAATACTTTACGTTATACCCATAACCCTGCTGTCCAAATCCGCCAAAATTGTTAAGATCCTGACGAATCTGTGATGCTGTTACCTTCATCCGCTTGCTCAAATCATTGGAGGAAATACGCTCTACCCCATTCTCCAATAACTCACCCAGATATCTATAATATCTTGGTAACCTTCGAATCACCGCTTGAGAAATCTCTCTTTCTTCCACTAATCTCACCTTCCATCTCCATTCTAAGAATTATTATATAGAATTGTCGGATTAAAGTCAAACTTTTAGTTGTATTTTGTTCTATTTTCGCTATAATTAAAACGAACGAAGAAGGAGGATATTATGATATTAGCATGTCACGGAATCAGCAAAGCCTTCGGTGAAAAGGTAATCGTAGCCGATGGCTCCTTTCATATAGAAGATCATGAGAAGGCAGCTCTTGTAGGACCTAACGGTGCAGGAAAGTCTACTCTTTTCAAGATGATCGTAGGCGAACTTCCCTCGGACGGCGGAGAAGTTATCCTTACCAAAGGCAAGACACTCGGATATCTTGCCCAACATCAGGAAATGCAGAGCGGAAGTACCATATACGAAGAAGTCAAACTTGCCAAAGCAGATATTATCGCAATGGAGAAGCAGATCCGCTCAATCGAGTTAGAATTAAAACATCTGGAAGGCGAAGCCTTAGCATCCAGACTGGAGACCTACAATCGTCTGACAGCGGCATTCGAGCGTGAGAATGGCTATGCTTATGAAAGCGAGATTACTGGAGTCTTAAAAGGTCTTGGCTTTGATGATACAGATTTTTCCAAGCCTGTGGACACGCTTTCCGGCGGGCAGAAGACTCGGGTATCCCTTGGCAAACTACTGCTTACCAAGCCGGATATACTACTCCTAGACGAGCCTACCAACCACTTGGATCTTAATTCCATCGCATGGCTTGAGACTTATCTTTTGAATTATCCAGGTGCTGTCTTAATCGTGTCCCATGACCGATATTTCCTGAACCGAGTGGTCACCAAGGTTCTGGAGATTGAATTGGGCAAACTTATGACATACATGGGCAACTATACCGATTATGCTGAGAAAAAGCGTCAGATCCGGGATGCCCAGTTAAAAGAATATTTAAACCAGCAGCAGGAAATCAAGCATCAGGAAGCGGTCATTGAAAAACTCCGTTCCTTTAACCGCGAAAAATCAATCAGGCGGGCAGAGAGCCGCGAAAAGATGCTTGAAAAGATCAAGCCTGTGGAAAAACCTGTGGAGATGAATACCGAGATTCATCTAACATTAGAGCCTTCCTGCATCAGCGGTAATGACGTACTGCATATCGAACATCTTGGCAAATCGTTCCCGAACCAGACTTTATTCCAGGATGTGAATCTGGATATCAAGCGCGGAGAACATGTTGCTATTATCGGAGACAATGGGACGGGGAAGACCACGCTTCTTAAGATTCTGAATCAGGTAATTCCTGCAGATACAGGGACATTTACGCTGGGTACGAATGTAGAGATTGGCTATTACGATCAGGAGCACCATGTACTTCATATGGAAAAGACCATCTTCGACGAGATCTCCGATGACTACCCGGATCTTACGAATACGAAGATCCGTAATATGCTGGCTGCCTTTTTGTTCACTGGTGATGATGTATTCAAGCGTATTGGTGACTTAAGCGGTGGAGAACGTGGCCGTGTATCCCTTGCCAAACTAATGCTTTCTAAAGCAAATTTCCTGATCCTGGATGAACCGACCAACCATCTGGACATCTCATCCAAAGAGATTCTGGAAAAAGCATTGAATGATTATACGGGAACCGTTCTTTATGTATCTCACGACCGTTATTTTATCAACCAGACTGCATCCAGGATTCTGGATCTGGTGAATCAGACTTTCGTGAATTATATTGGTAATTACGATTATTATCTGGAGAAGAAAGAAGAACTGACTGCAGCATATGCGGGTGGTAATCATGCCGGCTCTGGCACTTCTGCTTCCCAGTCAGAAAACGTATCCGAATCCAAACTCAGCTGGCAGGAACAAAAGGAAGCCCAGGCAAGAGAACGGAAACGCCAAAACAATCTTAAGAAAACGGAAGAACGGATTACGCATCTTGAAGAGCGGGATGGCGAGATTGATGAGATGATGATGCTCGAAGAAATCTTCACAAATTCTGTAAAATGCCAGGAACTGGCAAAAGAGAAGGCGGCGATTGCTGAAGAATTGGAAGAATTGTATGTGAAGTGGGAGGAATTGGCGGAGTAGATGGAATTTTGTTCTTGAAGAGTAATTTGTAAGATGTACGGCAGAGAGGGGCAGTATGGGCGTTCTTATCCGACTCCAATCGCCTACAAACCGTAAGTTCAAAAGAGGTCTGGAATCAGGAATCGAATGTAATCGTCGGAGAAAATCTGAA
>CAMBRQ010000043.1 GCA_945870325.1 uncultured Dorea sp. | reverse complement strand
CAACGTGACCGATTGTACCGATATTACAATGTGGTTTTGTTCTTTCAAATTTAGCCTTTGCCATTTTGAATATCCTCCTTATTATAGCGCCTTTATAGGCATGTTATTATATTTACGTTTACTCGGCTAACTCTGATTATATTTCAAATCATGCAGTTTTTCAAGCCTTTTTACTATTTAATTAAGCATTTTTATTCGATAATACTTTTTCCTGTACAGATTTCGGTACTGGCTCATATTTCTCGAAGAACATTGAGTAGTTACCACGTCCCTGCGTTCTGGAACGAAGATCTGTAGAGTATCCGAACATCTCTGACAATGGAACATATCCACGAACGATCTTTCCACCGCCAAGGTCATCCATACCTTCGATACGTCCACGGCGTGAGTTGATATCACCGATAACATCACCCATGTACTCTTCCGGCATGGTTACTTCAACCTTCATAATAGGCTCAAGAAGTACCGGAGCGGCTTTCTTCATAGCATCCTTGAATGCTAATGATCCAGCGATGTGGAATGCCATTTCACTTGAATCGACTTCGTGGTAAGAACCATCGTATACGTTAGCCTTAACACCAACAACCGGGAATCCGCCAAGGATACCAGACTGCATAGCCTCTTCAATACCTTCACCAATCTTCGGAATGTATTCCTTCGGAATCGCTCCACCAACTACGGTAGACTCGAACTGGAATGTCTCCTCACCATTGATGTCCATTGGCTCAAACTTAACTTTACAGTGTCCGTACTGTCCACGTCCACCAGACTGCTTAGCGTACTTGCTGTCAACATCAACAGCCTTGGTAAATGCTTCTTTGTAAGCAACCTGAGGCGCGCCTACATTAGCTTCTACCTTGAACTCACGAAGAAGTCTGTCTACGATAATCTCCAGATGGAGTTCTCCCATTCCGGCGATGATTGTCTGTCCAGTCTCCTGATCAGTATGAGCACGGAATGTCGGGTCTTCTTCCGCAAGTTTTGCAAGAGACTCACCAAGTTTGCCCTGGGAAGCCTTCGTCTTAGGCTCGATAGCAAGTTCGATAACCGGCTCTGGGAATTCCATGGATTCCAGGATTACCGGATGCTGCTCGTCACAGATTGTATCACCAGTTGTAGTGAACTTGAATCCGATTGCTGCAGCGATATCGCCTGAATATACTTTGCTAAGTTCTTCTCTCTTGTTGGCGTGCATCTGAAGGATACGTCCAACACGTTCTTTCTTGCCTTTTGTTGCATTCAGTACATAAGAACCGGAGTTCATTGTACCAGAATATACTCTGAAGTATGCCAGTTTACCAACAAATGGGTCTGTCATAATCTTGAATGCCAGGGCTGAGAATGGTTCTTCATCAGAAGAGTGTCTTACAACATCATTACCGTCCGCATCAACGCCCTGGATCGGCGGGATGTCTGTTGGTGCAGGCATGTAATCAATAACTGCATCCAAAAGTTTCTGTACACCCTTGTTTCTGTAAGCAGAACCGCAGCATACAGGAACTGCCAAACATTCGCAAGTAGCTTTTCTTAAAACTCTCTTCATATCTTCAACGGATGGCTCATTGCCTTCCAGATATTCCATCATCAGATCATCATCCAGGTCGCAGATCTTCTCAACCAGTTCTGAACGGTAGAGTTCTGCATCCTCCTGCATGTCTTCCGGAACATCTATGATAGAAATATCATCGCCCTTATCATCATTGTAGATATAAGCCTTCATCTCCATCAAGTCAATGATTCCCTTGAATTCATCTTCCTTACCGATTGGCAATTGAAGACAGATTGCATTCTTACCAAGTCTTGTCTTAATCTGCTCTACGGCATTATAGAAATCTGCACCTAATATGTCCATCTTGTTGATGAATGCCATTCTTGGTACGTTGTATGTGTCAGCCTGACGCCATACATTCTCTGACTGCGGCTCAACACCACCCTTAGCACAGAATACGCCTACAGCTCCATCAAGTACACGAAGCGAACGCTCAACCTCTACGGTAAAGTCAACGTGTCCCGGAGTATCAATAATATTAATACGATGCTCTAACGCACCCTGTTTTGGCTTGCAGTTTTCTTCAAGGGTCCAGTGACATGTTGTAGCTGCAGAAGTAATCGTGATACCTCTTTCCTGCTCCTGCTCCATCCAGTCCATGGTAGCAGTACCTTCATGAGTATCACCAATCTTATAGTTAACACCGGTATAGTAAAGAATACGCTCTGTCAGTGTGGTCTTACCAGCATCAATATGTGCCATAATACCGATATTTCTAGTTCTCTCTAATGGATATTCTCTTCCAGCCATTGTTGCCTCCTAGAATCTATAGTGAGCAAATGCTTTATTTGCTTCAGCCATCTTGTGCATGTCTTCTTTCTTCTTCACTGATGCGCCAGTGTTGTTAGCTGCATCAAGGATTTCATTTGCCAATCTTTCTTCCATTGTCTTCTCTCCTCTTTTACGAGAATACAATGTCAGCCAGCGAAGTGCCAAAGCCTGTCTTCTGTCGGCTCTTACTTCGATTGGTACCTGGTATGTTGCTCCACCGATACGTCTTGCCTTTACCTCAAGTACTGGCATGATGTTGTTCATTGCCTCTTCAAATACTTCGATCGCCGGCTTATCGGATTTTGCCGCAACTCTGTCAAATGCTCCGTATACAATCTTCTGCGCTACGCCTTTCTTACCATCAAGCATGATGTTGTTGATAAGCTTCGTAACCACTTTGTTATTGTATAATGGATCCGCTAATACGTCTCTTTTTTGAGTATGTCCTTTACGTGGCACGGTCCTTCCCTCCTTAAACATTATTGTGCAATTCTTGTTACACTGATTAATTCATCGGTACTCACATGTGTCTCTCTAATGATAATGTGTAGTGCTGGACATAGTATCTATATCCTTGCAACTTACTTAATCATAGTTCTGTTTGTGACTACATTCTTACTAAATGGAAGTTCTTCTTCACTTCGTTCAGAAGAACAAAATAATCTCTAAGTTCACGCGGCGCTTGCGCTTGCATTCACTAAGAAATTACTTTTTAGCATCTTTTGGTCTCTTAGCACCGTATTTGGAACGTGCCTGTCTTCTCTTAGCAACACCTGCTGTATCAAGTGTACCTCTAACGATATGATATCTTGTACCTGGAAGGTCTTTTACTCTTCCTCCACGGATAAGAACAACGCTATGCTCCTGAAGGTTGTGTCCTTCACCCGGGATGTAGCTTGTTACTTCGATACCGTTAGAAAGACGTACTCTGGCGATCTTTCTAAGTGCTGAGTTAGGCTTCTTTGGTGTAGCTGTCTTAACTGCTGTACATACGCCTCTCTTCTGAGGAGCAGATGCATCGATACTCTTCTTTCTTAAAGAGTTATACCCTTTCTGAAGCGCTGGAGCTGTAGACTTCTTTACAGATGTCTGACGTCCTTTCTTTACTAACTGGTTAAATGTTGGCATTCTCTTTCACCTCCTACGATTATAATAAGTTGCTTATTCATCTTGCATGAATATTGGTTTCGCGCATCAAAAATACTGCGTTTTCCAATACACGCTAAATTAGTGTATTACGAAATATTGGCGTTGTCAAGGGGTTTTACTTGTTTTTTTACGCGATTTCACCTGATTTTGACCGTTTTCCGGCATATAGCATTAGAAGAATATATGCAAAAAGGATTCCCATCATAAGTCCCAGGCTGTCGATCATTACATCCGTTATCCTGCCGGCTCTTCCAGGGACAAAGAGTTGGTGGAATTCGTCACTTGCGGCATAGGCGACACCTGTGATGACAGAGTAGTATATTGATTTTCTGATATTTATACTGATATTCATACTGTTCTTCCGGCAACTCTTCTTATTATAATCACCCTTATCATAACTGCCCTTCTTATACCGCTTCTTATCCCCCTTCCTGCTATCCTTATTATAACTTTGAAACGCAGGCATTAAGAGAGTTCCAAGAACTGCGTATTCTGAGGCATGGGCACATTTGCGCACCGGGTAATCGATACGCTCGATGAACGCTTCCTGCCTGGCATCAGACCAATCACTGAATTCAGGGATAAAGACATCTGCTATCACACAACCTACGGATAGGCTTAACTCACTTGAATCGTCTGCCGGGGCAGCGGAAAACATGAAGATAAGCGCCATCCATAAGACAGGCAGTACAGTAAAGATTATCTTTTTCATTTGGTTCCTCCAAAAATATCTGTAATATGTATTCATTCTATTTTTATCATCCTGCCATGTACAAATAATTCAATACGGCAAATAGTATATCCCGTCTTTTGCTTTCTTGCAAGACTCTTCTCAAGTCTCTTCTGCAGACGTATATTATTCCGTTTCTTCTATATTATATCCGTATATATACGCTTTACCTCGCAGTAGTATTGTACATCTTCCCAATCGTCTGCGCTTCTCTTGCAGACAACTCCCGGAAAAGTATAGTATATTGGAAGGGAAAAGGCAAGACTGGGAGGATTGGAATCGTTCGACATATATTGACAAAAGTCCCAGACGCCCTTGTTACAACAGATAAAATGGCAAGGAAACAAAGCAGATTTACTCTGCTATTTATCCTTGCCATTAATCAGCCATACTCAGCATATCTCTTTTAATAAATATATGGTATGTCGGATTTTTTAAGAATAATGCCACTCGTCGTAAAGAAATGCTCCCCTACTAATTTTCGATATTTTTCTGCAGAAGATTCATGCCCATTCACACGTTTTTCAATGCCCTTTTTAACTGCCAGCCTCACTTTCTCTACCCATAGTTGTTTCCAATATTCATCCATCTCTTTTCTGGGATCATCCCCGAGCGCTTTCCATCTTTCAGCAAAGCCATTCAGACTTTTATCTTTATTCAACTCGTTCCAAATCTCTATGAATTCATTGCCACCACTCATAAAATACACTTCAATCTGCTCCTTCCACTGACCTTGCGTGAGCAATTTGTTCGACTTTACTTTTGCATGATTCAAGAAAAACCTTACGCTCTGTAGTACCACGTCCTGATTGAACCCCGGTCCCACCATAATAGAAGTGATCGGCCATCCTCCTACGCATTCCACACTTATATATGGCTTCAAGACATGCTTATCCGATCGATAATCAATCTTAGGCGTGCATCCCATCGATGCATTGTCAAAAGCAATTCTGTACTCATTCTCCTGAACAAAATCAAACTGCTTTATGTATGCACTAATCTTCTCTCCCATCTCTTTAAGATACTTTTCAGACATCTTAGAAGAATCAAACCGCTTCCACACTTCATCTATCTCTCCGGGATTCCCCCACCTGCTTTCTACATATTGAATTTTCTCCGGACGCGCTTTTATACGTATCTCCTGATTCTCATCATCCTTAACCATGAACTCCACATCCTCGTTTTCCGTAAAGTCCATCTCTATGCTGACACCAGATTCCTTGGCATAAGTAGTCCACTGGCTAAGCAGATCATTATTCTCACAAAAGGAGATGGAGAAATACGTAAGTTCCTTTTCCCGGCTTGCATACTCTTCTATATACTCTTCCGAAAATATATCATCTACATTGATCCCATTTTCCTGCAGTGTCTTTTTCACAGTTCTCAGCCCATGCACATATTCCCGCGCATCGTTCATATATCCCAGATTCGTAGCAAACAGATTCCCTCCGGTTAATATCTTGCTCATCGTATCCGTCGATGTGTAATAGTACATTTTCTGCCCCATATATATTACCCGACCTTCTGAACGAATTCCTTATTATCCATGAAACGCAACATATGCCGACCTTCCTCAAGTTCTGTCTCTATAACCATATCTCCAAAGATCCGATCTATACTATCCTTAATATCCGCTCCCGCATTCGTGTAAAACCAGATCCGCTTATCATTAATCTTCTGCAATGCATAACCGACATTAACACGATATTTGAACACAAAACTTTCATCAGACAGCAGATAAGTATCAAAAATGAACAGATTATCAGGATCACTGTACAAATTATCCATTACATAATCAAAACTAATGACATTTACCCACTCCACATCTATACCTTTGTTGCAAATGCTCCGAACTCCTTCTAGTTCTTTTACTTCCTCAGCGTTCAGAGTATCTTCATAAAACAGCATTTTATCTATCTTTATATCCCTTTTTTCTTTTTCTTTCCATTCTATTAACTGGTCTATAAATTCCTCTGCCACTTTCAGATTATCTTCTAATAATATCACTTTTTTCATAATGGACTCCTTTCACCCTCTCCTTGTTCATATTTCCTGCTAAGAACAGGTATCTCACACGAAAAGAATTTCTCCTTATCATGTTCGACCATATCAATCTTAATCTGATATTCATCCTCAAACAACTTCATAATTTTTCTTTTTACTGTCTCAATCTCTGCTTCACTGTTCCCAGCCTCTTGAAGAAACTTCCGTGCATATGCCACCTTAACACGCTTCAAATAACAATTCATACTCCATAGAGTAATCCCCTCCTCGCCTCGGATCGGCTCGTGCTCTAATCCACGTCGTATCTTGGGAAGAATTGTCTCATCACACTCTGTCGGATTAGCAATTCGGATGGTATCATGTTCCGTCTTGCTAATATATACCTCTATCTCGCCATCCTTATTCCTCCTACCCCTCTTCTCCTTTCCCGGATTCAAAACAAGCGCAAGCAGAAGTGAAAATAATTCATCTACTGTATCATGTGTTGCAGTCAATATCTCATCATCCGGCACCTTCGCTTCATCAAGGATAGCATTGCCCATGTATACTCTTACTGCAATCTCATTTCTCTTATCATACACTTCTGATTCTACATTTTCAATATAAGTATTGCCTTTCTTTTGATTAATCTCTCTGATCACTCTTTCTTTCCAAAGTGTATTCCACCTGGTTCTCCAACGCACATCTTTGAACTTATCTCCTGATTGGTAGAACTCACGGTTCAGACTCTGCCTATAGATATCACTCACTCTCATATCCGCCAATAGAATCAGCATATCGTCCGATCTGCTCAAGACTTCCGAGGTCTCTATCTTAGGACATTCTGACGGCTGATTAATCTCACTGGCCAATGCCTGGAATTTGTTTCGCCTTCTCTCCAAATCAGTGTGAGATACGCTTTTCCTTCTCTTGTAGAGTTCCAGTTGATTATGTGCCACCGCAAGTTCATGCAGATATCCTGATTTCTTTACATCGAAGATACTATGTTCCAGTTCCCACTTGAACATCATCAGATTCCTGACCCTGTAGATCATAGCCTCATCCCAGTCATATTTTGCACACAAATATGCCGGAAATTTGCTCTCATATCCTAATTTCCATACAAAATACTCCTTACTGAGATAATATCCATATTTCTCAATCTTAAACATAACCTCTGCCTTATTTAAGATTTCCTGCATAGCATCCTCGAGATAAGTCGAATACCCTGTTGAACTCGCCAACATAGTATACTTTCGCTTCACATCTACTATCACCCTGGCATCATTCACATCTTTTCCGAACATCTCGCATTTGTCCAGATATCCTTTGTTAATCAGTTCCGCATAATACTCAGCACTATTTTCGCATTCAATCAGAAACTGCGCATGACAATGATTCAGAATCTCTGATGCCAGATTGACAAACACTCTTAAGTTCTCAAGAGTCTCCACATTACTTCTCCTCGCATTCTCACATAAGCGCTTCATTCCCAGACATCCTGCGATCTCGCAGATACCCTCCGAAGTATACTGACCATTCTGAAACCATCCCATCTCCCCGCAGAATCCCTGGAAATTCTTATACTGATAATCCTCCTGACTGTATTCCTTATTCAATATATCTAGCCCAGCCTCCATCTTTTTCATCAGATCATCCTGCACTCGAAGTTGCTTCTGACAAATCTCAACTCTCATCTTATTATCATCACTCTGCCTAAATATACTTTCCATTCTCCCAGCAGTACATGCACTGTTCTCTGTCAACAGATGCCTCAACTGTTCTCTGCATTCTTCCTTAGACAAGACAATTAGTTCTTCCTTCTTCCGTTCTATCATCTTCTCAAGGCAGAAATTATGATACTCCTCATTCGTTAAACACCCAATATATCCTTCTAATGCATCCGTCTCATGTCTCTGACTGCTTAGTCTTGCATACATCTTATCTATCCCATCCCGGAAATTCCTCGTGTTCTCAAGAATAGCGATTTCCTTAACCTCCGGATTCCACAGAACGCATCTGCCTTCCGGATCTTTTCCATATTCACTCCCCCGGTAGAGCATATGGTCCAGCCAATAACTCTTACTGGTATCAGAACTTGTTCCTGTCAGTCTCTTCACTAAGATAAGATATCTTCGCCAAAAGTCTTCTTTCTCAGATTCTTCAACCCCCTTTTCATCTATAAAATGATAAAAGCATTCCAAACTTCTCCGCCTTATAATGTAATTACTCTTTAGTTCTGTAAGCTGCTTCATAACTGCCATTACAAGATCCCTTTTCTGCTTATCACTCAAAGAATTCAATATATCTTCCCGGATCTTCTCCCATGACTTCTTTACCTCCTTCTTCTTCCATTCACGCTTTTTCTCCATAGAGTCATAGTCTTTGTCTATGATAGAGCAGATGATATTCAGCAGAATATCAAATATTGCCTCTTTTACCGCCTTGTCGAATACCAGAAATGGTCTGGAGATTACTTTCAGATATGAGATGAAATATTCAAAAGCCTCTTCCTTATCCGTACGCATCACCCAATCCTGTTTCAAAAGCCCCAGGAATATCTTTAATGCATTCTCTTTTTGATGATTATATCCTAATTCTCGCAATAATACTTTCACAATATGCGTTGTCAACAATCTTCTAAATGCTCGTTTCTGATATTCGGCATTTTCCTCATCGCCTCGTCTCTCTTCGATTGATTTTAAGCCGAACTTCTCCTTGCCATTCTTCCAATAATCTTCCACAACCTTCGTAGATGCTGTCCTATTCAATAGTTCGGCCTCCTGATACAGATTACATATCACACAGGAATCCCCATAATTACGCAGACTGGATATCTCCAGTTGCAAATAAGTGTAATAATAATCATCCAGACAGTCTCTGTCCACTTCTGATGAAATATACTGACTCTTCGTGTCCTTGGAATTGCGATCCACCAGCACAAAAATACGGTCGAATATCCGAACATGAACATTCTTACAAAACTGGCTCCCCATATCCGTGATAGACTCCATTAAACTTTTGGCCCGAAAGTAAGTTCTGCCTGTAATGATACTGTCATCAACAAAGTGGAACTTGACATATGCCTCATCCTTTCCGCTCAACTGTTGGATATACTGTCGGATGTACGAGAACTTCGTATACGCATTGCTTCTGAATTCCTTATTAAAATCAATCCTTAATATGGAGGCCATTCCCGCGAATATCTTGTCATTTACCATCTCCACAAATCCACAATTGCTAAAATGCATCGGAACCACTAAGATATGATACTCATTCTCAGACACTTTAAAGTTCTTCCGCCACTCTCCCAACGATTCTTGAATCTGCCGCGCAGCAATGGTCACCAGCCTGTCAGTGCGGCAGTAATACAGATAATGCCCGTCATTCCTCTGGTAGTGCCCATACCAGAAGCAATCTTCCAGCACAGCTAATTTCTCTTCTTCTCGCCGTATGATTTCTGATATATTCTTCAAGTTTCTTCCATTAAATCTATCATCTTTTACAATCCCAAATGCCTGATTAGGAATCGTAGATGCCGCATTTGTCTCTACCAACGGTTCTTCAAGCAATGGATTATCCGAAAAACAAAGCGAGCAGGTCATCGGCTCAAAATAATCTATATTGATATCTATATAGTATTGTGGAAGAGGTCGAATCTCTTCTATCTTACACTCCAGTTCGTGATCCCCCACACGCTTCCAGTAATTATTCTCCTTCTCAGTTCCAACAAGAATCAAAGCATAATTCTTAATAACGTCACTCTTCTCAAACTCTTTCTCTTCTTCTTTCAAAAGATTAATCAGACGCTGATGCGTCTTCAATGTCGAATTGATCGGGACTATGACTATATATTTCCTCTTTCTATTCTTCTCGGTCTTCTGCTCCTGCCTGCTATACCGTATCTTATCTGTGTGCGATAGACCTCTTCGCTCCTCTTCCCGCTCTAACACAATATAATCTACATCTATCTTGCGATCCAGCATCCCGATTGCATTCTTCAGTTCCACCAAAAGAGGTTCTGAATATGAAGCATATCCATATAAAGTAATCTTTTGCTCCTTTTTCAGAATATCAAACATATCTCTAAGAATTAAAAACGCAAATCGCGTTCTAAAATACTTCACACCGAGCAGAATCTCCGCCTCAAAGAAATGATTAATATGAATTGTCGAACCCAAACGCATATGAGTATCACATATTTTGCAACCAAACTTCTCCTTCTGTATATCCCCCTTCAGGATACCGTCAACACACTCTTGAAATAAAGTCCTCCCGTTTCTTTGCACCAATACATCTGCCGGAATATAGGATGATGCGAACTCGGTAATATCTTCCTTATAATCCCATGGTCGAATCAGCGTACCACATTCCACACCTTTCATCCGGCTAATATACAGATTCATCCCATCCGTCTTTCTGATATTTCCTGGCACAAAAACAGTTTCACCATAAGAATTAGATATCAATATTATCTGAGAATCGCATCCATCAAACATTGCTTCCAGATTAATATCATACAATTCCTTCATTACTCCCACGAATTGATCAATAAATTCCTGCGTACATCCGTATATTATGACATATAGTTTTTCTTGTAATGCATAAAGAGTTATGATTAACGTCTTTACATATAATTCTGCCAAACGACTTTCCTCTTCTGTTACATCTATAGACAGAACCGCATTCGTTTTTTTCTCCATAAATTTCTTCATTCGCGAAGCCATAGCCTGAATGTACTGTTCTTTTTCACTCTGATATTCAAACGCAATTCCTTGTTTAAACTCTGCAAATGGATATGCCTGCAAGCGAAATAACTCTTCCGGTTTATTGCACAGCCAATTCCCATACTCTTGAGTCATAACTGTATCAAAAATCTGTTGCTGCATGTTCTTCAACGGGAGAAGAATGTAGTATGCAGTTCCCGGCATCACATACTCATCCATCATGTCTTCAGACAGATGATAATGATAACCATCTCCCGCCTCCCACTGATATTGGCGATGACTTTCCGCCTTAAAGTATCCTTCATATTCTGATATTACCCGCTGAAAGATTCGCAGTCCAAAATGTTTGCCTATATTATCCGGATTACAATAGAAGTCTTTCCACGTCTCTTCAAATTCATCATGCTCTCCCAACGAACTGCAGAACAAATTCTCTGGATTCAATCCCCGAAACATCTCCTGATCATCTTCCTTCAGTTGTTCCAAGAAATGTTCTGCTATATTTCCTGACAACGTTTTGCCAGAGTAATCCCGAATAATCAGTTCAAAAAATGGCGTTTCCATATCAGTTATCCCATAATAATCCTTCAGATATTTGCTGTCAGACTCTTCACCAGGTCTATGTATACGCACAGATAATGCTCCCCATCCGGCATCTGAATGAAACAATATATTCTCCAATAACTGATAACATGCATTCGCATACTGATGAATGGTATCAATATACTTCTTTAATTCTCTCTCATCTATACTCTTATGCCAATCTGCCAGATTCTTCATAGAATATGTCAGCAGGATTAAACTCAAAGTATCTACCCGAGTGACAATATCGAATAAATCCTGCCCACGAATCTCACTAAACACTCCTCTATTCGCATAAAATAATTTGACAATTCCTGTCAACTCATGCCATTGCGCCGATTCAGAACTATCATACATCTTATTCAGAAGTATATTCTTCGCGACCCCTTCTCCTAACTGCACAATACATCTTTCTTTCAGCCTGCTTAGATTCTGTCTATTTATCAACAGTAACGGAAAAAAACTAGTTGACAACTGTACGTTATTCTCCTGCATTCTCTTGAGATACTTATCTTCCTTATCCAGATAGAAGATCTTATCTCCCAATTCCATTTCCCTGATAGCCGAGAACAGATACTGCGAAAGTTTATGATAAAAGGCTCTATCTCCCTCTATCACGCAGTATAGCGGTAGTTCCTTATAGAATGACTGTATTAATATGAGATCCTGGTACATAACAATCTCATCCATCAACTGTGCATCAATATAAATTATGAATAGCAAGTCATACTCTGTACGGAAATTCTGAATTGGGCGCTTAATCTCCTTAAACTTTTCTTTTTGATCCAGTACATCATAAATTCTCTTTTTACTTCCCGATTGCTCCGGTTCGATAATTCTAAAATATACTTTTTCTGTTTCTTCCTGACCCAGAGGCTCATGGATATAAAACTTATGCAAGAAATTACTGCATCTTGCAAAATCTTCTTTTTCCCTAATCTTGAATAAATATGTAACCAATGACATCGTGTTTCCCCTTTTGATTGCTATACAGCATTGATAAATAATGTTTGAATCTTGCAGAATTTTTTCAGAAATAAAAAAACGGCAAGAAAACAAAGCAAAACCTTGCTTTTTGCTCCCTTACCATTGATTAACCATAATTATTTTATCATATTTTACTATATATTTCGACATTTTATCCTTATTTTTGTCGTTTATTCAGTCTTTATTCAAGCATTGACATCCTCACCCGGAATCATCGGTCAGGACATACGCATTATCCTCTGCTCCGTTTTCTCAGACAGCCCGCCTTCTCCGTTCCTACACCCGCTTATCAATTTCCCATACACCCCGCTCCCTCCAAAATATGATATAATATAATTGGTTTCTTATTCGTAACGAATATACTTCTATTCCAAACTCATTACTTATGAGGAGGTTGCTTATGCAAGATGTAAACGTCACCCTAAACCAGCACGATGTCACCCTAAACACACAGGACATCAAAGACCTGGCAGTCAATCTTATTGTAACCATTGCAGACAATCCTATATTTTCTTCTACTCTAGGCGCCATCAATCCCCTGGCGAATATTTTTATCAATTATCTAAAAGATAACACTATGGCAGACATTGATGCCGATTTGGACAAAGCAGTCCGTGAGACGCTGCAGAACATGACACACTCTAATCTTCCAGAGACATACCAGCGTATATTACAGGATCTGCGAATCCCTATATTCCATATTTCAGATATCAATACGCTCAGCATACAGGAAAAAGTCCAAAAAACAGGCAGTTATATTACCCAACATGGGACTCCGCAGGATATCTGCCGCCTCTGCCAATCATTCACCGAAGAATTCCAAAAGGTTCTTAAGAAATCCAAATATACGAATCTTCGGAATGCCTTAGAGCATCACACCCTGTCCCAGCGGCTTGCAAGATTAGAAGCATTGCACAGTCCTCAAAACCCCCGGCTGTATAAACAAAACAAAAGCGCCACAACTAAAGTATATGGAAGAGGCCATGAACTGTCAGCAATAGACGATGCCCTTGCGGATAATCATATTCTATTTCTGTCTGGTACCGCAGGAATTGGCAAGACTACGCTCGCCCGATACTACGCCAATGAAAGATATCAGGGCAAGATAATATTTGTATCATTTCAGAAAGATTTTTACAACACAATCTGTAATATACGCCTAATTTCCGAGAAAGCCCCGAAGAATTATGCCGAAAAATACAACACTATCATAGAATTACTGCGAGAAGAGACCGGAAGCATCCTACTCATTGACAATTTCGACGACGATGAACTGATACGCAACAGTCCCAATGCACACGATAACGCGAACCTGTGTTTTACCGAACTGGACAGTCCTGCCTTCCAGGCATTAAAAGAACTCAACATCCCTATTATTATCACAACGAGAATTGATTTTCGCGACAGTACGAAAGTCCATCCTCTCGAAAACTGGAGAGATGTATTCTATCACTATTATACCAGGCAGGACATAGCCGATGAACAGATCGAATCGCTCTGCTCATTGCTTCGCTACAACACGATGGCAATGATACTATATGCATGCCAATTAGAAGAAAATGATACCCTTAATATCGCTGCTCTGATTGAAGAGATCAAGGAACTAAAAACCATAGACAATCAGTTAGAAGTGCTGAATCCGGACAACGAGAACCGGACAATCTTCAGCCATATTGATCATCTCTTCCAAAAGGATTCCATTATAAAAGAAGAGCCTCAATTAAGCGTAATCCGCAATGCCATTCTGCTGCCCTTAGATGGACTTCCTCGTCATGCATTCTGCGAATTGACCGATCTGAATCAGCAACAGATCAATGGACTGCAGCAACTCATCAGACGCAATTGGATTCAGAGCACTTGTAATGATAATCAGCGAAGACTATTTCTACATCCATTAGTCCGAGAAGTATTATATAAGAGATTACAAATAACGATTGAAAACTGCAGAACTTATTGCAATAATCTTGATCAGACATTACGGACAAAACACAACACAGACTGTTATGAAGCCCAACCCTATGCCGAACTGGCATATGAAGCATATAGAATACTGCACAGTAAATACGACCAGAGACTCCTCAACATGATCTATCTTGCATCTGACGTATTCGACAACACGAAAGATTTCGCAAGAAACCTTAAAATAGCGCAAGAATTCACCAGGAATCTGCCGAACTATCCCAAGGCTGCTTCTGCGATGGACGAATTACGCTACATAGAGAAGCAAAGCGGCTATGCCTACACAATTATACTTGCCGCTCCAGACATGGCATATAAAGAACAAGGCTATCTCATGCTGACGGAAGCCAAGAAAAAACTAGATACCCTGCACCTAACCGTCCCAGAAGAATTAGAACAGAAGATAATTATAGAATCCAAGATTCTGGGAAATATGGGCGCATACTATCTCAACAAAGGAAAGACCACCACAGAAAAAAGCGAACAACAGCAACATTTCCATACTGCTCTCGAAAAACATATAGCATCACTGACACTTCGCCAACAAATGCTGCAAGGAATCCTTGTGAACGAGACCCAGGATTCGCTCAAAGCCTTAATTGCTAAAACCTATGAAAATATTGGAACCGATTACTTCTATCTGAACCGCTTAAAAGACTCTGTTGATGTCCACAAAAAGGCACTGGCATTGCGGTTAGAAGTCTACCATAACTCGGGACCGATATCTTTTGACCTGATTATTCATTCCAAGAAACTGATCTGTGGGAATTCTATTAATTATATTGCGAATAATCCGGATCTTTCTGCCGAAGAACGCACCTCCATTCTAAGACCAGTTTGGACCTATTTAGAGAAAGTATTATCCTACTTTAGCGATAAAGGCAAAGAAGATGAAGTGACTGCAGTTAATGAGATGAAAGAACGCCTTGTGGGACTTGAAAAGGACAGGTCTTAATCTATATTAAGAATCGAGCAGGAGGCTAACCATTCGTTGATTAGCCGACCTCTCACACCACTGTGGCGTACGGTCCCGTACACGGCGGTTTCCTAGTTTTCACAAACTACTAAATTCTTCCACTGTTTCCAATAGACCACTCTAATTCTGCGCCTTGCCCATTCATCCACTCCCGGCAGTATATGACAGTGCATATCAATATAGCCGTCTATATCTTCTACACCTCCATGTGCCATTTACCCGCACGAGAACATCTTACAAGTAGAATAATCTAGTCTATAATCCCAGTACGTCTGCAATCGCGCCCATCTCTTCCAGCGCAACATCAATCAGATCATCCAGACTCAATCCTGTGAACTCAATCGCTTCCATATAATCCCGGTTCGCTCCTGCCGCGAATCTCATCTCATTGAACCGCTTCATCACGGACTTATGCTTCACACTTGCAATCTTCTTATCCGGATAAATCTGGGCAACCGCTTTCACGAATCCGCTCATCGGATCAGCTGAAAGAATCGCATACTGGAGTTTCGTCTTCGCCTTTACCCCGCTCTTCGGATTATGTGCGCAGATAGCGTCGAACAGTACCTTGTCCTCGATTCCTTCTTTTTTCAAGATTTCTACAGATGTCGGTCCATGTACACTTAGGTCATGCTGCCAATCACATTGTTCCTCGTCAAGATCATGCAGAAGCCCTACAATCCCCCAGTACTCCACATCGTCTGGCGCAAGGCGCTTGGCGAGTCCTCTCATAATCGCTTCTACCGCATAGGAGTGAGTGATATAATGCTCACCCTTCATATATTTCATTAAGATGTCATGTGCCTGCTCTCTGGTCATCTATCTTCCTCCTCTTATAGCCTCATGTATAGTTTATTGTACCATATAAGTATCAAAATGTGAAGAATATACATTCTTCCTTTACTCCCTTATTGTAACAGTTCAGCCTTTTATAGTCAAAAGGGAGAATTTAAAAAAGTTTTTTAC
>CAMBRQ010000042.1 GCA_945870325.1 uncultured Dorea sp. | reverse complement strand
GTAGACGATTGGAGTCGGATCTGAATGCCCATACTGCTCCTCTCTGCCGTACGCTTTATAAACAACTCTTCATAAACTAAATTCCCATCTAATTCCCACATTCAATACTAATCTCATTGAATAACTTCAATATCTCATCCACCGATATCTGTTCTTTCTCGCTATCCTTCCTATCCAGAATCACTTCTCCTTGGTGCATCATGACCAGTCGGTTGCCATACTCAACCGCATACCGAAGATTGTGTGTTACCATGATCGTAGTGAGGTTCTTCTCCTTCACAATCTGATCAGTCAATTCCATAATCAGTTCCGCGGTTTTCGGATCTAAGGCGGCGGTATGCTCATCCAGGATCAGGAACTCAATGGGTGTCATGGTTGACATAAGAAGTGCCATCGCCTGCCGCTGTCCGCCGGACAATACGCCGACTTTTACGTCCATCTTATCCTCCAATCCCAGATTCAACTGGTGAAGCTGTTCCCTGTAATACTCAATCCTCGCCTTATTAGTCCCACGTCCCAAACCATAAAGTTTTCCTTTATTATCTGCAAGAGACATATTCTCAAGTATGGTGAGCGATGGGCAGGTTCCCATAGCCGGATTCTGATAGACGCGGCCAATTCTCGCATTACGCTTATACTCTTTCTCCCTGGTAATGTCTTTTCCGTTAATCAGGATCTTGCCCGCTTCCAGAGGAATACTTCCACAGATAATGTTCAGCATGGATGTCTTACCGGAACCATTGCTTCCAACTACAGAAAGGAACTCTCCTTTTTCAATCGTCAGGTTAAAATTGTCGAACAGGCACATCTCATTTACCGTACCCGGATTATAATATTTCTGAATTCCTTTTAGTTCAAGCATTCTTCTTCACCTTCGTCTTTCTTTCCATACTGATGACCAGAATAATAAGGAATAATACTGCCGTAATCAACTTCATAGCTTGCGGTTCAAAGTTGCGAAGAGCCACTGCCACGCACGCTTTGTAGATAATCGATCCGATTAGAACCGCAGAAGTTGCTTTTAGTATGGTTACCTTTTTAAAAATACTGGTTCCGATAATCACACTTGCCAATCCGATTACGATCGCGCCCGTACCCATTGAAATCTCGAATACCCTTTCCTCCTGGGCAAACACACATCCTGCAAGAGACACCAGACCGTTGGCAATTGCAAGTCCCAGAATCTTCACATTTCCCTGATCTTTTGCAAGTGACGTAACCAGCGTAGCATTGTCACCAACCGCCCTTAACAGATAACCTGATTTTGTCTTCAGATACAGATCCAGCAGTATCTTACAGATTACAGCCAGCACCAATATAATAAGCAACGTCGTATACGGCGCAATACTATCCGGAACTATATTCTCTACAGCGTCATTTTTAAAGATTGTCTTCTGTGAAAAGAGCGGTACATTCGCGGTTCCCGCAATGTACAGATTAATCGTCCACAATGCCGTCATCATAATAATGCCGGACAGCAGATCCCTTACTCTGCATTTTACATGGATCAGACCTGTACAGACTCCAGCCACCACACCCACCAGGAATGCTAATGGAAGCGTCAGGTATGGATTCACCCCTCTTGTAATGAGGGCAGCTGTAATCGCTGCCCCCAGAGGGAAACTTCCATCTACCGTCAGATCCGGAAAATCCAGTATCTTATATGTGATATAAACTCCCAGTGCCAGTATCCCATATATCAGGCCCTGTTCAATAATTGTTACGATAAAATCCATGAAAATGCCTCCCACAATCTATTCCATACTCTTTGATTCTATATCTTATGCTATGGAATCTTTATTCTTCTGTAATCTCATCAAAACTCTCTACTGCATCAGCCGCAAGTTCTTCCGGAACTGTGATTCCAAGGTTCTCAGCAACCTTGTTATTTACATAGAATCCAGGCTCTGTGATCAGTTCAAAATTCAGTTCAGATGCTTTCTTCTCACCTTTTAACACCTGTGCTGCCATCTTGCCGGTCTGTTTACCAAGTGCAATATAGTCAATACCTTCAGCTGCAAGACATCCAATCTTCACCTGCTCAATCTCACTTCCAAATACCGGAATCTTCTTCTCATTGGCTTTCTCCAGAATTGTCGGAAGAGATGCGACAACCGTATTATCTGTCAGATTGGTAATACAATCTACTTCACTTAACAGATCATCTGCTGCAAGCGGTACATCCGCAGTTGCTGTAATTCCTTTTTCCACCAGTTCAAATCCATATTCTCCAACCAGTTCCTTGTACTCTGCAATTGCTGATACAGAGTTTGCCTCACTTGTAGTATACATAATGCCTAACTTCTTAGCATCCGGAAGCATCTCGCGAATCATCTTAAGCTGCTCTTCAACTGGAAGTTTATCAGAAGTACCTGTCACTTCTCCAACTGGTGTTCCGTCTTCATCTGCAAGTTCTGCCGCAACCGGATCTGTAACCGCCGTATAGATTACAGGAATCTCCGTATCCATGGCCGCATTATATGCGCTCTGAGCGGTAGGTGTCGCAATCGCACAGATCAGATCTACCTTGTCAGATACGAAACTATCTGAGATCTGTCCGGCAGTACCCATATCTGCCGCCGCATTCTTATATTCCACTTTCAGGTTCTCATCTTCTACGATACCTTCCTCTGCAAGTCCCTCCAGGAATCCCTCCCGGCAATTGTCCAGGGAACCATGTTCTGCAAACTGTGAGATACCAATGGTATAACTTTCTTTCACAGAATCCCCGGAAGAAGATTCTGATGAACCTCCTGAACTTCCACATCCTGTTACCATTGCTGCCACCATTGCTACTGTTAATAATCCTGCTACTACTTTCTTTTTCATTGTTTCATTCTCCTTTTCTTTTTTTGTTTTGATTTCTTGTTGGTGTTAGGAGAGAAAAATTGCCGTAATACAACGAAACCGCCCCAAACCCTAAGGTTTGAGACGGTAATATAAACATATTATCGCGGTACCACTCAAATTGACGAATCGTCCACTTTTCTCATGTACTAACATACACTCCTGATTGATAACGGGTTCGGTTCCCGACAAACCATACTCTCTAATGATTTCCGGCTGCCCTCGAAAGTCCATTCACTTATCAACTTCATACAGCAATCTCACCATCTGCCGCTCTCTTTGATGTCGTCGGATAAACTACTTCTCTTTCTCAACGGTTTCATCTTATTCACAACATTACATTAATCCAATAAAGCGGATTTGTCAAGAGAAAATTTTTAAATATTTCACAAATATTATTCTTAACTTCTCTTTACTTTTTGACAATTGGAACTGGAGTATCATCCTTTGCATCAAGATTATTGATATATTTCTTTGTCTCACGAACCATTTCTCCGGACAGAAGAAGCACGGCTATCAGGTTCGGAATCGCCATTAACGCATTCAATGTATCTGCAATCAGCCATACCAGATCAAGCGCAACGATTGGTGCAATTGCCGCTATTACAACGTAGAGAAGACGATAAGGAATTAATCCTTTCTTCCCTGCAAAATACTCCACGCAACGCTCTCCGTAGTATGCCCATCCAAGAATCGTTGAATATGCAAATGAGATAATTCCAAGCGTCAAAATGATCGGTCCAAGATAAGGGATCTGACCAAACGCCAATGAAGTAAGCTGTCCACCATTCTCAACAGAATCGGCATTGATATTTGGGTTCTTCATAATAGTCGTTACCAGAACAAGCCCCGTCATCAGACATACAACTACTGTATCCCAGAATGTTCCTGTAGAAGACACCAATGCCTGACGTACCGGATTCCTTGTCTGAGCCGCTGCCGCTGCAATTGGAGCAGAGCCAAGACCAGACTCGTTAGAGAACAGACCACGGGCAACACCAAAGCGGATTGCCATTGTGATTCCTGCACCTACCAGACCACCCGCTGCTGCGCCCGGCTTGAACGCAAGTTTGCAGATAACACCGATTGCCGGAATTATGTAGTCATAATTCATACACAGGATAATAATACATCCCAGCACATAGAAAATCGCCATAAACGGCACTAATCTCTCACATACGCTTGCAATCGTCTTAATTCCTCCGAAGATAACAATGGCAGTTAAAATTGCAATGACAATGCCGACAATCAATGGCGGAACATTAAAATTCGTATTACAGATCTCTGCAATGGAATTAACCTGAGTCGCACATCCGATACCAAAGGATGCGAATGCTGCAAAGATTGCGAACAGCATGCCCAGCCATTTCATATTCAGACCTCTCTCAAGCGCATACATCGCACCACCCTGCATACGTCCGTCTTCCGTCTTAACTCTGTACTTTACAGCGATAAAAGACTCTGCATACTTAGTCGCAATTCCAAATACACCGGTAAGCCAGCACCAAAGCACTGCTCCCGGACCTCCAAGCGCAATTGCAGTACCTACACCTACGATATTACCAGTACCAATGGTTGCTGCCAATGCTGTCGTCAATGCTCCGAACTGTGATACTTCTCCTTCTGCATCCGGATCTTTTGCAACAGATAATTTGATACCTCTTGTGATGGTATACTTCTGAATGAATCCTGTACGGATTGTCAGAAATACATGAGCTCCCAACAACAGAATAATCATTGGCCATCCCCATACAACTCCATTAATAGCGGTTACAACTGAATTAATTGCATTAAGCATATTATTCCCCTTTCTCTCTTCCTTTGCTTTATGATAAACCAAAAGAGTATCGGCATCTGTCGTTACTCTTTGGTGCATCACCATAGATACATTCTACATTAATATATTGAAAATGGCAACAATTGTTACAAAATCATCATGCAATTTTATATATTGACAAAATTGCACGAATCATCCTTATCTTGCCTAGACAAATGAAGATGCTAATTACGAATTCATGTCCTCTTTTTTCATTTTTGTCAAAAGACAAAGAAACTCCAAGGTTGCTGCCATCCTTGGAGTCTCTCACTACACATATTAAATGTGTTCTTTATTCGTATTATGCGTAAAATATTATCATATTTTGAAAATATATGCAAGTAATTTTTCTCTTATCTCCTGTCGCTTTCCATTACATTCCCTCTATCATAATACCGGAGGCTCTACTCTTATCTTCACCAGACGATTCGCGCTGCGTTGCAACTCTTCACGATATGCAATATTCTGATAACGCTTGATCTGTATCCTGGTAATTCCCATCTGACCAGCCACCTGACCAGGATCTGCTCCATAAGAGAACAGGGTAAAACCACAGGTATTTCGGATGCTCTCCGCGCTATAAGCCGGGATTCCTGCCTTCTGCGTGTATTTCTTCATAAGTCTGCTGATATACATTGTATTCAATTTGTTCCCACGCCTATTATAGAATAGAAAGGTATTCTCCGTGCGACTCTCCATATAGGTATTCAAAACTGCAAATGCATCCTCCGGAATACAACACATCTCTGTTCTGTCCCTGATTTTAGCATACACTCCGTTCTCATACATAGCCAGATCCTCCGGCTTAAGTTCTGTAATCTCTGTGGAACTTAAGCCCACGCGGTACAGTAAGACAATCATGCAATATGCCATCAGGTCTTCTTCTGCCGCCTTAAGGAGACGGTCAATCTGTTCTATTGAAACTGATTTCGCATACTTCTCCTGCTTCGCCACTAGTTTCAGATATGGATAATAGTAATCCTGATACTCTGCGTCAACGCCGTATCTTTCCCGGTTCTCACAGATATATTCGGCGAAAGAATGTAATTCCCGGAATTTTTTCGCCATCGTTCCGGGCTTAATCTCATCTTCTCTAACCTTATTCTGCAATACTTCATAATATTCCTTCACTTTTTCTTTTTGAATTTGAAGAAAATCCATCTGAAAATGTTCCATAATTTCTGCAATATCCGTCTGATAAGATGCTGCCGTCGTAGGACTCTTAAAATGTACCGTAAAATCTTCCCATATTACTTGCTTTATTAGTTCTGATGCATATATGCTGTTCATCTGCCGCTCTCCCTGCTTGTCTGCTATCCGCGAAGCGGATTTTCCTATAATGTTATTTGTATTTATCATACTATAACATTAATAACTTTTTTTCAAGGGACGTCCATTCATTTATTCAAATTCTGCAAACATCCCTTTTGTATCATCTATACACTATTTACTTCTAAAATACTCCGCACTTCTTACTACATGCTTTGCCAGAACAGATGAGGTAACACTTCCCACTCCTCTCGGTACCGGGCTGATATAAGATGCTTTCCGTACGACTGCATCATAATCCACATCACCACACATGTTGCCGTCATCATCCACATTGATTCCTACATCCACAACAACAGCCCTCTCACCAACCATATCTTCACTTATCATCTTCGCTTTACCTGCCGCTGCTACCAGAATCTCCGCTTCTTTGCAGGTTGCCGCAAGATCTTTCGTGCGGGTATGACATACGGTAATCGTTGCATGCTTCTTCAACATCAGCATGGATAATGGCTTTCCTACCACCATACTTCTTCCTACTACAGTCACTTTCTTTCCAGTCAGATCGATATCATAATAATCAAGCATCTCCATTACCGCTTCCGGAGTACAAGGTGCATAGCCTGTCTCATCCCCGGAAAATACTTTCGCAATATTCACCGGACTCATGCAATCCACATCTTTCATAGGATGGATCATCGCTTTAATCGGCTCTTCATCCAGATGTTTCGGCAATGGACGGAATAAGAGAATTCCATGAATCTTCGGGTCATCATTCACTTTTCTGAACTCTGCCTCGAATTCCTCCTGACAGATATTCTCCGACAATTCGAATACGCTACATGCAATACCGGTCAGTTCCATACGCTTTATGGCACCACGCTCATATGCCAGATCATCCGGACGCTCTCCGACTCTTACAATTGCCAGATGAGGGAGGATTCCCTCACTCTTCAATTCTTCTACTCTCTGAATCAGTTCCTCTTTCATGGCTTTTGCCACATCAGTACCCATCATTACAACGCTTTTCTCTGTACTCATATCTGCACCAATACCTCTCTTTTTGTCAATTGGATCCCTGCCTGTCCATCCGGCATATATCCAGCCATCTTTGCATCATTTTCTATAGGTTGATTCTCTATAGGCTTGTTCTCTATCAATCTACCATCTATCGGATCTTTGCAAGCACTCCCGCATAGATCTCTTCTTTTAATTCTTTGCCCTCCTGAATCATGGCATCCGCTTTATGGTTCAGTTCCTCTGCCCGCTCACGATTCTTCATCAGATTCGTATTGATAAATACATTCAAAGAAGCTCCTTCCAGCGCTGCCTGAGCAAATAATATTCCAACTCCTACATCACTAATAGCAATCTTACTTCCCTTCTCACCCATAACCTTCAACAGTCTCATGACTTTCAGAATCGTTTCCATAATATCCATCGGAACAATGCTTGCCTCATATAACGCCTGGTCCAGAATCTTTTCCTTCTTAGCCTTCTGCTCTTCTGTCTCCTTAGGAAGTCCATATGCCTTAGATAACGGCTCAAAAGCCTCTGCATCCTTATCGGTTAAAACCACCAATTCATCTCTCAATTCCTCCAACTGGCTTCTGACTTCCTTCACTTCTTCTTCCACATCCGCATACCGCTTCTTCCCCACAGTCAAGTTCGCCACCATCATCCCTAATGCCGCAGCAAACGCTCCCACTGCCGCCGACGCACCACCGCCGCCCGGAACCGGCTGCGCAGATGAAAGTTCCTCCAAGAATTCCGTAGTCCTCTTCTCCAACATCATATTACCATACCTCCTGTTTCCATCCTGCTTAAGTTCCCTTTTTCACCTAAACACATCTCTAACATTTCTAATAATTCCCCAACTTATACTTCTTTTTTCAATATCACTATTATATTTCAAAGCCTCTACGCTTGCAACCCACTCCCTTAAAATATTCCGCCAATATTCTAACAAAGAATGTTATCGTAATCTTGTCCCCACCAAAAGTATCCATCATACACCATAAGATGTACAACTGACGATTTTTGCACAGCCAGCAAACAGAAGTACAGAAAAAAAGCATATCCCTAAGCAAACATTCCAGGGGCGCTCCTAACGTAGGTGAAATCCACTGCTAACTGCGACTTAGACATGAGGGCTCTCCCGAATGTCTTAGTCGCAGTTAGCAGTTAGTTCACCGCAGTGTTGCCCCGTTTGCGTGGGATATGCTTTTTTTCTGTACTGCGTACACTCGCTATTTCAAATCAATTTTACACATACAATGGATACTTCTCACAGATCTTATTCACTTCCGCCCGAATCTCATCTGCCTTAGTATCAAAATCTGTAATCGTCATCTTGATCAATCTTGCAATTGTCTTCATATCTTCTTCCTTCAGGCCTCTTGTGGTAACAGCCGGTGTTCCGATACGGATACCGCTGGTTACAAATGGGCTTGCAGGATCATTCGGAACTGCATTCTTATTTACTGTGATGTATACTTCATCCAGACGGTTCTGCAGTTCTTTACCAGTAATGTTCATATTCTGTAAGTCTACCAGCATCAGATGATTGTCTGTGCCGCCACTTACAAGGTTGAAGCCTTCTTCTACCATTGCTTCTGCAAGTGCTTTGGCATTCTTGATTACCTGTGCCTGATATTCTTTGAATTCTGGCTTTAATGCTTCGCCGAAGCAGATCGCCTTTGCAGCGATGATATGCATCAGAGGACCACCCTGGGTTCCTGGGAAGATTGCTTTATTGATTGCTTTTGCGTGTTCTTCCTTGCACATGATGATTCCGCCTCTTGGACCTCTTAAGGTCTTATGTGTTGTAGTTGTTACAACATCGGCATACGGAACCGGGCTCTGATGTAAGCCTGCTGCTACCAGACCCGCGATGTGAGCCATATCTACGAACAGATACGCACCAACTTCTTTTGCAATATCAGCAAAAATATCAAAACGAATCTCTCTTGGATATGCAGATGCACCTGTAACGATCATCTTAGGTTTGCACTCATGTGCAATTCTTCTAACCTCTTCATAATCCAGGAAGCCTTCATCATTCACGTTATATGGAACGAAGTTATAGAGAATACCAGACATATTCACCGGTGAACCATGTGTCAGGTGTCCGCCGTGTGCCAGATTGAGTCCCATTACCGTATCGCCTGGCTGTAAGAATGCCTGATATACTGCCATATTCGCACTTGCTCCGGAATGTGGCTGTACACAAACATGATCGCAGCCAAAGAGTTCTTTTGCACGCTCGATTGCAAGATTCTCCAGAATATCCACATGTTCACATCCGCCATAATAACGTTTTCCCGGATATCCTTCTGCATATTTGTTAGTAGGTACAGTTCCCATAGCCAGCATAACTGCCGGGCTTACAATATTCTCAGAAGCAATCAGTTCCAGATTCCTTCTCTGGCGGTTCAATTCCAGATACAGTGCGTCACCAATCTCTTCATCATAACTTTTGATGTAATCCATTACATCCTGAATCATATTCATAACCTTATCCTCCTAATTCTCAACACGTCTCATATATCTATCGTTTCTTCTTCGGCATTACGTGGATTGCTTCCCCAATTGCGTCTTCCAGTGCCTCTGTAACTCCTTCGTTATAGGTAGGATGAGCTCTCATGCTCTTAAGAAGCTGTCCGGCAGTCAGCCTATTAGCTACAGCCGTTCCAAATTCTCCGATCATATCTGTCGCTCTTGCACACATCATCTGCGCTCCCAATATTACGTCTGTCTCGGCACATACCACAACTTTCACAAAACCTCTCTCTTCCTGCGTAATCAGCGACTTGCCGTTGGCGCTCATAATGAACTTGCCAACCTTAACATCTCTTCCCAGGGCTTTTGCATCTTCTTCTGTCATCCCCACAGATGCAATCTCCGGATCTGTATATACACAGCCCGGTACGACACTCAAGTCGATCTCCGGAGTCTTTCCAGCCAGTTTCTCTACCACATAGATTCCCTGGGCGCTTGCCAGATGCGCAAGCTGCATACCTTTCACCAAGTCACCGATGGCATAGACATCCTCCATGCTGGTCTTAAAGTCTTCATCTACTCCAAGGCGTCCGCGCTCCATTACCGGCTCTACACCCTCACCAAATAAGCCATCCGTATTCGGGCATCTTCCCACTGCACATAAGACATACTGGGCAGAAGCCTTCACTTCCTTCTCCTTCTCGATGAACGTACAGGTATACTGTTCCCCATCCTGTTGCACTCCCTGTACTGCTGCAGACGTATGAATATCAATGCCCCTCTTTTTCAGAATCATCTTCAGATTCTGGGATATCTCTTTATCCATATTCGGCACCAGGCGAGGCATCGCCTCAACAATCGTCACCTTGCAGCCAAGCGCTGCGAATACGGTAGCAAATTCTACACTGATTACACCGCCGCCGATAATCACCAGACTATCCGGCACTTCTTTTAACTGAAAGAGTTCATCGCTGGTCAGAACACCCGGAAGGTCAAGTCCCGGAATTGGCAGCACCAAAGGCTTAGAGCCTGCTGCCAGAATAATCTTATCTGCACCATAAGTATGTTTTTCTTCTCCGGATACAACTGTTACTTCCTTATTCTGTTCCAGAGTTCCCTTTCCGGCAAGGAAAGTAACCCCATTGGCTTTTAACAGCTGTTCCACACCCTGACATAATTTCTCTGTCGTTGCTTCTTTGTATGCAATAATCTTCTCATAGTCATATCGAACATCCGATGCAGATACGCCAAAACGCTCTGCCTCCTGAATCTCTCGATATAAAGAAGATGCATGAACCATTGCCTTCGCCGGAATACATCCGCGGTTCAGACAGGTTCCGCCAACTCTTCTGTCTTCTACAATCGCAGTAGCAAAACCAAGTTTGGCTGCTTTAATTGCCGCCACATAGCCGCCCGGACCAGCGCCTATTATGATTATATCAAATTTCTGTTCCATTACAAGTCTCCTTTATAGATCTACCGTCTTAAGCCAAGAAGTGATTTCCTTCATCATTGCATTCTCACTCTTGTCCGCTGACCAGTAGAGTCCAAGTTCTGCACAGATTGATTGCTTTTTATACCGGATTCCCCTAAGATAATTCGGAATCTCCCGAATCACTTCCGGCTTCATCGCATCCGAAAACGCAACCATATCTTCAATCTTTCCGTTCTTTACCTGAAACTGCAAGGTTACCTGTCCCCAAGAAAAACGGTTCGATAACTCATACTGGAAATCAATCTTCCTGCCGAAGATCCAATCCCAGGAAGAAAATCGTTTTCTGCTCTCTTCGATCTCCTTCTGCTCCATATCCGCGATATCAGTAACCTCTGCTTTTAACTCATATACTTCTTCAAACGCTTCTAACAGTTTTTCTTTCAGGAGTTCAATCGTAAGTTCCGGAGCGAATTCAGTCAGATTCGTCACTCTTGACCTTACAGAATCTACGCCTTTGGACTGTAATTTCTCCTTAGATACGGTCAGGTATTTGGAAAGTTCCCCCAGATTCACGTTCACCATCAAAGTCCCGTGATGATAACAGTGACTGCCCTGCTCATAATAAGCATTACCTGAGAACTTCTTTCCGTCTACCAGAATATCATTGCGCCCTGACTTCTCGGCTTCAATTCCCAATTTCTGAACTGCCCTTAGAATCACCTGAGTCTGTTTGTCAACACTGTAGTTCTCTTTGCGTACCAGAAATGTAAAGTTCAGATTCCCCAGATCGTGATATACGGCTCCGCCGCCAGATAATCTCCGTACCAGATGTCCTCCGTCCTCTTCCAGCTTGCTGACCAGACATTCCTTCCAGGCATTCTGGTTGCGTCCGATCACAATCGTATGCTGGTTCTGCCACAGATAGAGAATACACTCCTCTTCGGCACAGTGGAGGAGCAGATACTCCTCCACAGCCAGATTCTGATAAGGGGATGTCTCATGGCTCTCTACGTAAGTTATTTTATTAATCATTTCTGACACCTCATTCTCAGAATATTATTTTATGAAAATTGATAACGCAGTACCGGATGTCTTGCCGCTCCTACTTCATCTAATCTTGTAACCGGAGTCGTCACCGGTGCCGCATGAAGGCTCTCTGCCTCCTTCTCTGCCATCTCATAGAGATTACGGAATACCTGAATTGCCTCATCCAATGTCTCTCTGGATTCTGTCTCTGTAGGCTCTACCATCAACGCTTCATCTACGATCAGAGGGAAGTACATTGTAGGCGGATGGATTCCATTATCCAGAAGTCCTTTCGCAATATCCATTGCAGATACGCCAGTCTTCTTCTTGAGATCTGAAAGACTCATAACAAACTCATGCATACATACTTCATCATATGCCATTGTATAGAGATCTTTTAACTTATTCATCATATAGTTTGCATTGAGAACTGCGTTCTGGCTTGCTTTTGGAATTCCCTCTCTTCCAAGTGTCTTTAAGTAGGTAAGCGCTCTTACCACTACCAGGAAGTTGCCATAGAAACTCTTCATCTCGCCAATGCTGTGTTCACTCTTTACGAAGGATAAAGTCTCTTCGCCTTCTACCAGCACGGATGGAAGGAACTCAGTCAGGCATTCCTTGCATCCTACCGGACCACTTCCCGGACCACCTCCACCATGTGGGGTTGAGAATGTCTTATGAAGATTCAGATGAATGACATCGAATCCCATATCTCCAGGACGTACGGTTCCCATAACCGCATTCAGGTTCGCTCCGTCATAGTAGCAAAGACCGCCGCAGCCATGTACGATATTGGTAATCTCCAGAATATTCTTATCGAATAATCCTACGGTATTCGGGTTCGTCAGCATCAATCCGGCAATATCATCACCTGCAACTGCACGTAATTTCTCCAGATCTACACATCCGTCTTCGCCGGATGGGATACTTACCACAGAATAGCCTGCCATAACCGCGCTTGCCGGATTCGTTCCATGTGCAGAATCCGGAACAATAATCTTAGTACGCTTCTTATCTCCTCTGCTCTCATGGTATGCCTTAATAAGCAGAAGCCCTGTAAACTCTCCGTGTGCACCTGCTGCCGGCTGGAAAGTCATGTGATCCATTCCGGTAATCTCACACAGATATTCTTCTGTCTCCTTCATGACTTCCATACATCCCTGAACCGTATGTGCAGGCTGCAATGGATGAACTTCAGTGAATCCCGGCAATGCTGCCATATCTTCATTGATCTTCGGATTATATTTCATCGTACAGGAACCAAGCGGATAGAAGCCATCGTTCACACCGTGAGACTTCTTCGCAAGTTCTGTATAATGTCTGCTTAATTCATTCTCAGACAGTTCTGGCATGTGTAATGCAAGTTCTCTTTTATCCTTCTCCTTAGGCAGTACGATCTCTACGTCACATGCCGGAAGCATACTGCATCCTCTGCCCGGTCTGCTCTTCTCAAATACTAACATGCACTACACCTCCTTTAAGATGCGAACGACTGCATCCATCTCTTCTTTACTATTCACTTCTGTACAGCACCAGAGAATTCTATGATCATCCAGTGGATAACCACCAAGGATTCCCTGCTCTTCCAAAGCCTTAAGAGCCGTCTCTGCAGGTGTCTCAGACTTCGTTACGAACTCATGGAAGAAGTCCGTCTTGTTCTCAACCGCAAACCCGATCTTCTCAAGTTCTGCCGCCAGATAGTGTGCTTTGGAGGTACTCTGAATCGCTGCATTTGCAAGTCCTTCGTTCCCCATAGCAGCCATATATACGCTGACTGCCAGCGCGCATAATGCCTGGTTAGAGCATACGTTACTGGAAGCCTTCTCTCTACGGATATGCTGCTCTCTCGCCTGAAGTGTCAAGACATAACCGGTCTTGCCATTGTGGTCTACCGTCTGTCCCACGATTCTTCCAGGAAGTTTTCTTGTCATGCCTTCTACACACGCCATGAATCCAAGATAAGGACCTCCGAATGCGATAGAAAGTCCCAGCGGCTGTCCGTCGCCTACTGCAACGTCTGCGCCATACTCTCTTGGTGTCTTCAATACGCCAAGGGAGATCGGGTTCACACCCATGATGTATTTTGCACCTGCCTCGTGAACAATATTGCCGATATTCTCAGCATCTTCCAGATTACCGTAGTAATTCGGGTGCTGGATATATACGCAGGCTGTCTCTTTATCTATATTCTCTTTTAAGAATTCAACGTCTGTTACGCCATCCTTCTCCGGAATCACAACTAATTCCATCCCATTGCCAAAGCAATAGGTCTTCACTGTCTCTAACACATATGGAAGTACGGTCGCAGAGATCATCGCTTTCTTCCTCTTGCGTTCCTTGCACATAGCGATTCCTTCTGCTGCCGCCGTTGCTCCGTCATATACGGATGCGTTAGATGTATCCATACCAGTCAGATCACAGATCATGGTCTGGTACTCGAAGATGGACTGCAGGATTCCCTGGCTAATCTCTGCCTGATATGGTGTATATGCAGTCAGAAGATTCTCTTTGGAAATCACGCTTTTCACAATAGACGGAATAAAGTGACGGTATGCACCTGCTCCGCGGAAGATCGTCTCAAAGACTCTGTTCTTTCCGGCAATTTTCTGCATACTCTTTCTTACTTCTAATTCTGACATTCCCTCTGGAATATTCAGTCCATCTTTTACTTTTACTTCATCAGGGATGTGGCCGAATAGTTCTTCCATAGACTGGAATCCAATCTCGGACAGCATCTGACTCTGTTCATTCTCTGTATTCGGGATATAGCTTCCCATAGAATGGTCACCGCCTCTCTCTTAACTTTGCTTTTGATGATTACTCCTGCTCGCTCTCTACAAATGCCTGATATTCTTCAGCAGTTAAGAGTTCCTCTTTATCAGTAATGTCTGTTACTTTTACGAACCATGCATCGTATGGTGCCTCATTGATGCTCTCCGGTGCATCTAACAGTTCTTCATTTACTTCACTTACCGTACCGGATACTGGTGAATATACGTCAGATACAGCCTTTACAGACTCAACATCTGCGAATGCCTCGCCTACTGTAACCTCGTCTCCTTCTTCCGGAAGATTTACGAATACCAGGTCTCCAAGTTCAGACTGTGCAAAGTCTGTCAATCCGATGATTGCAACGCCATCTTCTTCCTTTACCCACTCGTGTGATTTTGAATACAGTAATCCTTCTCTTAATTCCATAATAATAATCTCCTTTCGTTTTCCCTTTTCTTTTATATATATTTATTTGCTTCTCTTATAGAATGGTAATGCTACCACTTCTGCTTCTACCTGACGTCCTCTTACCTCTACGCTTACCTTTGTTCCCACCTCAGTGTAAGCCGCATCTACCAATGCCATTGCGATTGGATATCCAAGGTATGGACAATGTGTACCGGATGTCGTATGACCAATCTTCTGTCCGTCTACGAATACATCCTGATGCTCTCTGATGATTCCTCTTCCTGTTACCTTAAGTCCGATTCTCTTAATCTTCGGCTCACCTTTTTCTTCCAGGGCTGCCTTGCCGATAAAGTCTTCTTTTGCCATCTTTACAGCGAATCCAAGTCCGGTCTCAAGGGGTGTTACTTCATCATCCATCTCATGACCGTATAACGGCATTGCTGCTTCCATACGAAGGGTATCTCTTGCGCCAAGTCCGCAAGGAATCAGTCCTTCTTCTTTGCCGTTCTCTAACAGTACATCCCACATCTTCTCTGCCTGACTGCTGTCTAAGTACAACTCTACGCCGTCCTCTCCAGTATATCCGGTCTTAGAGATAATACACGGAATTCCTGCTACCTCAGTGTCAAATACTGCATGGTAATATTTCTTTGGAATATTCTCTTCTGCAGTCAGTTTCTTCAAGATCTCCATCGCCTTTGGTCCCTGCAGTGCAAGCTGTGCATACTGCTCAGACACATCTGTAAATGTCACTTCTCCAAACTGGTGATTCAGCATCCACTGATAATCCTTATCCTTGTTTGCTGCATTTACAACGATAAAATAGTGCTCATCTGCTTTCTTGTATACGATCAAGTCGTCTACCGTGCCGCCATTCTCGTTACACATCGGGCTGTATCTTGCCTGACCATCTACCATATTGTCAAAATTGTTCGTCAGGATCATCTGAAGATTCGCAAGTGCATCTTTTCCTTCACAGAGAATCTCTCCCATGTGAGATACGTCGAACAGACCTGCCTGGGTTCGAACTGCCATATGCTCCTTGATTACACCTGCTCCATACTGTACCGGAAGCAGATATCCTCCGAATGGCACGATCTTTCCACCAGCTTTCACATGTGCTTCATAAAGCGGGGTTTTTAATTCCATTTTCATTTCCTCCTTTTTTCTAGAGACTTTCCTCTCTGTTTTATCAGATTTGCTTGATATGGAAATCTTTCACCAAACATGCTTGGCAACAAAAAACAGGAAAATACAAATATCTAAAAGATATCTCTATCTCCCTGTTGCTTCTCCTCCAGAGTATCGTCCGGATCTGATTCCTTTTGCCTGAGAGTTTCAATTGTCCTCTTGCCCCTTCGGCGCTTTTGTGTGAGTTTTGCACAAAAGTCTCTCTCAAATCCATCACTCGATTGTCTATTTTTAATTCGTTTTCATTATACTTGGTATGTACTGGTATGTCAACCGTTGTTTTGTTTTTAACGATGTTTTTGTTAGCGACCTATTTTCCACCAAAATCCGGCGTCCCAACCATATCATACGGCGTCGCCTGATACACATAATAATTCAGCCAGTTCGTATACAGATTATTCGCGGGTCTTCGACAGTTACTGTTATATAAAACTTCATACAAAATCACTGGAAACCG
>CAMBRQ010000041.1 GCA_945870325.1 uncultured Dorea sp. | reverse complement strand
TTGAGTCTACGGATTGTAGGCGACTGGAGCCGATACTGAACCACCCTATCTCCCCTCTATGCCGTACACTCTCAAACAACTCTTAAAGAACTAAATTCACCCTTCTTTTCAAATCCCCAATATACAATGCCTGCTGCTTTTTCAGATATCTCTTAACAAATGGTTTCATCAATACTTTCTTTGCGACAACATCTTCCGTAAAATCAACCTCCGTTGTATCACCTTTTGCAGCAAATACCCCAGTCCAATGCCCTTTCATATTCTCATTTTCCATATCGAATTCCCAACAGGTAAGAGGTTCCATTGCTGTGATAGTAAATGTTGTTGCGTACCCTTCTTTTGTGTATTCTACAAACTGTTTATCATTCAGAATCTCTATTTTGCTTATATCGCTGCGCCATGCGTAGTCATCCAGAGAAGTGACAATATCCCATTGCATATAAAGTCTGTAAGATATTCTATCTATGCTCCGTAACGGGCGGCGAGTTTGTGGAAAATATCGAAACCGTAGAATCAGCATATTTCCCGGAGAATGCGCTTCCGAAACTGGCAGAAGAAAAATGTACGGAAGAACAGATTAAAATACTACAACCAGCAGCATCTTGAAATTCTCCTGTCCCATAACGGCATGAGGATGCTTGGCTGGCATAACAATAGAATCGCCTTCGTGAAGTTCGTAATCTATGCCGTCTATTGTGATTTTTCCGACACCATCAAGACAGGTTACGAATGCATCTCCGCCGGATTCATGGGTGCTGATCTCTTCACCAGCCCAGAAAGCAAACAGTGTGACACTGAGGGCAGAATTCTGTGCAAGAGTCTTGCTGACAACCTGCCCTTCTTGATAGGATACCTCGTCTTTCAGTTTCAAAACTTCTGCTTTTTTAATGTTTTTCATTAGAGTAGACATCATTTTCTCCTTATAAATGTTCTGTTTTTCTTATGATACCACAAAATATGAAAGATATAATAAAATACAAGATCATTTCGTATATAAATGAAAAAACAGGTGGTTATCACTGCAAAATAGCCCCTCTATATTGCCAAACGAGCAGTTGATATTGACGGTTGTTCGTTTTTTTTCTATCTTTAATAAAAATTAAACAAGTGTAGCGAGAAGCAAGTTGTATAGATAAAGGAGAAAGTACGAATGGGTGAAATCTATGATGTGATTATTCTAGGAGCAGGTCCTGCTGGGCTGGCAGCAGGATTGTATGCAGGAAGAAGCCGTCTATCTGCTCTCATTATTGAGAAGGGACAGGATGGTGGTCAGATAGCGGTCTCGGATGAGATTGAGAATTATCCGGGACAGAAGGTGGAAGGAGAGTCTGGTGCATCTCTGATTGCAAGGATGACAGAGCAGACTGAACGATTCGGAACTAAGCGCGTAACGGATACGATTACAGAAGTAGTTCTGGAAGGAGAAATAAAGGTATTGAGAAGTGCAAGGGCTGAGTATCAAGCGAAAAACGTGATTATTGCGACCGGTGCGCATCCAAGACCGATTGAATGCAAAGGCGAGGCAGAATATATAGGAAAGGGTGTATCCTATTGTGCAACCTGTGATGCGAATTTCTTCGAGGATCTTGAGGTATATGTAGTCGGAGGCGGAGATTCCGCAGTTGAAGAGGCAATGTATCTTACGAAATTCGCAAGAAAAGTTACTTTGATCCACAGAAGAAATGAACTTCGTGCGGCAAAGTCCATACAGGAGAAAGCCTTTAAGAATCCCAAACTTGAGTTCATGTGGGATACTATTGTAGAAGAACTTGGCGGAGATGAGATTCTGTCCGAGATGACAGTGAAGAACGTGAAAACAGGAGAAACTACCAGGATTGTAGCAGATGAAGAGGACGGCCTGTTCGGTCTTTTTGGGTTTGTCGGCACTCTTCCGAATTCTAAGTTGTTCGAAGGAATCATTGATATGGATGAGCGTGGATATATTAGGACGGATGAAGATATGCATACGAATATTCCGGGAGTATATGCGGCAGGGGACGTAAGGATTAAGAGCCTGAGACAGGTAGTAACAGCGGTGGCTGACGGAGCGATTGCGGCGGTACAGGTTGAAAGAAGTATGCAGGGATAATATTGACAGAGGCACAAAGGAGAAAAAGGAAGATGGAACATCAAAATGCATGGCTATCCTATGAGAAGGATGACCAAGAGAAACTTCAGGTATTATGTGAGAAATATAAACAGTACCTTGATTGGGGAAAAACAGAGCGTGAATGTGTCCGCTATACGATACGACTGGCAAAGGAAGCAGGATACCGGGACATAAAGGAAGTGATTCGTAACGGAGAGATTTTAGAACCAGGCGACAGAGTCTATGTAGTGAATATGGAGAAAGCGGTTGCATTGTTCCAAATTGGAAGAAGAGGTCTCGAAGAGGGAATGAACATACTTGGAGCACATATCGACTCACCGCGTATCGATGTGAAGCAGAATCCACTTTATGAACTGGATTCCTTTGCATATCTGGATACACATTATTATGGAGGAATCAAGAAATATCAGTGGGTAACGACACCACTTGCGATTCATGGAACGGTTGTTAAGAAGGATGGAACAGCAGTGAAGGTGTGCATTGGAGAGCAGGAAGAAGATCCGGTATTCGTCATTACTGATATTCTGGTGCATTTGTCAGCGATGCAGATGGAGAAGAAAGCGTCTGAGGTGATTGAAGGAGAAAAACTGGATCTTCTGATTGGCAATTGCCCAATCCCTGAGGAGAAGGAAGACGCTGTAAAGAAGAACGTACTTCGTCTGTTAGAAGAGGCATATGGAATTGAAGAGGCAGATTTCTATTCGGCGGAACTGGAGATTGTACCGGCAGGAAAAGCGCGTGATTGTGGTTTCGACCGAAGTATGATACTGGGATATGGGCAGGATGACCGTATCTGTGCATTCACTTCACTGGAAGCAATGCTGGCGATGCAGGAGACGGATAAGACGCTTTGCTGTCTGCTGGTGGATAAGGAGGAGATAGGAAGTGTGGGCGCAACAGGTATGGCGTCCAGATTCTTTGAGAATGCAGTGGCAGAACTTGTAGCCCTGACCGAGGGAGAATCAGAACTTAAGGTTAGAAGGACGCTTCAGAATTCTCGGATGTTGTCTTCTGATGTCAGTGCAGCCTATGATCCGATGTTTGCAGAGGTGTTTGAAAAGAGGAGTGCAGCCTTTTTTGGAAGAGGCATGTCTTTTAATAAATTCACCGGAAGCAGAGGAAAGAATGGCTCTAATGATGCCAATGCAGAATTTATCGCAGATATTCGCCGAATCATGGATGAGGCAAAGACGGCATATCAATTTGCCGAACTTGGACGCGTAGATGTTGGAGGCGGTGGAACGATTGCGTATCTGACTGCGAATTATGGTATGGAAGTAATTGACAGTGGAGTCGCAGTACTGAATATGCATGCGCCATATGAAGTCAGCAGCAAGGCAGATATCTATGAGGCTGTAAAGGGATATCGTGCATTTTTGAAAAATGCATAGAGGGATGATATGAAGAATACTGCGGGGAAATGTGTTATAAAAGATTATCTGATTATTGTGGCAGGAATGGCAGCGGGGAGCGTGGGAATCTACTTTTTCCTGATTCCAAGTGGAATTATCATGGGAAGTATTACAGGTCTTGCAATGATACTGGTGAAGATTTTGCCGACATCATTGTCAATGATGACACTTATTCTCAATGTAGTTTGCCTGATCGTTGGCTTTGTGGTTTTGGGGAAAGAGTTTGGGACAAAAACAGTATTGGCTTCGGTATTAGCGCCTGTATTCTTATATATTTTTGAAGAGGTATTTCCGAATCATAATTCATTTACAGGTGAAATTATGCTGGATGGACTGATTGCAATACTGATCATCGGTGCAGGTCAGGCTCTGCTATTCTGTGTAAATGCATCTAGCGGGGGGATGGATATTCTGGCGAAAGTTTTGAATAAGTATACGCATCTGGAATTGGGAAAGGCAGTTGCAGTCATAGGAATGGTTATCGTTGGCAGTTCCGTATTGGTGTATGATATCAGGACTGTAATCATTGGACTTTTCTTTACTTACTGTAGTGGTCTTGTTGTAAATGAATTCCTGAATGGATTTTCCCGTAAGAAAAGAGTGTGTATTATATCAGAAAAATCTAAGGAACTGAAGGATTATATTCTGTATGAGATAAACAGAGGTGTCACTGTGTATGATGTGGTAGGTGCTTATCAGAACAAAAGCAGGAAGGAACTGGTAACAATACTGAATCAGAATGAATATGTGCTTCTCATGCAGAGGATATATGAAGTGGATGAACGGGCTTTTGTCACAGTTTCCTCAGTAAGTGAAGTGGCAGGCAGTTGGAATGGAAAAGGATAAAGGAGCAATAATATGGACGAAAAACAGAAGCACGGATTTATATTGGATCATATCAGAGAACTTCCGGAGATAAAAGCAGTTCTTTATCAGATGCACTATGAGAAAAACGGCGCAAAGCTTATGTGGCTTAAGCGCAGAGAAGAGAATAAGACATTTGCGATTGCGTTTAAGACGCTTCCAAGCGACGATACGGGAGTATTTCATATATTAGAGCATTCTCTTCTCTGCGGTTCTGAAAAATATCAGATGAGTAAGCCTTTCGTGGAGATGATTAAGAGTTCGCTTCAGACGTTTATGAATGCGTTTACATTTCCGGACAAGACCATGTACCCGGTGTGCAGCCGCAATCATCAGGATTTTCTGAATCTGATGGATGTGTATCTGGATGCGGTGCTGCATCCTCTCTGTGTTACGAAAAAGGAGATATTTCTTCAGGAGGGATGGCACTATGAGATGGAGTTTGCGGAAGATGAAGTGACATGTAACGGTGTTGTATATAATGAGATGAAAGGAGTATACGCATCTCCGGATGCGACGATTGACAGTACGATGAATCGTCTTCTTTTTCCGGATAATTGTTATCGCTTTCAATCCGGTGGGGATCCGGAGCATATCACGGAACTGACGTATGAGAATTACATAGCGAATTATAAGCGGTTCTATCATCCGTCTAATGCATATATCATATTGGACGGAGATATGGAGATTGATGCAGTGCTTGCGAAGATTGGCAATGTTTTAAGTGAATATGACAGACTGGATATCGACAGTAAGATTCCGATACAGAAGCCGGTACGGTCGGAAGAGTGCATCTGCTCTTATGAAGTTGGAAGTAATGAAGAGGCAGAACATAAGATGATTCTGGCTGGCGGATGGGTATATGGGCGTTTTGATGAACTTGAAAAAGATATAGCGTGTTCTGTACTTGCAGAGTTGCTTTGTTCATCTAACGAATCTCCTCTTAAGAGTGCAATCTTGGAGAAGGGACTGGCAGAAGATGTGGAACTTGGGAAAATTGATGGAATCCAGCAGTCCTATCTCAAACTTGTGATACGTAATACATCTGAAGAGAAGAAAGAAGAAGTGTGGGATACTATTTATACTACATTGAAAACGCTGGCTTCTCAGGGAATGGATCATAAGAGACTGGAATCCATATTAAGTCGTATGGAATTTAATATGCGGGAGAAAGAATCTGGAAGTTTTCCGGAGGGAGTTATGCATGCGATTCAAATGTTGGAGAGTTGCCTGTATGGGGGTGATCCGGCACAGAATCTGTGTTACAATCAGGTGTTTAGTTCTATTAGAAATAAGATAGAGAAGGGATATTTTGAACAACTAATAAAAGAGGTATTGTTAGAAAATCCGCATTACGCCAGAATATCCCTTCAACCCTCCAAAACGCTTGGAGAAGAGAAAAGAATCAGAGAAAGAGAACGGCTGCAGACAATCAAGGAGCAGTGGTCGGAAGAGGAGAGGCAGAAAGTTGTAGGTGAATTCCAGTATCTAAGAGAAGTGCAGGGAACACCGGATAGCCCTGAACAACTAGCGGCACTTCCGATGCTGTCCTTGTCTGATATCTCAGAAGAGGTAGAAGAGGTTTCACAGGTTGTTACAGAAGTAGAAGGTAATCAGGTTCTTTTGCAGAGGCTGGAGACAGAAGGGATTACACATATTACGTATTATTTTTCATTGGAAGATCAGACTTTGGAGGAACTTAGTAAAATATCTTTCCTTCGAACGCTTTTGGGACAGACGGAGACTAAGCATTATAGAGCGCTTGAACTTCAGGCAGAGCTGGAAGGGAGACTTGGACGTTTCCAGTCTTCTGTAGATGTATTTGCCAAGTGGGGACAGACTGATGAGTGTAAGCCATATCTGGTTATTAATGTGTCTGTATTGGATGAGAAGATAGAAGAAGCAGTAGAGATTATTGCGGAGGTTCTGACTGGTTCTAGTTTCTGTGATATACAGTATATCCGCAATAGGATACGGCAGCTTCGGATGTCAATGGAGCAGCATATATTGATGTCAGGAAATAGTTATGCGATGCGACGCATTGCAGCCGGATTCTCAGCCAGAGGTAAGGTGCAGGAAGCATTCCAGGGAATTCAGATGCTTCGATGGGTGCAGAAAATTGATGATCATTTTGATCAGGAAGGCGAGAAATTACTTCAGGATCTGGAACAGTTATGTAGAAGGATATTGGTAAAAGAGCGCGCAGTGCTTAGCGTTACAGGGAATACCAGTAACCTGTGGCTGACACGGCTGATTCAATTACTGCCAGATGGACCGAACCAGAAGGGTGAGGCGGTAAGGTATCCGGCAGCGGCTTCCGGGAAGATGGGAATCCAGATTCCGGCGGAGATTGGATTTGCAGGGAAGGGTGCGAACCTTAAGATATATGGAGCACAGTATCATGGAACTATGCAGGTGGCAGCGAGAATACTTACTTATGGTTATCTGTGGAATACGATTCGTGTAAAAGGAGGGGCATACGGTACAGGACTTAGCATATCGGAGAATGGAGATGTTACATTTACAAGTTTTCGTGATCCAAGTGCAGCCAATTCTCTGGAGGGCTTCAACGGAGCAGGAGCAGCGCTTCGAAGTCTCTGTGAGAGTGATGAGCCGTTAGACAGATATATTGTCAGTACTATAGCCTCGATGGAACCTCTCTTGAGCGTACGACAGAAAGGTATTCAGGCTGCAGAAGATTACTTAAGCGGAGTGACAGTTAAGATGCGGCAGAAGGTACGCAGCGAGATCTTGCATACGACCAGAGAAGAACTGATCTGGGTAAGTGATGTTCTGGATTATATCTGTGAGAACGCAGGAGTATGCGTGATAGGAGGAAAAACTTCTCTGGATGCTGTGGGTACAATTCTTAATCAGGTGGAGAATCTGTAGATAGGTATGGCAGCAAAATACATAGGACGAGGGAGGTGGTTGTCGAAAAATGCCGAATAGGTGTCGAAATCTTCCGAATAGACAGAACGTATTGAGAGATGGATTCGCTTTTGCTACGATTGTGAAGATAAAATGTGAGTAGAATAAACTTCTATTCATATCTAAGGAGCGTGAGAGCATGAAAGATAAGAAAAAGATTATTATTGGAGGGATAGTTGTACTGGTGTTATGTATCGGTATCGGCTGCGGCTATCTTGTATCCAGAAATGGCGGCATCGAAGAACTGCTTGATGGTACGCCGTTATCGGAGATCTTGGATAAAGATTCCAAGGATGGTGACAGTGAACTTGAAGACGGTTTGGATGCAGATGCAGCGGGAGCAGGTGGCGCAGGTGATGCGGGTGATGCAGGAGCGGCAGGTAATGGTACGACTAAGACCGGTTATGTGGATAACGGTGGGGCTCAGGTAAGTGGTACTAGCGCAAGCAACAGTTATAGTATTAAAATGAGTGATCTGTGCACGTTCTCAGACCCGTCGGGAATTAGTTTCGACAGAAGGTATGTGCTGCATGGCGGTTCCGATTGTATGCCTGCGAAGAGAGCAGCTAATCTGGGATATAGCTGTAAAGAAGCATATGTAGTGCTGTATGCTAAGGGAGGAAAGGCAGCAGGTGAATACGTGTGTTATGTGATGTCCAGTGAAGCAGAAGCAAAGGAATATGCATCTAAATTAGCAAAAAGTGGTTATAGCGGAGGCGGAATGAGTTGTGGAAACTGGGGAGATGTAACATATGTATATTCTTCCGGAAGTTATGTTCAGACATCTATTAATACGTATTATAGTAACGGTGCAATTAAGTCGGCAACTCCAGAGGCATATCTTGCTATGAGTTTTTACTTTGGTGGAATGAGCGAGTACAAGCCGTCTGCAAGTTCGAATGGTGGAAACGGAACAAGCAATCCGGGCAGTCCTGTAACACCGAATAATCCGAGCAATCCGAATAATCCGAACACACCAGATAATCCGAACACGCCGGATAATCCCAATATACCAGATAATCCAGATACACCGGACAATCCAAGTGTTTCAGATGAAAAGAGTATTGTGGTTACAGCGGAGCAGCTGACAGATAAGATTGAGGAAGCTAAGGCTACAATGAAGAACACTTACCAGATAGTAGTTACGGATAAATATACGTTCAAAGATCCGGAAGGTTTAGAGTATGATGAGCGTTATGTCTTATATGGAGGTTCTGACTGCGGAGGAGTTGTTGCGGCAGGTCAGAATGGAGCTGAAACATATAGTGCATATGAAGTCTTCTATCTTAAAGATGGTCAGCTTGTAGGAGCCTATAGATGTTTTGATGCTAAGAGTGAAGCTGATGCAAAACAAGTGAAAAATGCATTTGGGTCGATCGGTGAAGTGGATATACAGGGAAGAGTTGCTTGTATAAAGATGAACATAGCATTTGTGCAGCAATTTATTGAGTACTATGCACAGAATGGTTATAGTAAAGAAGCAACCCCGAAAGCATATATGCAGGCGATGGTATCCATGGAAAACTATAAGTTCTTCAAAAATCCGAATCCTGCAGAAGATCCGAATCCTCCGGTTCCACCAGTGACAGAACTGAAAGGTACTACACAGGATGAGGCATTTGCGGTAAAATTAAGTGACAGTTATACTTATGATGAGTCACAAGTACTGCCGCCAACATTCGAATACGATGTCCGTTACGTATTGTATGGTGATGAGACATGTGGATATGCTGTACAGTGTAATGCAACAGGATTCTATGAAATTCTGTATTGCGCAGATGGAAAAGCATTGAATGAGATTAAAGTTTATGTGATGGCTGACAGCGAAGCAGCAGGAGCATTAGCGCAGCAGTTGTTTGATGGAGGAATGTATGCGGTAGCGATGCCGAATACGAATGTAGTGCTTGCCATTGATTCGAATGTGCAAAGTATGATTAATGATTATGCGGGATATGGAGTGTTAAGTGAAGCAACTCCGGAAGCATATCTTGACAAGATGTTTGTTGAGATGGGTGGAATGAAAGAGGTCAAGGAGACAGATAGTAATCTGACTCCGGAAAAGGAGAAAGTCTTTGACATTAAGATGACCGATGGGTATACTTTTGTAGACTCTGAGAATTTTACCCAGTCATATGATAAACGATATGTATTATATATGGATGGAGAACAGGTTACGCAGATGTTTGGCGGGGCAACGGGATTCTATGAGATTGTGTATGCTAAAGATAATCAGGTGATTGGCATCTATCAATGCCTTGTAATGCCGGATAAGGATAAAGCAGAAACTTTCAAAAAGCAATCTCTGACACAGCCGGGAGTAGAGCCGGATAATGTGAAAATAATAGATACAGTTGTTACGATATTTGCTCCGAAGGAAATTGCGCAGAAGAATGTAGATATGTATGTGCAGTATCAAATTATTAACGAAGCGACCGCAGAAGCATATGTGAATGCCCAGATTGCTCAGGGAAGGAAAATGATCACATCTTCCCCATCCACAAGTGGAGAATCAGAAGATTTGTCAGCATCGATGGCACGTGTAGCCGAGAAGGTAGGAATCGAGCCAAAGACAGAGGAATCTGAACTGGTGGAAGCGGCCAAGGCAGCGGGAATTAAGCCGGAGACAGAAGAGTCTGTATTGGTGAAAGATATGGAAGAATCCGAAAGTGAATCAGAGGAAGAACTGACTGAAGAAGAATTTGATCCGGCAACAGCAGGAACTGTAGAAGAGGTGGAAGAGAAGCCGGAAACACCTGTAGAAGAAGCGATTGATCCGGCAGTAGCAGGAAATACAGTAGTAGAGACTGTGCCAGAATCAGCACCAGAGGCAGCACTGGCAGAGGAGTTCGATCCGGCAACTGCAGGCAATACAGAAGTGCCGGCGGCACCGGAAGAGACAGCGGCAGCATCGGTACAGGAACCGAATCCAACAGATATCCAGATGACATCAGATGATACTTATTCTGATCCGGAAGGATTGCAGTATGATAAACGATATGTGCTTCATGGTGATAAGAACAGCCAGCTGGCAATTCAGCTGACAACCCGAAATCATGCGGAAGTCACTGAAGTATATGAGATATTCTACATAAAAGACGGTAATGTTGTCGCTGAATATCAGTGCTTCATTATTGGCGGAAGAGTAACTTGTAACGAGACAAAAGCAGAGGAGCTGCAGGCGATGCTGCATAATCTTCCGAGTACAGAGCAAGGATATGAAGCAAATCCGGATGGCTATCTTAAGTTTATGGAAGAGGTCAATGGACTTGTAGATGTTGACAAGAAGTAATAAGGCAGGACAAGGAGATAGGAAACGTGAGAAATAAACTGATTGCTATTTTAATGTGCGTAGTGTTAGGTATTATGATGGCGGGATGCGGATCGGATGACAGTGATTCAAAGTCGGAAGACAATGCACCGGAGATTGATAAGGATTTTAGCATTGCTATGACAGACAACTATACATTTACGGACCCGGAAGATCTGGATTTTGATCAGCGATATGTTCTGGTTGGTGATGAAAGCTGTAAGCTGCTGTCAGATATGAAGAACTTTGGCTATACTGCAACGAATGTGTATCAGATTGTATATGCCAAGGATGGTGTGGCAGCAGGAGAGTATGATTATTTTGTGACACCGGATGAAGCAAGTGCTACGGAACTTGCAGAGTTTTACTCTTCTCAGGGACAGAACGTTACCCAGGAGGGAAATATACTTTATGCCAGTGTAGATGGTGATACTCTTCAGGCGAATATTACGCTGTACGCCAGCAGTGGAAATTCGATGTCTGAGGAGACAGTTGAAGCATACGTTGAGATGATGAAGAACTTTAATGGTCTGATGGATTATTAAGGAGATCCCGAAGCGGCAGACAGGAAATATCTGTCTGTCGCTTATTTACACCCGAAAGGAGATACGATTGTGAGTGAGAAAGTAAAAAAGGCGGAAACTGGCAAGGGGCACTGGCACAGTTTCTGGAACCTTTTAAAGAAGATACATTTACCGTGGCATTGGATTATCATCGCATTCCTTTGTAATTTTTGCTATAACAAAGTTATGTTAAAACTTCCGACTGTTTCGGCAGGACTTATGAGTGGAAGCACGGATAGTAAAGTGTTGTGGGATGCCATCATGTTCTATGTACTTTTTACGATTGTGTTATGTGCAGATGTAGCGCTTCGTTCACCTGCACGTCACATTGCGGCAAGAAATGTACGGCGTGTGGTATGGAAGAAGATGCTCCATATTCGGATGGATTATTATGACAGCAATGATCCATCAGATATGATGAGTGTAATCACCAACGATGCTACAACGGCGACAGAGTTGTTGGTAGAATTTTTAGTAGGATTTCTTCCGACAGTTTATTATGCTGTAACAGCATTAAAAACGATATCCTCTTATAATGTTTGGCTTATGCTTTCTGTGTTCATACTTTTGCCTGTCAAGATTATCTATACGGTATTTGTTGGACGGTGGCAGTATAAGACCCAGTTTGGCGTGTTTAGTCAGATTGGTAATTTGACGGCATATCTTGCAGAGCGTGTCAGAAGTTTGAGTCTGATCAAGACCTATACAAATGAAGAAAAAGAGTTAAAGAACGGTGAGAATGCGGCATATGGATTGTTTGATGCCTATATGCAGGTGAATAAACTTCAGTGTGTAGTATCGGCATTATCTACGCTGATTGGTATGGCTCAGACTATGGCTGTTATGGTATTTGGAGTGATTCTTCTGAAGCTAGGGGATATTACGCTTCAGCAATGGATAGCATTCTTCATGTTCTCTTCAACACTTTCTACATCTTTTGATAATCTGATTAACTATTGGATGAATCTTAAGATGATTCAGGGAACTTTAGCAAGAACTTCTCATCTTTTGATGGCACCGGAAGAAGAGGATACGGTAAAGGATACAAAGAAGCCGGAAGGCACGGATATTGTATTTGAGAATGTATCGTTTGCTTATGGAGATAAGAAGGCGCTTAAAAATATTTCTTTCCAAGTACCGGCAGGAAGTTCTACTGCAATCATAGGTTTATGTGGAAGCGGCAAGACGACATCACTTAGCCTGCTTGAGCATTTTTATGAACCGAGTGAAGGTAAAGTGACATTAGGCGGAGTGCCTGTATCCGAGATGACGCTTGATGAACTTCGTGGATACATGGGATATGTGCAGCAGGGAGCGGATATCTTCAGTGGAACTGCCAGAGAAGCTCTTACATATGGTCTTCATAGAGAGGTGTCTGATGATGAGATATGGAAAGCAGCAGAGAAGTCAGGGTTTGCAGAGATTCTTAGAAAATGGGAAAGTGGTCTGGATACGCCGGTTGCGCCGGGAGGGACTTCCATGTCTGGCGGACAGAGACAGAAACTGGTACTGACAAGAGAATTTATGCGCGACACGGATATCCTGCTTCTTGACGAGCCGACTTCTGCATTAGATGCGGCAGCTTCTAAGCTGGTACAGGATACGATATTTGAGATGTTCCCGAATAGAACGAAGATTATGGTTACGCATGATCTTTCATTAATTGAAAGGGTAGACCAGATTATTGTGCTGCATAACGGAGTGTTGGCAGGATGCGGTAATTACAGTGAATTATATGGGAATTGTGAGGCTTTCATGGATCTGATTGCCGCCTGTGAGGCAGAAAAGGAGGCAGTACAATGATTAAACAGATAAAGGGTTATACGAAGATATTCAAGGGTATGAAACTGCCGTGGCTTCTTTTGTTCCTGGTGATAGTAATCTGTATGATTCGGTCACATGTGGAGGTTGAGGCCATCACAATTACGGCATCTATTATTGATGGAACACAGAACTCTATTAAGACAGACGAATTGATACGGTATATTGAATTCCAGTTAATAGCCGGGATTATTACGATTGCATTTACTTATGCATCCGGTCTGCTGCTGCAGAAGATTAACCTTGCAGTGCGTCTGAGAGTATGGGATAAGATGATGCATCTTCCGACCAGTTATTATGATACGGATAATGTGAACGAACTTGTAACTCGTGTGACGACTGATGCAGATTGTGCGGGAAATTATTTCCAGATTCTGATTAACATATTTACAGCAGTCTATGCTGGAATTGTGGCTTACCAGAAATTATTTTCATTCCAGTTCCAGATGGCGCTGGCCAGTCTTCTGATCGTACCTGTAGTGGTGGGAATTACAGTACTTTACGGCAAACTTACCTTTCGGACGGGAGCAGTAGCAAGAACCAGGCTGGCAGCTATGATGGGATATCTTGCGGAACATGTACGAGGGCTTCGTCTTATTAAGTCTTTCCGTGTGGAAGAAGAGGAGAGAATGAAGGCAGATGATTTGTTTAAGAAACAGTGTAAAGCAGATATTTTTCTTAGTTACACCTCTATGATTCAGCTTGGAGGTATGGAAGTTGTCGGATGCCTTACGATTGTCGTGTCCTTTGTATTGGGAAGTCAGATGGTTGCATCGGGTGAGATTACAGTTGGAAAATTAATTGGTTTTTATACGCTGTGTTCTATGGCTGTAGCACGGTTTGCAACATTATGTACAAATTTTGGTGAATTTTCAAAAAATGCGGGTATCGTTCATAAGATCGGGCAGATTCTGGAAGTTCCGAATGAGCCGGAGGACGGATGTGAGATGGATGTTGCTGATGCGGATATTATTCTTAATCACGTGAACTTCTCTTATCAGACAGCATCTGTACTTAGGGATCTGAATTGCTCGATTCCGAAGAGGAAGGTTACAGCGATTGTCGGAACCAATGGGGCAGGAAAGAGTACATTATTTAAGTTGTTGGAGCGTATGTATAACCCGACAGAAGGTCAGATATATTTTGGAAATAAAGATATTACGGATTTTAAACTTTCTTCCTGGCGTAAGAGTTTCGCTATTGTGGCTCAGGATAAGCCGCTTCTGTCCGGTACAATCCGGGAGAATATTATGTACGGCGTAGAGCGCCAGGTATCAGAAGAAGAATTGATCCATGTGGCAAAGATGGCGAATATCTATGATTTCGTCATGAATACGCCAGGGCAGTTTGATGCTGAAGTCGGACCGGGAGGATCGAACTTCTCGGGGGGACAGCAGCAGTGTATCGCTATTGCAAGAGCCATGATGCGTAATCCGGATTATCTGCTTCTGGATGAGGCAACCAGTAATCTGGATGTGAAGAGTGAGCAACAGGTGACTGCAGCGCTCAGTAATCTGATGAAGGGCAGAACTACGATATTGATTGCACATAATTATTCCGCTACGGTATTCGCGGATCAGGTGATTGTTTTGTGTGACGGAGAGATACAGGCTGTTGGGACGCCTGAGGAATTGCTTAAGACGAATGAGTATTATCGGACATTTGCAAAAGCGGGATCAGGAGTTGCAAAATAAGAATTATAGAAATACAGAATTGAAAGGAAGTATATATAGTATGAAGTCTAAAATGCTAAACTGCTACGACTATACGCAGCTTGAGGTGGCAGAGGAATTGGGACGTTGGCGTTATCCTGACAGTGAGATCCAGGAGGAACTGGAAGCACTTGCGAGAGATCATTCTGGTGAAGAAGAGATGGAAGAAGTGAAGGAAGGCGATAGTGTACGCTGTATATGTACAGAGTCTTCTTTAGAGAACTGGAAGGGACGAACGGTACTTTTATATCCGGGACGTAAACTGCCGGGGGCTGAAGAAGCAGAAGCAGCAGTCATCGGAAAGAAAGTTGGAGAAGAATTCAATTGTTGTATGAAAAGTACAGAATTCACTCTTAAGGTAGAGAAGGTGGTGCGTAAGCATGTAATGAAAGTCTGTGATGAATTAACTGCCATACTAAATCTTCCGGGGGTTCAGACAGTGGAGGATTATTATCGCTGGTATCATGAGCAGCATGACAGAGAGCATAAGGACAAAGCTTGTATCGTAATCTCACGGTATTGGTTAGAAGAGATGTCCAAACGCAGTGAATTCCAGATTGATGAGGAAGAGAAGAAAGCGTGGTGTCTTCACCATGCAAAGGGCATGTACGATGCTTATATGGAATCTGGAATTGATGTAAGAAAGCAGCCGGATGGAACCATGATTACGCAGGAAGAGGCTATTGAAGGGATTGCACAGACACAGGAGAGATATTTTATTCCTTATCTTATGTATTGCTATTTCTGTGAGAAAGATAATTTTGTGCTGACGGAGGAAGGATTGGTTGCGGAAGTAGAGAAGATGGCAAAAGAGCGTGGGAAAAAGGCAGAAGACCTTATGAAGCAGGCTGATATTGAGACATTTAGAATGGTAAAATATCAGGAGCATACATTTCATATGTTAATGGCAGATGCGGAAAAATATCTGGAGGTGTAAGAAGATGGCAGTAATAGAAGCGACAAGTGAGAATTTTGATGAATTGATTCAGACGGCAGAGTATGCGGTGGTGGATTTCTACGGGGATCATTGCGGAGCATGCGTGGCTACTGCGCCGTATTATAGAGAAGTAGCGGATGATATGGCATTTATAAAATTCATTCAGGTGAATACTTCTGTACACAGAGATCTTGCCAAGAGATTCCGGATCATGGGGATTCCGGCATTTCGCTATTTTAAGAATGGTGAACTTGTACATAAGTCAACAGGAGGTATGGATACCGAAAGGATTCATGAAGAATTGGCTAAGATGCTGTATCATGACTAGAGTAGGATTCGTGTCACGAATTCCAGAGATAACGGAGTTGTGGTAGAATCAGCGTACAGTGCAGGTTTTCGCTATATCAGAAGACCGGAGATATTCTGGGATGAGAAAAAATAATGTCGTTTACTTGACACATTTTTGGGGGATGTTATACTAAAAAATAAAAAAAATTAAGAAAGGAGAAAGTGTTATGCGTATTGTCAGCTACGGTTTTTTGGGAGTCGGTGCGGCTGTTTCTTGTTTCCTGGCTTTTTGGTGGCTGGGAACTCCAAGGAGACGATGCATAGCACTTTCTCTTATAGCAGGAATTATCTGTGGTATATCAGTCTGTCTTAATCTGGATGTTCAGATGTGCATTGCGATGTGTTTTTTATTTCTTATCATCTATATTCCGATTATAATGCAGCCAAGAACTGAGATTATTGACATCATTGCGATGGTCTCTATATCCTGTGCATGCTTTGGTATGCTGCAGATGACTGCCGGTACTTTGCTTCGAATAAGTATGATTTCTCTTTTCTTCCGTGTCATGTTGATTATTGTATATTTGGTAGGTGTTTTTTTTATCTATCGCAAGATGGAAGAAGGATTCCCGGGTGCGGGATGGCAAGAGTGTTTTGCTGAGAGTGAGCCTTCTAAGAATGGCAAACGTCGTGTGATGACAAAGTTTGGGCTTCTTTTTGCCGGGTATGGTTTCTGCCTTGGGATGCCGGCAGTGATGGGAGTACATTCAGTTGCTGCGATGTGGTTAGAGTGGTTCGCCTTTTTTGGAGGACTTAGGCTGATCAATCTGATTATATCGAGCCGTAAGGAGAAACTGACAATTCTTACAGAGAAACAATACCGGGATGATATGCAGACCTATATGAGTGTCATCCGTTCCCAGAGACATGATTATAATTTCCATGTGCAGACACTCCATGGACTTCTGCTTCGGAAGGATTACGAAGCATGTGAGGCATATCTGGATGAACTTCTGAAAGATTCGATTGCCATGAATCAGTTGCTTCCGCTCCAGGATGCAGCGATTAGTGCGCTGATTCTATCTTTTCAGAGCAAGGCGGCGCAGAGTGGAATCCGTATGGAGATATCGATTGAAAATGACCTGTCTCAGGTTGCCACGAATGTCTATGAGACGAACAAGGTAATCGGGAATCTCTTGCAGAATGCGATTGATGAGACTGAAGTGCTGCCGGATAAATCATATGGAATTAAACTATCGATTCTTAAAAGAGGCGAGTTCTGTATTATCAATGTGTCTAATCGGACAAGACACAGGAATCCTATGGAGAATTATCAGATAGGACATTCGGCAAAGGTGGGACATGAAGGAATCGGAATTGCCTCGATTCAGGCGCTTGCTGCCAGATACGGTGGGGTTGTGTACTCCAGGATGGAAGATGATATTATATACTTTGTTGCAAAACTCCCATTGCGGCTGATTAAGGAGGGAGCATGATGTTTGAAGGACTGGTGCTGGTGGTTGATGACCAGCCTATCGCAGTGGAGGATTCCATTGCTGCTTTAAAGCACTATGTATCAGAGGAGCAGATTCTATATACTGCGTATGCATCTAAGGCGGTGCAGTTCATGGATACCAGACCTGTTTCGCTGGTGTTTTTAGATATTGAAATGCCGGATACGAGTGGATTCGCACTGGCAGCACATATAGAAGAGTATCATAAGGAGATTCCATATGTGTTCCTTACAGGGCATGCGGATTTCGCGGCTGAGAGTTATGAGTATGAGCCGGTTGATTTTCTTACAAAGCCAGTGGATGTAATGAGACTTGGCAAGACGTTTGAGAGAGTCTCAAAGAGAAGGAAATCCCTGGATGGTGGGAAAGTAGCGGTGCGGGCAGGGCAGGATTATGTGCTTGTGGAACCGAAGGAGATTCTCTACATATGCAAGGAAAAGAGAAAGGTCTGGATACGTCTGAAGGAAGGAAAGGAATATCAGGTAGCTTCTACACTTGATGAACTGGAACGAATCTTTTGTGATTATGGTTTTTTTCGATGTCATCAGTCGTTTCTGATTCCTATGGGGAATATTAAGCATGTGAATTCCAGCAGATTTGGTCAGACTTACGAGGCTACACTAGATGATAAGACGGTTGTGCCGGTCAGTAGAAGCAAGTATGGTAAATTAAAGTCAGAACTGGAAGTTTTGGGGATTCCGTTTGTGAAAGGGATTATATCAAAATAGTCTGAAATGGTGGTTGTTCTTAATGGCAACCACCATTTTTGGGCTAGCATTTGGGATCTGCCGATGGTAAATCTTGTGAGTCGAATCCGTGTCAGATACACCGCAGCAGATGCTCCATCTTGCGTACTCCCGCTTTTTGCGAGGTAATGATAGCATGAAGAATGGGCACTAGTTCCGGGCAGATCGGTTGCTTAATTTTCTTTGAAAGGTCATAGTAAAAACCTCTTTTTAGTCTAATCTATGTAAAAGCAAGAAAATGGTGTATTGGCTGATTACAGGAATTTCAAATCGGATTTTCTAATGTTAGAATTAGGAAGATTAATTTTACTTATGACATATGTAGGGATATAATAATGCCAGATTAGAAAACATTGTATTTCTATAAGGAGGAAATATAACAGATGATGAAAAAAAGAACGCTTCCCCTGA
>CAMBRQ010000040.1 GCA_945870325.1 uncultured Dorea sp. | reverse complement strand
TGGACTTCTGTACTGGTAGTACAGAAGCCCTCCTAATTTCAGACCTCTTTTTCACCAACGGCTTGTACGGCTCTTCTACGGATACGAACGCCCATACTGCCCCTCTCTGCCTGACATTCTTCTATATGACTCTTCATGAACTGTGGGGATTCCTGGCGGGGTGCAAGGGGGAACGGTATTGGCTGGAAATGGTAGTTGCTCCTCGTCAACACAGTTCCACGCGCATCCTTCGCCAGGAATCCTCCCAATGGAGAAAGGCTTGAGATTATGGAGATGTCAGGTGAAGCAGAAGAAGATGGCTGGCTCTGAGGGCGTTAAGTAAGTGTTACAAGGCGTTAGCATAAGAATCCCCGTAGATTGGCATGAGGCTTTGACTTCACGTCAAAGACGAAAGAGTACTCGAACTGCGAAATCATCAAGATTTCGGAGTGCGTGTACTCGGTTGCCAATCTACGGGGATTCTTACGCTTACACCTTGTTAACGAAACGCCCGGTCTCAGAGCCAGCCATCTTCTTCTGCTTTACCGTACACTTTCCAAGAATCTATTTTCTTCATTAAATTCTCCAGTTACTACTTCCTACACAACTTCATTCAAGTAGATCTGTGACAGTGGAACGATCTTCTCCATCTCCCCCTTCATCCTCTCTGACATCTCCACGCCGTCTTCCAGGCAGACTTCCTCCACCGTCTTTGCTCCGAATACCAGGCTTGCAAGTGCTGCTGCCGTGATAGTGCCTTCGCTGTTCTCAGGCTTTCCTTCCATGAGCATAACACCGGAGAATTCCGTACCTGTGATCACGACACATCTATTGTTCTCCTCAATAATCGGGTCTGTTATACGGAAACATGTCCCCATGAAAGAACGCAAAGAAAGTGCCATCAGCATTCTGCGAGCATCTACGATCCTTATCATAATCTTAGGTTTTTCCATGTCCTCCTGCGGAAACCATCCTCGGCAGTCTACAATTTTGCCGTCTTTTCGATAGATTTTGAGACTGCTGCCATCACTTGCGTACTCAAGAAGCACTCTCTGATAATATGCTTCATCACGAATTGCGAATATCTGCTTATGCTCTGCCAGATATGCATTCGCGAACTCTGCCAGTTCTCTGCAGTCCTCTGCAGTCGCATTCTGAATAGTCACTTTGGACTTCTCCGTTTCCTCTCTTTCCTCTTCTTTGTAATATCTTTTGTCCTGCTCGTATACGGTTCGGAAATCAAACGGAAGATAGATGCTCTCCGATGCCGGCATCAGGAAGGTAAACGCTTCACCCGACTTATACATATCCCGAAGGGATTCCTTTAGAAGTGCTGCCATGTATCCTCTTTTTCTATATTCCTTCTGCGTCGCAACGGCTACGATATAATTGACATCTTTTTCACTGCCATTGACATACATATGATATGGATTCAGATGAAGCATAGAGCGGATTTTACCATCCTCTTCTACCACATAGATCTGATTATCCTTCGTTTTTTCCGTATAGTAATAGTCTACGAAGTTCTGACTATCCTCGTGAAAAACCTCCTCATACAGCGGTCTGCTGTCTGCGTTCTCCTGCACTTCCAATTTTCTGACTTTCATACAACTCTTCCTCTCTATTTATTACTACTTATTACTATTTATTTCCTTTTACCCATTGCCTGCAATTCATTATAGAGAAAAGCCCCTGCTCAGGGGCTTCTACTCATTCTCTTACTCACATACTGTTTCTTATCGCTATGCCACCTTACTCTGTTTCCTGCGCATGAGGACAGCCACTACAACCAGCGCATCTTCCCTCTTCAGGACCTACTGCATAACTGTAATTCGCTATGGTATCCAGGCTTGCAATTGCCTGAGATGAGATTCCTTCTCCACTTCCCGTAAATCCAAGACCTTCTTCTGTAGTTGCCTTAACATTCACCTGGCTTACTTCAATGTGTAATGCCTCAGCAATATTCCGGCGCATCTGCTCGATATGTGGTGCCATCTTCGGGTGCTGTGCAATAATAGTGGCATCAATATTGCCAATCACGTACAGTTCCTCTTCGATTAATTTCCCCACATGCTCCAATAACTTGATACTGGAGGCTCCTTTATACTGAGGGTCTGTATCGGGAAAATGCTTTCCAATATCTCCAAGTGCTGCTGCCCCAAGAAGTGCATCCATGATCGCATGCAGCAATACATCTGCATCTGAGTGTCCAAGAAGCCCTTTCTCATAGGGAATCTTAACTCCGCCAAGAATCAAATCTCTATCTTCTACCAACTTATGAACATCATAGCCCATTCCTACACGCATCGCCTACTCCTCTTTTCCTGAAATCTCTTGTCCTGAACTTATAGTATCTTCTATTTTCGTTGTTTCTATTACTTTCTCTTCTTCCTGTTCCTCCGTAATTGCTTCTGCCACACTTGGTTTGGCCGAATTTTTCTGCAAATCCTCCTCTTTGTCATCCCGCCATATATCCACATAATCATGTTTCACATATTTTTTCAATGCCTGAACGCACCATATGCCTCCCACTACCATAAAGATAATACTAATAATCAGATAGATTACATAATTATCCGGCCGCTTGGCAATCACATCACGGGCAACATCAAAGCCAATATATGCCAGATATCCGCCTGCAACGATTCTCATCATTAACTGTCCTTTTCTCATGAAACTGAATTCCTCCTTGTTCTTTCATTGCTCTTTTTCTTCTTTCTCTATATTTTCTCAGATGATATTCTTGTTTCCATCCATATTTTCTTTACATGATTTGTATTATATATGATTTCCAATTTTTTGTATATAGACTATTTTTAGAAAACAAAAAAGCCTGTAAATACAGACTTTTTGCAGTAGCGGGAACTGGATTTGAACCAGCGACACCACGGGTATGAACCGTGTGCTCTAGCCAACTGAGCTATCCCGCCATATTCTATTATTACAACATCTTCTGTTGTAATGGGACCAATAGGGCTCGAACCTATGACCCCCTGCTTGTAAGGCAGGTGCTCTCCCAGCTGAGCTATGATCCCGTTTTTTCAAGTTCCTATCTCGAACCTGCTTCGCTATTATACAATTATAATTCACTACTTGTCAACACCTTTTTACAATTTTTTTATTTTTTTCCATTTTCCATTTACATATATTTTCCAAGTAATTCCTGCAATTCGTTCAAAAGGACTAAACTTTTTTATCCAAATAGTGTAAAATATCTCAATAAGAAATTCTTGAATAAGGAGTGTCGATTATAATGAACCCAACCGTTAGTATTATCGTACCCGTATACAATGCAGAAGATACCATTTCGCGTTGTATTGATAGTATCCTCAATCAGGATTATACAGATTTTGAACTTCTGCTTGTCAACGATGGTAGCAAAGACGCTTCCGGTAGTATCTGTGATAAATATGCTGCCGAAGACTCCCGCGTCCATGTCATACACAAAGAAAATACCGGTGTATCTGATTCCCGCAATCTTGCGTTAGACCGGGCACGTGGAACCTACCTACAATTCCTGGACAGTGATGACTGGATCACTCCCAATGCTACCGGGCTTCTGGTACAAGCCGCCGAACGTTTTCACTGCGATCTGGTCATATCTGATTTCTACCGGGTAGTTGGAGAACGCGTTTCTCATAAGGGTGATATCGAAGATGACTGTGTTATGACGCGGGAAGAATTCGCTTCACACATGATTGAGAATCCTGCCGACTTCTATTACGGTGTACTTTGGAACAAATTATTTCGCAGAGAGATCATCGAACAGCATCATCTTCGCATGGATTCTGACATCAGCTGGTGCGAAGACTTTATGTTTAACCTGGAATATATCCGCCATGCAGACGTATTCTATGCATTGCAGGTACCAATCTATTATTATGTGAAGACCAAGGGTTCCCTCGCCAGTCAGGGCATGAGCATCACCAAGACCATTAAGATGAAACTCATGGTATTTGAATATTATAATAATTTCTATAAACATGTACTGGACGAAGATGATTATGAGAAGAACCGACTTCAGGTCTATCGCTTCCTGGTGGACGCTGCCAATGACGGTGCCGTACCACCTTCGATTCTACCCGGTTCTAAGAAATTAGGCGAAGAACGTAGCCTGGTATCCACAGAAGCCATAGTTGAAGAAGGCTTCCTCATGGATGACTACCGTAATCGCAAGCTTCTGGATTACTACTTGGAACCTATTGCCATCAAGAACGACCTGACTCTGGACGAGACACGATTGCTTCTGTATCTGAACCAGCCTCACCATAGCAGCAACCGCCGGGAACTCGCTGATTTTACCAATATGTCTTCCCAAAGCCTGTCTCTTCGCCTTCAAAGACTTTCTGCCAAGGGATTTCTAAAAATAGAAAACCATCGAAGCACGAAACAGTTTAACATTCTGTTCCTGCCTGCTTCTGCACCGATCCTGGAAGAAATCGATGCTGCACAGAGCCAATATGATCAGGTGCGTTTTGCTGGATTTACAGAAGATGAACTAATCCAATATGCATATTTTACTGAAAAGATCAAACAGAATATTCAAAAGCAGTTATAAACAATGTCGCAGACTGGCGAAAAACGCCTGTCTGCGACATCATACGTCGAATCATTATATCTGAATCTTATCGAATCAATCTCCTACACGATTCCCTGAGCGGTCATAGCGTCTACAACCTTCTCAAATCCTGCGATGTTAGCACCTACAACGTAGTTGCCTGCTGCACCATAACGCTCTGCAGCATCAGCCATATTATGGCAGATATTGATCATGATGTTCTTAAGTTTCGCATCTACCTCTTCGAATGTCCAGCTCAAACGCTCACTGTTCTGGGACATCTCAAGTGCAGATGTAGCAACACCACCTGCGTTCGCTGCTTTTCCTGGTGCGAATAATACGCCATGCTCCTGTAAGTACTCTGTTGCTTCTAATGTAGTAGGCATGTTTGCACCTTCTGCAACTGCGATACATCCATTCTCTACTAACATCTTAGCATCTTCTAAGTGAAGTTCGTTCTGGGTCGCACATGGAAGAGCGATATCTACCTTGATAGACCATACGCCGCGTCCTTCATGATACTCAGAATTCGGACGGTATTTCTTGTACTCTGTCAGTCTTGCACGGTTAACTTCTTTGATTTCTTTCAATGCTTCTACATCGATTCCTTCCGGATCATATACCCAGCCATTAGAATCGCTGACTGTTACGACTTTAGCACCCAACTGCTGTGCTTTCTGTGTTGCGTAGATTGCAACATTACCAGAACCGGATACTGCAACTGTCTTACCTGCGAGTTCCTGTCCGTTGATCTTCAGCATCTCCTCTGTTAAGTACAGAAGACCATAACCTGTAGCCTCAGTTCTTGCCAGAGATCCGCCGTAACTTAATCCCTTACCTGTCAGCACGCCTTCGTATACGCCTCTGATTCTCTTATACTGACCGAACATGTATCCGATCTCTCTTGCGCCTGTTCCGATATCACCTGCCGGAACGTCTGTATCAGCACCGATATATTTGCAAAGTTCTGTCATGAAACTCTGGCAGAATGCCATCACTTCTCTGTCTGATTTGCCCTTCGGGTCAAAGTCAGAACCACCTTTACCTCCACCGATCGGAAGACCTGTCAGGGAGTTCTTGAAGATCTGCTCGAATCCAAGGAACTTGATGATTCCAAGGTTAACGGATGGATGAAGACGTAAGCCCCCCTTGTATGGTCCGATTGCACTGTTAAACTGTACACGATAACCTGTGTTTACCTGAACCTGTCCCTTATCATCTACCCACGGAACGCGGAACTTGAACTGTCTCTCTGGTTCTACCAGTCTCTCAAGCAGGGCGTCTTTTCTGAATTTTTCTTCATTCGCCTCTACTACCACTCTCAATGACTCCAATACTTCTTTTACTGCCTGGTGGAATTCTGGCTCAGCAGGGTTCTTTGCCACTACTTTTTCCAGGACTTCCTCAACATATGACATACCTTTCTACCTCCTAAATGCAATTTCCTTCAAAGTGCGCCTCTATACAAAACATCCCAATTGCCTTATACAAAAAAGCGAGTAGACAAAGCCTACTCGCTCTCGACGCTTTTGTCCTTTAACATTGTAAAGGATTTCTCTATAGAACACAAGGATTTTTTTAGATTTTTTTGCATTTTATGCAATTTTTACCTTTCGTTCTTTCATTTATATCAGTTTTTCATCTATTTTCTTCATCTTTTTTAAATTATTGATGAAACAGAGTGCCATCCAAATTTCATTTTTTACTTAAAGTACTCTACTCCTGACTCGAAGATCTTCAGATCCTGCTCTCCATAGATATTCATAGCCACAGAACGTGCACGTCTCTCAGAGTGTGCCATCTTACCGAATACTCGTCCGTCCGGGCTTGTGATACCTTCAATTGCACAGTAAGAACCGTTGACATTCCACTCTTCATCCATGGTGATATTGCCTTCCGGATCACAGTACTGGGTTGCAACCTGTCCATTAGCAAATAATTTCTCAAGCCACTCTTTATTGGCTACGAAACGTCCTTCGCCGTGAGATGCCGGGTTCGTGTATACGCCGCCAAGTTCCGCTTTTTGAAGCCATGGAGACTTGTTGGTTACCACCTTCGTGTACACCATCTTGGAGATATGGCGTCCGATGGTGTTATAAGTCAGTGTCGGTGCATCCGCATCCTGACCGGTAATCTGTCCATTTGGAACCAGTCCCAGTTTTACAAGCGCCTGGAAACCATTACATACACCAAGTACCAGTCCGTCACGCTCGTTCAGAAGTTTTTCTACTGCTTCTTTCATCTTCGCATTCTGGAATGCTGTTGCGAAGAATTTTGCAGATCCATCCGGCTCATCACCTGCACTGAATCCGCCTGGGAACATGATAATCTGTGACTGGTCTATGGCTTCTTCGAATACATTTACCGAATCAATAATATCAGCAGCACTCATATTCTTGAATACTCTTGTAATCGTCTTCGCACCTGCTCTCTCGAATGCCCTGGCACTGTCGTACTCGCAGTTGGTTCCCGGGAATACTGGGATGAATACGGTAGGCTGTGCAATCTTATGGTTACAGATATAGATATTCGATGTCTCATAGAGTCCTGTCTCTACCTTTTCATCCTGCCCTGCTGCGCCGGAATTCGTTGGGAATACCTTCTCTAATGTTCCCTTCCATACTGCTTCTGCATCAGAAAGCGCGATCACAACATCTTTGTAAGCAAGTACTGGCTCTTCTGTTACTTCACCGATCACAGTATAAGTAATGTTAAGTTCACCCACCTTGTCTGCCGGAACTTCCGCAATGATATCGCCAAATGCCGGTGCGAACAGATCTCTTTCATCTACATTGTGCTCAATCTTCACACCCATTCTGTTACCGAATGCCATCTTGCTGACCGCAGATATGATACCATGTCTGTCAAGGGCATATGCAGATACGATCTTGCCACTGTGAATATCTTCTGTGAACTTTGCATACTGCTCCATCACTTTCTCGTATACCGGGATATCATATTCATCTGTCTCGATACGAAGCCATACTAATTTATTACCAGCCGCTTTCAATTCCGGTGTGATAATATCTTTTTCTGCAGCTACATCTACAGCAAATGACACCAGTGTCGGCGGAACGTCAATATCCTCGAAGGTTCCGGACATACTGTCCTTTCCTCCAATGGATGGCAGTCCAAATCCAAGTTGGGCATTATAAGCACCTAAAAGTGCTGCAAATGGCTGGCTCCATCTGTGCGGATCTTCTGTCATACGACGGAAATATTCCTGAAACGTGAATCGGATCTTGCTGTGATCTCCACCTGCTGCCACAATCTTTGCCACAGACTCTGTCACCGCATAGATTGCTCCATGATATGGGCTCCATGTAGACAGATATGGATCAAAACCATAACTCATCATAGTTACGGTATCACAATCTCCTGTAAGCACCGGAAGTTTTGCCACCATCGCCTGTGTCTCTGTCATCTGGTATTTTCCGCCATGAGGCATGAATACGGATGCCGCTCCGATAGATCCGTCAAACATCTCTACCAGACCTTTCTGAGAGCATACATTCAAGTCTTTCAGAGTCTCTATCCATTTTTCTTTTACATCTCTAACTTCTTCTCTTCCGAGAATACTGTCTTTGCGATTCGGAATATCAACTGCAACCGTTGTCTCCTGATGCGCTCCGTTAGTATCCAGGAACGCACGGGATAAGTTCACAATCTCCTTGCCTCTCCAGGACAGCACCAGTCTTGGCTCTTCTGTTACTACCGCAACACAGGTTACTTCCAGGTTCTCTTCCTGTGCATAGCCCATGAACTCATCCACATCTTTTGGATCTACAACAACAGCCATACGCTCCTGAGACTCAGAGATTGCAATCTCTGTACCATCAAGACCAGCGTATTTCTTCGGAACCTTATCAAGATCTACTCTCAGACCATCTGCCAGTTCTCCGATTGCAACGGATACACCACCAGCACCAAAATCGTTACACTTCTTGATTAATTTACTAACTTCTTCTCTTCTGAACAAACGCTGAATCTTACGCTCTGTCGGCGGATTACCTTTCTGTACCTCTGCGCCGCAAGTCTCGATAGACTCCTCGGTATGTACCTTGGAAGATCCGGTTGCACCGCCGCAGCCGTCACGTCCGGTACGTCCGCCAAGCAGGATAATGATATCGCCAGGATCAGAAGTCTCACGGATCACTGCGCGTCTTGGCGCTGCACCTAAGACTGCTCCAATCTCCATACGTTTTGCCACATAATTCGGGTGATAGATCTCTTTTACCGCTCCAGTTGCAAGACCAATCTGGTTACCATAAGAACTATACCCATGAGCCGCTTCGCGAACCAGTTTCTTCTGCGGCAGTTTACCCTTCATGGTATCTTTTACAGATACGGTCGGATCTGCCGCGCCAGTTACACGCATTGCCTGATATACATAGGTACGTCCTGACAACGGATCACGGATCGCACCACCAAGGCAGGTAGCCGCGCCACCGAAAGGCTCGATTTCTGTCGGGTGGTTATGTGTCTCGTTCTTGAAGTTCACAAGCCACTCTTCTTCTACACCATCTACTTTAATCGGAACAACGATACTGCAGGCATTGATCTCGTCAGATTCTTCCTGATCGTTTAATTTTCCTTCTTTTTTCAGTTTACGCATTGCCATAAGCGCCAGATCCATCAGGCATACGAACTTGTCCTCTCTACCTTTGAATATCTCACTGTGGTCAGCCAAATACTGCTTATAGGTCTCCTCAATCGGAGCCTTATAGTCACCCTCACCGAATGTTACATCCGTAAGTTCTGTCGAGAATGTCGTATGACGGCAATGATCGGACCAGTAAGTATCCAGTACACGGATCTCTGTCATGGAAGGATCTCTGTCTTCTTCTCCCTTAAAATAATTCTGAATATGAAGGAAATCCTTGAATGTCATAGCAAGTCCCAGGGAATCATACAATTCTTTTAACTTATCCTCTGCCATATCCTTGAATCCCTCAAAGATAATCACATCTGCCGGCTCCTCAAACTGGGTCACCAAAGTCTCCGGCTTCTCCATTCCTGTCTCTCTGGAATCTACCGGGTTGATGCAATGTGCCTTAATTGCTTCAAACTCTTCGCCAGAGATGACTCCATCTGTCCCCTCAATCACATAGGTTGTCGCTGTCTTGATGACCGGCTGCTCATCTTCCTTAATAAACTGTACACACTGTACGGCAGAATCGGCACGCTGGTCAAACTGTCCCGGCAAAAACTCTACCGAAAATACCCTGCACCCTTGCGTAACAGGAAATTCTTCTTTATACAGCGTATCCACCGGTGGCTCTGAGAAGATTCCATTGCATGCCTTCTCAAATGTATCATCAGAGATATTCTCCACATCGTAACGAATCAACACACGTACATTCGCTACATCTTTGATGCCAAGATAACTTCTCACCTCATGTCTCAGGTCATCTGCCTGTACGGCGAATCCTGGCTTCTTTTCCACATACACTCGTCTTACATCACTCATAAATCATCCTCCAATACATGAATTCTACGATTTTCTAGTTTCATTGTAACATATATTTTTTTATTATTAAAATTAATATATCTTAACCATTTTATAATCTGTTCTTATTAGTCTTGTATAAACCTTAACTATCTGCGTTTCAAACGGTATTTCATTATAATCTCCAGCATGTCATACCTCATGCTTTCCCTCATTTTCATGTGATATTCTTCTCCATACCCGAAATACACACCACAGCAGAATCAACATCACGACAAATGTCAGTCCAATTCTAATAACCATATCCGAGAAGAATCCTTCCGGCAGCATCCGGATCATATAATCCGTATCCGGATCAAAAAGCCACAGATCATTAGTAAAAAAGATCCGATGAAATATCGTAAAACACCTTGTAAAATCAATCGAAAACGCAATCGCTAGCAAAACAATGATTCCCAAGAACACACCCACTGCCACAGAATACGCCCTCGGAATCAGATACTTCCAATCTGCCTTCGTAACGATCAATATCAGAATCAACACAACCGCAGCCACCAGACACACCGTTCTCAGTTTCAATCCCCCCAAAAACAGATTCCGCACATCTGCCATATGCAGCCTGTCCTGCTCATTAAAAAAATCCTGCTCCTCCCCCTCAACAGTTGTCACAATCGACAATTCATCCTCTTTTCCAATCAGATAATCCATCATATATTCTGTCACCCGCATCACATCTTCCATCTTCATGCCAAGCGCTTCCGTAACCGTATATTTCTCATACTCCCTCTCATAAAACCCATACTCCGAGTCCCCATAGATCACCAATTGAAAACTACTGATCAACATTGAAATTATAACCATCAACATCGCCACCGCCGCTATAATCCTTACGCCAATCCCCTGTCTTTTTTTCTTACTCAACATATGATCCATTGCCTTTATTTCCACTTCTTTCATAACGCAACTCTCCCATTATAATTCACATTTTAGTCAACAAACAGCAGTTCACCGGAACGTTACTCCGTTTGCGTAAGATATGCTTCTGCTCACAACTGCGTCCGCCGCCAAATTCCAAATTATAATCTTCATCCCCATTCTAACATAATGTTGGTTGTAATTCACTCCTTTTTGACTTATAATACAGTGTAATTATATTAGGAGGACTTATAAATGGATATTAACTATGAATTATATAAAGTGTTTTATTATGTTGCTACAACCTTAAGTTTCTCAGAGGCTTCCAAGCAATTATATATCTCCCAGTCAGCCGTCAGCCAGTCTATCAAGACATTAGAGAAGAAACTGAATCAAACCCTGTTCATCCGAAGCACCAAAAAAGTTCGCCTCACTCCGGAAGGAGAGATCCTGCTGCGCCACATCGATCCAGCCATGAATCTAATCAAACGGGGCGAATCCCAACTCATGGAATCCAGTTCTACCGGAGGGCAGATTCGAATCGGAGCAAGCGACACCATCTGCCGCTATTTCCTGGTTCCTTACCTGGAGAGATTCCACAAAGAGTTCCCCGGCGCACACATAAAAGTGACCAATGCTACCTCTATCCAATGCGTAGAACTACTGGAAAACGGACAGGTTGACCTCATCGTAGTTAATTATCCCAATGCCTATCTTGGAAATGTGTCGAATGTCAAAAAAATCCGCACATTCCGGGACGTGTTCATTGCGAATAATGCCTTTTCAGAATTAAAAGGACAAAAACTTACATTAAAACAACTGCTGAAATATCCAATTCTCATGCTGGACAAAAAAAGCACCACCAGTGAATTCCTCCATGGACTTTTCCAGCAGCATCAACTGGATCTGGTGCCAGAGATTGAACTTAGCAGCAACGATCTGCTGATAGACCTTGCCAGCATCGGACTTGGAATTGCATTTATTCCGGATTATTGTATTCCACATAAGTCTGATAATCTATTTGTCGTGGAGACAGAAGAAGAGTTGCCCGAAAGGGAACTGGCGATTGCCTATAATGATCAGATTCCGGTATCAAAGGGGGCGTTGGAGTTTTTGAAATATTTTTAGGAGGTTTGGGAATTTAGTTCTTTAAGAGTTGTTTGAGAGTGTACGGCATAGAGGGGGAGATAGGGTGGTTCAGTATCGGCTCCAGTCGCCTACAATCCGTAGACTCAAAATAGATCTAAAATCGGGAACCGAATGTAATCACCGGACAAATCTGAAGATTTCTCCGGCTCAGACATTCTTGAATTCTGTGCGTGTGGCACAGAATTCATCCTGATTTCAGACCTCTTTTTCACTAACGGCTTGTACGGCTCTTCTACGACACTGAACCACCCTATCTCCCCTCTATGCCTGACATTCTCCGTGTGTAACTCTTAATGAACGGGGAGGATTCCTGACGGAGCGTGCGTGGAACGTTTTGGATAGATAACAGATTGGGAGTGGAACGGATATAATGAAGATTTCTTTATTCCCACATTTCTAATATGTTTCCCTACCGATATCATCCCACACGCACCCTGCCGGAATCCTCCCATGGAGAAAGTCTTGAGATTTCGGAGATGTCAGGTGAAGCAGAAGAAGATGGGTGGCTCTGAGGGCGTTAAGTGAGTGTTACAAGGCGTTAGCGTGAGAATCCCTGTAGATTGGCATGAGGCTTTGACTTCACGTCAAAGACGAAAGAGTGCCCGAACTGCGAAATCATCAAGATTTCGGAGTTCGTGTACTCGGTTGCCAATCTACGGGGATTCTTACGCTTACACCTTGTTAACGAAACGCCCGGTCTCAGAGCCACCCATCTTCTTCTGCTTTACCGTACACTTCCAAGAATCCACTTTCTCCACTAAATTCCCATTTCCACTCCTCACGTCACCACTGCCCCCAGAACTCCCCTACCATTCCCCTGACATTTCCCACATTACAAATCCCATACTCCTTCCACTCACGTGGAAATGTCTCCTGATATCTTCCATCCCGGAAGCGCTCATCCAGCAAGAGTATTACACCTTTATCTTCCTCTGTACGGATGACCCTGCCGGCAGACTGGAGTACTTTGTTCATCCCCGGATAGAGATAGGCATAGTCGAACCCCCGTAAGCCCTGTGCATCAAAATGTTCTTTCAGAAGTTCCCTCTCACGGCATACCTGTGGTAATCCTGTACCGACAATAACAGCCCCGATCAGTTTATCTTCTGCCAGATCAATCCCTTCTGAGAAAATTCCGCCCATGACACAGAAGCCCATCAGACTATGCTCTCTGACTTCTTCAAAATTCTCCAGGAATATCTCTCTGGCCTCTTCTGACATATACTGGGATTGCATTACATATTCAATCTCTGTTCCCCGTATCTGGCTTACATCTTTATGTTCTATATCTTCCGTTCTTCTTTCTTCTCTTTCCCCCAGTAAATCCACAAACATATCATAGACTTCTTCCATGAATCGGTAGGAAGGAAAAAACGCGATATAATTCCCCACCTTCGCACGTGCAACCTCTATCAGATATCTTGCATACCGCCTGTACATCTCTTCTCCACGCCTGGTATACTTCGTACTTACATCCGTTCCAAGAAGAAGACGCCGCTTCCGGATATCAAAAGACGACTCCGCATAGATTGCATAATCCTCTTTTGACGTACTTAGCAATCTTTTATAATAGTGCATCGGAAGCAGTGTCGCCGAGAAGAAGATCGTGCTGTTGCCCTTATCCAGGAATTCCTGCAGACACTTTGCCGGATTCACACAGAACAACCGCAGTTTGAATCTTCCATCACCTTCCAATTCCGAATAGATCATATAATTTTCATCCAAGCGGTCATGGATATTCACGAACATCCGCACATCAAAGTATAACTCCAGCACTTCTTTGCGTATCTCTTCATCCTTACATTCTTCCAGGAAGCGCTCTATCTCCGCCATAAGCGTCATAAACTTCAGATAGACGTGAGATACACTGTTCAACACCTTGCAGCCATCACACTCCCTTTTGAGAACTAACAACTGTTTATTACAATCCTCCAGTTTCCTGGCCAGTTTTTCATCTATATATTTTACCAGCCTTTTAATCTTTAAAAAATCTTCTTTATATACAGCCGCGCTGTACATCTCTCTGCCACGCTCTACCAGATTATGCGCCTCATCAATCAAGAACAGGTAATCTCCCTTATTTCCCTCTCCAAAAAAACGCCGCAGATGTGCATTCGGATCAAATACGTAATTATAATCACAGATGACCGCATCTACCCATTCTGACACATCCAGACTCATCTCGTGAGGGCAGACCTTCCACTTTCTCGCCTGCTCTTCCAGAATCTCCCGGCTCATCTCATCGGATGTGGTAAGTAATTCATAGACCGCATCATTCACCCGGTCATAATGTCCTTTTGCATAAGGGCAATAATCCGGATTACAGTTCGTCTCTTCACAGAAACATATCTTATCCTTCGCCGTCAAAACAATGACTTTCATTCGAAGCGCCTGCTCTTTTAACGTATCAAATGCCTGCCACGCCACTGTCCGGGTAATAGTCTTGGCGGTAAGGTAGAATATCTTATCTCCCAGTCCCTCTCCTACTGCTTTTACGGCCGGGAATACCGTTGCTATCGTCTTACCAACCCCTGTTGGAGCCTGGATAAATAATTTCTTCTTGCGAAGCATCGTCCGGTATACTGAGACGACCAGATCCTTCTGCCCCTCCCGGTAAGCAAACGGGAACTCTACTTTCTTAATCGAAGCATTCCTCTTTTCTTTCCAACGAATCTGATATCTGGCCCATTTCTCATACTTTCCTATCAAATCCCAGAACCATACATCCAGTTCCTCATAGGGATATACGCTTTGAAATCTTTTAATCTCCTCGGTCTCCATATTGCAGTATGTCATCTGTACGCCAATCTCATCTAATTTCTTCTGAGAAGCATAAATGTATGCGTAACATCTGGCCTGAGCCAGATGCACTTCTACAGGTTCTTTTATGGTATCCAGTTCCTTAAGAACCCCCTTAATCTCATCAATTACGATTCCGGCAGGTGTGTCGATGATTCCATCTGCCCTTCCTTCAACGCATAGAGTGAAGCCCTTGCAGGGAATCTCATACTTTAACGGAACTTCCGCATGATAGTCTGCCCCCATCTTTCTCTGAATCTTCCGATGGATCTTGCCGCCAAGCAGCATGGCATCCTTATCTGCTCCTGCTATTCGATTGTCAATATCGCCGCTGCGTAATATGAACTCCACAAGATTACGCACCGATATCCTGATAACTGGCTGCTCCATATCCATCATTACTCCATATCCATAATTTCTTTTCTCCACCCTTTTATCTGCCGAATTCTTAGATACCATGTTTCACTCATGCAGACACTTTTTTATTATAGCATAGAAACTTTTCATGGCGCAGCCTTTCTTTGTATTTCTACATTTTCCCTATGTTTTCTGTTATTGCCTCCTCTTCATCTGATATCTGCCACCCTTCTTTTTCCGGACTATTTCAGTTATTACTAACTTTTCTCGTCGAATTCCACCATATTCGGACGGAATCGAAGCGGCAGATGCTGTAACTGACACCTGGGATTCTCTCTGGATTCAATAGCAATGGTATGACAGAATCCTTTCCACAATCTTTCATACTCCATCTCTTTTTCAGAAAACTGAAGATTCCCATCCATATCATTCCACAGTTCATCCCACAACAACACCCACTTTTTTCCCGCTTCATGTACTACGAACATGTCATGGGTCTTATCATGTATCATCCAATTCTCCAGCGGCAATCGATCTGCAAAATGCGGAGCCAGACAGGTCAGTACTTGAGCCTTCGGCGTAATCCGCGCATATAATACCCCATTTTCCAATTCCCTGAATCTTAAAAACCCCTTCAGAGCATGTGCTTCTCCACCTACATTACGGCTTAATTCGAATACCTTCTCCACCTTCGGGTGACTCAGATGCTCCATAATCTTCGTACTGTCAGGCAAGGTCTTCGCTGCCAGCATGGTACCAAGAACCGCATCTCCTTTTTCCCTGTCGGAAGACAATACTGCATGATAGATATCCCAATACGCCTGTCTTCCCAGATGCTTCTTAATCAATGCCTCAACCGCAATCGCCTTATGCTCCGTCTCCTCCACTTCTACATAATCGCAGAATAACTGCTGCTCCAGCATTCCTTTTAACGCAATCCCACACTCTTCTTCTGTCATCCCGGCCTTCCACGCATCATAAATCCCCGAAAAGATACCTGTAACCGTATCACTACATACATATATGGTTTTCATAACTGCTCTCATAAAAATTCTCCCTAAACCTCACATCATCAAATAACGACAATTGCCGATATCCCATATTGGTAATCTCTTTTGGTAATTTTTCCCCCGAATCCAGAAGATTCCTTGTAATATAATCTTCCTCTATCTTCGTGGGATACATCATCTTACCACTGCATGTAATAAAGTACAGTGCCCGCTTCAGAACTACGCCAATCTTCTTAAGATCTTGAAAATCCAGCGACCCAAGCCTCCGTGCTTTCACAATCCTGACCGCCGATTTATACCCAATTCCCGGCACCCGAAGCAGCATCTTATAGTCTGCCCGGTTAATCTCCACCGGAAACTGTTCCAGATGCTTCAGCGCCCAATTGCACTTGGGATCAAACAACACATTAAAATTCGGATTCTCCTCTGACAAAAGTTCACCCGCCTGAAAATGGTAATACCTGAGCAGCCAATCTGCCTGATATAGCCGATGTTCTCTCAATAATGGAGGACCCTCATCCGTCTTTGCCGGAAGAGCCGAATCCTCATTCACATGCACGAATGCCGAGTAGAAGACCCTTTTCAATTCAAACTTCTGATACAAGGATTCCGCCACCTGCATAATCTGATAATCCGTCTCTGGTGTTGCCCCTATGATCATCTGGGTACTCTGTCCGGCCGGAACAAATCGCGGGGCATTCCGATACAGTTGTATCTCCTGCTTATTCTCTGTCATTCGGGTCTGCACCAGCCGCATAGGTGTGAGTATCTTCTTCCTGGTCTTATGCGGAGCCAGCATCTTCAGACTCTCCGCTGTTGGCAATTCAAGGTTTACACTCATTCTATCCGCCAAGAATCCAACTCTCTGTATCAGTTCCTGATTCGCCCCAGGAATTGCTTTCACATGGATATATCCCTGAAAATTGCATTCTCTCCTCAACTTGTACAACGTGGCATAGATCAATTCCATCGTATAGTCAGGGCTCTTAAGGATTCCTGAACTTAAAAATAATCCTTCAATATAATTCCTACGATAGAACTCCATCGTAAGCATACACACTTCGTCCGGCGTAAAAGACGTCCGCACTACATCATTACTCCTGCGATTCACACAATACTTACAGTCATAGATACATTCATTCGTAAACAAGATCTTCAACAGCGAGATACACCTGCCATCCGCCGAAAAACTATGGCAGATTCCAGACTGTTCGCAACTTCCCATCCCGGTTCCGTCATTCTTACGGGATGTGCCACTGGAGGTACATGCCACATCATACTTCGCCGCATCGGTTAAGATATTCAGTTTTTCATACAGCGTCATAGATTCCTGAATTCTCATATTACTACGCTCCTTCGCCGTCGTTATTTTTCACGACCTTTCTTCATTAACCACTTTACAAAGTCTTTCAATATCCATATCATTCTGGACTCAAATAATTCAATCCCCATTCCAGAACATCTGTTCTGCTATTTTCATTATAAGAACATATGTTCTTGTTGTCAAGTTTTTTCTATAATTGTTTAATCGGAATTTTATTATTGACATATATCTTTTCAGATGATATATTAATCACAACCACTTTATAATTGTAAAATTGGATATTCCGATTATCATATATTATTTCTACTTATTAATATATGAACCGGTATATCATTATTCTTATATATTCATACACATATTTTCTTAAATCATATTCTTGTACAACAATAGCGTCGGTGTACAAAGGTCAACATTTCCCCATCTAATTATGAATGAAAGAAGGATATCTATGATAGACAACAACCATACATCTCTAAAAAACCAAATACATATCTATTCCCTTGATACCGGTTGTTTCTATACAGAAACCGAACAGCAGTTGCACAACCGTATGCTACATTATATCAGGTACAAGAATCTTCTAAACTCTGCCGATACTAAGGATTGGAGTAGTGAAAAACTAGCAAAGAAAAAACTGATTTCCACCCATATCAACCAGAAAATACGGGAATATAAGCAACAACTAACAAGTGAATTCCCTGCTTCTTCCACTGTCAGACGTACATTACAAGAAGAAAAACTGACCGATTCACGGATAATCTCTATCTTTGAATCCACTCTGACAAGAACCGCTGGAATGAAGACCGGAGAACTTACCACTTCCATCATAGTAGTACAGACTTTCTTCTATGACATCATCGAACAGTTGATTAAGAACGGCTTTTCTTATCAAGGTGAAGCATATCGTTACTTCACTTCCTCCGCAGGACAGATTCGTACTAAAAAAACCGTCTTTATCAAAGAATCTCTGTGGCAGAGGATAGAAAAGACCTTAATGTGCGGTCTTTCTATCGACACGATCAACCAGCATGGAGGAATCAATGTCAATAAATATCTGGCTTATCTTGCCCTCTCCAACTCCGCCACAGAAGTCTGGGAGGATTTTGATATTCAACGCTGTATTGTGGTGCCGGATTTTGAAACTTCGGTTAATTGCGAAGTGGACTTTATCCATGATGACACATACCAGGTTGAGCGCAAGTTCATGGACGTGCCCATTCCACACACCGATGGATGTGGCATGATACTCCCTCGTCTATCGAAGAAGAACTTCATGGTTCGTCTCCCCTGGGTGAAAGGATTGCTTGCCTCGTTCGATTTCGTCCGATTCATAAGAGAACATGATGCCTCTCCTGTCATTCAGGATATTTACGGCAAAGAATGGGATATTATCCAAGACCGCATACAGATTATCCTGACTAAAAGCCAGTTCAAGATGTATCAATATTATGATTCCTGGGAGGAATACCAGCAATTTTTCAAGATGCACAACTGTCAGGCCGGAATTTGCAATATGGAAGAAGACCATTACTCCGATGCAACAATCAACTACCAGATGCTACAGACACTAACCGACATTACAGATGATGAGATCGATCAGTTAGTTCGCCGCTCGCAGAACACCCTGGAGAGAATCTCTTCTGATAAGCAGACCATCCTTCGTATCTTCGGTGTCGTACCAGGTAACAGTAATAAGACCTGGCTTCAACAGGCACTGGAACTATACCCAGAGATGCTGCAGGATGAATATTGCAGAGCCAGACTAAGGGAGATCAAAAAGAGCCTGGTACGGGAATTCCGCGCCGGGAAACTCGAGATTAATGGAAAATACACGTTCCTGGTGCCAGACCTGTATGCCTTTTGCGAGCATCTCTTCCTTGGCAATCCAGTTCCGACCGGACTACTAAGCAACGGTCAGGTCTCCTGTCGCCTGTTCTCCCATAATGAGAAATTAGACTGTCTGCGAAGTCCTCATTTATATCGGGAACACGCAATCCGCCGGAATACCGTCACAGATACAACCACCTATTGGTTTCGCACCAATGCCATCTACACCAGCACTCATGACCCAATCTCTAAGATCCTCCAATTCGATGTTGATGGAGATCGTGCATTGGTAGTCGCTGACAAGACTTTAGTAAAGGTTGCCGAACGCAATATTCAGAACGATCATATCGTTCCACTCTATTACGATATGAAGAAAGCGCAGCCGACTGCCCTCACTTCCGATGCGCTCTATCGCGGACTGAATGCAGCCTACACGGGCGGTAATATCGGTTATTACAGCAATAGCATTGCCAAAGTCTTCAATTATACCGATTGGTCACATGCGACTGCTTCTAAAAAAGAAGAAGCACTAAACGTCATCAAACTCCTATGCATGGAGAACAACTTCTGCATCGACATGGCTAAGACCCTCTATATGCCGAAACGCCCTCCGCACATCAATGATCTGATTCAGGCATACACGAAGAAAAAACTTCCGCATTTCTTCCAATATGCAAAGGGTAAGACAGCCGACCAGACAGAACCTAACTGCCAAAGTCTCATAGATAAATTAGAAAATAAGATTACTTACAAGCCTATCCGGCTAACCGTTAAAGACTTTGGAAAATTCTCCTATACCAAACTGATGCAGAAGCCCCGCATCCAAATTGATCAGCAGGTCATTGATAAATACAACCATCTAAACCGCCATTATCATTTCCGCCTGGGACCAGAGCAAAAAGACAACATTGATTATGTAATACAAAGCATACGGAAAGAACTTCTGGACTGCGGCCATTCAGAATCCGAAGTATGCGATATGCTGGTTCGACATCTATATACGAAGAAAACACCACACAAGGAACTCCTCTGGCAGTGTTTTGGACACCAGATTGTCGCCAATCTCCAGAAGAATGTTCCCGCCGGAAGCATTCAGTGCAGGCAATGCGGACTCCGTTTCCTCCCATCTTCTCCAAATCAGAAATACTGCGACGACTGTCGGGGATACAAACCCAAAGCTACCAAGATCATCACCTGTATTGACTGCGGCTGCAAGATAGCGGTTGATGCCAGAGATACTGCAACCTGCCGCTGTGAACGACACCGCAAGGAGCACCAGAGAATGCTTAAACGAGAACAGAATCGCCGTGCTTACGAACGCCGCAAACAGATTCAGTAGACCCCAATTTTATTCTTAGAATTCCTGAAACCCTTGAAAATACACAGGTTTTACCATTTTTCTAAGAACATATGTTCTGAACAAAATCTCCACAAGCCCTTGCAAATAAAGGTTTTTTCCATTTTTACACTTATTTGCCTACAAGGGAACAATGTTAACTTCCAATAGATTTTATATCTCGCACTGATAATTAAACAAAAAGTAC
>CAMBRQ010000039.1 GCA_945870325.1 uncultured Dorea sp. | reverse complement strand
ATGAGCATCACCATGAGCATCATCACGACGAGTGCTGCGAGCATGAGCATCACCATCATGAGCATCACCATGACGGTTGCTGCGGTCATGACCACCACCATCATCACGCAGATGAAGTATTTACAAGTTGGGGAAAAGAGACGGCTCATAAGTACACGGAAGAGGAATTGGATTTCATATTGAAAGCATTGTCCGAGACGGAAGCATATGGAACGATTCTCCGCTCCAAGGGAATCATCCCTATGGCGGACGGTACATGGAAGCAGTTTGATTTTGTTCCGGAAGAGTATGAGGTGAGAGTCGGCCAGGCTGATTATACCGGGCGTCTGTGTGTGATTGGAACAGATCTGAAGGAAGAAGAACTTTTGAAGTTATTTCACATATAAGATTGCGGGAAGATGAGTGGAATAATAATGTAGATTAGAATGAAGGTGATTGTATGGTGACGCCAGTATTTGTGTGTACAGGCTTTTTAGATAGCGGGAAGACAACTCTGGTAAAAGAGACGTTGATGGAACAAGAATGGATAGAGCCGGGGCTGACGCTTCTGATTCTTTGCGAAGAGGGAGAGGAAGAATATCCGAAGGAATATCTGGACGAAAAAGAGATGGTTCTTCTTAAGATTGACGAATTTGAGCAGTTGAATTCAACATTTTTTAAGAACTGTGAAAAGAATTATCATCCGATGCAGGTGGTGATTGAATACAACGGTATGTGGAAACTGGAAGAATTATTAGCAATCAAATATCCTCGGAATTGGGAACTGCAGGGAGTATACTCTACGGTTGACGGTACGACTTTGGATATGTATCTTATGAATATGCGCAATATGCTGATGGAACAGTTGACGGAATCAGAATTGATCGTCGTAAACCGTTGCCCGGAAGGGGTAGACCGTTCAGGATTCAGACGTGCGCTGAAGGTTCAGAATCCGATGGCACAGTTGATATTCGAAGGCTTGGACGGGAAGATTATTGAACCGTCTGAAGAAGATCTGCCTTATGATGTTAAGGGAGACAAAATCGTGGTAGAAGATATGGATTTTGGAATCTGGTATGTAGATGCATATGACCATCCGGAGTTATATCTTCACAAAGAGATTGAGTTTGTGGCGCAGACATTCCGGCCAAGAGGAATGAAAGAGAATATGTTTGTGCCGGTACGAAAGATTATGACCTGTTGTGCGGCTGATACGAGATTCTATGGATATCCATGTAAGATGGAACAGAAGATGGATATCAAGAAGGGAGAATGGATCAGGCTGCGGGCAAGATTCGAATATGAGTCGGTGACTTCATTTGGCAATAAGCAGCCGGTGCTGCATCTGATTAGCATGGAGCCGGCTAAGAAACCGGAAGAAGAAGTCGTGTATCTTGGATGATTTCAGGACAGAGTATACTCGGTTTGTACAGAAAAAGGAACAAAAATATAGACAAGAATCACTAGACTTTTAAGGTAGCGTGGACTATAATAATAACACACGTCAAATTATATTTTAATTTGTATTATTTTAAGGAGGAACAACAAAAATGGCAAGAAAAATGAAGACCATGGATGGTAATCAGGCTGCGGCTCATGCATCATATGCGTATACCGAAGTTGCAGCTATTTACCCTATTACCCCGTCATCCGTTATGCCGGAGCATGTAGATGAGTGGGCTACCGAAGGTAGAAAGAACATATTTGGACAGACTGTTCAGGTAACAGAGATGCAGTCAGAAGCAGGTGCAGCCGGAGCAGTACACGGATCACTGGCAGCAGGTGCTCTGACCACAACATTTACAGCATCTCAGGGATTATTGTTGATGATTCCTAACTTATATAAAGTAGCCGGAGAACAGCTTCCAGGCGTATTCCATGTATCTGCACGTGCTCTTGCAAGCCATGCGCTGTCAATCTTCGGAGATCACTCTGATGTATATGCCTGTCGTCAGACTGGTGCTGCTATGCTTTGCGAATCAAGCGTACAGGAAGTTATGGACTTAACACCTGTTGCTCACTGTGCAGCATTAAAAGGAAAACTTCCATTCATCAACTTCTTCGATGGATTCCGTACATCTCACGAGATTCAGAAGATTGAGACATGGGATTACGAAGATCTGAAAGATCTGGTAGATATGGACGCGATCGACGCATTCAGAAATCACGCTCTGAATCCAAATCATCCATGCCAGAGAGGTTCTGCTCAGAACCCGGATATCTTCTTCCAGGCAAGAGAAGCATGTAACCCATATTACGATGCTATGCCGGCAATCGTTCAGGAGTACATGGACAAGGTTAACGCTAAGATCGGTACAGATTACAAACTGTTCAACTACTATGGAGCACCGGATGCTGAGAAAGTTATCGTAGCTATGGGTTCTGTATGTGACACAATCGAAGAGACAATCGATTACCTGACAGCAGCAGGCGAAAAAGTTGGTGTTGTTAAAGTTCGTCTTTACAGACCATTCTGCGCACAGGCATTGATCGATGCTATTCCGGATACTGTTAAGTACATCAACGTTCTTGACAGAACAAAAGAGCCAGGAGCTCAGGGAGAGCCATTATACCTTGACGTTGTTTCTGCATTAAAGGGAACAAAGTTCGATGCAGTTCCAGTTAACAGCGGACGTTATGGATTAGGTTCTAAAGATACAACACCTGCACAGATCGTTGCAGTATTCAATAACGCAGAGAAAGCAAGATTTACAATCGGTATCGAAGATGATGTAACGAATCTTTCTCTTCCAACAGGACCAGCACTTGTTACTACACCAGAAGGAACAATCAACTGTAAGTTCTGGGGACTTGGAGCAGATGGTACTGTAGGAGCTAACAAGAACTCTATTAAGATTATCGGTGACAACACAGATATGTACGCACAGGCTTACTTCGATTATGACTCTAAGAAGTCTGGTGGTGTTACAATGTCTCACCTGCGTTTTGGTAAGAAAGCAATCAAATCAACATACCTGATCCGTCAGGCTAACTTTGTTGCTTGCCACAATCCTTCTTATGTGAACAAGTATAACATGGTTCAGGAATTGGTTGATGGAGGAACATTCCTTCTGAACTGTCCATGGGATATGGAAGGTCTTGAGAAGCATCTGCCAGGACAGGTTAAAGCATATATTGCTGATCACAACATCAAGTTCTACACAATCGACGGTATCAAGATTGGTAAAGAGATCGGACTTGGCGGACGTATCAATACAGTACTTCAGTCAGCATTCTTCAAACTGGCAGCTATCATTCCAGAAGAAGAGGCAATCGATCTGATGAAGAAAGCAGCTAAGGCTACTTACGGAAGAAAAGGTGACAAGATCGTACAGATGAACTACGATGCTATCGATGCTGGTGCTAAGCAGGTAGTAGAAGTAGAAGTTCCGGAATCTTGGAAATCTTGCGAAGACGAAGGATTATTCTCACCAGAAGTTAAGGGCGGAAGAGAAGACGTTGTTGATTTCGTTAAGAATATTCAGGCTAAGGTTAATGCTCAGGAAGGTAACTCACTTCCAGTATCTGCATTCAACGATTATGTAGATGGTTCTACACCATCTGGTTCTTCTGCATACGAGAGACGTGGTATCGCAGTTGATATCCCGGTATGGAAAGAAGAGAACTGTATCCAGTGTAACCGTTGTGCATATGTGTGTCCACACGCAGTTATCCGTCCGGTAGCACTGACAGAAGAAGAATTGGCTAATGCTCCGGAAGGAACAAAGGCAATCGATATGATCGGCGTACCAGGCATGAAGTTCACAATGACTGTATCAGCACTTGACTGTACAGGATGTGGATCTTGTGCTAACGTTTGCCCAGGCAAGAAGGGCGAGAAGGCTCTCGTTATGGAGAACATGGAAGCAAATGTTGCTTCTCAGGAAGTATTCGATTTCGGTAAAGAGATTGAAGTTAAACCGGAAGTTGTTGCTAAGTTCAAACCAGAGACAGTTAAGGGAAGCCAGTTCAAACAGCCACTCCTTGAGTTCTCAGGAGCATGTGCAGGTTGTGGTGAGACACCTTACGCTAAGCTGATCACACAGTTATTTGGTGACAGAATGTACATCGCTAATGCAACAGGATGTTCTTCTATCTGGGGTAACTCTTCACCGTCTACACCATACACAGTAAACGCAAAAGGACAGGGTCCTGCATGGGCTAACTCCTTATTCGAAGATAATGCTGAGTTTGGTTATGGTATGTTACTTGCTCAGAAAGCAATCAGAAAGAGATTGAAAGAAGAAGTTGAGACTGTTGCAGCATCTGATGCAGCTTCTGCAGAAGTAAAAGCAGCTTGCCAGGAATATCTGGATACATTTAACTGTGGTGTATCAAACGGAGATGCTACAGATAAATTGGTTGCAGCATTAGACGGATGTGATTGCGAGACATGCAAAGACATCGTTAAGAATAAAGACTTCCTTGCTAAGAAATCCCAGTGGATCTTCGGTGGTGACGGATGGGCTTACGATATCGGATTCGGTGGTGTTGACCACGTATTAGCAAGTGGCGAAGACATCAACGTTATGGTATTCGATACAGAAGTTTACTCTAACACAGGTGGACAGTCCTCTAAGGCTACTAAGACTGGTGCTACAGCACAGTTCGCAGCAGGCGGAAAAGAAACCAAGAAGAAAGACCTTGCAGGTATCGCAATGAGTTATGGTTATGTATACGTAGCACAGATTGCTATGGGTGCTGACTTCAACCAGACTGTTAAAGCAATTGCAGAGGCTGAGGCTTATCCAGGACCATCACTCATCATTGCTTACGCTCCATGTATCAACCATGGTATTAAGAAGGGTATGAGCAAGGCTCAGACAGAGGAAGCATTAGCAGTAGAATGCGGATACTGGAACAACTTCAGATTCAATCCTGCAGCAGAAGGCGCTAAGTTCACACTTGACAGCAAAGAACCTAAGCAGGATGGATACCAGGCATTCCTTGACGGAGAAGTTCGTTACAATGCTCTGAAGAGAGCTAATCCGGAAAAAGCTGAGAAACTCTTCGCTAAGAATGAGGCAGAGGCTATGGAAAGATATGCATATCTGAAGAAACTGGTTACTCTGTACGGAACAGAAGAATAAGAATTAGTTCTAAGATAATATTAGAGCGGTCGCTTACGCGACCGCTCTTTTTCAAACTTCGCGAAATATTGCTAAAAAACTATCATTTGTTGACATTTCTTAAGAAACATGATAAAACTGTACTATATGAATAATAAGACTTGATAGAGGTGCGGATTTCAAGAGTAACGAATAAGCGATAGCGTGGGAAACTGCTTATTCGGGAAAGGGGAATCTGCCGAAGGAATGACATCTCCTAAGAGTTATTCCTGGGACGTAGTCAGAATATGCTGCGGACTGTCACATCAGTGGAGCGCTATCGGAGTATAAGAATTTGAAGAGATGATTATGCCATGAGCGCGCCCGGCTAGCGTTGTTCATGGCATTTTTGCAACTATAAAAGGAAAAAAGAGAGGAAATTTACAATGAGAGGAAAGAAAAAAACTCTTTGGGGCATACTGACTCTTCTGTGCATACTGGCATGCAGTTCGATGACAGTATTTGCAGCAGATGAAGCAGCAGAGTATGTTCCGGAGATGTATGCATCATTCTGGGCATTGGTACCGCCAATTGTTGCCATTGTACTGGCATTGATCACAAAAGAAGTTTACAGTTCATTATTTGTCGGAATTCTGATCGGAGGAATCTTCTATTCAGGATTCGAGTTCGAGACTACGATTACGCATGTGTTCCAGGATGGTATTGTCGGAGTGTTATCTGACAGTTACAACGTTGGTATTCTGGTGTTCCTGGTCGTTCTTGGAATTATGGTATGTATGATGAATAAAGCAGGTGGTTCTGCTGCTTTCGGACGTTGGGCAAGCGTGCATATTAAGAGCCGTGTAGGAGCACAGCTTGCAACCGTTTTGCTTGGAGTACTGATCTTCATTGATGATTATTTTAACTGTCTGACAGTAGGAAGCGTTATGCGTCCGGTTACAGACAAGCATAATGTATCCCGTGCGAAACTTTCTTACCTGATTGATGCTACGGCAGCACCGGTATGTATCATCGCGCCGATCTCTTCCTGGGCGGCAGCGGTTACTGGTTTCGTAGAGGGTGAAGATGGATTCTCCATTTTCATTAGAGCGATTCCTTATAACTATTATGCATTGCTTACGATTGTAATGATGATTACAATTATTGTGATGAATATAGATTATGGTCCGATGAAATTGCATGAGTCTAATGCTCTGAAGGGAGATCTGTATACCACTCCTGACAGACCGTATGCGAATGCAGAAGAAGAGATTAATGAGAGCAAGGGTGGAGTCATTGACCTGGTATTCCCGATTGTTGTGCTGATTGTCTGTTGTGTAATCGGAATGATCTATACAGGCGGATTCTTCGGAGGAACAGGATTCGTTGAGGCGTTCTCTAACAGTGATGCTTCTGTAGGACTGATGCTTGGAAGTTTCTTCGCATTCATTATTACGATTGTATTCTATGCAGTAAGAAGAGTCTTGAAGTTTGGCGAGTCTATGTCTTGTGTTCCGGAAGGCTTCAAGGCGATGGTACCGGCAATCCTGATTCTGACATTTGCATGGACTTTGAAGGCTATGACAGACAGTCTGGGTGCTGCTGAATATGTTGCCGGTGTAATGGAATCTGCGGCAGGTGGACTTGTGAATCTGCTTCCGGCGATCATCTTCCTGGTAGGCTGTTTCCTGGCATTTGCGACCGGAACTTCCTGGGGAACTTTCGGAATTCTGATCCCGATCGTTGTTGCTGTATTTGCCGGAACGAATGAGACGATGATGATTATCTCTATCTCTGCATGTATGGCGGGAGCTGTTTGCGGAGACCACTGTTCTCCGATCTCGGATACCACGATTATGGCGTCGGCAGGTGGACAGTGTAATCATGTAAACCATGTATCAACTCAACTTCCTTATGCGGTAACAGCTGCGGCAGTATCTTTTGTTACATATGTGATTGCCGGATTTGTGCAGAATGCATTCATCTGTCTTCCGATTGGAATTGTATTGATGATTGGTACTTTGGTGGTTATCAAGAAGTTGAAATCAGATAACTAACCTGTTGAATATTTATCAAATAAATGAATACACTATGTATATCAGTAAAAAGCCCGATTTCCGGGCTTTTTTCAATAGGGAAAAAGTGGTATAATTATCAGCAGTGATGAACAAGAGTGGTATGTAGAAAGGAGAATATAGGGAGTTTATGAGTATAAAAGACTTAAGTGCTTATGAATTACTAAAAGAAGAAGAGTTAAAAGGAATCAAGGCATATGGCTATCTGCTTCGGCATAAGAAGAGTGGAGCCAGAGTCCTTCTGATAGAGAATGATGATGATAATAAGGTGTTCAGTATTGGATTCCGTACGCCGCCAAAGGACAGCACGGGAGTTCCGCATATCATGGAACATTCTGTGTTGTGCGGTTCTAAGAATTTTCCTACGAAAGATCCTTTCGTGGAGTTGGTGAAAGGATCGTTGAATACGTTCCTGAATGCGATGACTTATCCGGATAAGACGGTTTACCCGGTGGCAAGCTGTAACGACAAGGATTTTCAGAATCTGATGCATGTGTATATGGATGCGGTGTTCTATCCGAATATCTACCAGCATGAGGAGATCTTTCGTCAGGAAGGATGGAGTTATCAGTTGGATTCTGTAGATGATAAGCTACAGTACAATGGTGTTGTGTATAATGAGATGAAGGGGGCGTTCTCTTCACCGGAAGGAGTGCTTGACCGGGTGGTGCTGAATACCTTGTTCTCGGATACTTCTTATGCCAATGAATCCGGCGGGGACCCGGAGGTGATTCCGGAACTGACATATGAGCAGTTCCTGGATTTCCACAGAACATATTATCATCCATCCAATAGTTATATCTATTTATATGGTGATATGGATATGGAGGAGAAATTGGACTGGCTTGATAAGGAGTATCTGAGAGATTTCGACCGCATTCAAGTAGATTCAGAGATTCAATATCAGAAGCCATTTGCACAAATCGTAGAAAAAGAGATTCCGTATTCGATAGCAAGCGATGAATCTGAAGAGGACAATACGTTCCTTTCTTATAACAAAGTTATCGGAACGAGCCTTGATCGGGAGTTGTATCTGGCATTCCAGATTCTGGATTATGCGCTTCTGTCTGCGCCGGGAGCGCCACTTAAGAAAGCGCTTACGAATGCCGGAATCGGAAAAGACATTATGGGATCTTATGATAATGGAATCTATCAGCCGATATTTTCTGTGATCTCTAAGAATGCCAATGTGGAGCAAAAAGAGGAGTTTGTGCAGGTCATTGAAGGTGTGTTAAAAGATGCTGTGAAGAATGGCATGGATCAGAAGGCTTTAGAGGCGGGAATTAATTATCATGAATTCCGTTACCGAGAGGCGGATTTTGGCAACTATCCGAAGGGGCTGATGTATGGCTTGCAGATGATGGACAGCTGGCTGTATGCGGATGATCAGCCGTTTATGCATATTGAGGCGCTGGCGACGTTCGAGTTTCTAAAAGAACAGATGGGAACCGGGTATTATGAAAGATTGATCCAGGAGTATCTTCTGGATAATACGCATGGTGCTATCGTTGTTGTGAAGCCGGAGAAGGGGCGTACGGCTCGTATGGACAGGGAATTAGACGAAAGGCTTCAGGCTTATAAGGCAAGTCTTAGTAAGGAGGAACAAGAGTTACTTGTGGCGCGTACGATTGCACTTACGGAGTATCAGTCTGCGCCTGATAAGGAAGAAGATGTGGAGCGGATTCCAATCTTGAAGCGTGAAGACATTTCCAGAAAGATTGAGCCGATTATTAATAAAGAGATGACGATTGGCGGTGTTCCGATGATCTTCCATGAGATTGAGACGAATGGGATTGGCTATGTGGATGTGCTGTTTGACTTGTCCGGTGTGACGGAAGAGATGCTGCCGTATGTGGGAATCCTGCAGTCTGTATTGGGGATTATTGATACGAATCATTATGAATATGGTGAATTATTCAATGAGATCAATATGCATACCGGAGGAATCGGAACGTCATTGGAATTATATTCTGATGTGACTCATGTACGGGAAAAAGCGTTCAAGGCAACATTTGAGATTAAGGCGAAGGCATTGTATGATAAGATGCCGATAGCCTTCGAGATGATGAGTGAGATACTGACACAATCGAAACTGGATGATACCAAGCGGTTAAGAGAGATCCTTGCTATGTTAAAATCCAGACTCTTGATGAAGTTCCAGTCTTCCGGGCATACGACGGCTGCACTTAGGGCGATGTCTTATGATTCCCCATCTGCGAAGTTAAAAGACATGACAAGCGGAATCGAGTTCTATGAGAAAGTTGCTTATATAGAAGAACATTTTGAGGAAGAGAAGGATACGCTTGTAGAGATGCTCAAGGCTTTGGCGCAGAGATTGTTCCGTGGAGATAATATGATGCTTAGTTATACGGCATCGAAAGATGGATTGAAAGATATGGAGTCCATGATTGAGGGTATGAAGAATGGGCTGTATAAGGGCGTAGTACAAGAGGCTGCCTGCGTGATCCATTGCGAGAAGAAGAATGAGGGATTCAAGACGGCGTCTAAGGTTCAGTATGTGGCAAGAACCGGAAACTTCATTGACAATGGCGCATCTTATTCCGGTGCTTTGCAGATATTAAAAGTAATCTTAAGTTATGAATATCTGTGGCAGAATATTCGCGTCAAAGGCGGTGCATATGGATGTATGAGCAATTTTAATCGAATTGGCGAGGGTTATCTGGTATCTTACCGTGATCCGCATCTGAAGCGTACGGTGGAGGTATACGAAGGCGTGGTGGATTATCTTAAGAACTTTACAGTAAGTGAAAGAGATATGACCAAGTATATTATCGGAACTATGAGTAATATTGATCAGCCGATGACACCGGCGGCGAAGGGGGACCGCTCTATGAATCTGTATATGAATAAAGTGACAGAAGAGATGATAGAGGAAGAGAGAAGAGAGATATTAGAAGCCGGACAGGATGATATCCGCCGGCTTGCGAGAGTGGTTGAGGCGATGCTTAAGGCAGAGCAGTTGTGTGTGATTGGAAGTGAAGAGAAGATAGAAGCGGATAAGGAACTGTTCGAAACTGTGACAAGTTTTTAACAGGGGACCCAAGTGAACAGGAGAGTGTATGAAAAAGGATTATAAATCAGGATTTGTAACATTAATCGGTCGACCAAACGTAGGGAAATCGACCTTGATGAATTATCTGATCGGTCAGAAGATTGCAATTACGTCGAATAAGCCTCAGACGACGAGAAATCGTATTCAGACGGTGCTGACGACAGAGGAAGGGCAGATTGTCTTTGTGGATACTCCAGGCATTCATAAAGCAAAGAATAAACTGGGAGAATATATGGTAAATGTGGCGGAGCGCACGCTAAATGAAGTGGATGTGGTTCTGTGGCTGGTGGAACCGACCACATTCATCGGTGCGGGAGAGCAGCATATCGCGAAGCAGCTTAAGAAGGTGAAGACACCAGTTATTCTTGTCATTAACAAGATTGACAGTGTGAAAAAAGAGGATGTCCTGCCGGCGATCGCAGCATATAAGGATATCTATGATTTTGCGGAGATTGTGCCAGTATCGGCAAGAAATGGGGATAATACGGAGGAATTATTGAAGGTAGTCATGAAATATCTTCCGTATGGTCCACAGTTTTATGATGAAGATACCGTTACCGATCAGCCGGAGCGTCAGATTGTTGCAGAACTGATCCGGGAGAAGGCGCTTCATTGCTTGCAGGATGAGATTCCACATGGAATCGCGGTTGCAATTGACAGTATGAAGATGAAGAATAAGGTGATGCATATAGATGCAACGATTATATGCGAACGAGATTCCCACAAGGGGATAATTATTGGAAAACAAGGAAATATGTTGAAAAAGATTGGCAGCACCGCACGGTATGAGATTGAAAAAATGCTGGATTGCCAGGTAAATCTGAAACTTTGGGTGAAAGTGAAGAAGGATTGGCGCGATAGTGAATTCCTGATGAAAAATTTTGGATATCGGGAAGAGGAATAAAGTTGGCTGTGAATGGGAGAACCTAACCTTATCATTTCATTGTGTGAAGAAGATGCAGACGGGAAGTTTACTGTAGCGTTTACGCATTTGCAGAATGATAATAACTGAGGATGAGGTGAATTCTATGGAGCAGGAATACTGGAACCGTTTTGTGGAAACGGGAAAGATTACAGATTATCTTAATTATAAGGGAATGGCAATCTGCAAACAGGTTATGGATTGCTACGAAGGAGACAGACACAGTGAATCAGATTACAGTGACAGGCATAGTGCTTGCAGCGACACCTGTTGGTGAATTTGATAGACGAATCGTAATTCTGACGAAAGAACGTGGAAAGATTGCGGCATTTGCAAGAGGTGCAAGAAGACCGCACAGTGCGCTGATGGGAGTGACAAGTCCATTTTCTTTTGGAGAATTTACTGTATATGAGGGGCGGACATCTTATACGCTGGTGTCGGCCTCTATTTCCAATTACTTTTCGGAATTGCGGATGGATGTGGAGGGCGCATACTACGGGTTCTATTTTATGGATCTGGCGAATTATTATGCAAGAGAAGCGAATAATGAGACGGCGCTTTTAAAACTTCTTTATCAGACGCTGCGAGCGCTGACGAATCCGAAGATTCCGGATAAACTGGTTCGCTACATATATGAGTTGAAATCCATTTGTATTAATGGAGAGGGACCGCAGGTGTTCGAGTGTGTGACATGCGGGGATAAAGATAGGGATAAGGTGTTCAGTGTAAGAAAAGGCGGTCTGGTGTGCGGAGAATGTGCATATCAGGTGAGGGACGGTGTTCGGCTTCTGCCGTCTACACTTTATACGATGCAGTATATCATTAGTTCTCCGGTGGAGAAACTGTATACATTCGTGGTGAAGGAAGAAGTGCTTGAGCAATTAGGGAAGGTTATGGGAGCATATATGGATACATATGTGGATAAACGTTTTAAATCACTGGAAATCCTGGAAACAATTGTGGAATAACACTTGAAAACCAAATGGGTAAACTGTATAATAATTTACAATTATGATTATAGAAGGTGAGGAAGAGGAAATGGTTGAAAAAACAATGGATAAGATCGTAGCATTGGCGAAGTCCAGAGGATTTGTATATCCGGGATCTGAGATCTACGGTGGTCTTGCGAATACATGGGATTATGGTAATCTTGGAGTAGAGTTAAAGAATAATGTAAAGAAAGCATGGTGGCAGAAGTTCGTACAGGAGAATCCATACAATGTCGGTGTTGACTGTGCGATTCTTATGAATCCGCAGACATGGATTGCCAGCGGTCATCTTGGCGGCTTCAGTGATCCGTTGATGGATTGTAAGGAATGTCATGAGCGTTTCCGTGCGGATAAGATGATTGAAGACTATGCACATGAGCATGGCATTGATATCGGAGATAACATTGACGGCTGGAGCCATGAGCAGATGGAAGCGTTTGTAAGAGAGCATGAAATTCCATGTCCGACATGCGGCAAACATAATTTTACAGAGATTCGTGAGTTTAACCTGATGTTCAAGACATTTCAGGGAGTAACGGAAGATGCTAAGAACACGGTATACTTAAGACCGGAGACGGCGCAGGGAATCTTCGTGAACTTTAAGAACGTACAGCGTACATCCAGGAAGAAGATTCCATTCGGTATCTGCCAGATCGGTAAGTCTTTTAGAAATGAGATCACACCTGGTAACTTTACCTTCCGTACCAGAGAGTTCGAGCAGATGGAATTAGAGTTCTTCTGTGAGCCTGGAACAGACCTGGAATGGCATGCATACTGGAAGAAGTATTGCCTTGACTGGTTAAAAGCACTTGGAATCAAAGACGAAGAGCTGCGTCCAAGAGATCATTCGCCGGAAGAATTATGCTTCTACAGCCGTGCAACGACAGACGTAGAATTTTTGTTCCCATTTGGCTGGGGCGAGTTGTGGGGAATTGCAGACAGAACAGATTATGACCTGACACAGCATCAGAATGTATCTAAGCAGGATATGTCGTACTTTGATGATGAGAAGAAGGAAAAATATGTTCCATATGTAATTGAGCCGTCACTTGGAGCAGACCGTATGGTACTGGCATTCCTGTGCAGTGCATATGATGAGGAGGAATTAGAAGGTGGAGACAAGAGAACCGTTCTTCGTTTCCATCCGGCACTGGCACCGGTTAAGATTGGAGTGCTTCCATTGTCTAAGAAACTGAATGAAGGCGCTGAGAAAGTATATACTCAGTTGTGCAAGAAATATAACTGCGAATATGATGAGCGTGGTAATATCGGTAAACGTTATCGCCGTCAGGATGAGATCGGAACACCGTTCTGTGTAACTTATGATTTTGATTCCGAGGAGGATGGAGCAGTAACGGTACGTGACCGTGATACCATGGAGCAGGAGAGAATCAAGATCGAAGATCTGGATACTTATTTTGCAAAGAAATTCGAGTGGTAGTATTTGGGGACGTAGTAAAAATGCATTTTACTACGTCCCCAAAAAGGTTATGGATGTAATCTTTTGTCTCTCATGTCAGCTGCGGCTGTAAAGAGAACGTCTGTAGAGGAGTTAAGCCCTGTCTCGCAAGAATCCTGAATCACACCGATGATGAAACCAACACCTACAACCTGCATAGCAATCTCGGATGGAATTCCGAATAAACTACATGCCATAGGAATAAGTAACAGAGAACCACCGGCAACACCAGAAGCGCCAGCCGCACTGAGCGCTGCAAGTACGCAAAGGATGAGGGCTGTTCCAAAGTCCACGCTGATTCCTACTGTATTAGCAGCAGATAATGCCATAACGGAGATTGTAATAGCGGCGCCTGCCATGTTAACTGTCGCTCCCAGAGGAATCGATACGGAATATGTATTCTCATCTAATCCGAGTTCTTCACAAAGTTCCATATTTACAGGGATATTGGCTGCGGAACTACGTGTAAAGAATGCAGTGATAAAACTTCTTGATAAACATTTGAATACGAGTGGGTATGGATTCTTTCTAATGCAGAGGAATACGATAATCGGATTCATAACGAGTGCTACGAATGCCATACTTCCCACTAATACAAGAATCAATCTTCCATAAGACAATAAAGCGCTAAGGCCTGCTGTGGAGATAACATTGAAAATAAGTCCCATAATACCAAATGGCGCACAGCTGATTACCCATTTAACAGCGGTAGAAATTGCCTCTGAAATGTCGTCAAGCATGGATTTGGTTGCCGGAGATGCCATTTTAAGCGCAATACCGAAAATACATGCCCATGCAAGGATACCGATATAATTCGCATTCACGATAGATGCCACTGGGTTAGCCACTACGTTAAGTAAAAGGTTCTTTAATACTTCACCTACACCGCTCGGAGGAGCCATATCTTCGCCGGCAGCTTCTGCCAGTGTCAAAGTTACTGGGAAAAGCTTACATGCAACTACGGATACAAGTGCAGAGAATAAGTTGCCAAGCAGGTAAAGTGCAACGATGAATCCCATATTCGTCTTCTGTCCTTCGCCCATGTGTGCGAGAGCACTCATTACAAGGAAGAATACCAGAAGCGGAGCGATCGCTTTCAATGCCCCAACAAATAGATCGCCTAAAAGGGAAATTACAGTTACCTGAGGAATTGTCAGTCCGAGAATAATACCGACGATAAGACCGCATATGATTCTCAATACAAGACTGATGCTGTTCCATTTTTTGATAGCGTTTTTCATACCATTTTTCGCAGATATGTGTGATGAATATCTGCCTCTCCTCTCTTTCTCTTTTAAAAGTTTGTTCCCCGATAATATTGATATATTGGTTTGGAAAACATATCAATACCAACAAGTAGCATTATAAAGAGTATAGAAGAGTTTGTAAATATAAATTGTGAAAGTTAACATAATAACAATCTTAAAATACAAAAAAAAAGACAAAATGTACAAAAGAATCTTTGGAAAGGCGTTGTACATAGCAGTCATGAATGTTATAATGACAACGACAATGATAATATCGTCTGGGGAGACGATGGAAATGGGAGGTATAAGAGCGTGAGCGAAAAGAATGATGGATTAATGTGGGCATTAGTAAAAGAGAAGCCGGAAGAAGGATTGTGGATGAAGAGAGTTCCGATTCCGGAAGTAGGTCCGAATGATGTAAAGATTAAGATTCATAAGACGGCTATCTGTGGGACGGATGTACATATCTATCAGTGGAATGACTGGGCGCAGCACACGATTCCAGTTGGTCTGACTGCAGGTCATGAATATGTTGGTGAAGTAGTTGAGGTCGGCGCAGGCGTACAGGGATTTAAAATTGGGGATCTGGTGTCTGGTGAGGGACACATTACCTGTGGAAAGTGCAGAAACTGTCTGGAAGGGCACAAAGAGAATTGTAAAGATGCAAAAGGTGTTGGCGTGAATCGCAATGGAGCATTTGCTGAGTATCTGGTAATTCCATCTTCGAATGTATGGCCATGTAATCCGAATATTCCGGAAGAGATGTATGCAATCTTTGATCCGTTTGGTAATGCAACTCATACGGCACTTTCTTATGATATGCTGGGAGAGGATGTCCTGATTGCAGGTGCGGGTCCAATTGGATGCATGGCAGCAGCAATCGCGAAGTTCTCAGGGGCAAGACATGTAGTGGTTACGGATATGAATCCATACCGTCTGGAACTGGCAGAAAAACTTGGGGCAACCAGAACAGTGAATCTGAAAGAAGAGAAACTTACAGATGTTATGAAAGCAATCGGTATGACGGAAGGATTCGATGTAGGTCTTGAGATGTCAGGATCACAGGTGGCGCTTCATGATATGATCCATAATATGAAGCATGGCGGCAACATTGCTTTGCTGGGACTTCAGAGAACAGATGCGAAGGTGGATCTGGAGACGGTGATCTTCAACGGGCTGAATATCCGTGGTATCTATGGAAGAAAAGTATGGGATACATGGTACAAGATGTCTACTATGCTGCAGGCTGGCTTAGATATTTCTCCAATCATTACACATCACTTCGATATCAAGGATTATGAGAAGGGCTTCGAGGCAATGATTTCCGGAATGTCAGGCAAGGTAATCCTTGACTGGGCACACATTAACGACTAGAAGTTTACAGGTAATAATAATTAAAAAAGAATATAAAGTTTAAGGAAGGACAGTGTAGAACAATGGCACGTAAAGACGATATTTTAAGCATTTATTCAAAAGAAGTAGAAGGCATCAAAGAAGCAGGGCTTTTCAAGGGCGAGGCTCCGTTCGTATCTCCACAGGGCGCAAGAGTGAAGATGGAAGATGGAAGAGAACTGCTTTGCATGTGTGCAAATAACTATCTGGGACTTGGAGATAATCCGCGTCTGATCGAAGCAGCAAAGAGAACTTATGATGAGAAGGGATATGGAGTTGCATCCGTACGTTTCATCTGCGGTACGCAGGATATTCATAAGAAACTGGAGAAGAAGATTTCTGATTTCCTCGGAACCGATGATACAATCCTATATTCTTCTTGTTTTGATGCAAATGGCGGTCTCTTTGAGACGATTCTTACGGCTGAGGATGCCGTAATCAGTGATGAACTGAACCATGCTTCTATCATCGATGGAGTGCGTCTGTGTAAGGCAAAACGTTTCCGTTATAAAAACAACAATATGGAAGATCTGGAAGCAAAGTTAAAAGAGGCTGATGAGGCTGGCGCAAGAGTAAAATTAATCGCTACAGACGGTGTATTCTCTATGGATGGAATCATCTGTAATTTAAAAGGCGTATGTGATCTTGCGGACAAATACAATGCACTCGTTATGGTAGATGACAGCCATGCAGTTGGATTCGTAGGAAAGACCGGACGTGGAACAGCAGAGCACTGCGGTGTTCAGGGACGTGTGGATATTATCACAGGAACATTAGGCAAGGCTCTTGGAGGAGCATCAGGCGGATATACATCCGGTCGTAAAGAGATCATTGATCTTCTGCGTCAGAGAAGCCGTCCGTATCTGTTCTCTAATTCTCTTGCTCCGGCAATTGCAGGTGCAAGCATTGAACTGTTCGATATGTTAGATGAGAGCACAGAACTGCGTGACCATCTGGAAGAAGTAACAGCTTATTATAGGAAAGAACTGGTAGATAACGGTTTCGATATTATTCCGGGAACCCATCCATGTGTACCGGTTATGCTGTATGATGAGAAGACGGCAGCAGAGTTCGCAAAACGTATGATGGATAAGGGTGTATATGTAGTTGCATTCTCTTATCCGGTAGTTCCGAAGGGAAAAGCAAGAATCCGTACACAGGTATGTGCAAGCCATACCAAAGAGGATATTGATTTCATTGTGAAATGCTTCAAAGAAGTAAGAGAAGAGATGAAATAAGCGATAGGATAAGGAGCGGGACGCAGGTTAAAACCTGCGTCCCGTAACTGATTCTGGGATTTTCATTCATAGATTTCAATAACACGTATAGATTTCAATAACACATTAGATTTCAGTAATGCATGCCTGCGGATACACCATATGCCCGGTAAACTGCAAACTACCGGAACTTCAAGTATTGTACACTGTAGGGTGCCAGTTCCAAATGTCCCTCCATCTTAACAGTCTCATCTGTCAGAAGATCAACAGCCTCTCCGTTAAGATCCTGATGCCATGCAGTATAGGGAGCATCTGATGCATTGATTGCGATGATTACGCGTTCTTTTTCTGAGCAGCGTTCGAATAACAGTTGATGATTCTGGATCACCACATTCTTATATGCACCATTACAGATTGCATCGCTGTTCTGGCGGATGCGGATTAATTTCTTAATGTATTCCGTAAGTTCATTCGATTTTGGCTCTTCAAAGCAAGGACGCAGCGCATAGTCATTATCCGGCGCCTTCTCGCCTAATTCTCCCCATTCGCTTCCGTAGTACAGACAAGGAATGCCCGGCATGCCAAGCATGAGTCCATATGCCAGTGGAATATGCTTCTTATTAGTCAGAATGCTGGCAAGTCTGGTTACATCATGATTGTCCACGAAAGTCATCAGATGCTTGCCGCGGTAGATGCACCAAGGATCAGAACCATACTGGCGATGCAGAGAATGAGCAATCTCAAATAAATTCATGGAGTTAAAACTGGAGTAGAGTCCTTTGTAACATTCGTAGTTGGTGCAGCTGTGAAGCATCTCATCATTCACGATTAAGTTATAATCTCCAAAAAGCACCTCGCCGATCAAAGCGAAATCTGGTTTCAATTCCTGTACATAAGAACGCAGACGTCTCATAAAATTATGATCCAGACTGTACGCAACGTCCAGGCGTAATCCGTCAATGTCGAAGGTGTCCACCCAAAACTTCACACATTCCAAGAGATAATCTACAACGACAGGATTCTGAAGGTTCAGTTTCACCAGTTCATAATGTCCTTCCCATCCCTCGTACCAGAAGCCGTCGTTATAGCAGCTATTGCCGTCAAAACTGATATGGAACCAGTCTTTATATGGAGAATCCCATCGTTTCTCCTGTACATCCTTGAATGCCCAGAAGCCGCGTCCTACATGATTGAATACGCCATCCAGCACAATCTTCACACCGTGGTCGTGAAGATCCTTGCATACTTCGGCAAAATCTTCATTCGTGCCAAGACGGCAGTCGAGCAGCTTGAAATCACGGGTATCATAGCCGTGATTGTCCGATTCGAAGATTGGATTCAGGAGGATGGAATCTACGCCCAGTTCTCCCAGATATTCAGACCAGTCCATTAATTTGCGGATTCTTGGAACACATACGCCGTCATTATGAACGGGAGCACCACAGAATCCGATTGGATATATTTGATAAAATACACTGTTATAAGCCCACATAAGTTGTCCTCTCTTTCTGTAATTCGTTTGGCTTGTCAGTCTGCCCGCAGACTGATAGAAATTATTATAACAAATCGATGGGGAATATTCTATTGTAGATGTGACTATATTTTTATGTGTATTTTCGTTGATTTGTATTCTGTTCCTTCCTTAAAAAATATAGAAACCATACTAATATTACGATTCCTTTCAAGATACTGGAGATGGTAATGCTCCACCAGATCCCATTCAGACCAAGTACCGTCCGGGTAAGCAGCAGTGCCAAAGGGATTCTGGCAGCAGTAAATACAATGCTGACGATAGATGGCGGAACCGTCTTGCCATATCCGCAGAATGCTCCGGCGGTGGTGATCTCTACGCTCATGAAAAGTTGTGAGACTCCCAGTATCACCAGATAATCGATTCCCATAGGGAGCACATCGGCTTCCGTGATAAATATACGGAAGATTGGAGCCGGACAGAGCATCAGAAGCAGTGTGCAGACGACACCCCAGATCAGGACGATCCCCATAGCGGACAGATATCCTTTGCGGATTCTTTCGCGATATCCGGCACCGTGGTTCTGGGCGATAAAGGAATTCACCGCTGCGGCGAATCCATCTGCGGTCATCCAGGATATGGATTCAATCTGAGAGCCTACCTTCTGAACGGCAACTGCTGCATCTCCATAACTGGCAACAATCCGGGCAATGACCATAGATATCCCGGTGAAGATCATGCTCTGGATGGAAGTCGGAAGACCGATTCGGATGATGGATGCCAGATAGGAAGAGTCCGGCAGCCTGGCAATCTTCACATGCGGGAAGAGGGATTGATCTTTTGATGCATAATATAGGAACATCAGTGTAACGATAAACTGTGCGATTACGGTTGCAATCGCTGCCCCCATGACTTGAAGCCTTGGGAATGGTCCGATTCCAAATATAAGAACCGGATCAAGGATGATATTAACAATCAGTCCTGCAGTAGTAGCAAGAAATGCAGCCTTACTATTGCCAATTGCAGTAAAGATGCCTGTAAACATCTGATTCAAAAAAGAGAATATCACGAATCCACAGGTGATCTGCAGATAGATTCTTGCATCCGAGATAACATCCGCACTATTTAATTTGAAAAAATGAATCAAAGGTCCGGAGAAAAGAGCGCATATGATTCCAAATATCAGTCCCAGAGCGGCAGTTAGCTGCAGAGCATTGGCAGCGTATCTGGCAGCCTCTTCTGTGTGTCCCGCGCCTAAGGAATGCCCGACATTCACCTGTCCGCCCATCTTTGTAAGGGCAGATAAACCATTCGACAGCCACATATACATACCAGCGGCACCCACAGCAGCTACCGCGTTGCTGCCAAGCCTTCCGATCCAGATCATGTCTGTCAGGTTATAAGCCATCTGAATCAGCGAGGTTGCCATGATTGGAATCGCAAGCCTTGTCAGAGACGGCAGAACCGGACCATGTAATAAATCTATATTTTTCTGCATGATAATTTCCTCCCCCAAAAGAAAATTCGTAAAATATTTATAAGCCATGCATCAGATAGTATATCACAGAAAAATGGTAAAAAATAGGTGAAAAAGTATAGAAAAAATTGAAGAAAATGGTTGACACACGTGGTGCCGCATAATATAATTAAACAGTATGACAAAAGGAGAAACAGTAAGAAACCAAAGCCCCGGAGTCTTGCTGATTTCGATATATTTATCATGAAAATGTTAATGATTCACAGGAGGGAAACCAATGAAGACTTATATGGCGAATCCAGATAAGATTGAAAGAAAATGGTATGTAGTAGACGCTGCAGATTATACATTAGGACGTTTGGCGTCAGAAGTAGCTAAGGTTTTAAGAGGAAAGAACAAACCAGAGTTTACACCTCACGTTGATACAGGCGATTATGTAATCGTTGTAAATGCTGAAAAGGTTAAAGTAACAGGTAAGAAGATGAATCAGAAGATTTATTACAATCACTCTGATTATGTAGGAGGAATGAGAGAGACTACATTAGCAGAGATGATGGACAAGAAGCCTGAGAGAGTAATCGAACTTGCTGTAAAGGGAATGCTTCCAAAAGGACCTTTGGGAAGATCTATGATTAAGAAACTTCATGTATATGCTGGACCAGAGCATGAGCAGCAGGCTCAGAAGCCAGTTGAACTGAAATTTTAAGGAAAGGTTGAAAGGAGGAAATTACAGTGGCTAATGCAAAATTCTACGGAACAGGAAGAAGAAAAAAATCAATCGCAAGAGTATATTTGGTACCAGGAACAGGTAACATTACTATAAATAAAAGAGATATCGATGAGTATCTTGGCCTGGAGACATTAAAAGTTGTTGTTCGCCAGCCATTGGTTGCAACAGAGACAGATGGTAAATTCGATGTAATCGTTAATGTTAAGGGTGGCGGATACACAGGACAGGCAGGAGCAATCCGTCATGGTATCGCAAGAGCATTGCTTCAGGCAGATCCGGATTACAGACCGGTTCTTAAGAAAGCAGGATTCTTAACACGTGATCCACGTATGAAAGAACGTAAGAAGTACGGCCTCAAAGCCGCTCGTCGCGCACCTCAGTTCAGCAAGCGATAATCTACAGCTTAAAAATGCTAAAAAAGCCCGGAAATACGCTATTTTCCGGGCTTTTTCTATGCCCAAAATTCTGTCTGGACTGTTCGGTTTTGATGGAATTTGAACGGAAATTTATGGGTTTATAGTGGTCAAATTACTGGTGGACAAGCCCATTTTGACCTCTTATGGGTTAAATTACTGGTGGACAATAGGAGCAAATGAAGTCCAATTTTGCCATCGACGGACGAACACATACTTGACCGATTTACATAGAGCCTTGGCTCATTCTTTGAAAACGAGAATGGGTCGAGGCTCTATTTTTTTTCGCCTGAAATCCGGCGAGACAAATTTGAGTAGGAGGTAACAGGTATGACGGATTTCAATCAGAAGACCCATGATACCGATGTGGGCAGTCATGGCGGACAGTCGAGGCAGATGATGGAGGTGTTCGAGAACCAGGAGTTTGGTTCGATCCGGTTGTTACAAGAGGCAGGCAAGACCTTCTTCTGTGCAAGCGATGTGGCGAAAGCGTTGGGGTATGTGAATCCCTACGCCGCAGTGAAACGCCATTGCAGAGACCCCCTAACGAAACGCGAGGGGGTCGTTCAGAAGGTGAATCAGTATGGGTATGCTGGAGAGCAGGTCGTTGAAATCTCCTTTATCACGGAAGGCGATGTTTACCGGCTGATCGTTCACAGCAAACTTCCATCGGCAGAACGATTTGAACACTGGGTGTTTGATGAAGTTCTCCCTTCTATCC
>CAMBRQ010000038.1 GCA_945870325.1 uncultured Dorea sp. | reverse complement strand
GCCCGGAAATGCCCTGTTTATAAGGGTTTCCAGAATTTTTTCATTATTCAAACTCTATCGTCCCCGGCGGCTTGGAAGTCAAATCATACATTACCCGATTAACCCCCTTAACCTCATTAATAATCCTGCTCATCACCTTATTCAGCACCGCAAACGGTATCTCCGCCGCTTCCGCCGTCATAAAGTCAATGGTCTTCACGCCGCGAAGTGCCACTGCATAGTCATAGGTTCTCTCATCTCCCATAACTCCAACACTTCTCATATTCGTAAGTGCCGCAAAATACTGGTTAATCTCGCGATCCAGTCCCGCTTTCGCAATCTCTTCACGGTAGATAGCATCTGCATCCTGCACAATCTTAACCTTCTCTGCCGTCACCTCTCCGATAATACGGATACCAAGTCCCGGTCCCGGGAATGGCTGTCTGAATACCAGATACTCCGGAATGCCAAGTTCCAGACCCGCTTTTCGAACCTCGTCCTTGAACAGATCTCTTAACGGCTCAATGATCTCTTTAAAATCAACATAATCCGGCAATCCGCCTACGTTATGATGAGACTTGATCACCGCAGATTCTCCGCCCAGACCGCTCTCAACAACATCAGGGTAGATTGTTCCCTGTACCAGGAAGTCTACCGCGCCAATCTTCTTCGCCTCTTCCTCGAATACACGGATGAATTCTTCTCCGATAATCTTACGTTTTCTCTCCGGCTCTTCTACTCCGGCTAATTTATCATAGAATCTCTGCTGTGCATTGACACGGATAAAATTCAGGTCATAATTGCCCTCCGTTCCAAATACAGCCTCTACTTCATCGCCTTCATTCTTACGAAGGAGACCATGATCAACAAATACGCAAGTAAGCTGGTCACCTACCGCTTTAGATAATAATACTGCTGCCACGGAAGAATCCACACCACCTGACAACGCACACAACACCTTGCCATCACCGACTTTTTCGCGAATCTGTTTAATAGATTCTTCTACAAATGAATCCATTCTCCAGTCTCCGGCACATCCGCACACGTCAAGCACGAAATTGGATAACATCTTCGTTCCTTCTGCTGTGTGAAGTACCTCCGGATGGAACTGGATTGCATATAACTTGTCTGCTTCATTTTCCGCTGCCGCCACCGGACAGTCTGCCGTATGGGCTGTAATCTCGAATCCAGGTGCAATCTGGGAGATATAATCGAAATGGCTCATCCAGCAGATAGTTTCCTTGGATACATTTGCAAATACTTTGGAATCTGTCTTGTCGATGATTACCTCTGTCTTTCCATACTCTCTGACATCCGCACGCTCAACCTTTCCTCCCAGCACATGCATCATAAGCTGTGCGCCGTAGCAAAGACCGAGGATCGGGATTCCCAACTCGAATAATTCTCTGGAATAAGTCGGAGAATCTGCTTCATAGCAACTATTCGGTCCACCGGTCAGGATAATGCCCTTCGGATTCATTGCCTTAATCTTCTCAAGATCCGTTTTATAAGAATAGATTTCACAGTATACATTACACTCACGAACTCGTCTTGCTACCAGCTGATTGTATTGTCCGCCGAAGTCAAGGACGATCACTAATTCGTTTTTCATGTGGCTTCCTCCTCGTTTTCTTGTCGTAGTGATATTATTATAAATGAGGACAAACTAATTCGCAACCTCATTATATAGATTATTTTCCTGCATTTTCAAAAACCCAAAGAACGCATTCCCAATTGCAAAGTAATCTACACAATCGCTTTCTTCTTCCAGTTTCCGCAGAAGTATCGGATCACAAAGCATATCGCCCGGAATACCCAGTCAATTACCATTGCTACCCAGATACCGAATACCCCCATTCCCATGTATTTCCCCAACAGATAACTGAACCCGATTCTGAATATCCACATAGAAAAAATCGAAATATACATGCACGCCTTTGCATCCCCGGATGCCCGGAATGTTCCCGGCAAAGAGAAGGATAGCGGCCATATAAAGATAGCGCTAAATCCATGGAAACGTATAATCTGTCTGGTTACCTCTGCCGTTAAATCTGACAGATTATATGCTTTCAAAATCATCGGCAGAAGGGCAAATATCAGGAATACCATACAAGTCGTGCCGATGTATGTAATTGTGATTAATTTGCGATTATAATACCGAACCTGTTCGTAGTCACCCGCACCTACACATCTGGCAATTACGGTGGTGATTGCCAGGGAGATTGCCATTCCGGGCAGAATCTGGAATAATGCGATAGCGTTACTTACAGCATTGGCAGCAATAGCATAGGTTCCAAAGGTTGATACAAGACTCAGCACCAGAATCTTTCCCAATTGGAACATGCTGTTTTCCAGACCATTCGGCACGCCGATACTCAGAATCTTCTTCACCATCGACCAATTGATGCGGTAACGGAAGGTTCGCTCGATATGCAAGGTCAGGTCCTGGTTACATAACAATACGACAATAATGACCGCTGCCACCATTCTGGACACAAGCGTCGGAATTGCAACGCCTTCTGTTCCTCTGTGGAACCCATAGATAAGGATTGCATTTCCTCCTATATTAATAACGTTCATAATGATGGATACTTGCATGGATACTTTTGAGTTACCCATTGCACGGAAAATTGCAGCACCGCCATTATACATCGCCATAAATGGGATGGACGCTGTAACAATCAATAGATATGTGTTCGCATGCTGCATGACATCCGGCTCTATCTTGCCAAAGATTCCATGCAGGATAAAGTATTTGCCCGCATATACAATCAATGTGATCACGATTGCACAGAGTGTAACAAACCAAATCAACTGTGTTGCAGACTTACAGGCTTCCTCCTGCTTCTTCTGCCCCAGATACTGACCGGCTACTACTGCTCCTCCGGTTGCCAGCGCCGCAAATACATTGATAAGCAGCACCATGATCTGATCCACCAGGGACACGCCTGACACAGCCGCCTCTCCTACGCTCGCAATCATAATAGAATCCGCCATACCAACGAACACTGCCAGCAACTGCTCGATGACAAGCGGAATGATTAATACAAGCAATGCCTTATTGTCGAATAAATAATTGCTTCTGTCTATTTTCATTTTCTTCATAATATAAAACTCCTCGCCGTATTCATTATACGCCGGGGAGTCTCTTTGTACAAGTGCCATCTTGCTTATGCAGCGACAAATTCTTCTATATCATTCCAAAGGTCATCACATTCATCTACATAGACCTTTAACTCAATCTCTTTCGAAAAGCCCAGATTTATGATCCCTAACAAAGATTTGGCATCTACAATACATTTGCCACGTTTCATATCCATGCTGTATGGATACTTCTCTACTTTCTCTATAAATTCTATAATATCATCAATGTTCTGGAATACTACCATCCTCTTGTTCATGACAATCGCTCCTTTTTTGTTATGAACATATTAGCACAATTTTACAGGTTAAAAAATGTACAAATTGAACAAGAAATTTCTTTTATTTTTGATGTGTGTAAAGATGAATGCACATAAAAACTAGACAATATCTTTTCTATTATTTTTCAAATATTGCCTCAATTTCAAAGACGCATACAAAACGGCCACCACTTCAGATATCCAAACCGCATACCAAACAACACCAATCCCCCAAAATCGGCTCATCACCCACACACACGGAAGCAGTATGATCAACTGACGCATCGCTGTCCCCACCATATTAACCATACCATTTCCCATTCCAGATATCAGATACCCCATCACCATTGTGCCAGCCGCCAAAACAAAAGTAGGCGCGATGATACGAAGCGCAGGAACTCCAATTTGCAGCATCTCATCTCCGGCCTGAAAAAGAGATAACAAAACTCCTGGCATACTTTCGAACACCACTACTCCCACACAAGCAATCCCCGCTGCCAGTCCCAATGCCATCTTGCATGTATCCTCTACTCTCTTCCACTTCTTCGCGCCAGTATTGAATCCCACAATAGGCAATGACCCTTGTCCAAGACCGTTCACAGGCATGAACAGGAAGTTTTGAAGTTTGAAATACACTCCAAAAAAAGCGACTGCTGTATCCGAGTATACTCCCAGAATCAGGTTCATTCCAGCCACCATAAGGCTTCCAAAAGCCTGTGTCAGAATGGTCGGCGCTCCCACCTTATAGATGGCAATAAGATCTCCTTTTTGAAAATGAAACTCCTTCCATACGAAATGAATTTCCATATTCTGCACATGATTAAGAACAAGACCGATGATCGCGGCCATCCATTGTCCTATCACGGTTGCAATTGCGGCTCCTGCAATCCCAAGCTCCGGCGCTCCACAATAGCCAAAGATCAGAATAGGATCAAGCACGATATTAACGACTGCCCCTGCCATTTGTGCAAACATACTCGACAGCGTCCTGCCCGTTGCCTGTAACAATCGCTGCGTTAGAGTTCCCAAAAAGATGCCGATACTGAACAACTGACAGATTTTTAAATAGGAAATTCCATATGAGATAATATTTTCATCTATGCTAAAGCAGCGGATAAATACCTCAGTTCCAAAAATTCCCCATACAACAAAGATAAGAGAACTTAATATGGACAGAAATAGTCCTAAAGTTGCTGTTGCATTTGCCTTATCATATTCTTTGGCTCCAAGCTGTCTAGATACAAGCGCGTTCACCCCGACGCCCGTTCCAACTGCTACCGCAATCTGTAACATTTGCGCAGAATAGGCTATGGATGTCGCTGTTAGTGCGGCTTCATCAATCCGTGCTACAAATATGCTATCTACGATATTGTAAAGTGATTGGACCAGCATAGACACCATAATTGGCAAAGACATCGTTATTACTAGTTTTGGAATTGGCATAACTCCCATTTTATTTTCTTTTTGCATTATAATGATCCTACCTTTCTACTAAAAAATAAAAAAAGAAACCCGTAACCGATACTAAAACTCATAGAGTCCTCTCGGTTTCGCGTTTCCGCAGGCCTTTCCCTATAAAACTATTAACAGAATATCATTTTTCTTTTTCTATTGTCAATAAAAAACTGTTATGAGACAATCTATGATGTAACAGTTCAGCCATAAGCCGGATTGTGGGCGAATCATGCTTGCATGAATGAACACACAATCCGGCTTATGAGCAGAGCGCCATTTTATGAGCAAAAAGAGCTGCGTAGCAGCGGAGAAGCATCGCAGATGTGTTTTGCGAATGGCACGGGCTGAACTGTTACTCTATGATTCGAGAAAAGCGGCAGACCGAAGTGAAACACTATTCTTCCTTGCATAAATTCACTTCTAGCCGCCGCGTTTTCACCCTTTTACCGCCTCTCCAGATGCAGATACTTCTCTCTCGTAGCCAGTCCACCGCGTATATGTCTCTCCGACTTATTCAGATCCAGCACCTTGCGTGCCTCTGCCGCCAGAGATGGATTAATCTGCAGTAAACGCTCTGTCACATCCTTATGTATCGTAGATTTACTAACTCCAAAAGCCTTCGCCGTCTGCCTCACCGTTGCCTTGTGTTCGATAATATAATATGCGATCTCTACTGCCCTCTCTTCAATATAATCCTTCATATGATGAAACCCCTCATAGTTTGTTTTTACAATCTATGCGGGGGCTTTTGCAAGTATGACATCATCCTCCGGACGGAAATACAATCTCTCAATCAAAATCCACGTGATATACCTTCTCCCCGTCATGAATATCCACATAATGCAGATCGAACTGATCATCCAATATCTCCATACACCCTTGATAAAATACAGTATCACTCTTCTTTATTATAAAAACATACGTCCCTTTATCCTGAGCATCAGCCTCATCACTGACTTCATCATAGAATTCTCTTCCATCAATCTCCCCTGGATATCCTGCATTCCTTATCTTTTCTTCAATCAACCTATATAATTCTTCCATAATCTTGCTCCTACTTGTATAATATTATGATTTTCTCCCTTCTCTGATCTCCGACCTGGCAGAAACCAGATGCCAGAAAAATATCTTCCATTACACCTTACCATTTTTCAGACATACTTTCCATCTTATTCTTTTCCACTTGACTCCTCTGTTACATTTTCTTATGATAAAATCATTAGAAAACGAGGGAGGAATCCATATGGAAGATTCTTACGTACTGCAACTATCAGAACCCAAATTCAAAGACTTCTATCTCTGCCACTGCGGCTACGCCCAGTGCGACCCACTGCACAATTACGGACCTGCTGCCCGCCCCAATTACATTATCCACTACATTTTAGAGGGCAAGGGCAGTTATCAGATTCATGGGCACAAGTACACGCTCTCCCAAGGACAGGGCTTCCTGATCGAACCTGATACTGTTACCTTCTATCAGGCAGATGAACAAGACCCCTGGACATATCTGTGGATCGGTTTTAGTGGGACCAAAGCACCTGGCCTGATTCATGACATCGGACTTAACAGCGGACAGCTTACTTTCCAGTCTCCTTATGGGAGTGAATTGAAGCAGATCATCCTTAGCATCCTCAAGCATACACGCTCTACGACCTCCAATCTTTATTATCTCCAGGGAAAACTCTATGAATTCTTCTCTGTCCTTACACGAGAGATCTCACTGGAGAATCGTCCGGAGATTACTGCCGAGAGCAATTATATCCAGGAGGCGATCACATATATCCGAAGCAACTATTCCCGAGGAATCACTGTTACCGATATTGCTGACCATCTGAATGTAAACCGAAGCTACCTGTACACCCTCTTCAAGGATGAACTGAATCTGTCACCCAAAGACTATCTGACACGTTTTCGCATCTCACGCGCAAGAGAACAGTTGACATTGACGGATCTCTCCATCGAGAACATCGCGCATTCCTGCGGATACCATGATGCACTTGTATTCTCCAAGGCATTCAAAGCGCAGCAAGGCTTAACTCCTACAGAATACCGGAAGCAGAACCGTGCTATTAATCAGAACCGCCTTGCTGCCAGCCAGGAAGAACTAGACGATATTATGATAAACAGGAAGAAAATCTAACATTTTCACTGTTTCATTCAACATACTTGCCTAACGCCCCGGATTCTTTTGCACTATAATAAATTCAAATACGAATGAGTTCAAAAACGACGAAAGGAGCGCACTTATGAGCATTCAATTTCATCAAACAACGAAAACATTTCATCTATACAACGATAATATCAGTTATATCATGAGCGTATTAGAGAATGGTCATCTCGGACAATTATACTATGGGAAGAAGATTCGTGATAAAGAAGACTTCTCTTACCTTGTAGAGAAGGTGCCGCGTCCGATGGCTTCTTATGTATATAGTGGAGACCGTACCTTCTCTCTGGAGCACATCAAACAGGAGTACCCGGTCTACGGATCTACAGACTATCGTCATCCGGCGGTCGAGATATTGCAGGAGAATGGAAGCCGTATTATGGATTTCCAGTATGTATCCCATACGATCACCGGCGGAAAGCCGGAACTTCCGGGGCTTCCGGCTACTTACACTGAGTCTGACGATGAAGCGGAGACCTTGTGCATCACTTTGAAGGATGTGGTAACAGATATTCGTCTGGAACTGCTCTATACCATCTTCGCAACTGGTGGAATTATCGCAAGAAGCGCTCGTTTTACCAATGACGGCGAGAAAGCAGTTCATATCCTGAATGCCATGAGTTTATGCCTGGATCTTCCGGACCATGACTATGTATGGATGCAGCTTTCCGGCGCATGGGCAAGAGAGCGGCATATTAAGAATCGGATCCTGGAGCCTGGTATCGTTGCAATCGACAGCATGAGAGGACATTCCTCCCATGAGCACAACCCATTCATGGTACTGAAGCGTCCATCTGCCACAGAGCATCAGGGACCCGTCATCGGATTCAGCCTGATCTACAGCGGCAACTACCGTATCCAGGCAGAAGTAGATACCCACGACACGACTCGTGTTACCGTAGGAATCAATCCGACGGGATTCGATTGGAAATTAGACTGCAGCGAGACTTTCCAGACACCAGAAGCAGTCATGGTCTACTCTGAAGAAGGATTAAACGGCATGAGCCAGACCTTCCACAATCTGTACCGCAGCCGCCTGGCACGCGGATACTGGAGAGACCGTCCGAGACCGATTCTGAATAACAACTGGGAAGCAACATATTTTGACTTCACAGAGGACCGCCTGGTTGAGATTGCTTCCAAGGCAAAGGAATGCGGCGTAGAACTCTTCGTTCTCGACGATGGATGGTTCGGCGAAAGAAGCGATGACCGTTCCGGGCTTGGCGACTGGTTCGCCAATACGGACCGCCTTCCGAAAGGAATTCCTGGACTTGCAGATAGAATTGAAGCGCTTGGCATGAAGTTCGGTCTCTGGTTCGAGCCTGAGATGGTGAATAAGAACTCCGACTTATACCGTGCACATCCGGACTGGATTCTTATGACACCGGAGCGCCATATTTCCCATGGACGCCATCAATATGTACTTGATTTCTCCCGCCCGGAAGTGGTAGACTGCATCTATGGAATGATGAAGACGATATTATCAGAAGCAAAGATCTCTTATATTAAATGGGACATGAACCGAAGCATTACGGAATGCTACTCTGCTACCCTGCCTTCTGATCGTCAGGGAGAGGTATTCCACCGCTTTATTCTCGGTGTCTATGACCTGTACGACAGACTGACCAAAGCATTCCCGCACGTACTCTTCGAGTCATGTGCAAGTGGCGGCGGACGTTTTGATCCGGGGCTTTTGTACTATGCGCCGCAGGGATGGGCAAGTGATGATTCCGATGCCATCGAGCGTCTGAAGATCCAGTATGGCACTTCTATGTGCTATCCGATCAGCTGTATCGGAAGCCATGTATCCGTAGCACCGAATCACCAAGTGTTCCGCAACACTCCGCTTCACACAAGAGCGAATGTGGCATACTTCGGTACGTTTGGCTATGAGTTGGATCTGAATAAGTTATCTGACGAAGAGATCGAAGAAGTAAAAGAACAGATTGTATTCATGAAAGAATACCGCAAGATCCTGCAGTTCGGAACCTTCTACCGCCTCAAGAGTCCTTTTGAGGGTAATGAGACCGTATGGATGGTTGTAAGCGAGGATCAGAAGACCGCTCTTGTTGGCTACTACAGAGTCCTGAATGTTGTCAATGCACCTTATACCCGTGTACAGTTACAGGGCTTGAATCCTGATCTGGTATATGAGAATCTGGAAAATGGCACAGAGCACTACGGAGATGAACTAATGAATCTCGGTCTTCTTACTTCTGATGCATCCTGCGGCGAAGTGGTCGGAGACGCGAAGCCATGTACCGACTTCGATTCCAGAATCTATGTATTGAAAGCAAAGGAGATTTAATATATGCAGCAGAATCAATCTCTGTTCCACAGAACTGCATTCATGCTGATCGGCAACCTGCTGATCAGCATCTGTGTTGCTTCTTACCGTTTAAGCGGCTTAGGCGTGGATGCATTTACCGGTATGAACCTTGGAATCAGCGGATTCTTGGATATGAGTTTTGGAAATTGGCAGTTAATCGTCAATATCCTACTTCTGATCCTTGTATTTTTCACCATCCGCCATTGCATCGGAATGGGAACCCTTGTGAATATGGTATGTGTGGGATATATTGCGGATTTTGTATGCTGGCTGGTCAACGATGTGATCGACCTGGAGATTACCCTGCCTTTGCGGATCTTCTTTATGCTGCTTGGGCTACTGTTCGCCTCCTCTGGCGTTGCGCTCTATATGCATGCAAATATGGGAACTTCTCCCTATGACAGCCTGCCATTGATTATCCAGAAGTTCACCAGAGAGCGGGTATCCTTTCGCGCTGCAAGAGTTGGGTGTGATATCACTTCATTGGTGATTGGCGTGCTCTTCTGTCTGGCTGCCAAGGGTGATATTACTACAATTATTGGTGTTGGAACTGTCTGTAACGCATTATTTAACGGACCTTTGATTCAGTTTTTCAGGGATCGCATTGAGAAATAGCCATCCCGATTATAAAGCATCAAACAAAAAACATACGAACTGGAATATCATTGCAGAATCATTCCAGTTCGTATGTTTTTACGTCTATTATTTGCTTTGATGATTACACTTGAATGACTCCTGTTGAGATTGACAGCGGCTGCACCCTAACTTCCGCACACTCACCATTCATACGAATATATGCCGGAATCTCCTCCTCCGTACGATTCAGAATCACAAATACAATAGATTCCTTATTCTTGAATGCCGTCACTTCTAACTTATCCGTATATCTGCTTACTCCAATCCGCACTGCACCTTGTTCAATAAAATGAGTAAAATGCCACAGATGTCCCAGAATATTCGTTTCCATCAGGAGCTTGTCTGAGGTATCAAAAAGATAAGGCGCATCACAATAATTCCCTACATGATTCGGTCCGCCCACCTCATTCAGAATCAGATTCCAGTCTAGGAATGCACCCATTCCTTCATTTAAGTTACCAATCATATCATGCGCATATTTCTGAGCATTATTCAGATAATCATCTGCCTCGAACTTGCTGTATTCCATACACGCCTCAGACAACAGCAGTTTCTTATCCGGGAAACGCTCCTTAATCATACGCAGCACTTCAAAATGATCTCCGCTATACCAATGGAATGCCACTCCTGCAATCATCTTATCCGTCTCTTCATCAATAATCGCTTCTGCCCATTCCAATGCGCGCTCTTTATTGTGATCCCAGAGATAGATCTCAATATCATCCAGATGATGCTCCTTAAGTGCTGGCCACATATAATCTCTCAGGAATTCCTTTTGCTCTTGCGGCGTATAGACACACGAGTCCCATGTTTGAATTGCCTTTGGCTCATTTTGAAGAGTCAGTTTCGTCACATGGTATCCCCGGTTTCTGTACTCTTCAATATATCTGCATATATATGCCGCCCATCTTTTTCGGTATTCTGCTTTTAATTTTCCACCGTTATTGCGTTCACCATTGGTCTTCATATATGCCGGAGGGCTCCACGGTGACAGCATAATATCCAGTTTGTCTCCATATGCCGCTTCCGCCGCATCAAGCATTGGTATGATATATTTCTCCACCCTTTTAAACGAGAAGTCAACAAACTCCTCATCTGCTTCATTCCCATCTGCCTCATAATGCTCTAAAGAAAAATCGCAGCTGTCGATTGGAATTCGCACCAGGCGGTACTTCATGCCGTCCTTTCCAAAATACTGCCGGATCATCTCCGTCTTCTGTTCTTCATCCATCAATGAATATACATAACCAGCCGAATCAGTGATTGCCCCTCCGAACCCTTCCATGATCTGATACTCTACATTCGGATAGAGATTAATCAACTCATTCTCCCTTTCATCGTCCCGCAAAAAAGCAATATTCTGCTCGACTCTCTCTTTCTTATTGTCCTTATATGTCGTTGTAATATAGGTAAGTTTCACTTCTCATCCTCCTCCATCATCTCTTGCCGGAACGATATTCCTTCGGCGACATCCCTTTCACCTTCTTGAATACCTTGGAGAAATACTTCTCATCCCGGAATCCCACTTTATATGCGATCTCATAGTTCTTCAGGTAATTCTGTTCCAGATAGCAGCATGCCCGGTCAATCCTGACACGGTTCAGATAATCAACAAACCCACACTTCAGTTCCTGATTGAACAGCGTAGACAGATATCCACCGGAGATTCCGACTGCCTCTGCCACATCTGTTAATGCAAGGTTCTCTGTATAATGCTCTGCAATATACTCCCGCGCCATGGCAACCAGATGACTTCCCTGCCTGCTCTCTTCCTCTATGGTATCAGGCTCTTCCTTTCCGAAATACTCATCCGCCAGACGGTTCAGGCATGCCAGTATATCCGCCGCTCTTGCAGGTTTCAGCAGATACTCTTTAGCCCCATATTTTAATGCCTGCTGGGCATACTTGAACTCATCATACCCACTCAATATGACAACAATCGGATGAAGCCCTGCCTTCGCCGTCTCATGCATCACATCAATCCCATTCTTAAGCGGCATCTGTACATCCAGAAGAATAATATCCGGCTGATATTTCAGAATGCAATCGATAGCCTCCTGCCCATTCTCAGCCTCATAAATCTTATCGAACCGATCTGTATGAAGCGTAATATATTTTGCTGTCCCTCTACGAATAATATCCTCATCATCAGCAACCAATAACTTCACTGACACTATGCTCCCCCTTCTCAAATGGAACCATCAGAATCACTGTCGTTCCATGTCCAACATCACTTTGAATCTCTAATTTAAAATCGTCATGATATTTTAACTTAAGACGCTCTCTGATATTCTTAATCGCGAATCTTCCTACCCGCTGCTTTGCATATTGCTCCGTCTCTTCCTCCCAGATTGCGTCAATCTGATCTTGACGCATTCCCATACCGGTATCTCGAACCTCGAACCGGATGTAACCTCCCTCTTTCCTGACCGTTACTTTGAGGTGACACGGAGTGCTGACATTCTCGAATCCATGCACAATCGCATTCTCGACAAAAGGCTGTACGATCAGTTTTGGTATCTTCGCTTTCTTTACAGTCTCTTCTATCTCAATCTCGTAATTCAATCTTTTATCAAAACGCACTTTTTGAATCTGAAGATAACGGGATACCAATTCAATCTCCTGACCAACCGTGACTTCCTTCTTCCCCTGGCTAAGAACCAGTCGGAATAACTGTGACAATGCAAGAATCGTCTCTGCCAATTCTTCATTGTCCGCTTCCTGCGCCTGCCAGTATAGGGAATCCAGCGTATTATATAGAAAATGAGGATTGATCTGTGCCTGGAGCGCCGCCAGTTCACTCTCTTTCTCCTGAAGGGTAATGACATAGTTCTCATCAATCAAGGTACGGATATCGCCAACCATCCGGTTAAAGCACTCTGCCACTTCTCCCACTTCGTCATGTGTTGTCACTTTTACCTGCTGTTCAAAATCTCCCGCCGAGAACTTATCAATGGCTTCGCTTAATTGTCTCAGAGGTTTCGTTACGATATTGGAAATCAGCACCAGCAACGGCAATAATGCCAGCATAACACCAATCATAAGCATAACCGGCATATATACAACGTCCAGTATCTGCATCTGCAGACCATATCTTGGAACAATCTTACACACAATACTCGCATTTGCCTCTGACTGACTGCATATCACATCATAGTTTCCATAGGTAAAATGCATCTTACGCTCCCGGTAATCCTGCTTCATGAACTCCTCACTCTTCAGGTATGACTCCACCTCTTCGTCCATCGAACCGGCTCTGCACAATTCTCCGCCATTCTTATCCAGAATCAACACGCCTTCCCGCTCATTCTGAATAATGTTCTCACACATATCACTAAAACGTTCTTCACTGACCCCGATCACAATGTACCCCAGTGTCTTCTTCTGCGTCAGATCGAAGATCTCACGGTACAGCACAACCTTATCTGTACGATTCGTCTCATAAGTATCTCCTCTGCCTTTTAAAACACTCTTCCAGATCATCCCATTATCACTTTCAATCGTCTGCTGGTAAATCTCCATCTCATGTACCTGATCAATATCAGAGATATAGACGCTTCCATCCATTCCCCGCAGATAAGGACGCACTCCATTCTCAGGATAGATTGCAATCGTCTTAATATGCCCTTTCAGCGATATCATATCCTGCACGATCTGCATCGGAGCATCTTCAAGCCAAAGTTTAGAATTTCCATTTAATTCTTCCGCATTATTTGCTTTCAGAAGATTATGGACTTCTGTATTAATACAGATATACGTGGAAAAATCCTTAATATCTGTCTGTAACATATTGATGCTCTCTTCCAGTGTATTCACGCTGGCAACATCATTTTCAAGCCTCTTATTCAGTTCCTTATTATAATTACTAAAAAGAAGAACAAGGCATATCAGAAAAAGCACCGGGGTAATAATCAGATATCCATAAAAGATCAGTTTCTTCTTTACACTCAAATGATCAACCCACTGCTTAATCTTATCCATATGCCTGTTCTCCTTTAATGTATGCTAGCCCTTTACGGCGCCCATAGCAACACCCTTCGTAATATGTTTGTTCAAGATAATATATACAATAACTGCCGGGGCTGCTGTCAATGCCATTACTGCGAACTGTACCGCATAATTGGATGAATATTCTCCGGTAAACTCCAGGATGGAGAATGGAAGCGTCTTCCATGTCGGCGAACTTAAATATGTACTAGCCATCATGAATTCATTCCAGTTATTCAGGAACGTCATGATCGCTACAGTAGCAATCGACGGCTTAAGCATCGGCGTAATGATCTGGAAGATAATCCTATATATTCCGCAGCCATCCATAACCGCCGCTTCTTCCAATTCCACCGGAATCGCAGACATAAAACTGGTCATCAAAAATAATGCCTGCGGAAGCGAGAATGCAACATACGGTATTAACAATGCCCACATAGTATCGGTAAGTCCCAGCATACTGTATATCTTATAATTCGGCAAAAGTGTTGCATGAATCGGTATCATCAATCCCATAAGGAGCAGCATCTTTACGGTACCGCTCAGTTTCCATCTCATTCTATGGCAGGCAAATGCTGCCATAATAGAAACCAGAATTACCAGAACTACTGCAAGCCCATTAATTAGTATACTATTTTTTAAGTACAAAAGGAAGTTACCATCTACAAAAGCTTTTACATAATTGCCCCACTGAATCTTCTTCGGAATGATGAGAAGTCCGCTTGTGAACATCTCATTGCTGCTTGCCAACGAAAAGTCTAATAGCCAGATCAAGGGGAATATCTGTATGACAGCCACGATGATAAGGACTATCCATAATATCGGCTTTGTAATTTTACTTTTTTTCTTTCCAGCACGTTCCATTATACTGCAGCCCCCTTTGCTCTTGCTTTTTCCAATTTCTTAAGTTTCGTCTCTTCCCGGTCTTCGAATATCTTATTCAGGATCACTGTTGCTAACAGACAGATAATAATGAATATTACGCCAATGGCATTACCATATCCATACTTGAATGCCTTAAATGCCTGCTGATACAGATAGTTCGCTGTGAACTGCGTGCTGTTTCCAGGACCGCCGTTCGTCAATAGATATACTGTCTCCATCTGTTTCAGGGCTGATATGACGGCCATCGTTACATTTACCTGGATTACCGGCTTCATAAGAGGCAATGTGATTTTCAAAAATGTAGTAGTCTGGTTAGCTCCATCAATTGCGGCTGCTTCATATAACACCGGATCAATATTCTTGATACCTGTATAATAGATCAGCATTCCCCATCCAAAGCCATGCCAGATCAATACGATCAATACTGCCCAGATTGCAGTGTCTGTACTAAACCAGTTGATGTCGCCTTTGCCGCCGAATGCCTTAATAATATTATTCAGCAGACCAAAATCCGGATTGTAGATGAATTTCCACAAGTATGCGATAACTGCTACGGAGATAACGTTTGGAATAAAGTATACACACCGGAAGAAATTCTCTCCTCTTCCGCCTAACTTATCCAGTACCGCTGCAGTGATCAATGCCAACGGATGCTGGATAAAGATGAATCCCAATGCCAGGTAAAGCGAGTTTCTAAGTGCGATTCTTAATGTCGGATCCTGCAGCAATGTCTTATAATTTTCAAGTCCAATCATATTATATGAACCCATTCCTGAGTAATCAGTAAAACCATAATAAACGCTCAGGCAGATTGGAGCCAGAATTGCGAACAAAAACAGTACCAGTCCCGGCAGTACCAGACTCAGAATCACAAGTTTATTACTATATAGTTTTTTCATATGGCTGCTCCTTTCGCGCAAGTCAAAAGATTAATACCTCTATGATAGAGATATGACCGTCAGGGAACTTTCTCTGGCGGTCATATTAAGTCAAACTGTTCTAATTCATTTTATTTGCATGATGCGCCAATTGTTGAAAGGAAGTCGTCGATAGAACTTGTTCCGTTTGTAACGCTCTGAATCTCGCTTTCAATGCTTGTCTTGAATGCAGATGGTCCGCAGTCGTTGATCGGGTTTCCTGAAAGGTCTGTAGAGTTAGCCAACAGGTCTACAATCTGTTTCTGAAGTTCTGTCTCATCACCTGTCATATATTCACTCTGATCCTGTGCTGATAAGCCTACGCCGTTCTCCCATCCGTATTTGGACAGTTTCTCTGGCTGATACATATAGTTCAGGAATTTGATTGCTTCTTCTTTTACTTCAGAGTTAGCGCTTACTGCATATCCACCGCCGTTCCAAGCTGAGATATCAGTTGCTGCAGCCTTGCCGCCTTCTACGGTTGGCATTGTAAATACTCTGATATTTGTACGGATGCTTTCATCAATATCTTCGTTGGTTGCCATGGATGTCTCCCAGCTTCCCATGTACCACATTGCTGCCTGACCATTGGTAAATAAGTTCTGTGATGTTGCATAATCCTGTGAATCATATCCATTCTGGAACAGACCGGCATCTGCTGCATCTTTCATAAGCTGTGTTGCTTCTTTAATCTCTGGTGCGCTGAAATCGCCGCTTTCAATTGCATCGCTTACGATCTGGGAATAATCACTTCCTACAAGTTTGTAAAGTACATCAGCAAGATAGCAAGCCAGCGGCCATCCATCTCCACCATCCATTGCTACAGGAATGATTCCTTCTGCCTTGATGTCTTCAGCCAGTGCAAGCAGTTCGTCATAAGTCTCCGGAACTTTCCAGCCGTTGTCTTCAAACATCTTCTGGTTGTAATAGAATACTCCGATATCTGTGTTTCTTGGAAGTCCATACAGTTTGCCATCGTATGTATATCCATTCAGCGAGCCTTCAACGAATCCGTAATCTGCGTAATCGTCTGAATTAAGTTCAGCCAGAACACCTGCTTCTACCACTTCATCCAGGAATGCCGGCTGTCCCCAGATACTTACTACATCTGGCATGCCTTCCATAGAATATGCTTTGAATTTTGTCTTATAAGCCTCTTCATCCAGAGCTTCTACTTCGATGTTCACATCCGGATTCTCCTTCATGTACTCATCGATAATTGTCTGCTCTACCAGACCCTGTCCGTTCTTTCTGTCCGGAAGATTAGAGAACACCTTCAAAGTTACTTTGCCGTCATCGGAAGCAGATGATGAATCCTCTTTTTGCCTCCACATCCAACTGCCATTGTTGCTACCATGGATACTGCCAGGAGCACTGATATTAATTTACGTTTCATGCACTTTCCCTCCCTGATTCTTTTGTTTTTAATGCATTTACTTGATGGTTAGATTCTATCATCGCCCTGATTCGAAAAACAGACACCAAAATTCCAAAAAGGTGTAATATTTTCATATCACACCTGTAAGACTCGCCACTGGCAGTTCCCTTCGAAGGCTTACCAGTCAAGACCACCGGCGCAGCCCCAAAAGGAGCTTGCTGGTTTGCTTTGATTTCCTACTACCACTCCAAGTGGTTTATTTCTTGTTTTTCTTTACCGGCTCACCCGTAAACGGGTCAATGTACTCTACTAACGACATCTGATCGTATTCTAAATCCTCTTTCAGTTGATTTTGAATATAAGCCTTGATTGCAGCCGTATTCTTTCCTACTGTGTCTACATAATATCCACGGCACCAGAAATGTCTATTTCCATACTTGTATTTTAAATTCGCATGCTTTTCAAATATCATCAGCGAACTTTTTCCTTTCAAGTATCCCACTATTTCTGATACTGAATATTTCGGTGGAATCCTTACCAGCATATGGATATGGTCACTGCAACATTCTGCCTCGATAATTTCTATCCCTTTTCTTCTGCATAATGTTCCCAGTATTTGTCCCACATCTGCTTTTATGTCTTTGTAGATTACCTGACGGCGATATTTTGGTGCAAAAACGATAGGATACTTGCATTCCCATTTTGTATGAGCTAAACTATTTACGTCCATTCTTAGGACCTCCTGTACTATTTTATTTGTGGTTTTGCAGACCCACTTTTATTCTAGCACAGGAGCTCATACTTATATCTAAAGATCTGCCCTCCCCCTGCATAGCAGGGGGGGTTATTTTTACTGTGACACAAAAAACGCCGCCCATGGCATATCATGGTCCATGAGCAGCGCTTTCTTGCATCTTTATTTTATTGCCTGAATATCTAACTAGTAATTGTCGCTGTAGTTTGTGCTGTTAGAATTCTTGTTGGATGCATTCTTATCAGATGCATTTCTGTTAGATGCGTTTCTGTTAGATGCATTCTGATTAGATGCATTCTGATTAGATGTGTTCTGGCCAGCTGCATTTCTGTTAGATGCATTCTTGTCAGATACATTTTTGTTAGATGAATTATAGTTCTTAGCCATTGTTAATTCCTCCTAATCTTTTTTGTTACGAGGTTATTATGTCCGTCATCTGATTTTTTATGTATCTTTTTCACAAAAACCACCTTATAAATATATTAAGTTTTTTTTAATTTTTATCTTGCTTTTTGGCTCACTCTATATTATACTTAGTTTTGTAGAAAGAATACTTTCTACAACCCCTTATTAATTATTTATACTCCCCTCAAAAGACCGATGGCTCCCCCATCGGTCTTTTATATTGGAACCCGTAAGATTGAGGGTTCCAATATAAAACTCATCGTCGATTTCCACCAATCAATCTGATAATGAGCATTACCACAAGCAACGGCACCAATATCGGTGCAAGGAGACTTACAATTCCTCCGATCACTGCAACCACTACCATAATCACGCCTACGATTCCCAGGATCAGAAGCAACTTTTTCCACCATGCATCCAGCCCGAACACATGAACATTACCGCCTTTTCTCTGCTGCTCCTGCTCGTAGTAATTCTGTCTGCGCGGCTCGTAACTGTATTCCTCATAAGCATTCCCTTTAGCCTCTACAGCTTCTATAATCGTCTTCGCTATCGCCCACGGATCACCCAATTCATCTATGACAGCCGCTTCGCTCCTGCCTTTTCTCACTTCATCACTGATATAACTGTCATAATAGTTCACATTCTCCTGTATCACAGCACCGCTTAGATCGTTTGCCAAGGCCTGTCTCAGTCTTTCCAAAAATTCATATTTCGTCATGAACATCCTCCTACGTTGTTATTATATAAAAAAGAATATGCTTTGCACATTCTCGCGCCAGCAGCCATTTTCCACTTGCGCGTAGTGCGCATTCTCCCGGAGGGTTTTATTGTATAGGGAACGAAGTTTCCTATGATACACTAAAAACCTTGAACTTAGAATAGCACATACATATGTCTATTCCAAGTCCAAGGTTCTTAAAATTTTCTAATCTCTTTATTAATATATTGATTATACCTCGAAGATCAGGTCGCCGTAGGATGGCATTGGCCATGCTTCTTTGTCTACGATCATCTCCAATTTATCAACCGGTGCGCGGAGCGCTTCCATAGCAGGAACTACATCAAAGTGGTAGAATCTTGCCTGCTCTTCTCCCTCTTCCATTGCTGCAGCCTTATCTGTAACTTCTGTCAATGCGACTAATGCCTTCTTTGTCTCTGCAAGCAATGCGGATACTTCTGTAAGCAGTTCTGCCTGAACGGACGCATCTGCTCCTGCTTCTTTTACAGCAACAACTGTGTCTGCAAGAGACTTTGTATATTTAATGACTGCGGGTACAAACTGCTTGCTCGCCATATCAATCATAGTACGTGCTTCGATGTTAATTGCCTTTGAGTAGTTCTCGAACTTAATCTCCGCACGAGACTCTAATTCTGCCTTCGTGAATACTTTGAACTTCTCAAACATAGCAATTGATTTCTCAGTTGTAAGTGCCGGAATTGCCTCTACCATAGACTTGATATTCGGCAGTCCGCGTCTCTTGGCCTCAGCAACCCACTCATCAGAATAACCATTGCCATTGAAGACAACTTTCTGATGCTCTGTCGCATATTTCTTAATCAGATCATGTACTGCTGTCTGGAAATCATCTGCTTTCTCAAGCACATCACATGCCTCTGCAAATGCCTCTGCAACGATTGTATTAAGAACAACATTCGGTCCTGCAACAGAATCACGGGAGCCAACCATACGAAACTCGAATTTATTACCTGTAAATGCAAATGGTGATGTTCTGTTACGGTCTGTAGCATCCTTTGCAAGATCCGGAAGTGTTCTTACTCCGGTCTCCAACTTGCCGCCCTTCAGGCTATGTGTTGCTGATCCTGTACTAATCAACTGTTCCAGCACATCCTCCAACTGCTCTCCTAAGAAAACTGAGATGATTGCCGGAGGAGCCTCATTAGCGCCAAGTCTGTGATCGTTTCCTGGGTCTGCTGCAGATTCACGGAGCAGGTCAGCATGTTCATCTACTGCCTTCAGAATACAGGTAAGTACAAGCAAAAACTGGATATTTTCATGAGGTGTCTTGCCCGGGTCTAATAGGTTCTTGCCATCGTCTGTAGTAATAGACCAATTGTTATGCTTGCCAGATCCATTTACTCCTGCAAATGGTTTCTCATGAAGCAGGCATTTCATACCATGCTGGCAGGCAACTCTCTTCAACGTCTGCATTACCAGGTGGTTATGGTCAACTGCCACATTCGCCTCTGCATAAATCGGAGCCAGTTCGTGCTGTGCAGGTGCGACCTCATTGTGCTGTGTCTTAGCAGATACGCCAACTTTCCACAGTTCAATGTTCACATCCTTCATGAATCCTGCGATTCTCTGACGAATTGTTCCAAAATAATGATCGTCTAATTCCTGTCCTTTCGGAGGCATTGCTCCAAAAAGTGTACGTCCGGTGTAGATCAAGTCCTTTCTCTGCAAGAACTTCTCTGCATCTACAAGGAAGTACTCCTGCTCAGGTCCAACAGAAGGAGTTACCTTCTTGGATGTTGTATTTCCAAAGAGACGCAACAGTCTGATGGACTGCTCGTTGATTGCTTCCATAGAGCGAAGCAGTGGAGTCTTCTGGTCAAGCGCCTCGCCAGTATATGAACAGAACGCTGTCGGAATACAAAGTGTTGCGCCAGCCGCATCATGTCTTACAAATGCCGGCGATGTACAATCCCACGCTGTATATCCTCTTGCCTCGAATGTTGCACGAAGTCCACCTGACGGGAACGAAGATGCATCCGGTTCTCCTTTGATCAATTCTTTTCCCGAGAAACTCATCAACACTTTTCCGCTTTCCAGAGGCGCTGAAATGAACGAATCATGCTTCTCAGCAGTAACACCCGTCAGAGGCTGGAACCAGTGGGTGTAATGAGTAGCACCTTTTTCAATTGCCCACTCCTTCATCTCATGCGCAATTACATCTGCTGTCGCAAGGTCCAGTTCCTTACCTTCCTCAATTGTTTTCTTCAGATCCTTGTAGACTTTTTTCGGAAGACGTTCCTGCATAACAGTATCATTGAATACGTCTTCACCAAAAATGTCAGCTACGTTAAATGCCTCACTCATATTTCCTACGTTTCCTTTCCTAATCTTATATTTATGTTGCTATATAATTAGAAAAAGGCACTCCAGATCTCATCCGGAACGCCTTCGTTCTATCTATGCCTGTTAGTATAACTCAACCAGCCGAAAAAGGCAAGTGAATTTTTCACCAAATTATTCAGCCTTACCTACTGAACCAAATAATTCCATCTTTTCTTTTACTTTCTCAATGATTGCTTCATAACCAGGTTTTAATAACTTACGTGGGTCAAATCCCTTTCCTTCCTGGTCTTTTCCTGCTTCGATGTACTGGCGTGTAGCTTCAGCAAATACCAGCTGGCACTCTGTATTAACGTTGATCTTAGCAACGCCTAAGTCAATTGCTTTCTTAATCATATCATCCGGAATACCTGTACCACCGTGAAGTACTAATGGCATATCTCCTGTTAACTGCTGAATAGCATCCAGAGTCTCAAAACTAAGCCCAGCCCAGTTCTCTGGGTATTTTCCGTGAATGTTACCGATACCTGCTGCAAGCATGTCTACTCCAAGATCAGCGATCATCTTGCATTCCTGTGGATCAGCACACTCGCCCTGTCCGATTACACCGTCTTCTTCTCCGCCGATAGAACCAACTTCCGCCTCCAGGGACATTCCTTTCTCCTTGCAGATTGCAATCAGTTCTTTTGTCTTCGCAACGTTCTCTTCGATTGGATACTTAGATCCATCAAACATGATAGATGTAAATCCTGCTTCGATACATTTCTTACATCCTTCGTAAGAACCATGGTCAAGATGTGTAGCAACCGGAACTGTAATTCCCATCTCTTCTACCATTGCCGCAACCATAGCCTGTACAGTCTTATAACCGGTCATATACTTTCCAGCACCCTCAGATACACCTAAGATAACTGGTGACTTTGTCTCCTGAGCTGCTGTTAAGATAGCTTTTGTCCACTCCAGGTTGTTGATGTTGAACTGACCTACTGCATAGTGGCCCGCTACTGCTTTTTCAAGCATTTCTTTTGCTGATACTAACATATCTAATTCCTCCAATTTCTTTGCTCTGCCACAGCACTAAACCGCCGAGGCAACATTTAATAAATTCGCTTTTTCTATTATATCTCATAATTAGCGAAAAAACAATGGGGACGGGGGAATTTTAAATTGGGGACGGGGGAAATTGCAAAAACCCCCGTCCCCGACGAAGTGCGTTGAAGTGATAAAGTGGCAGATGCAACAAAAAACCTCCTGAAGATTTCTCTTCAAGAGGATTCTTTCGTGACTCCGAGGGGAATCGAACCCCTGATTCCAGCGTGAGAGGCTAGCGTCTTGACCGCTTGACCACGGAGCCTTATTATGTACGTCTCTCTGTATCGTACTTGCCTATTATAACAAACAAATATCAAATAGGCAAGTACTTTTTTTAATTTTTTTCATTTTTTGGTAACAGTTCAGCCTTTTATAGTCAAAAGGGAGAATTTAAAAAAGTTTTTTA
>CAMBRQ010000037.1 GCA_945870325.1 uncultured Dorea sp. | reverse complement strand
GGATGGCATTGTTAACATTTAAGGGTGGTATCCACCCGGATGACGGCAAGAGCCTGGCAAAAGATAAGGCGATTGTCGAAGTGAAACCCAAAGGGGACCTGGTTTATCCAGTATCCCAGCATATCGGGGCTCCGGCTAGTCCGGTAGTAGCGGTTGGCGACCGTGTATTAAAAGGCCAGATGATAGCAGAAGCCGGAGGATTCGTATCCGCTCCTATCTATGCATCGGTATCAGGAAAAGTAAAAGCCATTGCTCCGCATCTGAATCCAACAGGAGGAACAGTCAACAGTATTGTCATTGAGAATGACGGTGAGTATGAGGAAGTTGAGTACCCTGCTGTAAAACCTCTTGACGAGATGACGAAAGAGGAGATACTGAACACAATCGGCAACGCTGGTGTTGTTGGTATGGGTGGTGCCGGTTTCCCGACAAAGGTAAAATTGTCACCGAAGGAGCCGGAAAAGATTGATTATATCATTGCCAACTGTGCAGAGTGCGAACCATATATTACAGCGGACTACAGATCTATGCTGGAGACACCTGAGAAATTGGTTGGCGGAATGAAGATAGTTCTGAAACTCTTCGATAATGCAAAAGGTATCTTTGGAGTGGAAGACAATAAGCCAGATTGTATCGAAAAATTAAAAGAACTTACAAAAGATGAGCCTCGTATGGAAGTACTTGCGTTAAAGACCAAGTATCCACAGGGAGGAGAACGTCAGTTGATCTACGCGACCACAGGAAGAGCGATTAACTCTGCGATGCTTCCGGCAGATGCAGGATGCGTTGTGGATAACGTGGCTACATTGATCAGCATCTATCAGGCTGTGGCTGAAGGAAAACCATCTATGGAGCGTGTAGTTACCGTGAGTGGCGATGCAGTGAATGAGCCTGGCAATTTCAGAGTGCCATTTGGAATGAATCAGGCAGAACTGGTAGAAGCGGCTGGCGGATTCAAAGTAGAGCCTGAGAAACTGATTTCTGGTGGACCGATGATGGGATTCTCCATGTTTTCACTGGATGTGCCGGTTACCAAGACTTCTTCGTCTATTCTAGGATTTACGAAAGATGAAGTTGCCAAGTTTGAGCCTACCGCATGTATTAACTGCGGACGCTGTGTAGATGCCTGTCCAAGCAGACTGATTCCGTCAAGACTTGCAGATTATGCGGAACATCATGACGAGGCGACATTTACAAAATTCAATGGATTGGAGTGTATGGAATGCGGATCCTGCAGTTTCGTATGTCCTGCAAAACGTCCTTTGAAGCAGGCAATTGGTTCAATGAGAAAGATTGCATTGGCAAATCGTAGGAAGAAATAATCAATCAAATAGAAGAGGAAGAGGTGAACAAACGTGAGTGAGAATAGATTAAAAATGTCATCTTCACCACACATACGTTCCAAAGTTACTTCAGGCAATATCATGCTGTATGTAACGATTGCACTGTTGCCGGCTTCAGCCTTTGGTGTATGGAACTTTGGATTGTCAGCGCTCATCATGTTGATCTGTACAACAGCATCGGCGGTTCTGACAGAATACATATATGAAAAATTAATGCATAAGAAAATTACAATCAATGACTGGAGTGCGGTTGTTACCGGTCTGCTTTTGGGACTTAATATGCCGGCTTCCGCGCCATGGTGGATGGGTGTCCTGGGCGGCATATTCGCAATCCTGATTGTAAAACAACTCTTTGGAGGTCTGGGACAGAACTTCATGAACCCGGCTCTTGGAGCAAGATGTTTCCTGTTGATTTCATTTACAAGCCAGATGACGACGTTCATCTATGACGGTGTATCAGGACCTACTCCACTGGCGAACCTTAAGGCTGGCGAGGCAGTGAACAGCATGGATATGCTGATCGGTACGATTCCTGGAACCATTGGTGAGACATCTGTGATCGCAATTATTATTGGTGCGATCTTCCTGATTCTTATGGGCGTAATCGACTTAAGAATTCCAGGAACTTACATTGTAACATTCGTAATCTTTATTGGTATCTTCGGACATTTTGCGAATCCTGATGTAGGATTCTTTGATCCTCAGTATATTACCGCGCACCTGTGTGGTGGTGGTCTGATGCTTGGAGCATGGTTCATGGCTACCGATTACGTTACTTCTCCGATTACGAAGAAGGGACAGATCGTATATGGAATGCTGCTTGGTATCCTGACCGGACTTTTCCGTCTCTTTGGCGGTTCCGCAGAAGGTGTATCTTATGCGATTATTATCAGTAACCTTTTAGTACCATTGATTGAAAGGGTTACTCTTCCAAAACCATTTGGTAAAGGAGGAGAGAAATAATGAATAAAATATTGAAAAATACATTGATTCTTACAGCGATCACTCTGATTGCCGGTCTGGGTCTGGGTCTTGTATATGAGATCACAAAGGCGCCGATCGCAGCAGCACAAGAGACCGCGAAGAAGGAAGCATGGCAGCAAGTATTCCCGGAGGCTTCTCTGGATGATTTCGAGCAGGTTGATGTAGATCAGGCGGCTGCTGACAAAGCAATTGCTGACATGGGTGTGAATGCAACGATTGATGAAGCCTGTACTGTAGGTGATGCGGGATTTATCGTTACTACAACGGATAAGGACGGATTCGGCGGAAGCATTCAGGTTACAGTAGGTATTACAGCCGATGGCACCGTGAATGGTGTTTCTATCCTGTCTATTAGCGAGACTGCAGGTCTTGGTATGAAGGCAACAGAGCCGGCATTCTATGGACAGTATGAAGGCGTACAGGCTGAGAAGTTCGTAGTATCTAAAGACGGCGGGGACGGAGAGCCGATTGATGCACTTAGTGGAGCAACCATTACATCAAGAGCGGTAACCGGTGCTGTGAACGCTGCCCTCGGATATTATCAGAATGCATTTCAATAGGAGGTAGTTAAGATGAATAGATGTACCGAAAGAGTATATAACGGTCTGGTCAAAGAGAATCCTACCTTCGTTCTGATGTTAGGTATGTGTCCGACCCTGGCGGTAACAACATCCGCCATTAACGGTGTAGGTATGGGCCTTTCAACAACGGTCGTACTTGTACTGTCGAATATGTTGATATCCATGCTGCGTAAGATCATCCCGGATTCAGTCAGAATGCCGGCGTTCATCGTAGTCGTAGCATCATTCGTAACAATTGTACAATTCCTGCTGGAAGGTTTCGTTCCAAGTCTGTATGCTTCACTTGGATTATACATTCCGCTGATCGTAGTTAACTGTATTATCCTTGGTCGTGCCGAGAGTTATGCATCCAAGAATCCGGTGATTCCATCTATCTTTGATGGTATCGGTATGGGACTTGGATTTACGTTTGGACTTACATGTATCGGTATTGTGCGTGAATTGATTGGTACTGGAGCAATCTTTGGACAGCAGATCCTGCCATTAGCTGATGCGGCTGCAGGCAAGGGCGGCTATGTGCCGGTGACAATCTTTATCCTTCCACCTGGAGCATTCCTTGTTCTGTCTGGTCTTGTAGCACTTCAGAACAAGATAAAGAACAATGCTGCTAAGAAGGGCAAGAAGGTAGCAGAGTCTGCAGGATGTGGAGAAGGCGGATGTGCTTCATGTGGTAACGGCGCATGCGGCGGTAAAGTCTTCCCAACAGGAAATGAAGAATAGGAGGAGTACATAGATGAAAGAATTATTGATTATTGCAATTGGTTCAGCTCTTGTTAATAACGTTGTACTCAGCCAGTTCCTGGGAATTTGTCCGTTCCTTGGTGTATCTAAGAAGGTTGATACTGCAGCAGGTATGGGCGGAGCGGTAGTATTCGTTATTACGATTGCTTCATTTGTTACAGGTTTGATCTATAAATTTATTCTGACACCACTGGGATTCGAATATTTACAGACTATCGTATTTATTCTGATCATTGCAGCGCTGGTACAGTTTGTAGAGATGTTCTTAAAGAAGGCTATGCCGCCTCTTTATAATGCGCTGGGTGTATACCTGCCTTTGATTACAACGAACTGTGCGGTACTCGGTGTAGCCCTTACAAACGTACAGAAGGAGTATAACCTTCTTCAGGGCGTAATCAATGGTATCGGAACATCTGTCGGATTCCTGATTGCCATCGTTATTATGGCTGGTATCCGTGAGAAGATCGAATATAATGATATTTCAGAGTCCTTCCAGGGAACACCAATCGTGCTGGTTACAGCCAGCCTTATGGCGATTGCATTCTGTGGATTCTCAGGGCTGATATAGGAGGGAGCAGAAACGATGAGTGTTACAGGTATTATTCTTGCTGCTGTGATCGTAGGCGGCACCGGGTTATTCATTGGTGTGTTCCTTGGAGTTGCAGGCAAAAAATTCGCAGTAGAAGTAGATGAAAGAGAAGAAGCGATCCTTGGCGTGCTTCCTGGCAACAACTGTGGTGGATGCGGTTATGCAGGATGTTCAGGTCTCGCTGCTGCAATCGTAAAGGGCGAGGCTGAGATTGGCGGATGTCCGGTTGGCGGAGCGCCGGTTGCAGAGAAGGTCGGAGCAATCATGGGTGTGGAGGCAGGAGCATCTGTACGCCAGGTTGCATTCGTAAAATGTGCAGGAACTTGTGACAAGGCACATCAGGAATATGAATATCATGGACTGAATGACTGTGTTATGGTGAACATGATGCAGGCAGGCGGACCAAAGGCATGCAATTATGGATGTCTTGGTGAAGGAAGCTGTGTGAAGGCATGTCCATTTGATGCGATTCATATTGTGGATGGAATTGCTGTTGTCGACAAGGAAGAGTGTAAGGCATGTGGCAAGTGTATTGCAGTATGTCCGAAGAAACTGATTGAACTGGTTCCATATGATCAGAAGCATATGGTTCAGTGCAGTTCCAGAGACAAAGGTAAAGACGTTATGAAGGCATGCTCTGTCGGATGTATCGGATGTAAGATGTGTGAGAAAGTCTGCCAGTTTGATGCAATCAAGGTAGAAGGCAATGTTGCGCATATTGATCCGGAGAAATGTACGAACTGTGGTGCATGTGCTGCAAAATGTCCGAAGAAGATTATCTTATAGGATGATAATTGTCAAGATGAGACGTACTCTTAAACAAGTAATAAGTGATGCTTTCCATAAGTTATGGGAAGATATGATATCAGCAAAATGGGTGATTATTTTTATAATCGCCTATTTTGCGTTCATAAAGAGATTCTTATACAGCCTGTGTCTGTTGGTGGCAATCACGGGATATCCATGTCCGGGATGCGGGATGACGAGGGCAGCTTTTTGTCTGCTGCATCTGGATTTTGCGGAAGCATTTCGGATGCATCCATTCATCTATGTGATTGGAGGATATATGGCGATATTCGCATGGAACCGCTATATTCGCCTGAGAAAAGCAGGAAAGTTCTTGAATATAACGCTGATTGCAATAATGATTGCGATGATATTATTCTATTTATGGAGGATGAAGATGTATTTTCCGGGAGATCCGCCTATGAGTTATTATCCGGGGAATCTGCTCGCTAAAGTGTTCGCAGTTTTCAATAGCAATTGAAATTGTAGCAAGTGCATGGTAGAATAGGAGCAAGATGAATGAGGAGGATATTACAATGGAAAATAATTATGATAATATACCAGAAGAAAATAATGCTTCCAAGCAGGAGAATGCGAGTCCTGATGTAGAACAGCAGAAGGTGGAGCCAAGCCAGCAGTATACAGATCCGAATGCAGGGACTCGGTATAGCGACCCGAATGCGGGTCAGCAGCCATACAACAGTCAGACATATCAGTATGCAGGGCAGAATGGGTATCAGCAGGGTGGTTATAATTATCAGCAGAATAACTATAATAATCAGGGTTACAACTATCAGGATAATTATAACTATAATACAGGATCATATAACCAGGTAAATAATCAGGGAATGGATATGCGTCCTCTGACGATGGGAGAGTGGGTACTTACTATATTAGCACCGATGATTCCTTGTGTAGGAATAATCTTTTATTTTGTGTGGGCGTTCAGTAAGACTGGCAACATCAACAGAAGAAATTATTGCCGTGCCTCTCTGATTATAACAGGTGTATGTTTACTGATCTATATCGTGTTCATTGCAATTTTTGGTGTTGCACTTTTTGGATCTTATGGTGTCTATTAGACAGGAGAAGAAGAGTTATAAGAAAACCCTCGCGGATGTTAACCGTGAGGGTTTTATATATACTGCTGAATTATTTGTTCTGAAAATTCCTGGAATAATGAAGTTTGTTATCATTGGTGATGAATATCGCATCTACATTATCTAATTGATTAATCAGTTTCATGCCTTCATCATAGCCCAGCAGGAAGCAGGTGGTGCTTAATGCATCGGCAGTAAGTGATGAATTGGTAATGATCGTTACACTGTTCAGATTGTTTTCACAAGGATAACCAGTGTTCGGATTCAGAATATGATGATAGATCTTGCCATCTGCCTCGAAGTACCGCTGGTATATGCCAGAGGTTACAACGGATTTGTTGGATATTTTGACAGAGGTAATCGGGCTGCCGGTTTCGTCAAACGGTTTCTGGATACCGATGTTATAATCTGACCCGTCTAGCTTATTCCCCATGGCGAGTACATTTCCACCAAGATTGATCATAGCATGTTCTACACCCTGGCTCTCCAGGTAATCTTTTAAGCGATCCGCAATATATCCTTTGGCAATGGCTCCCACGTCAATTCCGGCATTAGGATCGGTCAACCGGACGGTATTATCTTTGATAATGATATTGTTATAATTGACATGACTGACTGCACTGGTAACTGCATCTGGTGCGGGAACGGCTGCCTCTTCGGATTTAAAATCCCATAGGTCAGATACAGGAGCAATGGTGATATCGAATACACCTTTGGATAATTCGCTGTAATAGATCCCTTTTTTTATTAAAGTGATGGTCTCCTTGGAAACCTCTACAGGATTGCCACCTGCATGATTGATCTGTGATATCTCGCTGTCTTCCACTTTGTTCGAGAACATAGCATCGTATTTTTTGCAGAGTTTCTCGCAGCCTTTTAATACATCATCGTCGATAGCGTCATAGATATCGATCTTGATTACCGTATCGAAAAGAGTGTCTGTGTAGGTCTGGTTGCGTTCTTTGGGAAGTCCGGAACAGCCGGACAGAAGAAGAACAGCGGATGTCAGTAATGCGGTTATTCTTTTTAATCTCATAAAACACCTCGTGATTGTTAGGATGGTGCGGCTCTTAGCCTACGATTAAGTATAACACAAAAAATAAGATATGCAATCGAACATGTGGTTGAAGGGTTAGATTTGTTGTGTTAAAATGGTTCGTATAGGGTTCATGGAGAATGAAAGAGGTAGAAGATATGAAGAATGGTTTGAAGAAGAAGGACTGGATGCTGATAGGGATTATTGTATGTGTGGCTGTGCTGGTGACTCTTGTCCATGTGTTTATAGGAGGTAAAGGGGCGAGTAAAGTGACTGTTAAGGTAGACGGTGTGATTCAGGGGACTTATAGTTTGTCTGAGGATCAGGAGATTGAGATCAATGGGGGCACTAATATTCTTCAGATTAAGAATGGAAGGGCTAAGATGATAGAGGCGGATTGCCCGGATCAGTTGTGTGTGCATCAGAAAGCAGTGTCCATGAATCACGAGAGTATCATCTGCCTTCCGAATAAAGCGGTTGTAACGGTAGAAAGCAGTGAAAGCAGTGAGTATGATGCTGTAGCGAACTGATGAAAGAGTTTGGCTGGGGATGAAGATACTGGGAGGAAGATTGCGTGAGAAGCAGAGTGGCATATTTTGGCGTATTTACAGCATTGGCTTTGATTTTTAGTTATGTGGAGACTTTGATACCGATCAATTTTGGAATTCCAGGTGTCAAGTTGGGACTGGCGAATCTGATTATTGTGATAGCATTATATAAGATGAAGTTAAGAGAGACTTATCTGTTATCGGTGGTCAGAGTACTATTGTCTGGTTTTATTTTTGGTAATTATTTTAGTATTATATATAGTCTTGCAGGAGGAATTTTGAGTCTGACCGTAATGGCTCTTCTTAAGAAGCGGGAGGGCTTCAGTGTTATGGGGATCAGTATCGCCGGCGGCGTATTTCACAATATCGGACAGTTGGTTGTGGCTATGTTGGTTGTAGAGACATTCAGTGTAGCATATTATGTTCCGGTGCTTTTGATCGCCGGAATGATTACCGGGCTGATGATCGGAATCGTAGCGAATGAGATGTTGAAAAGACTGGTAAATATACAATTGTAGGAGGAGATTATGATATCTTATCTAAGGGGGATGCTGGCGGCATTCGAAGAAGACAAGATTATTATTGATGTAGGAGGCGTTGGATATGGTGTCTATATGTCAGGGCGGGCAATGGGAGCGCTGCCGCCTGTGGGTAAGGAAGTGAAGATACATACCTATCTGAATGTAAAGGAAGATGCCATGCAGTTATACGGATTTCTGACGAGAGACGATCTACAGGTATTTAAGTTGCTGATTGGAGTGAATGGAATTGGTCCAAAAGGCGGATTAGGGATTCTGGCAGCCTTAAGCCCGGATGATCTTCGGTTCGCTGTTGCATCGAATGATGTGAAAGCCATCTGCGCGGCACCGGGAATCGGGAAGAAGACTGCGGAGAAGCTAATCCTGGAACTGAAGGATAAACTGCGTCTGGAGGATGCTTTGGAGCATAGTGTCACGGATATGGATGTATCAGGCAGCGCTGCTTATCATAGTGAAATGCAGAGTGAGGCGGTACAGGCTCTGGTTGCATTGGGATATGGCAATACTGAAGCACTGAAAGCAGTCAAACAGGTAGAATTAGACGAGACTATGGGAGTGGAAGATGTGTTAAAGCAGGCGCTTAAGCATATGATGTTTTAACACAGGGTGATTAAGATGAGCAGACGAATTATTACGACAGAGAATCTGGAAGAGGATATTAAGATAGAGAATCATCTGCGGCCTCAGATGCTTGAGGATTATATCGGACAGGCGAAGGCGAAAGAGACTCTGAAGATCTATATTGAGGCTGCCAAGGCAAGGAATGAGGCATTAGACCATGTGCTGTTCTATGGACCTCCGGGGCTTGGAAAGACTACGCTTGCCGGGATTATAGCGAATGAGATGAATGTAAATATTAAGATCACGTCGGGCCCTGCGATTGAGAAGCCGGGGGAGATGGCGGCAATCCTGAATAATCTTCAGGAGGGAGATGTCCTATTTGTAGATGAGATACATAGGCTGAACCGGCAGGTAGAGGAGGTGCTCTATCCGGCGATGGAGGATTATGCCATAGATATTATGATTGGAAAAGGGGCAAGCGCAAGATCAATCCGGTTGGAACTGCCGAAGTTTACGCTGGTTGGGGCGACTACAAGAGCTGGGATGCTGACGGCACCGCTCAGGGATCGTTTTGGGGTTGTGAATCGACTGGAGTTCTATACGGTGGAAGAGTTGAAGACGATTATCCTAAGATCAGCGAGAGTGCTGGAGGTAGGGATTGATGAAAAAGGCGCTTATGCGCTGGCGAGACGCTCAAGAGGAACGCCAAGACTTGCTAACAGGCTTCTGAAGCGTGTCCGGGATTTTGCCCAGGTCAAATATGACGGATATATTACCGAAGAAGTGGCGAATTATGCACTGGATCTTCTGGATGTGGATAAAGAGGGGCTGGACCAGACAGACCGGGGATTATTGCTTACCATGATTGAGAAATTCGCAGGAGGTCCGGTAGGATTAGACACTCTGGCGGCAGCAATCGGAGAAGATGCAGGAACCATCGAAGATGTCTATGAACCATATCTTTTGAAGAATGGATTCATCCAGAGAACGCCAAGAGGAAGGATTGTAACGGACAGTGCATACAGTCATCTTGGAATTTCGCGTGAAATTGAAGAAAAATAGTTGGTTTTTGTATCAGATTAGTTTATAATGATTATCAGATATTATGAATTTCGAGGAGGCTTCTAATGGCATCATCAAAGAATTATACGGAAGTATTAATAGGGGGGAAGGTATTTACCTTAAGCGGATTTGAAAGTGAGGACTATCTGCAGAAGGTATCTACATATTTGAATCATAAGATTGAGGAGTGCAGTAACAGCGAGGGCTATCGCAAGCAGAGTTCTGAGACCAGAAGTATTCTGCTTGCACTGAATATCGCAGATGATTACTTTAAGGCAAAGAAGCAGGGAGGCTCTTTGGAAAGTGATATAGAGGCGAAAGACAAAGAGATGTATGATCTGAAGCACGAGTTGATCTCTGTTCAGATTAAGTTGGAGAACGCAGAGAAGGCGATGGACAAGTTGAAGGAGGAGAATAAGGAACTTCAGATGAAGATCGTCCAGTTAGAAACGGAGATAAAGAATAATCGTAAAAAATAGGCTGTCGTTGGACAGCCTATTTTATCATACGGGAAATGTTTGGCGAAGGGAAGTAACGGTATGGGCAGAGAAGTGGAGATTCTGGCACCGGCTGGCTCTTATGAGAGTCTAAGAGCCGCTGTTAGTGCGGGGGCGGATGCAGTCTATATAGGAGGAGCAAGATTCGGAGCGAGAGCATATGCGAAGAATCTGTCGGAAGAGGAACTGCTTGATGCGATCGATTATGTGCATATTCATGGGCGCAAGATCTATCTTACGGTGAATACATTGCTGAAGGAGCAGGAGATTGGTCAGTTATATGATTATCTTCTGCCTTATTACCAGCGGGGACTGGATGGAGTGATTGTGCAGGATATGGGCGTTGTCTCATATCTGAAGGAATATTTTCCGGAACTTGCGATTCATGCAAGTACACAGATGACTATTACGAATGCAAAGGGAGCGTCTTTCCTAAAGGAACAGGGAATCGTGCGCGTGGTTCCGGCAAGAGAATTGTCGCTTGATGAGATACGGAAGATGAAGGAAGAGACGGGTCTTGAGATAGAATGTTTTGTACATGGGGCTTTGTGCTATTGTTATTCAGGTCAGTGCCTTTTAAGCAGTATGATTGGTGGAAGAAGCGGCAACAGGGGACAGTGTGCCCAGCCATGTCGTCTGCCCTATAGTGTAGAGGGTGGCAGACCGGCAGATCTTATGAGTCTTAAGGATCTGTGTACGATCGATCTATTGCCGGAGTTGATTGAGGCTGGCATTGATTCCTTTAAGATTGAAGGCAGAATGAAGCAGCCGGATTATGTGTATACTGTAGTAAGTATCTACCGTAAGTATGCAGACCTCTATCTACAGGAGGGAAAAAGCAAGTATAAGGTGGACGGGAAAGACAGGGCCAGGCTTCTAAGTGCCTACCAGCGCAGAGGATATACAGACGGGTATTATAAGCAACATAACGGGAAGAATATGATTTCGTTCCAGCGCCCTGACGGGATGGAAGAGGAGATTGTATGCTCGGATTTTAAATTGCAAGAAAAAATTAATGGGAATTTAATACTTTCTTTGGGAGAGCGTGCTAAACTAATACTGGAATATGGTGATTGTCGGGTGGAATATGAAGGCGCCATGCCGGAGCAAGCCATGCGTCAGCCTCTGGATGCGGCAAGAGTAGAAAAGCAGATGAGGAAGACGGGAAATACGGAGTTTGTGTTTGACAGGCTGGAGGTAACGGTGCGCGGAGAGTTATTCCTTCCGATGCAGGCGTTGAATGAACTTCGGAGGGAAGGGATTGAACGGCTGTCTGAATGTATTTTAAAAAGGTATCATAGAAAAAGCGTGGATGCAATTGTAGCCGTTTCCCATGAAGCAAAGCGTTCGCCAGAGGAAATGGATGAGAGAATGGAATTGTCGGTTTCGGTTCAGGCATTAGAACAATTGAGGACGGCAATTGCTTCAGAATCTATAGGGGTTATCTATGTGGATAGTATCGTCGGACTTCAAGCAGAAATACTTGACCTGGTGAGGAGAAGTGGAGAAAAGCACCGATATTTCCTGGCGCTTCCATATATTTCCCGTGAGGATACTATTAAGAAGATAGTGAAATCTTATGCTCAGTGGGAATCTGTCTATGATGGCGTACTAATCCGTAACTGGGAAAGTTACAGGCTCCTTCGGGAACTTGGATTTGCAAAAGAGGTGCGTTCGGATTATAATCTGTACGTATATAACAGTTATAGCAAAGCATTCGTTCTTGAGCGAGGAATTCGGAAGTATACGTCGCCGGTAGAACTGAATGACAGGGAACTTAAGGCGCTTGGCATCAGAGGTCAGGTTATGATCGGCTATGGATATCAGCCGGTTATGATAACGGCAAACTGCGTTCAGAAGACTTCTGACAGATGTACGAAGGATGAGGGATATCTCTATATCCATGACAGATACCAGAAGAAATTCGCGGTTAAAAAATGCTGCAGGTACTGTTATAATATTATTTATAATTCTGCGCCGCTGTTCCTTGCGGATAAGGCAGAAGAGATCAGAAAATTGGCTCCGGGTGAATTGCGTCTTGATTTTACGATGGAGACGGCTGGTGAGATGATGGGGATTATGAAACTGTATATAGATGCATTCCTTCATCATAAGGAGGTCGCTGTACCAGAGATGGAATTTACAAGAGGACATTTTAAGAGGGGCGTAAAGTAGGTGGAGATTTGGTAAATATAGTTGTTGAATTGTCGAAATATCTGATGATTGTGCTGGTTACGATGTATACATATCTGTGCTTTAGCATCTTCGGGTATTACGATCCAGACAAAAAGAAAAGTATGCTTAGACGGCAGAACATATTGATGTATATGATACATGTCATTGCTTTTTTGGTTATGTATCTGGAGACAGAGGATATTAAGATGCTTGGATTCTATCTGATGCAAGTAGTTCTTTTTAGTGCTACTATTATCCTGTATACGAATATTTATCCAAAAGTATCCAGACTGGTCATCAATAATATGTGTATGCTGCTTTGCATTGGATTAATCGTGCTTACCAGACTGAATTATGAAAGTGCGGTAAAACAGTATATCATTGTTGCGGGAGCGATTGCTTTAAGTCTGGTAGTTCCGGTTATTATCCGGAAGTTTAAAAAACTGTCAGAGTGGAAGAATCTGTATGCGATTGCGGGAATCGTATCCCTTGCGGTGGTTGTGGTAGTTGGGCAGGTATCTTATGGTGCTATGCTTGGCTTTACAATCGGTGGTATCAGTATACAGCCTTCTGAATTGGTGAAGATTATCTTTGTATTCTTTGTGGCATCCAGTTTTAAGATGTCTTTGGAATTCAGGAATATTGTGATCACAACAGCGCTTGCGGCATTCCATGTGCTGATTCTGGTAGTGTCGAAGGATCTGGGAGCAGCGTTGATTATATTCGTTGTATATCTGGCAATGCTTTATGTGGCTACACACCAGCCGTTATATATTCTGGCAGGGCTGGGTGCGGGCAGTGCAGCATCGGTGGTGGCATATCATCTGTTCGATCATGTGAAGACCAGAGTGGTTGCCTGGAAAGATCCATTTGCAGCATATGATGATGGGGGATACCAGGTGGCGCAGTCACTTTTTGCTATCGGCACGGGTGGATGGTTTGGAATGGGACTGTATCAGGGAATGCCGGAGGATATACCGGTCAGAGATTCGGACTTCATCTTTTCGGTGATTGCGGAGGAGATGGGAATTATATTTGCATTGTGTCTGATTTTGATCTGTGTTAGCTGTTATGTCATGTTTTTGAATATTGCAATGCAACTTCATGACATATTCTATAAGATGGTAGCATTAGGGCTTGGAACCTGTTATATATTTCAAGTGTTTTTGAATATCGGCGGAGTGACAAAGTTCATTCCTTCTACGGGTGTAACATTACCGTTGGTAAGTTACGGTGGAAGTTCACTGATCAGTACATTGATTATGTTTGCGATTATTCAGGGGTTGTATATATTAAGGGAAGACGAGGAAGAAGATATTGAGAGAAAGAAAAAGGAAAGGCTACGAGCAAAGAGAAGCGGACAAGAGAATAAAAAGAGACCAAGAAAAGCGGGAGATGTCCCGGAAAGACCGCAGAGAAGCCAACCGAGACGACAAGCGCAAGGTCAAGGCAAAACGCGCAAGGAACAAAGAGTTCGCTAGGGTGACTTATATCTTTGTGGCACTGTTCCTTGTGATGATGGGATATATTGCGTATTTTCAGGTGGTTAGAAGTGAAGAGATTATAAGAAGTCCATATAACGCAAGGCTGGATGCTTATGCAGACAGGGTGACCAGAGGAAATATCGTAGATAAGAGTGGTAATGTGCTTGCCAAAAGTGTTATGGTAGATGGCGAAGAGGCAAGGGAGTATCCGTACGGTAATATGTTTGCCCATGTGATAGGTTATAGTGATCAGGGCAAATCGGGACTGGAATCGGTAGAGAACTATGATCTTCTGACGTCCCATGCATTCTTTTTGGAGAAACTGGTCAATGAGTTCCAGGACAAGAAGAATATGGGAGATACGGTGGTAACGACGCTTGATCTGAACCTGCAGCAGGCTGCATATAATGCGATGGGCAGTTATAAAGGAGCGGTTGTAGTGATAGAGCCGGCGACCGGCAAGATTCTTGCGATGGTATCCAAACCGGATTTTGATCCGAATACAGTTGCGGCAAATTGGGAAGCGTTGAACTCGGATGAAAACAGTGTATTGCTGAATCGTGCGACTCAAGGACAGTATGCACCCGGTTCAACATTCAAGGTGGTAACGGCGTTGGAGTATATGCGTGAGAACGTAGGATATGCATCATATAGTTATAATTGTACGGGAGCAATTGAGCAGGATGGCGTCACCATTCACTGCTACGGCGGGAATGTTCATGGACCGGTGAATTTTCAGGACAGTCTGGCGTATTCCTGTAATGCGTCTTTTTCGAATATCGGCTTATCTCTGGACACAAAGAAATTTCAGGAGACTACGAAGGGATTACTGTTTGGTTCCAAACTTCCGTCTGTGCTGCCTTACAGCAAGAGCAGTTTTTCACTGGAATCCGAATCAAGCAGTGCAGATAAGATGATGACAGCGATGGGACAGGGCAAAACACAGGTGAGCCCTTATCATATGGCACTGATCACGGCGGCAATTGCCAATGGCGGAACATTGATGAAGCCTTATCTTGTAGATACGGTGACGAATTATTCCGGACAGGAAGTGGAAAAGAACATGCCGGAAGAATATGGAACTTTGATGACAGCAGAAGAAGCCGCTCAGTTAAAACAGTTGATGAAAGGTGTTGTAGATTACGGTACGGCATCTGTGTTAAGCGGTCAAGGATATACGGCTGCAGGCAAGACTGGGACGGCGGAGTATAGTTCAGACAAGGAGAAAGATCATTCATGGTTCATCGGTATGACGAATGTGGACAATCCCGAACTGGTAATCAGCGTGATCATTGAATCGTCTGACGGTTCAGCCAAAGCGGTGAATATTGCAAAGCAGGTATTCGACGCTTACTACTATTAATTCCGGAAATAAGAGGAGTGAGAATATGCGGTATTATAAGCATCTCTATCTGATGGAAGGCCTAGAGAAAAAGAAAGAGAAGATTATCAGGAAACTGGAAGAGAATAAATTCCAGATGAATATTCATATTATAACATTGGCGCAGAATGAGGAGAATCATCTGGAAATCTATGATTCGAGATTGTTATTGCAGCCAAGTTTCCCTCATGAGGATTTTTTCGTGGTGGGAATTGTAAAAGGTTATGAAGATGCACTGGAATTAGTGGAAGAAATTACGCAGGAAGTGTATAATGAGACTAAGGGAGCGGATATTCGGTCCTATATATTAGAAAAAGAACAGGAAGTATGAGATGCTACATATTCTATTGCTGATCTTAAAAATCATAGGAATTATAATTGCGGCAATACTGGGGATACTGGTATTGCTGATTGGTATTGTTCTTTTTGTGCCTGTCAGATATGAAGCCAAAGGGGAGTTTGATGGGACATTAGAAGGAATAGATGTCAGAGCAAAGGTTACATGGCTTCTGCATCTGGTGAAAGTGACCGTGTGCTATGAGAACCAGGAGCTATCCTGGCGTATCAGGATAGCATGGAAGCATATACAGAGCGGACAAGAAGATGAACAGACTATGAAAGAAGAGGTAGGAGCGTATGAAGAAGAATTGGACAAACTATTGGAAGATGCTGAAGAAGAGCCGTATGAAGAGGAAAGGCCAGAAGATTTCCACGAAAGATCTGCAAAAGAAGTGGAACAGGTCGAAAAAGACATTAAAGAGGCTTCAAAAGAGCGGGAAGAATCCATGGGAAGTTCTGAAGAAGATCTCGAAAAGGGGCAGGAAGAATCCCTGGAAGCAGACAACGAAGGCAGTAAAAGCATTACGGAGAAGATTGCAGAAGAATCCCGATTATCTGAAGGAATTGCGGAAAACTTCCAGGAAGATGAAAAAGCAGTGGAAGAAGCAGAAGCCAATCCTGACCAAGAGATGGAAGACTCTGAAAGCGGCAGCCGGAAAGAACGGAAGAATGTATGGCAGAAAATTACAGGAATCTGCAAGAAGGTTATCCGGAAGATAGGAGAACTGTATCATAAGATAGAGTCATTCTGTCGAAAGACCGGGACTTTCTATGAAAAGATAAAATGTACAATTCAGAATATCTGTGATAAAATAAAAGCATTATCGGAGAAAAAAGATAAGATTATGGATTTTATCTCAGATGAGACTCATAAGAAAGCATTTCTTAAAGTTAAGAAAGAGGTATTTCGACTGCTTCGCAAGTTAAAACCGAAGAAATTAGAAGCGAATATCCATTATGGATTCGAGGATCCTTATTATACTGGGAAATTATTGGCGGGAGTTAGTATCCTGTATCCATTGATCGGAGAGAATGTGATTATCCAGCCCGATTTTGAGCAGAAGGTGTTTAAGGGGAACTTTGAGATTGCAGGAAAGATCCGCATGAGTTATTTTGTAAAACTTCTGTGGAATCTTGTGTGGTGCAAGGAAGTACGCATGACTTACCGTCATGTGAGAAAATTCGAATTATAAGCATATAGGAGGAAGATAGGTATGGCAGAAAATAATTTTAAAGGAACAGTAGAGGCACTGTTTCGTGGGATGGATGGGGTAGTGTCATCCAAGACAGTTGTAGGAGACGCAATTCATATAGGAGATACGATTCTTCTTCCGCTGGTTGATGTATCCTTTGCAATCGGAGCCGGAGCGTTTAACGGTGATAAGAAGGAAAAAGGAGCCGGGGGTCTTGGCGGTAAGATGACGCCAAGTGCAGTGCTTGTAATACAGAATGGTCACACCAAACTAGTCAATATCAGGAATCAGGATACGATGACGAAGATCCTGGATATGGTTCCGGATGTAATTGATAAGTTTAGTTCTAAAAAAGAAGACCAGATGACAGAGGAGGATGTGAATGACATCCTGGATGCGGCAGAAGATGACGAGTTTGACCTTAATGTGGAGTAAATCGTGTCATTATTATAAGGGACGATGCATATAATATACAAAACATGGGCAAGGATGAAGATAATGAAGCGAGTAGCAGGGTTCGCCTTGTTCTGGGTGGCAGTTGGTATTATTCTGGCATTGATTCTGCCAAATACATTTGTGGAAGTTCTGTGTATTATACTTTGTATACTGGCAGGATATAATTTATTCTGTTGTTAATTTTTGCTGCAATTACAAGAAAATGATAAATAATGCTTGCAATTCTAAGATTCATCTGATAGAATACTATTGTTGTGAGTCTGGAGGACAGACTATATATGAGCGTTAGGAGGTGCAGTCATGGCTAAATGTGCTATTTGTGAAAAGGGTGCTCACTTTGGAAATAATGTAAGCCACTCTAATAGAAAAACACCAAAGATGTGGAAATCAAACGTAAAATCAGTTCGTGTTAAGACAGAAGGCGGAGCTACAAAGAGAATGTATGTTTGTACTTCTTGCTTAAAATCAGGCAGAGTTGAGCGTGCGTAATGTAAATTAAAACCCAGATTTCGGTTTGGAATCTGGGTTTTTTATTGCGTGAAAATATTGATAATGCATGGGGAACACGAATTTTTTATTGTAATATATAGAAAAAAAGAGTATAATATCTTTGTTATTATGTCTTGAAATTATTAAAATAGAAATGGGAGGTAAGATATGAAAGGATGTATGAGTACAGATCTGGGCATTGTTACAATCGATCCTGAAGTGATTGCAAAGTATGCAGGAACTGTGGCAGTTGAATGTTTTGGTATTGTAGGAATGGCTGCAGTGAATATGAAGGATGGGCTGGTTCATCTGTTGAAGAAGGAGAGCCTTACCAGAGGAATACAGGTGGCTATCTCCGAAGAGAATCATATCAGCATTAACTTCCATATCATCGTTGCTTATGGCGTGAGTATTTCAGCCGTTACAGAGAACCTGATCAGTAATGTGAAGTATCAGGTGGAAGAATTTGCAGGAATGCCGGTAGATAAGATCAATATCTACATTGAAGGCGTCAGAGTCATCGATTAGTTAAGGAGGAACATAAGAAGTGGCTACGAAAACTATAAATGTGGATATGCTTGCGAAGATGTTTTTGGCAGGTGCGCAGAATATTGAAGCACAGAAAGAATTTATCAATGAGTTGAATGTATTCCCTGTACCGGATGGTGATACAGGAACTAATATGTCTCTTACAATTATGTCAGCGGCTAAGGAGGTAACTGCGCTTGAGAGTCCGAATATGAAGGATTTGGCGAAGGCAATCTCTTCTGGCTCTCTTCGTGGGGCAAGAGGTAACTCAGGTGTAATTCTTTCTCAGTTGTTAAGAGGATTCACCAAGTCTATCCGCGAGGAAAAAGAGATTGATGTGCTGGGACTTGCGGCTGCCTGCGCAAGAGCAAGAGATACTGCTTACAAGGCAGTTATGAAGCCAAAAGAAGGTACGATTCTTACGGTTGCAAGCGGCATTGCTGATAAAGCGGCTGAGATGGCGGAGGAGACCGACGATCTTGAGATATTTATCCCGGCAGTGATCAAGCATGCTGAGGAAGTGCTCGCTAAGACACCGGAGATGCTTCCGGTCTTAAAAGAAGCAGGAGTAGTAGATTCCGGCGGACAGGGACTTCTGGAAGTTGTAAAAGGTGCTTATGACGCATTCCAGGGTAAAGAGGTTGATTATAGTGCCATTACTCCAAGTACGGGAACTGTTGTTACGAAGGTTAGTGCTGAGGATACAGCGGATATTAAGTTTGGATATTGTACAGAATTTATCATATTAACAGAAAAAGAATTCACAGAGAATGATGAGCATGAATTCAAGGCATATCTGTCTTCCATCGGAGATTCAATCGTATGTGTGGCAGATGATGATGTGGTAAAGGTACATGTGCATACCAATGATCCGGGTCTGGCTATCCAGAGAGCATTGACTTACGGACAGTTGTCACGTATGAAGATTGACAATATGCGTGAGGAGCATCAGGAGAAATTAATTCGCGATGCAGAGAAGGTGGCTGCACAGGAGGCAGAAAAAGAAGCACAGAAAAAGTCAGACGAGCCAAGAAAGCCGATGGGATTCATTACAGTGTCTATCGGAGCCGGCTTGAATGATATTTTCAAAGAATTAGGTGCTGATTATATTATCGAAGGCGGACAGACTATGAATCCAAGTACGGAGGATATGCTGAATGCGATTGATCAGGTGAACGCAGATACGATCTTCATTCTGCCGAATAATAAGAATATTGTGCTTGCTGCAAATCAGGCAAAGGATCTTGTAGAGGATAAGGAGATTGTCGTAATTCCTACGAAGACGGTTCCACAGGGAGTCACAGCGATCATTAACTTTATGCCGGATGCGGATGTAAAGACGAATGAAGAAGCAATGTTAGAAGGAATTCAGAATGTGAAGTCCGGACAGATTACCTATGCGGTAAGGGATACCCATATTGATGATAAAGAGATCCATGAGGGTGATATCATGGGCATTGGCGATAAGGGAATTCTGGCAGTAGGCAAAGAGATTGAAGAGACAACGAAAGACATGCTGTCTCAGCTTGTGGATGATGACTCTGAACTGATCAGCCTGTATTACGGCGAGGATGTGAAGGAAGAAGATGCAGAGAGATTCATCAGTGAGATTGAAAGCCTGTATCCGGATGTAGATGTGGATGCGCATTTTGGCGGACAGCCAATCTATTATTATGTGCTTGCTGTTGAATAAGCCTACTGATAGAATGATCTGAATAAAACAGAGCCAGAAGTCTGTAACTGTAGGGAATTGTTCCTGAAGTGCAGAACTGGCTCTGTTTTTCACTGGGGATATTCGTTTTCGTGAAGAAATTATTTGGCTGCTGTATAATTTATAGCATAGAATCTAGTAGCAGAGTTATGAGTTGGAATTGTGTGAGGCATATATGATTGAACAGACCAGTATAAAGGAAATCAAAGGGATTGGAGAAAAGACGCAGAAATTATTTGAAAAAGTCGGTGTCAGTACGGTGGGAGATCTGATCAGATATTATCCAAGAGGATATGATGTTTATGAAGATCCAGTACCTATTAGCGAGGTTGAAGAAGACAGGATACAGACCGTGACAGGAGCAATCTTTGGGAGGGTCCAGGTATCCGGAACCCGGAATATGCAGGTAACGACGCTATATGTTAAGGATCTGACAGGAAGTTTAAAAGTAATCTGGTTTCGTATGCCGTTCTTGCGTAATACGCTTGCCAGGGGTGGCGTGATTACACTGCGGGGAAGAGTGGTACGTAAGCGGGACGGACTGGTGATGGAACATCCGGAGATCTTTTATCCAAGTGAGAAATACGGTGATAAACTGAATACGCTGCAGCCAATCTATGGTCTGACAGCAGGACTTACGAATAATGCGGTTGCAAAAGCGGTAAGGCAGGCGCTGGATGGGCTGGATCTGTCGAAAGAGGTGTTGCCGGATGAACTGCGGATGCGTTATGGGCTGGCGGAGTATAATTATGCGGTTCGCGGAATTCATTTCCCGGAAGATAAAGAGGTATTCTATCATGCCAGAGAGCGTCTGGTGTTCGATGAATTTCTCGCATTCATCTTGTCGCTTAGAAAATTGAAGGATAAGAATGAAAAATTAGAGAATGAATATGTAGTCGGGAAGAAGCCGGAGGTTGACGAGTTTATCCGGAGACTTCCATTCCGGTTGACCAATGCCCAGAGTAAGGTGTGGAGAGAGATTGCCGACGATATGGCATCGGATACAGTGATGTCTAGGCTGGTACAGGGAGATGTAGGTTCTGGGAAGACAATCGTGGCTGTGTTGGCACTTATGAATGTGGCTTTGAACGGTTATCAGGGGGCTATGATGGCACCAACGGAGGTGCTGGCAAGACAGCATTATGAGTCGATTACGAGATTGTTCGAGGAGTATGAAATTAAGATTAAAGTGGAACTGCTGACGGGATCTATGACAACGAAAGAGAAACGCAGGGCATATGATCGGATTGAATGTGGATATGCACGTATTATTATTGGAACGCATGCTTTGATACAGGATCGGGTGAATTATGATTGTCTGGCGCTGGTTGTGACGGATGAACAGCATCGCTTTGGCGTGAAGCAGAGGGAAACATTCGCCAGAAAGGGCGGGATGCCGCATGTACTGGTTATGAGTGCAACACCCATACCGAGAACACTGGCAATCATCCTGTATGGCGATCTGGATATCTCTGTGATTGATGAACTTCCGGCAAATCGTCTGCCGATCAAGAACTGTGTGGTAGATACCGGATATCGCAAGACCGCGTATACATTCATGAAGAAGCAAGTAGCGGAGGGGCGACAGTGCTATATCATCTGTCCGATGGTGGAAGAAAGCGAACATCTGGAAGTGGAGAATGTCATGGATTATGCGGCATCCCTTCAAGCGGAGCTGGGCAATGAGATCGTGGTTTCCTATCTGCATGGCAAGATGCGCCAGTCGGAGAAAGATGATATTATGGAACGTTTCGGGAAGAATGAGATACAGATTCTTGTCTCTACCACTGTGATCGAGGTAGGAATCGATGTGCCGAATGCTACGGTAATGATGATTGAGAATTCCGAACGATTCGGTCTGGCACAGCTTCATCAACTTCGCGGACGCGTGGGAAGAGGAAAATACCAGTCTTATTGTATCTTTATGAGCAGTTCAAAATCAAAAGAGACAAAAGAGCGTTTGAATATATTGAATCAATCGAATGATGGTTTTAAGATTGCAAGTGAAGACTTGAGACTTCGCGGTCCGGGAGATCTCTTCGGCATCCGCCAGAGTGGTCTGATGGACTTCCGGCTCGGCGATGTCTATCAGGATGCGAAGATTCTCCAGATGGCAAATGAGGCTGCGGATATGTTAGAAACGACTGAAAATGAATGGTTGAAAAATCTTCCAAATTATGAAGGAACTTCTAGTGTAATAATTTAAATCCTCCATATACTATGGGTGTAACAAAAATAAAAGTTACAAAGTTACAAAAAGGAGGAGTATAACAATGACAAGTTCATCAAACAGAGCAGCAGTACCAGAAGCAAAGGGAGCATTAGACAAGTTCAAGTATGAGGTGGCAAACGAATTAGGAGTACCGTTGACAGATGGTTACAACGGAGACCTGACATCTAGACAGAACGGTTCTGTTGGCGGTTATATGGTTAAGAAAATGATCGAACAGCAGGAAAAACAGATGGCTGGTAAATAACAAGTGAATGAAATTGGGACGTAGTAAAATGCATTTTTACTACGTCCCAAATTTCATTTTTAGGTTGTCAAAGCATTCGGAGGGAGCTGCCAGTAGCAGGTCCTGTAGGTACCAAAGTGACAAATGGGGTGTACCTGATTACAATGATAGAAAACGCGAGTAAATAAATTGTAGAAAATTGTCGTCAAAAAATGAAGCAAATAAGAAAAAAATCAGACAAAACGTTTGCGATTGCTGGGGAAATGTGGTAGTCTATAGGTAGAAAAAATAATATTTCGTTATCAATTGGATATCATGTCCAATTTAAAAAGTGGAATTACATCTTTATCTTCCACTATATCTAGTCTGAGTAATCAGGCGAATCAATGAAGGGCAGGTCAGAATTATCAGCATTACCTCTCTTCGTCTGTGTACAAGGGATAATATTACGGAAAATACTTCAAAGCACAGGTATATTTTATACATATTCTCATTACAATTATATTAACAGACAAAAACCCGTGAGGAGCCAGTGTATGAAATCAATTATGGCAGTTTTATTAAGTGCCTTGTTGTGTGTACAGCCGGTATATGCCATGACAGTGCAAGAACCGATTATGTACACGGATACTCGTGATGAGTCAGATGCCCAAAAGGGAATAGATACGCAGGAAGAGAGAGATGTACAAGAAGAACAGAATATTCAGGATGAAGCAGCAGAAGGAGAAACTGTATCAGGCATAGAGGTCAGTGCTCCTTCTGCTATTTTGATGGAATCCTCTACAGGACAGGTAATCTACGAAAAAGATGCAGACACTCCAAGACCACCAGCAAGTGTTACAAAGGTCATGACGTTGTTGTTGATCTTTGATGCATTGGAGGAGGGGAAGATTCATCTGGAAGATGAAGTGACAACTTCGGAGTATGCGGCATCGATGGGAGGTTCCCAGGTTTTTTTAGAGCCGGGAGAAGTACAGACGGTGGATACTTTGATCAAATGTATCTCGGTAGCGAGTGCCAACGATGCCTGTGTTGCCATGGCAGAACACATCTGTGGCAATGAAGCGGAATTCGTAGCACAGATGAATCAGCGTGCCGAAGACCTTGGAATGAAAAATACACATTTCGAGAATTGCAATGGATTGGACGTAGACGGTCATTTGACGACAGCAAGAGATATCGCGCTGATGTCCAGAGAATTAATTACTACATATCCTCAGATTCATGATTATTGTACCATTTGGATGGAAAACATCACACATACAACCAAAAAAGGCACATCCGAGTTCGGCCTTACCAATACAAATAAACTAATCAGGCAGTATGAGTATGCAACAGGACTTAAAACTGGTTCTACCAGCAAGGCAAAATTCTGTGTATCTGCAACTGCGAAGAAGGATGATATAGAATTAATTGCAGTCATCATGGCGGCAGAAGACAGTAAAGCCCGTGTACGTGATGCGATTACACTATGCAATTATGGCTTTGGAAAATGCAACAAATATCAGGAAGAAAAGATAAAGGCTCTAGAGCCTGTGGAAATCAAACGGGGAGTGGAAAAGACAGTAAATGCCGCTCAAAAAGAGTCCTTTGCATATGTTGATACAACAGGCGCAGACTTAAAGACAATTGAAAGAAAAGTTACTCTAGAGAAAGATATAAAGGCTCCCATAAAAAAAGGCGATAAGATAGGCGCAGCAAAATATTACCTAAACGGAACAGAGATTGGCAGCGTAGATATACTGGCAACAGAATCCGTAGAAGAAGTTAGTTATCGGAGTGCGATTGAGGATGCGGCAGAAGAATTCTTATTATAAGAATACATATACTGCATGAATGTCGGAGAACAAACGATTATCAACATCAGATTCCTTTGAAGAATATGCGGTGGAGAGAGAAGGGGAGGTGAATTGATTGGGAATTTAGGGGAGAAAGTGGAGTGTTGGAGGTGTACGGCGCAAGGGCAGGGAAGGTGTGGGCTGTAGTCGGATCATTTCGCCAAGACCTCGTAACAGAAAAAGATACCGTCCGTTCTAGCCGGTCATATTCGCCGTAAGCCCTTGATGGTCTTACGACTCAGATGCCCTCGAAACCAGGACTTGTAGTCCTGGTTTCGCACGAACTGACGGTATCTTTTTCTGTAACGGGGTCTAAGGCGAAATAATACGGTCACAGCCCACACCTTCCCTGCCCTTGCACCTGACATCTCCGTGGACTCAAGGCTATCTCCAGTGTGGGATTCCGGCGGGAGTGGATGTGTGGAGCGGTATTGGTGGGGATACTGGTGGGAGTGAATGTGTGGGGGGATTGGTGGGGATACCGGGGTGATACATGGAGAAATATTGGGTGAAAGATGGAAGAGTGGGCGTGTGAAAAGAACAGGAGGGGTGCTATTCGCTTTTAAATATCCCATGTGTTCCGGAATCGTCCGGCGATATGTGATATAGTGCAAATTACAAGTCAGGCTATGCATGCTTGCATACCTTGCTCAAAAAGGATTGTTCTACGGTATGCATTGATGAAAAATTATATGTAAAGCATATTCCCTGCACTAATTTATGTCTTAATCACAAAACTTCTGTTTACTTCATAATACATATACATTCCAGTCAACACAATTCCAATATATAAAGCGATCACTCGCCCAGTTCTCCCTCACATCCGTTCCATTTCCAATCTGTTATTTAGCCAACACCGTGCCCCACGCACCCCAATCAGGAATCCTCCCCGTTCATGAAGAGTCACACATAAGAATGTCAGGCATAGAGGGGAGATAGGGTGGTTCAGTGTCGTAGAAGAGCCGTA
>CAMBRQ010000036.1 GCA_945870325.1 uncultured Dorea sp. | reverse complement strand
AGTCACCTATTTTCAATTTGAATCTTATTCATCAAGATTCCGAGAAGTTATCTTCGTAGCAGAAGCAGCATATGATTTGGAATATAAAAAAAGACCATTATCATGACTAATCTGCCACGATAAAAGTCTTGCACATCTCATTTGATACGGATACCTCTCGGTATCGGGTGACGCTTTCAAATACACTGTGTAGTGTTTGGCTACTCCCCTTTATCTGCTGAGTACAAATATACTACTATTCAAAAGAAATGTCAAGGGGGACAGGGTAAATCCAAAAAGGGACACGGCAAATTCAATTGGGGACGGGGGAAATTGAAAAAACCCCCGTCCCCTACCGAAGGAGAAGAGATGAAGAAAATTGTATTTTTAGGTGACAGTATCACAGACGCACACCACAACCTGGGCATAGACCCAATGGGATTAGGTAACGGATATGTCCAGATGATTGCTCAGAGACTGGAAGAACAGGGAGAAGATGTAAAAATATTGAATCGTGGACATGATGGTTTCACTGTTCAAGGATTGCTGCGGCTTCTTCCAAGGGATTGTATCTTTCAGAAGCCAGACGTAGTAAGTATATTGGTAGGGTGTAATGATGTTGGAGTTATGATGAATACGGGAAGAGACTTGCAGGAACAAGAATTTGCGGAGAATTATGAGAGGCTTGTGGTGGAGATACAGGAAGAGACAGGGGCAGAAATTATCTGTATGGGACCGTTTATATTCCCATATCCGCAGGAATATCAGAATTGGATTCCAGGGATTCTGGAGGTGGAGAAAGTTATCCAAGAGGTGACTGAGATGCGCCAGATAACATTTATGCCACTGCAGGAGGAAATGCAGAAGGCAGTAGATAGGTATGGTTACCGTGCAATAACTTCAGATGGAATTCATTTGACGGAAAAGGGAAATTGGATTGTTGCTGATAGGTGGTTGGAAAAATGGACTCGGTAAAACAGTATCTTTTTTATCTGTAAAAAGGGACAGGGCAAATTTAATTTGGGACGGGGGAAATTGAAAAAACCCCCGTCCCCACTAGTTGACATTTGAAAAGATTTGGCATATACTATAGTAAGTTGAAGTGATAATATAATAAACCGCTGAACAAGAGTAGTAAGTAAGAATATTTATTTCCAGAGAGTTGCCAAATGGTGGAAAGGCAGCAATAAGAGTTTTTGCCGAATGGACTTGTGAGGGCAGCCTGAAACCGAAGATTCGATATGAAACCGGGAGTAGACGCTGACGGGATTCTCGCCCGTTACCAAGGAGATGTGTATGTTAGTACATAAAAAGAGTGGTCAATATATCGGCAATATGGGTGGTACCGCAGAAGTCAGATTTTAAGCTTTTGTCCCTTGAGAGGGGCAGGAGCTTTTTCTTTTGCAGTGAACTAGAAAGAATAACCTCTTTACATACACGCCAGATTATAGCAACAAGATTCATAACATCAAAATTCATAACACTAAGGAGGACGAAGATATGTATCCAGATTGCGATGAGATTGTAAGATTAGCACCGGACTATGACATCATTCCGGTATGCCGGGAGATTTACGCAGATGTAATTACACCGATTACCCTATTACGGAAGATTGCGGCAATCAGCAAACGCTTTTATTTATTAGAAAGTGTGGAAGGCGGCGAAAAATGGGGACGTTATTCCTTCCTGGGATATGACCCGATTATGCGTGTATCTTGTACCTGTGAAAAAGTCACGATTGAACAGAACGGAGAAGAAAGGACTGTCATGGCGGATCAGCCGATGGAGGTCATCCGTGAAATCATGAAGGATTATAAAGCACCCAAATTAAAAGGGCTGCCACCATTCACGGGCGGATTCGTAGGGTATTTTGCCTACGCTATGATCGGATATGCAGAACCAAAACTGAAGATCAAAAAGGAACATTCAATGATTATGATTTGATGTTGTTTGATAAAGTGATTGCATATGATCATTTGAAGCAGAAGATCAGCATTATTGTGAATATGAGAACGGATAAGGTCATGGAGAATTATGGCAAAGCAACAGCACAGATCCAGGATATTGCGAATGTAATACGTAGTTCAGAAGCAGCAAGAATCCCGGTGTCTGACAGTAAGATAAATTTCACTTGCAACGTCAGCAAAGAAGATTACTGTCGGATGGTTGAAAGAACGAAAGAATACATTGTGGATGGGGATATCTTCCAGGCGGTAATCTCAAGGCAGTTCTCCAGTCCATATGAGGGAAGTTTAATTAATCCATACCGGGTACTTCGAACCACGAATCCATCTCCATACATGGTGTACATGAACATTGATGATGACGAACTTATAAGTACCTCTCCGGAGACGCTGGTGCGGCTTCAGGACGGAAGGCTTACCACATTCCCGGTAGCGGGCTCCAGACCGAGAGGTAAGACGGAGGAAGAAGATAAGAGGCTTGAGAAAGATCTTCTGGCAGATGAGAAAGAGTTGTCAGAGCACAATATGCTAGTGGATTTGGGAAGAAATGATCTTGGCAGGATCTCGAATTATGATTCTGTGGAGGTTACAGAATATATGATGATCCACCGATACTCCAAGATTATGCATATCTGTTCCCAAGTGGAAGGAGATATCCGGGATGACTGTGATGCATTAAGCGCAATTGAAGCAATGCTTCCGGCAGGAACGCTTTCCGGGGCGCCGAAGATTCGAGCCTGTGAGATTATTGAGGAAATGGAACAGGAAGAGAGAGGAATCTATGGAGGAGCATTGGGATATCTTGATTTTACCGGCAATATGGATACCTGTATTGCAATACGGATGGCAGTCAAAAAAGATGGCAAAGTCTACGTGCAGGCAGGCGGCGGAATCGTTGCAGACAGTGTGCCGGAGAATGAATATGAAGAATCCGCCAACAAAGCGGCAGCAGTGATGAATGCAATCCAATCCGCAAAGGAGGTATTGGAATAATGATACTTTTAATCGATAATTACGATAGTTTTTCTTATAATCTGGTTCAATTGGCCGGAAGTATCTGCCCGGATATTCGGGTGATAAGAAATGATGAGAAGACGGTGGAAGAGATCGAGGCGATGAAGCCAGACCATATCATCTTATCGCCGGGACCTGGATATCCGAAAGATGCAGGAGTCTGCGAAGAAGTAGTACGGAAATTACAGGGCAAGATACCGATTCTTGGTGTGTGCTTGGGGCATCAGGCAATCTGTGAGGCATATGGCGGAAAGATTGCACATGCGAAGCAGTTAATGCATGGAAAGAAAAGTCGAATCAGGATTGATGTCAGCAGCCCAATCTTTCAAGGGATGGAAGAGGAAATGGACGCTGCAAGATATCATTCTCTTGCGACAGTAAAAGAAGAGATGCCAGAAGAACTATACATTATTGCTACGGCAGAGGATGGAGAAATAATGGCAGTTCAGCATAAGGTCTATCCGGTATATGGTCTGCAATTTCATCCGGAATCCATTCTTACCCCGGATGGGAGAACAATTCTTAAGAACTTTTTGAAAATTAATTGACAGTTTTAGCGAGAAAAGGAGAAGTAATCATGATTAGAGAAGCAATTGCAAAATTATCAAAAAAAGAAGACCTGACATATGAAGAAGCAAGAGGTGTTATGGAAGAAATGATGGATGGCACTGCTACCCAGGCGCAGATGGGCGGATTCTTGATGGCACTCAGCATGCAAGGCGAGACCATTGATGAAATCACAGCATTTGCAACGGTTATGAGAGAAAAAGGAATCAAGATTCAGCCAGAGCGGGAAGTAATCGACAGCGTGGGTACAGGCGGCGATCAGGTGGGAACATTCAATATATCGACAACTTCCGCGTTCATTGTAGCAGCAGGCGGGGTTCCGGTGGCAAAACACGGCAACCGCAGCGTTTCCAGTAAGAGCGGAGCGGCAGATGTGTTAGAAAAGTTGGGCATTCAAGTGGCGCTGACGGCAGAACAGAATGAAAAAGTTCTCAACGACACAGGTATCTGCTTTATGTTTGCGCCAGTGTACCATTCTTCTATGAAGTATGCAGCACCAGTCAGAAAAGAATTGGGTGTGCGTACAGTATTTAATATCCTTGGACCGCTTTCCAATCCGGCAGGAGCAACCATGCAGCTGCTTGGCGTATATGATAAGAAATTGGCAAAACCAATGGCACAGGTGCTGGCGAATCTGGGGGTTACCCGCGGCGTAGCTGTCTGCGGAGAAGACGGGTTAGATGAGATTACGTTGACAGGAGAGACACAGGTACACGAGATTCGATTCGGAGAAATAACCTCTTATACAATTACGCCGGAACAGTTCGGTTTGGAGAGATGTCCGCTTGACGAGTTGATTGGCGGTTCTCCGGAAGAAAATGCGCAGATTACGATGGATATCCTAAGTGGAAAAGAAACCGGAGCAAAGCGAGATGTCGTACTTATGAATGCAGGTATGAGCCTTTACCTTGGAATTGATGGAATCACGTTGGCAGACGGAATCAAGATGGCTCAGGAAATGATTGACAGCGGCAAGGCAATGGAGAAATATAAAGAATTCTGTGCGGCTACCCAAAAAGCAGCCAGGGAGGCATCAGTATGATCTTAGATAGAATTGCGGCAGATACAAAGATCCGGGTGGAAAAAGCGAAAAGAAAAGTTCCGTTTTCAGAGATTCGAAGACAGGCAATGGAGATGAATCCGAATACTGGATTCCCATTTGAAGAGCGGCTGAAACAGCCGGGAATCCATTATATCTGTGAGGTGAAGAAAGCATCGCCTTCAAAAGGAGTGATTGCTGAAGACTTTCCTTATCTGGAGATTGCGAAGGAATATGAGCAGGCGAAGGCGACAGCAATCTCCTGCCTGACAGAGCCAAAGTATTTTCAGGGAAAGAATGAGTATCTGGAAGAGATTGCAAAAGAAGTGAATATTCCGGTGCTGCGGAAAGATTTTACCATAGACGAGTACATGATCTATGAAGCCAAAGTGTTGGGGGCTGATGTCGTGCTTCTGATCTGTGCGCTTTTGGATACAGAGACGCTGAAACGGTATCTGAACATCTGTAATCGTCTGGGGCTGTCGGCACTGGTGGAGGCACATGATGAGGAAGAGATGCAGTCGGCGATCGTGGCCGGAGCAAGAGTAATCGGTGTAAATAACCGGAACCTGAAAGACTTTACTGTGGATATTAATAATAGTATCCGTTTACGGAACCTTGCGCCTAAAGAAGTACTGTTCGTGGCTGAAAGTGGAATTAAGACTCCTGACGATATTGAAGCACTTCGAAAAGCAGGGGTGAACGGCGTGCTGATTGGGGAGACGCTGATGCGAAGTACTGATAAAAAGGCAATGTTGGAAGTACTGAACGGAAGTTAGAAGGTGACAAGTATGGGGAAGACGAAGATAAAGATCTGCGGGCTGAAACGGCCGGAAGATATACAGATAGCCAATTCTTTAAAGTTGGATTACGTTGGATTCGTATTTGCCAAAAGCAGCAGACAGATAACTGAGAAGATAGCGGATTCACTTCGGGAACAACTGCTGCCGGAGATTCCTGCAGTCGGAGTATTTGTTCGGGAACCGATTGCACGGATCGCCAGGCTGTGTAAAGAACAGATTATCCAGATGATTCAACTTCACGGAGAAGAAGATGAAGAATATATAAAGCGGCTTCGGCAAGAAGTGCCGGATATACCGATGATCAGAGCGGTACGGGTAAGATCTGGGGAACAGATTCTGGAAGCAGAGAAGATGGACTGTGAATATCTGCTTCTGGATACTTATATCAAAGGCACTTATGGAGGAAGTGGGCAGCAGTTTGATAAGCGCCTGATTCCGAGGCTCGAGAAACCATATTTCCTGGCAGGAGGTTTAGATGCCGAGAATGTACGGGAGAATATTGAAGCCTGCCATCCTTATGCGGTAGACGTAAGCAGTGCGGTAGAAACGGATGGAATCAAAGATGCGGTTAAGATACAGAATTTTATAGAAAGGGTAAGAAGTCATGAGTAGAAAAGGAAGATTTGGACAATATGGAGGGCAATTTGTTCCGGAGACACTGATGAATGCAGTAAATGAAGTAGAAGAAGCATATGAGAAGTATAAAAATGACCCGGAATTCAACCGGGAACTGGATGATCTGTTGAAGAATTATGCAGGACGTCCATCATTGCTATATGAAGCAAAGAAGATGACAAGAGACTTGGGCGGAGCGAAGATCTATCTGAAACGGGAAGATCTGAACCATACAGGTGCCCATAAGATCAATAATGTATTGGGGCAGGTGCTTCTGGCGAAGAAGATGGGCAAGACGCGTGTCATCGCGGAAACCGGAGCCGGACAGCATGGCGTGGCAACCGCTACTGCTGCAGCCCTGATGGATATGGAATGTGAGATCTACATGGGCAAAGAAGATACAGACCGGCAGGCGCTGAATGTGTACAGAATGGAACTTTTAGGGGCGAAGGTACATCCGGTAACGACTGGTACGATGACCTTAAAAGATGCGGTAAATGAGACGATGAGAGAATGGGCAAGCCGGATGGACGATACCTTATATGTATTAGGTTCCGTAATGGGGCCACATCCATTTCCAACGATTGTCAGGGATTTCCAGAAGGTAATTGGCAAGGAGATTAAGGAACAGATGCTTGAGAAGGAAGGACGTCTTCCGGATGCAGTGATAGCATGTGTAGGCGGCGGCAGCAATGCAATGGGAGCCTTCTATGAATTTATCCCGGATCAGGAAGTGCAGTTGATCGGATGTGAGGCGGCTGGATTGGGAGTAGATACAGAGAAACATGCGGCAACGGTTGCAAGAGGAACGGAAGGCATCTTCCATGGAATGAAGTCGCTGTTCTGCCAGAATGAGGATGGACAGATTGCTCCTGTGTACTCGATTTCCGCTGGGCTTGATTATCCGGGCATCGGACCGGAACATGCTATGCTGGCAGCAGAAGGACGGGCACAGTATGTACCGATTACAGATGAAGAGGCAGTGGCAGCGTTCGAATATCTGTCCAGAATGGAAGGAATTATCCCGGCAGTAGAGAGTGCCCATGCGGTTGCCTATGCAAGAAAACTGGCACCAACCATGCCAAAGGATAAGATTATTGTTGTCAATATCTCAGGACGCGGCGATAAAGATGTGGCGGCTATAGCAAGATACAGAGGAGTGGAGATCTATGAATAAGATATGTGAAGCATTTGAAAATAAAAAAGCATTTATTCCATTTATTACCGGAGGCGATCCGTCGCTTAAAGTGACGCAGGAATTACTCGTTGCCATGCAGGAGGCAGGAGCGGACCTGATAGAAATCGGTATCCCGTTTTCCGATCCGATTGCAGAAGGCCCGGTAATCCAGGAAGCAGATGAGCGCGCGTTGCGCGGGGGATGTACAACGGATCAATTATTTGACGCAGTAAAAGAGGTGCGTGACCAGATTCATGTTCCACTGGTGTTCATGACTTATATCAATGCGATTTATACCTATGGAAGAGAACGTTTTATGAAGAGGTGCGTAGAATGTGGAATGGCGGGAGTCATCGTGCCGGATATGCCTTATGAGGAAAAGGGAGAACTGGCAGATGTATGCCGGGAATATGGAATCGAACTGGTATCCTTGATCGCACCAACCTCAGAGGAGAGGATTCAGATGATCGCGAAAGAAGCAGAAGGCTTCCTGTATTGCGTGTCTTCTTTGGGAGTAACTGGTGTCAGGAGTGAGATTACTACTAATATTAAAGAAATGATTGATAAGGTTCGGGAAGTGACGGATATCCCTTGTGCTGTTGGATTCGGCATCTCAACGCCCCAGCAGGCAAAAGAGATGGCGGCGGCTTCAGATGGCGCAATCGTGGGGTCTGCGATTGTGAGAATTATAGCAGAGCATGGTGAAGAGTGCGTGCCTTATGTGGCAGAGTATGTCAAGAGCATGAAAGAGGCTGTGATGGAGGCGTAAGAAATAAAAAGGGACACGGCAAATCCAATTGGGGATGGGGGAAATTGAAAAAACCCCCGTCCCCTCTTGACAAAATTGTTCAAATACGTTAGCATTCTATTCAAATGAATATTAAACAGACATATATATAGAACAAAGGCTTGGAAAAGAAGAAGTAGTAATCCTTACACCCATACAGAAAGCTGCCGGCCGATGAGAGGCGCATGAAGGAATTGATTATGAATACATCTTGGAGCTGCACACCGAACAGAGATGCTTCCCCAATATATTCCGGGAAGCAAGGCAAGTAGGCTGTGACGGAAGGCACACGTTACTGTGCATGGGTTGTGAACGCGCAACTTAAAGAGGCTGGCAATGTGAGTTGCCGGTAAAACAAGGTGGTACCACGGTATATATCCGTCCTTATCGTATGATAAGGGCGGTTTTTGATTCTATTCGTTTTTTGCAGGATGTAGCGGGAGGTGAGACGATATGGCAAAAAAGAAGAAAGAAGAGAAGATCAGCCCTGCCAAGCAAAAGATCATAGACAATTATAGACAGCAACGGGAAAATTATCTGGAGCAAGGGTACGAAGAGAAGCAGGAGATCATTTCTGTTGTGAAAGCGAATGTCATGGCATTCGTAACGGCTGGACCGTTCGTGGTTCTCGGGATTATCATCTGGATATTGACTCAGAGAGAAGGCAGAGGGATTATCTCTATTCAGAATTATTTCATCTTTCTAGTCCTGTTCTTGGTATGCATTTTTGTTCATGAATTGCTTCATGGAGTAGGCTGGTTTTCATGGACGAAGGGGAGATGGAAGAGCATCTATCTTGGAGTAATGTGGGAATATATGACGCCATACTGCCATTGTAAGGAGCCGCTGAAGCCAAAAGAATACCTGCTCGGAGTCCTGACTCCATTTCTGATTCTGGGAATCGGAGGATATATTGCAGCATGGGTAACAGGAAGTTATCTTTTGCTATTGCTGAGCCTGTTTAATATATTCGCTGCCGGAGGGGATACTACGATTGCATGTATGGAATTAAAGTATCTGAATCGGGATGACTGTTATATTCTTGATCATCCAACAGATTGCGGATTTGTAGCATTTATTAAGAGATAATCATTAATTAAGAAGTCATAAAGGAACATTACGATGGGATACCTTGTCGGACGAGATGCAGGAATCTATTGACGCATTTGCGTGGGGGATATTGCAAAATGTCCGAATGAGTATAGAGATGAAAAAGATAAGAAAGGAAGATGATATCATGGGAATCTATGAAGAATTACAAGCGAGAGGATTGATCGCACAGGTAACAGATGAAGAAGTAATCAGGGAACTGGTGAATAATGGAAAGGCAACATTCTATATCGGATTCGATCCGACGGCGGACAGCCTTCATGTAGGACATTTCATGGCACTGTGCCTGATGAAACGTCTTCAGGAGGCGGGAAATAAGCCGATCGCACTGATCGGTGGCGGTACCGCAATGATTGGAGATCCATCCGGAAGAACAGATATGCGTCAGATGATGACACCGGAAACGATTCAGCACAATTGCGAGTGCTTTAAAAAACAGATGAGTCGTTTTATTGATTTCTCAGAAGGAAAGGCATTGATGGTGAATAATGCGGATTGGCTGCTGGATCTGAACTACATCGAAGTATTACGTGAAGTTGGAGCACATTTCAGCGTAAATCGTATGTTGACAGCAGAGTGTTATAAGCAGAGAATGGAGAAGGGATTAAGTTTCCTTGAGTTCAACTACATGATCATGCAGAGTTATGATTTCTACGCATTATACCAGAAATACGGCTGTAATCTTCAGTTCGGCGGAGATGACCAGTGGAGCAACATGCTGGGCGGTACGGAACTGATTCGCCGTAAACTTGGCAAGGACGCAAGTGCAATGACCATCACGCTGCTTCTGAATTCTGAAGGCAAGAAGATGGGCAAGACCCAAAAGGGTGCGGTATGGCTTGATCCGAACAAGACCTCTCCGTTCGAGTTCTACCAGTACTGGAGAAATGTTGCGGACGCAGATGTTCTGAAATGTATCCGTATGCTGACCTTCCTTCCATTGGAGGAGATTGACAAGATGGATGCATGGGAAGGCGCACAGCTGAATACTGCAAAAGAGATTCTTGCTTACGAATTGACCAAATTGGTTCATGGCGAGGAAGAAGCACAGAAAGCAAAAGAAGCGGCAAGAGCATTGTTTAGCCAGGGCGCGGCAGCAGATATGCCGACAACGGAACTGACAGAAGCAGACCTGACTGATGGCAATATTGATATTCTGACCATGCTTGTGAAGACCGGACTGGTTCCGTCTAAGTCTGAAGCACGTCGTGCGGTACAGCAGGGCGGTGTGGCTGTGGACGGTGAGAAAGTTACAGATATCTATGTGATATTTGCCGGGGAAGATATGTCTGGAGAAGGTATCGTGCTGAGAAGAGGTAAGAAGAACTTTAGGAAGGTTGTTGTGAAATAGGATTCAGTTTGGAGGAGAGAAACATGGCATTTCAGGAAATATCAATCGACAGTTTAGAATTCAACCCATTCCATAAGATTTCAAAAGAATGGATGCTCATCACCGCAGGCGATGAGAACAAAAGCAACACTATGACAGCAAGTTGGGGCGGTCTTGGAATTATGTGGGGCAAGAATATTGCCACCGTATACATCCGTCCACAGCGTTATACCAAGGAATTCGTAGATGTGAATGATACATTTACCATCTCATTCCTGCCGGAAGAATATAGAAAAGCATTGAGCGTATGCGGTTCTGTATCCGGAAGAGATGTAGAGGATAAATGGAAAGAAGCAGGCCTGCATCCGTATTACGTTGATGGAACGACTGCGGTAGAAGAAGCAGATCTGGTATTCGTCTGCAAGAAGCAGTATCATCAGGAGATGAAGCCGGAATGCTTTGATGTGTCAGAGAATGACGAAAAATGGTATCCGAACAAAGATTACCATGAGATGTATATGGCAGAGATCGTAAAAGTCTTGAAAAAATAATCGTAATACACACCTTTTTGGGCAGAATTGAAAAAAGATGCAGAAAGGTGTGTATTTTTGTATGCATTAATATGATATACTATGTTATCATGCGAACATTAAGAAGGAGGACACCCTAATGATAAAGGAAAACGTATGGAAAACTTATACTCCAGCCGCATTACAGGAACTGGAGAAGATTAACAATGCCTACAAATCCTGCCTGGATGCAGGAAAGACTGAGCGCGAGTGCATTAAGATCACGGTAGACCAGATTGAGCAAAAAGGCTACCGGAATATAGAAGATATAAAGAATAGCAGAGAGCCAGTGAAATCCGGAGATAAGATCTACGCTGTCTGCATGGATAAAAGCATTGCCATATTCAATATTGGTAAGCAGCCATTAGAAAACGGAATGAACATTCTGGGCGCGCACATTGATTCTCCTCGTATCGATGTAAAGCAGAATCCATTATATGAGAATGAAGAACTGGCATATTTGGATACCCATTATTACGGCGGCATTAAGAAATACCAGTGGGTCACCCTTCCGCTTGCGCTTCATGGAGTGATTGCGAAAAAGGACGGAACAGTTACGGAAGTCAGCATCGGAGAGAAGGAAGATGATCCGGTATTCGTAATCACGGATCTTCTGGTTCATCTGGCAGCTAAGCAGATGGAGAAGAAAGCCAACGCGGTAATTGAAGGAGAGAAACTGGATCTTCTATTCGGAAGCCGACCGATTGAAAAAGATGAGACCTTGGAGAAGGAAGAGAAAGAGGCGGTAAAAGCCAATGTCATGGAACTTCTGAAAAAATATTACAACATGGAAGAGGATGATTTTGTATCAGCGGAATTAGAGATTGTTCCGGCAGGAAGAGCCCGCGACTGTGGAATTGACAGAAGCATGATCCTTGCTTACGGGCAGGATGACCGAGTGTGTGCATTCACCTCTCTTTTCGCGATGCTGGATGTAGAAGAGGTCGACAGAACGGCATGTTGTATCCTGGTGGATAAAGAAGAGATTGGAAGTGTAGGTGCGACAGGTATGCATTCTCGTTTCTTTGAAAATATAGTTGCAGAATTGGTGGCGCTTACCAGTGGCGAGTCTGAATTGAAGGTTCGCAGAACGCTTCAGAATTCCAAGATGCTTTCTTCAGACGTAAGTGCTGCTTATGATCCGATGTTTGCAGAGAATTTTGAAAAGCGCAGTTCCGCTTTCTTTGCAAAAGGACTGGTATTCAACAAATTCACTGGCAGTCGGGGCAAAAATGGCTCTAATGATGCGAATGCAGAGTATCTTGCACAGATTCGAAACGCTATGGATCAGCAGAATGTAGCCTACCAGTTTGCTGAATTAGGAAAGGTCGATGCCGGGGGTGGCGGAACCATTGCCTATATCATGGCGAATTACGGAATGGAGGTCATTGATAGCGGTGTTGCTGTTCTGAGCATGCACGCGCCATGGGAAGTGACCAGCAAAGCGGATGTCTATGAGGCATACAAAGGTTATAAGGCATTTTTGACGGAAATATAAGTTATAATAATGTATACTTTATTCGAGCATATCGTAACACATCAAAGAAAGATGTTACGGTATGCTTGAATTCGTTTGTGCATGATTTGAAATATTTAGATAGTATTTTGCATGGAGCAGAATATTTTGAAGTGAGATAATCCTGTAAGTACAAAGGACGATAGTGTAAGGCTTTTTGACAGTACTTTCGCTATAATATGCCTAAAGATTATGCATCAGGACAAGCATCCTGATGGGGTATGATGGAGGTAACTATGGAACGAAAGAATTTGTGGAATACTTATGATGAAAGACAACTGGGCGAACTCGAATCCGTATCAGAGAAGTATCGCAGATGTCTAGATGAAGGCAAGACTGAGCGTGAATGTGTGAGAACGGCGATTAGGCTTGCTAAAGAAGCGGGATACCGCGATATGAAGGATCTGATTCGTGAGGGGCAGCGTATACATCCGCAGGATAAGGTGTATATGGAATACATGGAGAGAGCGATTATTCTGTTTCAGGCAGGAGAGGAGCCGATTGAGCAGGGAATGAATATTCTTGGCGCACATATCGATTCTCCGCGTATTGACATCAAGCAGAATCCGCTCTATGAGTCTGCGCAGGTAGCGTATCTGGATACGCATTATTATGGGGGAATTAAGAAATATCAGTGGCTTGCTATGCCGCTTGCGATCCATGGCGTAGTGATTAAGATGGATGGTTCTAAGGTAGATATCACAATTGGGGAAGATGATACTGAGCCGACCTTCGTAATTACGGACCTGCTTCCGCATCTGGCTTACGGTCAGATGGAGAAGAATGCAGAGAAATTCATTGACGCAGAGAAGATGGATCTGGTTATCGGCAATCGTCCGCTTGGGGAAGATAAGGACGAGGCAGTGAGAAAGCAGATGCTTCATATTTTGAAAGAAAACTATGGAATCGAAGAAGAAGATTTTCTATCAGCAGAATTAGAGATTGTTCCGGCGGGTAAGGCGAGAGAATGTGGACTTGACCGCAGCATGGTGCTGGCTTATGGACAGGATGACCGTGTATGTGCATTCACTTCTCTTTTCGCAATGCTGGAGGAGAAGCGGGTATCCAGAACATCCTGTTGTATCCTGATTGACAAAGAAGAGATTGGAAGCGTAGGCGCCAGCGGAATGACTTCTAAGTTCTTCGAGAATACTGTGGCGGAATATATTGCATTGAGTACGGAATATAACGATCTGGTGCTTCGCCGTACGCTGGCGAATTCCAAGATGCTTTCTTCTGATGTCAGTGCAGGATATGATCCGATGTATGAGGAAGTATATGAGAAGAAGAATGCTGCATATCTGGCATGTGGACCTGTATTCAATAAATATACCGGTAAAGGCGGCAAGAGTGGATCGAATGACGCGAATCCGGAATACATCGCGGCTCTGAGACAGATTATGAAAGATGCGGGCGTGAATTATCAGACAGCGGAACTTGGCAAGATTGATGTTGGCGGCGGCGGAACGATCGCATATCTGATGGCTGTTTATGGAATGGAAGTGATCGATAGTGGCGTAGCAGTGCTGTCCATGCATGCGCCGTGGGAACTGACTAGCAAGGCTGATATCTATGAGGCGGTTAGATGCTATTATGCATTCTTAGAAGCAGAGTTTTAGCAAAAAGGGACAGGACAAATCCAATTGGGGACGGGGGAAATTGAAAAACCCCTGTTCCTTTTTGAATTTCCCCCGTCCCCAATTAAAAATCAACGCCGTTTCCCTTTCTTGCTATTCTCACCGCTGCCACGAAGTGCATCCGTAATCCCCTTCACTGAAGAAGAATACTCTGAAGGCGACATCCCTGTAGCTGCTTTAAACTGTTTAGAGAAATACGGCAGTGAACTATAAGACAGAAAATAAGCAATCTCTGTAAAATTCATCGTCCCATCCCGGATAATATCCTTAGCTCGCTGAATCTTCATATTATTAAAATAATCAATCACGCCACAGTTCATCGTCTCATGGAACAATGCCTGCAGGGAAGACCGACTGATGGAAAATGCATCGCAGATATCCGTAATCTTAATCTGTTCGCAGATATGGAATTCCATATACTGCAGAATCTTTTCTATCCGTTCCTGCTTCGTTGCCTTTTTCTCCGGAGAGGCTTTGGGAAGGCTGGTTCGTGTTACTGCATTCTCCGGGTGATTCCGGACAGATGTGATCAGGAAAAGTTCCAGATACAGTAATATTAATTGCTGTGATGCAAAAGGAGTCTCGTCTTTAATCTGTACTTGCTCGACAGAAGGGATGTGCATAGGCGTAGCGAAACTCTTGCGCCCTTCTGAGATAATGCGTGAGATGAGGGCTCGTTCCTCATCGGTTAGTGTAAAATTTTTCTGGATGAAGAAATCCATTGCCGGGGAATCGCAGACGAACGATATGGCAATCAGGTTCGGAGAATTCTTGCCGATGGACTTGATTGCATGGAATTCATTCGGCTGATGGAAGATGATGTCTCCGGTATTCAATGTCAGCCAGGTGTCGTTGGAACACACCGAGACAGTTCCGTTATCTACATATAAAAATTCCCAGAAATCATGCGATTCTCCCTTGAATACAAAGTCTTTCATATATTCAAAATAATGAATCGTAATGATGGAGTCTATTGTAATCTCTTTTTTTAGTTTGGTCTTTATGTACGTCATATACAGGTCCTCCTTAGGCTTATTGTATCAGAATAGGGATAATTAGACAATAACCATAGACAATTGTATAAGCATAATTGTGCAAAGCGGAATATAATATTAGATAAAAGGAGAGAAAAAACGACACAATTACCAAAAAGGGGAAAGACGATATGACAAATATAAAAATAAATCATACCGAAATTCAGTTTGAAGAAGAAAGCCTCCGAATTACCTTATGTAAGGAGAAAACCGTATGGGAATGGACAGATACATATATTCCATATCTGGAATATGAAGATGGACGTCTTGAGTTTAAGGATGCACTTTCTGTCAAACATGAGAAAGTTGAGAACGGAATTGGAACAGGCGTACGTAGCACTTATCAGGGATTCCGAATTGGGGAACGAGAAATCCCGTATACATTCGAGACGTATGTCTGGATTGAGAGGACAACACAAGATGTCTATTTTGAGTGGATTCCTCTGTGCGAAGAAGGGATTCAGGTAAAGGCAGTCTACTGGCCGGGCGAGATGGCATTCGAGGAGAAGAGGGAAGACTGGTACACGTTGATTAATATGCAGCAGGGAATCCTGATTCCGAATACCTGGGAAGTAGAATTAGGAGATATCGTATTCGACGGAATCTTCGAGACAGCAGGCGGATACATGCCATGGTTCGCTCAGGTCAAAGAAAGACAAGGCTATATTGCCATCTGCACAACACCGTGGAATGCGGCGTATCAGGCAGAGCATCCGGCAGGAGGCCCGTACACACATGCGAGTATGCGTTTCGAGCCAAGTCTTGGAAAGATGGATTACCGGAGAGTTGTAAGATACACACTGCTGAGCGATTGTGACTATAACGATATCTGCAAAGTATACCGGGAATATGTAAAAGAGCAGGGAAGACTTCGTACCCTGGCAGAAAAAGCGGCACAGGTGCCATCTGTAGACCGGTTGATCGGATGCAGTTTTGTGCATAAAGGAATTAAGACCTATGTCAGAGAAGAGTCGGATTTCTTCGATAAGGACGCGCCGGATATTAATAATCAGTTGATTCCATTTGCCAGAAGAGAAGAGGAGATTCGAAGATTGCATGAAGCCGGAGTGGAGAAGTTATACATGCATCTGGACGGATGGGCGGAGCCGGGATATGATAACCAGCACCCTGACTATATGCCGGCATGTGAGGCGGCTGGCGGCTGGGAAGGCATGAAGTCCTTGGTAGACGCGATGCATGAGTGCGGATATCTCTTCGGAATCCACGACCAGTACCGCGATTATTATCATTCAGCACCAAGTTATGATGATGATTATGCCTGTCTGCTTCCGGATGGTACGATTCCGCAGCATCAGAGATGGGCAGGGGGACCTCAGTCTTATCTTTGCGGCACACAGGCACCTTACTATGTGAAACGGAATTTTACGGAACTTAGGAACCATCAGATCAAATTGGACTGTGCATATCTGGATGTATTTACCTGTAACGAGGGAGATGAATGTGATAACCCTCGTCATAGAATGACCAGAAAAGAATGCTACGATGCAAGAGCCAACTGCTTCAACTATCTGATGTCTCAGGGCATCCTTCCAAGTTCGGAAGAAGTAAGCGACTGGTGTATTCCGAGCATGGTATTCAGCCATTATGCACCGTATGATTTCATGCTTCGCGAACCGGGGAGTCCGAAGTATGGAGTTCCGGTACCATTGTTCAATCTGGTATATCATGACTGCCTGATCGAACCATGGATGATGGAGAAGGCAAGCGAATCTGAAGATTACATGCTGTATGCGCTGCTGAACGGCGGAGCACCATATGTTATCCGGGATGGTGCGTATCCGAATTTTGACGGATCATTTGAACCGGATGTGAAATTAACCCTGGATCAGGAAATCGAAAGATGCAAGGTAGTATCTGAACTTCATGAAAAAGTAGCAAAATGTGAGATGGTATGTCACGAGATGGTAGGCGGAGATTATGAAGTACAGAGAACCGTATTCTCAGATGGTACGATGGTAACGGTCGATTTCAGAAACCAGGAATACGAGATTACACAGAAGAATTAAAAGAAGAGAACGGAGAAAACAAAGTAGATAAGGCGAAAAAAAACATATGAAACAGATAGGAGTGATAGGAATATGAGCAGACGTATGAAGGTTGCGATTGCCGGATTGGGAAGCCGGGGCAGAGATATGTATGCTAAGTCAGCACTGATCCATCCGGACAAAATGGAGATTGTTGCTGTCGCAGATACAGACCCGAAGAAAGTGGCTCTTATGGCTGAAGAATATCATCTGCCAAAAGAAGCGTGTTTTGCAAGTGCAGAGGAGATGCTTGGGGAAGAGCGCCTTGCAGATGCTATGATCATTGCGACGCAGGACAGACAGCATGTAGGGCAGGCAATCCTGGCACTTGAGAAGGGATATCATCTGCTGCTTGAAAAGCCGGTATCGCCGGATCTGGAAGAATGCCGCAAGTTAGAAGAAGCAGCGAGAAGATACAACCGTAAAGTCGTTGTATGCCATGTGTTAAGATATACGCCAATCTATCAGAAAGTCAAAGAATTACTGGACAGCGGCTGTATTGGAGATGTGGTATCAATCACAGCGATGGAGAATGTAGGATGGTTCCACCAGGCACACAGTTTCGTGCGCGGCAACTGGGCGAATTCTGATGAGACCAGTCCGATGATCCTGCAGAAATGCTGTCATGATATGGACTTGTATCCATGGCTTGCAGGAAAGACCTGTGAATCCCTTACTTCTTACGGAGATACTTATCTTTTTAAAGAAGAGAAAGCCCCCAAGGGATGTGCAAAACGCTGTATGGATGGGTGCGGTGCAAAAGAAGAATGTCCGTTTGACGCGGAGAAGATATATATAGACAGTACTTTGGTTGGCTATCGCTCAGGCAACAGAATCTGGCCGCTGGATGTGCTGGTACCAAGCGGACCGACAGAGGAGAAACTCTTAGAGCAGATTAAAACAGGCAGATATGGACAGTGTGTATATCATTGCAAGAACAATGTTGTAGATCACCAAGTAGTAAATCTGAAGATGACAGATGGAACGACCATGAGTTTTACCATGTGTGGTTTTACGCCGGAAGTATCCAGGTATGCAAGATTCATGGGGACGAAAGGCGAACTGAGAGTGAATATGGATTCGCACGAGATAGAGAAATGTGAGATTGCGGTCTATAGATTTGGAAGTAATATTACAGAAGAGAAGATCGATGTGATGAGTCTGTCGGATGATTTCTCGGGACATGGCGGAGGAGATGACCGTATGGTAGAGGAATTCCTGGATATCATCAGTGGTGAAAAGGAAGAAAGTTCTTATGTAACTTCTATAGAACGTTCCCTGGAGAGTCATTACTGTGCACTGGCAGCAGAATACTCCAGAACTCACGGAGGAGTGCCTGTGAAGATTGCCGATTTCGGCAGATAACGAAAGATATGTTTGTTTCTCTTATTGTTGACGTAAGTAGAGAGAAACTTCATATAGAAACTAATAATCATTTTAAAGAAGGAGTGAAGATTATGAAGAAGAATCTGAAAAAACTGGCAGCCCTTGGACTGTGTGTAGCAATGGGCGCAACGATGCTTGTAGGATGTGGCGGCAAATCTGATGGTGGATCATCTGGCGGCAAGACAACTCTGACATTTGGTATCTGGGATGAGAACCAGAGACCAGCAATGGAAAAACTCGTAGAAGCATATGAGGCAGAGAATGAAGATGTGACTGTTGAGATTCAGCTGACTCCATACAAAGGCGGAGAGTACTGGACAAAACTGGAAGCGGCAGCAACAGGCGGAAAGGCTCCGGACGTATTCTGGCTGAACGTGCTTCATCTGGATTCTTATGTAGATGGCGGTATCCTGGCAGATCTGACAGATGCAATTGCAGAGTCTGATATCAATGACGCTTTCTCTGAGACACTGGTAAATAACTACGTTCGTGACGGCGTAAACTATGCAGTTCCAAAGGATTTTGATACCAACGCACTGTGGTACAACAAAGAGATCTTTGATGCTGCAGGAGTAGAATATCCTACAGATGATATGACATATGAAGATCTGGTTGCAACAGCAGAAGCATTGAAAGCAGCAGGATTGGAAGATGGTGTCTATCCATTTGCTTGCCCGGTTGATTTCCAGACATGGTATTATCAGACCGTATATGCGAATGGCGGATACATCATTAACGATGACAAGACAGAGACCGGATATGAAGATCCAAAGACACAGGAAGGTATCCAGTGCTGGATCGATATGATTGACAAAGATTTATCTCCAAGTGCAGCAGCATTGGCAGAGACGACAGCAGATGCGATGTTCGAAGGAAATCAGCTTGCTATGAACTTCGCTGGTTCTTACATGGTTCCTGAATATGCAGGAAATGATGCGATCGCAGATAAGATTGACTGTGTAGAGATCCCAACATTCAATGGTGTAGAAGCAAACTGTATCAACGGACTTGGATACGCTGTATACGAAGGCAGCAAGAACAAAGACGCAGCAATTGATTTCGCAATCTGGCTTGGAAGCGCAGAAGCTATGAAGATCCAGGGCGAGACAGGTGTTGTTATCTCCGCAAGAACAGATGCTCAGGAATATTTTGCAAAAGCAAATGAAGCATACAACCTGGCAGCATATACCAACCATGCTGATGAAGCATACCCACTTCCAGTATGTATGGCAGCAGCAGAATTATATGACCTTGAGGCTACTTCTCTTCAGAAAGCATACAACGGAGAAGAATCATTAGCAGATGTATGTAAAGAATTGAAGGCAGAAGCAGATAAACTGTTGGAAAAGGATGCAAAATAACAGCGCTTAAGTAGGTGATATATATGGCTGAGGGTAAAGTAAAAACAGGCGTACAGAAAAAACGGGCAAGCAAGCGTGCGAAGAAAGACTGGATCGCAGCGTATATCTTCATTGCACCAGTTACCATCGGGCTTTTGATATTCTATATCTGGCCGTTTATCCAGAATGTCTGGTTTAGTTTTAATGATGTTAACAAATTTAATATAGCAACATTTGTTGGTATGCAGAATTATCAGGATATGATACACGACAAAGAAGTGTGGGCAACATTCGGCAATACGCTGAAATATGTTGTATGCACGGTGCCGGTTGGATTGTTCCTGTCAATCTTCATCGCAGCATTGTTGAATTCCAAGATCAAAGGAACATCCATTTACCGGACTCTGTATTTCCTTCCTTCCGTAACGATGGCGGCAGCGGTTGCTATGGTATGGAAATGGATCTACAACGAGAAGATGGGTATTCTGAACAGTGTCATCAGGGGACTGGGAGGAAAAGGACATGGATGGCTGACTGATCCGAAGATTGCGCTTTATATGGTTATGATTGTCGGTTTGTGGATGACGGTAGGATACAATATGATTATCCTGCTGGCCGGTATGCAGGGAATCTCCCAGTCATATTATGAAGCGGCAGCGCTTGACGGAGCAGGTACAGTACAGCAATTTTTCAAGATTACCATACCAATGCTGACACCAACCATATTCTTCGTAATGATCACATCCATCATCAGTGGATTCCAGGTATTCGATGTTATCTACATGATGATAGGAAAGACGAATCCGGCTTACGAGAGCACGCAGACGGTAGTTATGCTGTTCTATCGCCAGGCATTCGATTATGGATATAAAGGATATGCGGCAGCGATTTCTATTCTGATCTTCGCAGTAATCATGCTGGTAACAGTGGTTCAGCTGTGGGGACAGAAGAAATGGGTTAATTACGATTAGGAGGAGAAGCGAAATGAAAGGTAAATCAAATACAAAGAAATTATTCGTTCATCTGGCACTTCTCCTTGGAGTCGGAGTTACAGTATTCCCATTCTTATGGATGGTACTTACTTCATTCAAAACAGTAGGAGAGGCGATGCAGATTCCGCCGACATTCTTCCCGAAGCAGTTCCTTGTGGATGCCTATGGACAGATTGTAACGGCTCTGCCATTTGCCAGAGTATATCTGAACACAATTATATCAACAGTAGTAACGACGGTAGTACAGGTAATGTTCTGTTCTATGGCAGCATATGCATTCGCACGTATTGAGTTCCCGTTCAAGAACGCGATCTTCGTATTGCTCCTGTCAGTACTTATGGTACCAGGTCAGATATTCCTGATTCCTCAGTATCAGATCATTCAGAAACTGGGACTTCTGGATACCATACCGGCATTATTCCTGCCAAACTTGTTCAGTGCGTTCGGTACCTTCCTTCTGAGGCAGTTCTTTATGTCATTGCCAAAAGAATTGGAAGAAGCAGCGCTTTTGGATGGATGTAACCGTTATCAGATCTTTTGGAAGATTATGCTTCCATTGACCAAACCGGGTATCGTGTCATTGGTAATCTTCACGGCGAAGTTTGCATGGAATGACTTCATGTGGCCGTTGATCGTCAATACATCTCCGAAGATGATGACACTTGGTCCTGCGCTTTCAACCTTACAGGGACAGTATACGACCAAGTACCCAATGCAGATGGCTGGAGCAGTAATGGCAGTTATACCGATTATAGTACTGTTCTTCATCTTCCAGAAGCAGTTTATCGAAGGTGTTGCACAGTCCGGAATTAAGGGCTAAAAAGCCTTAGAACCTTGAAATTTCTAGGGGGGGGGAAAACCTTCTCCCCTTCTTCGTTTTATGAGAACTTTATAGGTGTATTTTGAATACGTAGAAGGATGTAGCAAAGGAGTAGAAATGGCAAGAATAGGAATTATTACAGACATTCATAATAATGCGGCTGCATTAAAAGCAATATTAGAAGAACTAGAGAAAAGAAAATGTGATGAGATTATATGTTGTGGCGATATCATCGGAATTGGTGCTTATCCGGAAGAGACGGTGCAGATCATGCGTAATCTTGATAATCTCTCTGCATGTGTAAAAGGCAATCACGAGACATTTTTATTCGGAAAAATGCCAACGACATTTCCTAATGAAGAGCATATGGAATATGGAGAGAGACAGTATCATCTGTGGGAGCATGAGAGACTGGGAGAAGATTCCGTAAGATTCCTTGAAACGCTTTCGTACAGCCAGACAATCGAGCGGGAAGGAAGAAAAATATATGTTGCACACTATTCGATGGATGAGCAAAAACGGTATGTGAACTACCATCAGAACCCAACGGAAGAGCAATTGAAGAAGATGTTTGAAGGAATAGATGCGGATATTATTCTCTATGGTCATGACCATGTGGGGAGCGTAATGCCAGGTGATGATGCGTTAAAGCGTCCATGGTATATTAATTGCGGCTCTCTGGGATGTCCGGCTAGAGATAAGAATATAGCGAGAGCAGGGATTCTTGATCTTGAGGAAAAGATACGGTATGAGAGTGTATGGATTCCCTATGATGTAGAAACAGTGTTAAGAGATATTGATTTATTTAATTTCCCGGATAAAGAGAATATTAAGCAGTATTTCTATGGGGTGGAAAATCCTCAGTAAACGAGAGGGAAAGATAATAGGGTGCTCCCGAATAATTAAGCCTTACTGCCGGGAGTTCTCTTCCGGCTCATACTTTTTAAAAATCCTGTCAAATATAATGCAATAAGTAAAAGCAACAACTGAAAAGCCGCAGATGCCACTAAGCACAATCATAAGTGCAAAAGTTGTTGCCGATACCGTACACAGATAAAGAATCAGTCCAAAGGCTGCAAGGAGAATGATTGTATAAGGCAGGTGCCCCATTGCCATAAAAGCCGCATTCTTGAATGCCTGCTTTGTCGTGCACACAAAATGAGAGATAATAGGAAAAACATACAGGAATATGCTAAGAAGAATCGCGCAGACTACCCACAGGCAGACCCGGATCGCAGCAAACAGGACAGTATCCTGAGAATTAATAATATAAAAATCCATCCCGATAAATGTAATGATCAAAAGATACAATCCCCACACAATCGTACTCTGTTTAAAATTCTGCCGGAAGGCTTTCCAAAAGTTCTGCCAGATATAAGGCTCTTCCCCCCGCAACATTTTCAAAGACACATAATAAAGCGCACTCAAAGATGCGCCAATCGTAATTACAGGAATACAACTCAACACAAATATCAGATTCAGAATCACCAGATCAAAGATCTTAGAGATAAACTGCATGATTGGATTATCAATATTAAATAAACGATTCATAAACAATATACCTTCTTTATTGATTTTCAGAAAATACTTCCATATAATAACAGAAGAATCTTATAGATTAAGTATAACGGAAATGCCATAGAAAAGCAATGCAGGAGGAACCGAATGAGCAAGAAACAGATGAAGAAACAGATGGATAAACAGACAAGCACAGACCAGATAAATGCGAATGATTCAGAGGATCATCAGATGGATGAGGCTCAGTTGAATGAGAAACGGATCAAAGAGGCCTGGCAGACGATGACGTTAGGACAGAAAATAGAATATCTCTGGATGTATTATAAGTCGTGGCTTGTGGGAGCAGTTCTGCTTCTAGGAGTGATCTATCTGGGTATCACTATGTACAAAGGTACTCACACCGAAGTGCTCCTTAATATTACTGTGGTCGGCGGCAATAATCTGCAGGTTGAATGGTTGGAGGAATCTTTCATTGAATATGCCGGCATAGAGCCGGAAGACGGCATCATTAAGGTTCAGGCGAACCTATCTGCCGACACCGAAGATACCACTTCCCAGACCGCCCTTACAACGTTAATCGGAGCCGAGGCGGTAGACGTGCTGGTATGTCCCAGAGAAATCTACGAAAGTTACAGTGATCAGGACGGTTTCTTGAATATAGAAGAAGTATTAGGTGAAAAAGTCTATGGAGATGGAGATACTGCGGTTGGAGATGCACTCGTATTAAAAGACGACAATATCCTTAAGACGGAAGATATGATTCCTTATGATGATGCTTATGTTGCTATCCCTGTGACGACTCAACATCAGGAGATGGCAGCCAAATTCCTGAAGTATCTTCAGCAATAAAAAGGAAACAGCTTTCCTTGCCAAATCTATTCGGGAATCTAATTGGAAATACTTGACGAATGCTGGTAAAACCAGTAAAATATTAGATGCGACTTAGAAAAATTTAGTTTTAGGAGGTCATGACAAAATGGCAAAATGGGTTTATTTGTTTAGTGAGGGTAATGCAAATATGCGCGAACTCCTCGGTGGTAAAGGTGCCAACCTGGCTGAGATGACAAGCCTTGGACTCCCGGTACCACAGGGTTTCACTATTACAACAGAAGCATGTACTCAGTATTATGAAGATGGAAGAGAGATTAACGACGAGATCCAGGCTCAGATCAACGAGTATATTGTTAAGATGGAAGAGATTACCGGTAAGAAGTTTGGAGACAGTGAGAATCCGCTTCTTGTATCTGTACGTTCAGGAGCAAGAGCTTCTATGCCTGGTATGATGGATACAATCCTGAATCTTGGATTGAATGAGACTGTAGTAAATGTTATCGCTGAGAAGTCTGGCAATCCTCGTTGGGCTTGGGACTGCTACAGAAGATTTATCCAGATGTATTCCGATGTAGTTATGGAAGTAGGAAAGAAATACTTCGAAGAACTGATCGACAAGATGAAAGCAGAAAAAGGCGTTACTTATGATGTTGAACTGACAGCAGATGACCTGAAAGAACTGGCTTCTCAGTTCAAGGCTGAGTACAAAGAGAAGATTGGTGCTGACTTCCCGGATGATCCGAAGGAGCAGTTAATGGGAGCGGTAAAGGCTGTATTCCGTTCTTGGGACAACCCACGTGCTAATGTATACCGTCGTGACAATGATATTCCATATTCTTGGGGAACAGCTGTTAACGTACAGTCTATGGCATTCGGTAACATGGGTGATGACTGTGGTACAGGTGTTGCATTCACACGTGATCCTGCTACAGGCGAGAAGAAACTTATGGGTGAGTTCCTGATCAATGCACAGGGCGAGGACGTAGTTGCTGGTGTTCGTACACCAATGCCGATTGCTAAGATGGAAGAAGAGTTCCCAGAGGCATTTGCACAGTTTACAGAGGTATGCAAGACTCTTGAGAACCACTATAGAGATATGCAGGATATGGAGTTCACTGTTGAAAATAAGAAACTCTATATGTTACAGACACGTAATGGTAAGAGAACAGCTCAGGCTGCTCTGAAGATTGCTTGTGATCTTGTTGATGAAGGGATGAGAACAGAAGAAGAAGCAGTTGCAATGATTGATCCTCGTAACCTGGATACATTGCTTCACCCACAGTTCGATGCTGCTGCACTTAAAGCTGCTACACCGATGGGCAAAGGTCTTGGAGCTTCTCCAGGAGCTGCTTGCGGTAAGATTGTATTTA
>CAMBRQ010000035.1 GCA_945870325.1 uncultured Dorea sp. | reverse complement strand
ATCTCCCCCTCTATGCCGTACACTCTCAAACAACTCTTAAAGAACTAAATTCCCACTTAGAACATGGACTCATACAACAACGTAATCAACGGCATGGTCGCAATACAAAACACGACAGACATCACATTAATCACACTGGCATATTTTGCATCCCGATTATAAATCTGTGCAATCTGAGTAATCATGGCTGCCGCAGGTGCTATGGTCGCCCAGAGAACAACCAGCAGAATATACTCTGTATCATGATGGAATCCCATATGCCCAAGCGCCGCAAACGAGAACGTTGCGATCAGGGGATACGCAATTAATCGAAGGAAACAGATCAGATACACTCTCTTCTGCCTGAATACCCACAGAAGGTCAACATTGCCAATCACCATACCAATTACAAGCATACTGGCAGGGCTTATCATGTTGCCGAATCCACTGATACAACTATCAATCACCACCGGAAGCCTGATCTCTGCCATAAAAAGAATTAGACCTATCACCGTAGCAATAATATTGGGATTCAGGAATATCTTCTTATAATCCTTTTCATGCCCACAGTTCACAAGACTCACTCCATGTGTCCACACAAGCACCGTCTGCACTGTAATAAATGCAGTCGTGTAGAATACCCATTTCTCTCCAAGCACAGTTGACACTAATGGAATAACCAGATATCCGGAATTCGTGTATATAATGGATGCCTTCTCGATACTGTTAAGCCCCAGCGGCTTCTCGAGCAATCTGGTAAGAACTATCATCGCAGCATGCACAACAATGGATACGAGCACTGCCATCCCAAGTCCCTGTATCTTATCCTGCGTCAGCTCGATCTGGAACGAATTAATGATGGTACATGGAGAGAAAATATATACAACCAGGTTGGATACAACTTTACTGTCTTCTGTTTTGAACAATCCTATTTTTACTATTACATAACCAACAGCCATGGTTAAAAACATGGCTGTGATCTGTTCTGCTAATAATATGCTTAATTCCATTACTCTTCTTCTGCTTTCTCCGTCTGTCCTTTTTGAATCTCCAAAGACATCACTGTATTGGCTTTCTTATCCTCTTTATACTCCATGGTAATCTCCTGTCCCACCTCGCAGCGGACTACATCGATAAAATCAACAACCGATATATCAAATATATCCTCTGATTCTTCCACCATGATATAGTAATGAGAAGTTCCCTCCAATACCGCCTGGGCAATCTTCGTAATCTTGCCTGTAATCGTCTTCACTTCTCGCGTATCTTCTTCTACCTCTTTGACTCCATTGCTTAGCAGAAGTTCCAGGTAATTATCCTCACATTGGCTCACACTATCACCAATCGCAACGATCTGATACTTTTGAACATTTACCATCGCATATTTCTTCACAAGTCCCGCATCATCTTTCAGAGCAATGAAATACGTCGGCTCATCTGCAATATTTAAAAGCAGCGGAAATGTCGCCGTATATTTCAGATTCTGCACCTGTCCTTCTGCCGAAGACATGGCTGATGCCTCTGTAGCACCTTCCACTTTATAATACTTTGTCTCCATAGTCCTCTGATTCGATAATACGAAACCAACGTTCGACTGATCGCCGTTCACAGATGTCACACCAGTGTACATCCATACATCATCATCTAATGCCAAGTAGTTGTAGCCATCCGTCGTCTCCAGACAGTCCTTCTGGCTTAAGACACTGTTGAAAAATCCATGCTTCAGTGTTCCATAATAATCAAACAACTGTACCAATAGATCCGCTGAATAGGCACGATCCACCCACTCCGGAACATTTTCTATCTTATAGGTCTTAGTATCTCCGGTGATAGCATTACAAAGCACCACCTTGCCAACCGTCTCGCCACCGAACAGACCGATGTTAAACTTCTTCACTGGTGCAATCCAATATGGAACCCCATTGTCATCAATCTCAAAACTCAATTCTCCGTATATATAAGTAGGATGTGCAAAACGTAGATGACGATAGATATTCCGATTAAAATGCTCACTGGTCGTATACTTGATTCCTTCCTCCAGTTTCACAAGTTCCGTCGTCTGAGTCGCCATATTGATCCGGATATACGCAGGAATTCCATTGGAACGGTTGGTAAACCACTTAATCAGATTCGCATATCTTAGAGGTGATACTCTGACCGGATTATCCTGATAATTAATCTGACTGTAGATATTATCCACCTCAAACTGCGACACCATATCTACCATGCTTCCCATCTTACGGTCGCCAAGAATCTCTGCCGTATCCTTATCCAGAAGAGGGATCTTGTCAAAAGAAAGTTCTTCTATATCCTCCGTGAATTCGCCTTCCTCTACTTCCATCAGTTTCTGATATTTCTTCGCATTAATGATTGGTGATGACAGCAGCGCTCCTACCAGATAGATAATTCCAAGCCCCAGAATCACGACTCCGAAGCCCTTCATGATCTTACTCTGAGTCAATTCTTTTTTGCCAAGTTTCTTACGTACCGCATAGACAACAGCCAGAACTGCCAGTAAAAAGATTACAAAAAACCATGTATCCGAAGAATGGATATTCACTGCAGGTAATGCTGCATAATAATAGATTCCTGCCGCTAATATCACGATAATTGCAATTAATAACTTTCTTTTCCCTTTCATAATACCTCCATTTCCTGAATATGATCATCAATCTGCCAAAGCAATTGCCACTTAAAACTTCCTGTTCCATGCTGACACAGTGAACAACATTAAGAATGGGAATATCTCCAGTCTTCCTGCCAGCATATCACAACAGAATATCAATTTTGACAATGGCGAGAAATCCGCAAAACTTCCATTCGGCCCGACGGCTCCAATTCCAGGTCCAACGTTATTCACGGTTGTCAGAACCGAACTGAATGTAACACCAAAGTCCATATTATCAAGTGACACTAACAGTACTGATCCCATGATAAGTCCCATGTATGCCATCATATAGATATACAGACTTCTTAAGATATCCGGTCCCACTTTTTTGCCATTTACCCGGATAATGCTAACCGCCTTCGGATGTACCAGTTGCATAATCTCTCTTTTAATACATTTTAACACCATCAGAACCCTTGCGACTTTAGCGCCGCCTCCGGTCGAAGACGCACAGGCTCCGATTACCATCAGGAACAGCAGAACACACTGTGAGAACATCGGCCATACCGTATAGTCCGCTGTCGCATATCCAGTCGTCGTAATCACAGACGCCACCTGGAAGATCGCATATCGGAATGCTTTGAGCGGATTCGGATACTGCGAACTGATATTCAATGTAATCGCCGTAGCTGCCGCAAATATGATCAACAGATATGCTCTTAATTCCTCATTCTTCCACACTGCTTTGCGATCACCAAGCAATAGGAAAAAGTATAGATTGAAGTTTACACCGAATAGTATCATGAATATCGTGATCACACTATCTATATAAACACTGTTAAAATGTCCGACACTGGCAGCATAGTTCGCGAATCCGCCTGTTCCTGCCGTTCCGAAGGAAAAAATCAGGCTGTCATACAGATTCATGCCGCCAAACATCAATAGAATCACTTCGATTGCTGTCATCCCCAGATACATACCATAAAGAATTCTCGCCGTAGATGAACTCTTTGGCACGAGTTTATCCTTCTCCGGTCCCGGAACCTCAGCTCTCATCAGATGCATGGAACTCTTCTTATCCAATGTTGTCAGAACCATAACAAATACCAGCACTCCCATGCCGCCTACCCAATGGGTAAAACTTCGCCAGAATAACATCCCTTTCGGCAGCGCCTCAATATCTGTCAAAATCGTAGATCCCGTTGTTGTAAATCCAGATACCGTCTCAAAGACTGCATCCACATAATTCGGAATACTCCCCGACAGCGAGAATGGCAATGCTCCAAATAATGACCACAGAATCCAGGCACCAGCGACAATGATCATGCCTTCTTTTCCATAGATTGTTCTGTTTTCAGGTCTCTTAACTCCCGTTAACAGATAAACTACGCACAGAATTGCTGCCGGGACCAAAAAAAACACTCCGCTAAACTCCTGATAAATAAGGGCTACTGATGCCGGAAGCAAAAGAAGCACAGCCTCGACTCCCAGCATCTTACCCAATATATATCGTATCATTTTCGTATTCATAACCTTTTTCCCGTCTCCTATGCAAGTATATCCGTAAATTTATTAATGATATGATCTTTCGTAACTACAATCACGCTATCGCCAACCTCCAGATGGTCATCTCCACCTGGAATAATAATCTTTCTCTTTCTGCCAATGCAGGCAATCAGATGATTCGGCTTTGTCGGCAGATCTTTCAAAGGAACATTCGTAAAACTACATTCCTCTTTAATAATGAATTCCATCGCTTCTACTTTGCCATTCAACAGACGATAGATCGTCTCAACATTCGCGCTGCTGTAAGAATTCCTTCTTGCTCTTACATAATTCACAATCGCATCTGCCGCCGCACTCTTTGCTGATATAATACTGTCAATTCCAAGCCCCTCCACCATCTGTGCCCTGGAATCCTCATTGACCTTCGCAATAATCTTGTTCACACCTTGGGTCTTTGCAAATAAAGATGTAATAATATTCTCCTCATCCATTCCAGTCAAGGCAACAACTGCATCCGCCTCCCGGATTCCTTCTTCCAATAACAAATCATGGTCTGTTGCATCCCCATGGATGATTGTGGCTTTCGGCAATGCCTCACACAGATATTCGCATTTCTCCTTATTTTTTTCAATAATCTTCACCTGCATACCGATCTGGATCAACTGGGACGCAAGATAGAAGCATACATTGCCGCCACCGAAGATTAACACCTTCTTTACCCTTACTCGCTTACGTCCTACGGATTTGAAGAACATCTCCAGTTCCCGATGCCCCGCCGCAATGTGCAGACGATCATCCTTCCGCAAAACAAAATCACCATCCGGTATGTAGATTTCATTCCCTCTCTTAACAGCACACACCAGAATCTTGATCTGAAACTTCTGGTAGATCTCTACCAGAGACAGCCCCTCAAGAAGACTTTCCTCTCTCAAGACATGTTCTACCAGTTCTACCCTTCCCTTCATAAAGGTCTCTACCTTGCTTGCTGCAGGGAACAGAAGGATTCTGGCTATCTCGTTCGCCGCAATCAATTCAGGATTAACTACCATACTTAAGTGCAGGTCTTCCTTCAATATATCAATCTGCCTATAGTAAATCGGATTGCGCACTCTCGCTATCGTATGCCTCGCTCCTAGCCTCCTCGCCAGCAAACAACTTAACATATTCATCTCATCTGTTGAAGCACATGCGATCACCAAATCCGCATGTGGAACATCTGCCTGCTTCTGAACCTCTACATCCACACCATTTCCAGTAATGCAGAAGATATCCATCTGATTAAGTGCTTCTTTTAACTTTCCTGCATTCTGATCAATTAAAACAATATCGTAATCTTCTTCTGACAATTGGAGAGTCAACTTATGTCCTACTTTTCCATCGCCAATTATTACTATCTTCATTTTCCTGATCCTCATCCATATCTCTCTGTATTTTTATCCGCTTTTATTACAGCAAAGAGATTATAGCACTTTTGTCTTAAGAAAAAAAGCCCTTACGGGCTTTTCTTCCAAGTTATTATTCTGATTATTCTTCTGCTGCTCTCTTCGCAATCTCTGCTTCCTGAACATCAGATGGAGCCTGCTCATAACGTGCGAATTCATAAGAATACGTACCTCTTCCCCCTGTCATAGAACGAAGTACTGTACAGTATCCGAATACACCTGTCATCGGAATATCCGCAACAATCTCCTGATATCCGCCTGCGATTGGATTCATACCAAGCACACGGCCACGGCGTTTATTCAGATCGCCCATGACATCTCCGGTATAATCATCCGGAACCACAACCTTAATAGAAGCGATTGGCTCTAACAGAACCGGTCCTGCCTCCATGAAGCCTTTCTTGAATGCCTGGATTGTAGCAGTCTTGAACGCCATCTCTGAAGAATCTACCGGATGGTAAGATCCATCGTACAGAGTTGCCTTCACGCCAACTACCGGATATCCAGCCAAAGGTCCCTTAAGCACGGATTCCTGAAGACCTTTTTCTACTGCCGGGAAGTAGTTCTTCGGAACAGCACCACCCACTACAGTCTCTTCAAATACATACGGTGTCTCAAGATCACCGGAAGATGTGAACTTCATCTTAACATGACCATACTGTCCATGTCCGCCGGACTGTTTCTTATACTTCGTATCTACATCGGATGACTTCTTGATCGTCTCGCGGAATGCAACCTTTGGAGTCTCTAATGTGACTTCACATTTATATCTCTCTGCAAGTTTGCTTACTGCAATCTCCAGATGCTGATCACCCATACCATAGATCAAAGTCTGACGGTTCTCACTGTCATTAACCACCTTCAGGGTTACATCTTCAGCCATCATCTTCTGAAGCGCCTGGGATACCTTATCTTCATCCCCTTTATTCTTAGTTGCATACTTCATATATGTATATGGTTTGGAATACTCTGTCTTACCGAACAGAACCGGAGTACCCTTTGCGGAAAGGGTATCACCCGTCTTAGTATTAGCAAGTTTTGCAATGGCTCCGATATCACCTGCAAATAACTCGCTTACTTCTGTAGGCTTATTTCCAACCATTGTATAGATCTTTCCAAGTTTCTCGTCTGTCTCTGTATCTGCATTATAGAGGACATCTTCTCCCTTCAATACACCAGAGCAAACTTTAACGAAAGAGTATTTTCCAATGAATGGGTCTACCATCGTCTTGAATACGTATGCGGATTTTGCCTTGGCAAAATCATAATTTGCCTCATAGATCTCATTAGTCTTACGGTTAATTCCTGCACACTCTCTCCAATCCGGGCTTGGGAAGAATCTTACAATATCAGATAAGAGGTTCGCAACGCCCTGTGCCTGGATATTAGATCCCATAGCAACCGGAACGATGCTTCCTTCCATAACTTCCGTACGCATTGCAGCACGGATCTCTTCTACTGAGAATTCCTCTCCTGCGAAATAACGCTCCATGTATTCATCGCTGATCTCTGCAACTGCTTCTAACAATTTCTCACGGTAGATCTCAAGATTCGGCTTACAGTAATCCGGAATCTCGCATTCCTCTCTCTGTCCGATTCCTGTATAACGTCTTCCGGCGTTCTTAATAACGTTAACATATCCTACCAGTTTCTCGTTCTCTCTGATCGGCTGGAAATGTGGTGCGATAACCTTGCCATATCTGTCAGTCAGATCCTGTACAACCTGGCGGAAACTTGCATCATCCACGTCCATCTCTGTTACATAGACCATACGCGGCAGGTTGTACTTATCACACAGTGCCCATGCTTTTTCCGTTCCTACTTCTACGCCAGCCTTACCGGATACTACGATAACCGCTGCATCTGCTGCACTGACTGCTTCCTCAACTTCTCCCACAAAGTCGAAATATCCTGGTGTATCCAGTACATTAATCTTCGCTTTTTCCCACTCGATCGGTACTAAAGTTGTGCTGATTGAAAATTCACGTCTCTGTTCTTCTTTATCAAAATCACTAATCGTATTCCCGTCTGCAATCTTGCCCATACGATTTGTTGCTCCTGACACATAAGCCATAGCCTCAACAAGACTTGTCTTGCCGCATCCGCCATGTCCTAAGAGGACCACGTTCCTGATTTCGTCCGTTCTGTAAACCTTCATATTTTGCTGCCTCCTTATTGGTAAAATCTCATGTTTACATTGTACTAAAAAAAAAGGCTCATTACAACTCTTTTATGCATTATTTACAAATATTGCGTAACAGTTCAGCCATAAGCCGGATTGTGGGTGAATCATGCTTGCATGAATGAACACACGATCCGACTTATGAGCGGAGCGCCATTTTATGAGCAAAAATAGCTGCGTAGCAGCGGAGAAGCATCGTAGATGCGTTTTGCGAATGGCGCGGGTCGAACTGTTACTTGCTTTTTCACTTTAAAGCGGCATAGTATTGACAAAACGAGGCCGAACGCTTAAAATAAATTTGATTGACATTAAGGAGGCAAGACAGGAAATGAAAATTGGTTTTATTGGTCTGGGATTGATTGGCGGATCGATCGTGAAAGCGATACGGCAGTATTATCCTGACTATGAGATTGTGGCCTTTGATAAGAGTAAAGAGACTTTAGCGCTGGCAACGCAGGAGTCTATGATCGATGTGGCTGCAACTACGATTGATGATAATTTTTACCATTGTAATTATATATTTTTATGTGCGCCGGTATCTTATAATACGGCTTACCTTAAGCAGCTTACATGTTATCTTCATGATGACTGTATCCTGACGGATGTCGGAAGTGTTAAGACAAGTATCCATAAAGAAGTGGAAGCACTTGGGATTGAATCGTATTTCATCGGAGGACATCCAATGGCCGGGTCTGAAAAGAGTGGATACATTAATTCTAAAGCTATGTTGATTGAAAATGCTTATTATGTACTGACTCCGACCAAAAAGGTATCGCAGCAAAAGATTGAGAAGTATACCAGATTTGTTCAGTCGCTGCGGGCACTTCCAATTGTTCTGGATTACAATGACCATGATTATGTTACAGGGACAATCAGCCACCTTCCGCATATCATTGCAGCCAGCCTGGTGAATTTTGTCCGGGATACGGATACAAAGGATGAACTGATGAAGAATCTGGCTGCCGGAGGATTCAAGGATATCACACGAATCGCTTCCTCTTCACCAACCATGTGGCAGCATATCTGTTTGAAGAACAAAGATAACATATCTCAGATTCTTTCTGAATATATACAGACACTTGAACAGGCAAAGAATCTGATCGACACGGAAGATGAACAAGGCATCTACGATCTTTTTGATGCCTCCAAAAATTACCGCAATTCTATTCCGGAATCCTCTGCAGGACCAATTAAGAAATTATTTGCGGTATACTGTGACATTATTGATGAGGCAGGTGGAATCGCAGCGATTGCTACCATCCTCGCTTCCAACAACCTGAATATTAAGAATATCGGGATTGTACATAACAGAGAATTTGAAGAAGGGGTTCTGCGTATTGAATTCTACGACGAAAGTTCTTCCAAAAAAGCCGCAGAAGTATTGCAGAAATTCAGGTACATAGTCTATGAGCGTTAAAATAATACAGCCAACATCAAACCTTAGAGGAGAAATTCAGATTCCGGGAGACAAATCTATCTCCCATCGTTCCATTATGTTTGGTTCCATTGCACTTGGAACAACAGAAGTCACTCATTTTCTGGAAGGCGCAGACTGTCTGTCTACCATCGACTGCTTTCGGAAAATGGGCGTGAATATCGAACAACTGCCTGACCGTATTCTGGTTCACGGCAAAGGATTACACGGACTTACTGCTCCTAATGAAACATTGAACGTCGGAAATAGTGGAACTACCACCCGGCTTATGTCCGGAATTCTTGCAGGTCAAGACTTTACCTCCGTCATGTCCGGAGATGATTCCTTAAATTCACGGCCAATGAGACGGATTATGACACCGCTGAATAGTATGGGCGCACATATTACCAGCATACATAACAACAACTGCGCTCCTCTTAAAGTTGAACCAGGCACACTTCACGGTATCAACTACCAGTCTCCGGTTGCTTCTGCACAGGTGAAATCTGCGATTCTCCTTGCAGGACTCTATGCCGACGGCGAGACATTCGTAACAGAGCCTGCCTTGTCCAGAAATCATACGGAACTTATGCTAAAAAGTTTCGGCGCAGATGTATCTTCGCTCCTTCACACAGACGGCACTGCCACTGCATACATTAAACCGTGCCAGGAACTCTATGCCCAGCAGATTCAAGTGCCAGGAGACATCTCTTCCGCCGCTTATTTTATCGCTGCCGGTCTGTTGGTTCCCGGTTCAGAATTACTGATTCAGAATGTAGGCATCAACCCAACCCGCGCCGGAATCTTAAAAGTATGCCAGGATATGGGCGCCGATATCACATATCTAAACGAAAAAAATGCCGGCGGAGAACCGACCGCTGACTTACTCGTGCGATACAGCCACCTTCACGGAACTACCATTGAGGGCAGCATCATACCTACACTCATCGACGAGATCCCGATCATTGCAGTCATGGCAGCCTGTGCCGAAGGCACGACGATTATCAAAGATGCTGCTGAATTAAAGGTAAAAGAAACAAACAGAATCGACACAACCACAAAAAATCTTCAGGCAATGGGTGGCAATATTATCCCAACAGATGACGGAATGATTATTGAAGGCGGCGTTCCTCTTCACGGAGTCACTATCCAAAGCCACCTTGACCACCGCATCGCCATGGTCTTCTCCATCGCTGCCCTGATTGCAACCGACGAGACCCAGATCAACGACAGCCAATGCGTAGACGTATCCTATCCGGAATTCTACACAACGCTGGAAAGATTAAGATAACAAACAATTCATAACAGATATCCCAATACGTGAGAGAAACATCACTCTACAGAACCTAACGCCGGCAATTTCCTCCGGATGTTTTGATGTTTTAATGTTCTCTCACGTATTCTACGTTATTTACAAAATATTTTTATTGATTTTATAGACGAACTTGTTGGGAATATCGCATATTCTTAAACAAACTTACATTTTTATTTTTATTACCTCAAAATTTTTCGTTATCGGCATACTTCCGTCCACTAATATTAAAGGACACATCAGTTGCTTTTGCCAATCATCATGTTTCAATTTACTTCTCATATCTATTCCACCATCATCATAGGAAGCAGCCCAGTTAATAAATTCTACATGATTGTCATACATATCCCCACCGATATCAATTCGGGAGCCATACTTCTCTCGTTCTCTTGTCTTTAATCTTTCTAGTCTAATATTAGTATCGGTCTCAACACGAATTGCTAATGTAAATAGAGGTATTAATTCATCCCCCCAATCTACAAGGGATCCAGAGATAACTACATTATCATATCGTTCTATATCTTCTCTCATTAATTTAATTCTAGTAGAAAGATTTCGTTTTGTTGTATATGGTGGATTGGTTGGTTCCCAAAAATAATCGTCTGTATCCATAAAAAAATACCCTAGTTTTTCACTGATATATCTTCCGAGGGTAGAAGTTCCTGAACCAGAAGCACCATATATATGAATAACTTGTTTCATTAATTTCATCACCTCCATAAACTCCATTCGTCGATTTGTATGCCTATATTATGCCATCTGTATAGTATATTTCCATATATCTACTTATATCTACTTATATCGTTTTATATTACCATAAGAAATTCGGCCACTATTTAGGCGCCAAAAGGGAAGAAATCCTTATTCTTCCGTAAAAAATCTCCCAAAATCCCTTCATTAATACATTCATCCACTGCACATTCGACTGCTTCTGCAAAAGGCATCACCCGACTATACTTTCGAATTCGATTTACCAATCTTCTGTTCTCCTGTCATCAACTGTCCCCTTTTTTCTAATAAGAGGACCCTCTTCTTGCTCTTAAAATCCTCTCTGCTGTTTCAAGTTCTGTAAATTAAGCATCGGATTTTCTAAGATTATAAAATTATAAGAAAATAGAATGACTTCGTCACATAAAATATTTAGAAAATAATGCTTGCTCAAATTATAACACGCACTCCCTCAAAAGTCAGCCTCCAACGTCCAAGGAATTACCTTAATTTCTCGACACGCTTCGACATCATCACATCCCTATACTCTCCTTCACACCCACACCAGTATCTTCCCATCGAGAAAATCCACAGTGCCAGGAAGCGCCAGGCGCAAGTGGAGGAACTTAGCGATCGATGGCCGTATTCTAAGGCTTATGATACGGCCATCGACCGCTAAGTTCCTCCACTTGCGCCGTACACTTTCGACCACTACATTTTCTCAATAATACTTCACATTCACATTCTTCCCCAGATGCTCCACGCACTCCTTCAACTGCTCCACCAGGTTCATCCTGACACTTAGGTCGAACGGCAGATTGGAATTCTGATGCGCCACATTCATAGCCTTACCAACGAATAGATTCAATTCCGTACACTCTTCTATAATCAGTTTCGCTAGTTTTGCCGCTCCATTATCCGCATCCAGTTCATCAAAGAATGCCTCATCAAACTCATCCTGTTCATAGCGTTTCAACAGTCCCAATGCTTTTCCTATGGTCAGCACGCCTTCTGTCACAAGATCAAGACCTTCAATCGTAGCAGTCGGAGGAACTGTTGGATCTGCATAATTCAAGGATGTTACGATCTCTTTCTTCAGAACTCTGGCTGTGATATTCGCACTGGTACCGCCACAGACAATCTTCTTACCTTCCTGCTTCATGAAATCAAGAACCACTCTCTCATCATCTTCTTTATGCGTCGGAGGACCTGTAAATATATTGACAATCCGACGTTCTATGACTCTTGCTACCGCAACGGTGGTGTCATCTCCCGGTTTCTGACCATAGAGATCATCACATGCCTGACTCAACATGGCTGCCAGACGGGAGGCTGATAAAGTCTGCTTGGTACATTTCAGCGTATACTCCGCCATACTCTCCCACGTCCATCCAAAATTCAGCAGTTCGCCTACTCCGGCATAGATTACGCCATCACTCATCAGCACAAAGCAATCTTTAAGTTTCACCTGAAACCGGTACTCCCGAATCGTCTTTCCTTCAATCACTCTTTCCTGATATGGGTAATCCACGATCTTTCCATCCCTGACAAATACACACAGGGGATTATCGAATTCTACCAGATATGCCTCTCCGCTATGAAAGATCTGCAAAATACTAAACGTCGCGTAGGCAACTTCTCTCACCTTACAGACCGGAAGCGTCTTCGCTATCGTCTCTACACACGCTTCAATAGAAGCCCCTTCCAGAAACATGGTTCCCAGAATCTTCGAAGTCAGCGTTGCAAGAATGTTCGCTTTCACTCCACTTCCCATTCCATCTGCCAGTATCACAATCTCCGAATCCTCGGTCTTCAGCACTTCCACCTTATCGCCGCATAATTCCTCATGATGCTTATTCAGACTCTTCCAGGATATATCTACACTTACACTCATATTAATCTTCCTCTTCAAACAGAATCGAATCTCTAAGTTTTGACAAGGTTACTTTTGTCTCTGCTGTCGTCTCTCCTAACAATCCTGCAATCTCCTGGGCAACCATCATCTGTTTATCAATAACCTTCTGAGCCATCTCTACCGTCTCCATCTTCAGATTATAATGTTGTTCCTTCGCCTTTTCTTCCCTGGTAATGTCCTGATAGGTTACCAGTACAGACTCCAAGCTGTCAATATAGATGATACTCTCTACAACTTTTAATTTCATCGTGTCCAGATTCAGTTTCTTATGAATAATCTGCTTCTTTGTCGCCAGAACATCTGCAATATCCTTATCATCAATAAATTCAAAGATATAACGCTCCAATGCTTCTTCTCTGGATACTCCCAGCAGTTCCCGTGCCTTCTTATTACACTCACGGATTCGCATATCCTTATCAATAATCAGAATCATGCTAGGCGTTACATCCATTACAATATTCGACATGGATTCTGCCTGTGCAACCGCATAAGGCAGGCACATTCCTATCTCTGCCTTTTTCTGATATACTGCAATTGCCTTCGCCCTGCAGGTCGGGTATCCACATGCTCCACAGTTTAACTCATCCGCTTTCGTATATTTTCCCATTGCACGAAGCACTATCTGGAGTTCTTGAGCGGAAGGCTGCTTATCATGCACGCCGCGATCACGGAATTCTTTGTACAACACAATATTCCTTCCATCAATTCCATCTGCTTCTTCGCGATGCTTCACCTGACCTTCCAGATCCATCTTCGCCTTAATCAGGGACTGCTGCCATTTATCTGAAGCCGGTCCCTTAATACAACCACCCTCGCAGACATTTACCTCGAAAAAGCATCCGCTCACTTCTCCTTTTTCCAGTTCTGCGAATAATTCCATGCAGGCTTTCAGCCCATCTATATGTACTTTATAATACTGGTCATCCGTTATGCCTGCCAACACAGAGGTAATAACGCCTCCACTAATCGGATAAAGCTGATTGACCTTAGGACTCGGATTCCCCATAGGAAGATCTTCACACTGGTGAATATCAATCCCTTCCGTTCTCCACCATTTTACGATCTCTTCAAATGTCAAGATTGCGTCAATCGCACCTCTTACCCTCTCATCCCCGATTGCCTCTTCCTTCTTGGCAATGCAAGGACCCAAGAATACAACTTTCACATCCTCACCGTAGATATCCTTAATCAAACGCCCATGTGCAATCATCGGCGATACCACCGGAGCCATCATCGGTGCCAGAGATGGGTAGTATTTCTCAATCAGATCATTCACGCTTGGACAGCAGGTAGTTATAATATTAGGCATCTTCTTCTCTGCCAAAAGTTTCCGATACTCTCTGGTCACCAGAGCCGCACCTTCTGCCGTCTCACGCACTTCATAGAATCCCAGCCGCTTAAGCGCATCCACAACCTGTCCCGGCTTATCATATTCCAATACCCCAAGGTAAGACGGCGCAATGGATATGATCGTCTTCATTCCCTGCCTCAGATATCCTTTCACACGATCCATATCACTGGCAAATGTCTTCGCATTCTGCGGACAGACCTCCAGACAATGCCCGCAATTGATACAATGGTCTTTCATAATATGTGCCTGCTCATTCTCTACAGAAATCGCCTTCACTTCACAGTGACGCACGCATTTATAACAATGCTTGCAACTTGCATCTTTAAAATCAATTACCCTCACTTCTTTGCCTCCTCTAAGATCACCTCACGGAAGAAATCTTCTGCATCTTCCGGCTTCACATGATACACTCTGTCCCCAATCTTCACACTCACGCCCTTTGAACAGGCTCCCATACAGAAAGAACCGCTCAGCACAATCTCCGCCTCCGCTCCATGCTCTTTCACAAGCCTGGTAAATGTCTCGATTACCTGCCTAGACCCCCGCACATGGCAAGAACTCCCAATACATATCAGAACCTTCATCTCGTCCTCCTTTATTCGCACATTATTTCTATAACATTTGTCCACCAGAACTTTCCGTATATTTATCTAACAATTCATGCTTTACACAATATTCATTGATATTATAATATACATCCATTGCACCTTCACTACAATTTATCATAATCCAAATCAACTTTTGCAGATGCATTTCTCGATTAAAATAATCATGTGTAATTTCATTCCTTAATAATAATTCGCGCAAGAAAATCTCCTCTACTTCTGTCTGTTGAAATTCAAACGTATCATAACTGGTCATACAATATCGTAATGAATTGCCACCCTTATATGTTCCTTCCTCCTTCCTCATAAAAATCAACAAATCCCTAAATACTTGTGTAAAATCATTAATTTTCACCGTAACAATATCCATACAATCCATCTGCGTATCAACATCATTTGTCAGTCGATAGATTTCGCTTTTTTTAATAATTCTTTCTGCACATAGTTTCATGAATCGAAGCATTTCCTCAATCTTCATCACATTTACAGGTTCTCTTTCCACCTGCGGCTCCAAATCAAATTCTTTTAGAATCTCTTCACTGAATTTCACGTCATTATCCTCGCTTTACTTTCATCTAACTTACACTGACACTTCTCACGAAACTCAACCAGTTTCTTCGGAAAATAATCCGTAAACTGCACTTTTGACTTCAGCGGAGCACAATAAATCGGTGCCTCCACTGTTGTATCTATATAAAAAATATCACTATTAACTCCCTTAAATTTAAAATATTCTTCTAAATATGCCGATAACCGTTTATATGTCCGAAAATCTTCCGAATATATAGCAATATCTATATCACTTCGTCCTTCTTCATATCCTACAGTCAGATAACTTCCAAAGACAAAAACGTTATATCCATCCTCTCCAAACTTCTCTTCTACCTGCTTCTGCAATACCAAAAGATCACGCAAACGGCTCATTGCTTTTTCCTTTGCAATTCCATGATTCTCCACCGTCATTACTACGCCCCCTTGTTCCACATTATCTTCTTTCATTATATCAAACCGCCAATTCTATCACAAGGCAATCTGCTATAAATCTCTTTTTCTAAATCGGCTCTTACGCAAGCCCCCTGGGAGTTCAACAGCACTTGCCATAATACACAAATATTCCAGTCCCTCCTCACACAATCACCTATAGTTCCACTATACTACTGCCATATGCCCTTTACCAGCACCGCTTCCCTCGCGCTCCCACCAGAATCCCCGCTTTGTCAAGAGTCACACACGAGGAAGACAGGCATAGAGGATAGGTATGGTGGTTCATGTCCGTAGAAAAGCCGTACAATCCGTTAGTGAGAGAGAGACAGAAAATCCGGATGAATTCTGTGCCACAAGCACAGAATTCAAGAATGTCTGAGCCGAAAAATCATCAGATTTCTTCGGCGAATACATTCGATTCCTGATTTTCTGCCTCTCTTGAACTTACGGATTGTAGGCGATTGGAGTCGGATATGAACCACCATACCTATCCTCTATGCCGTCCCCTTCGCCATCCCCTCTTCATAAACTAATTCACACTCTAATTCACAGTTCTCTTCACATAAGTAGTATGCAATGTCTCATGTGCCTTATGGCTTCCCGGCTCTCCAAGATACTCTTCATACAGTTTCTTAATTGCCGGATTCTCATGTGACTTACGAATTGCTTTCGCCGCATCATTGCGATACAGTACTCCTGCACGGATTCCACGTACATCCGTAAAGTTACGCACATCGCCAGATACCTGCGGCTGTCCGCCACCGTTAACACATCCGCCCGGACATCCCATAATCTCGATAAAGTGATACTCTGCCTCTCCTGATTTTACCTTGTTCAGAAGTTCTCTTGCATTACCAAGTCCTGATGCGACTGCAACTTTGATATCCATTCCAGCCACATTATAAGTAGCCTCTTTGATTCCTGCCGTACCACGCACATCTGCGAAATCTAAGGATGCAAGTTCTTCACCAGTCAATGTCTCTACCGCTGTACGCAGAGCCGCTTCCATAACACCGCCGGTTGCACCAAAGATAACACCTGCTCCTGTGGACTCTCCCATCGGATCATCGAATGTTTCATCCGGAAGTGAGGTGAAATCAATACCACAGCGTTTGATCAGTCTTGCGAGTTCTCTGGTTGTGATCGCGATATCCACATCCGGAACTCCTGCCGCATTCTGGTCATCTCTGCCGATTTCGAACTTCTTCGCCGTACATGGCATTACACTGACAGATACGATCTTCGCCGGATCAATGCCCTCTTTCTCAGCGAAATATGTCTTAAGCATCGCACCGAACATCTGCTGCGGAGACTTGCAGCTTGACAGGTTCTCTGTCATATCCGGGAAATAATGCTCACAATACTTGATCCATCCTGGTGAACAAGAAGTAATCATCGGAAGTACTCCGCCATTCTGTACACGATGCAGGAACTCGGTTGCTTCTTCCATGATCGTAAGGTCTGCTGCCCAATCTGTATCAAATACTTTGTCAAATCCAAGTCTTCTTAACGCAGCTGCCATCTTGCCTTCTACGTCTGTTCCCATCGGATAGCCGAACTCTTCACCAAGTCCTGCACGTACGGAAGGTGCCGTCTGAACTACCACATATTTCTCCGGATCAGCAATCGCATCGATGATCTGCTGTGTATAATCCTTTTCATACAGCGCGCCTGTCGGACAGACAGCGATACACTGACCACAGGATACACAACTGGTCTCACCTAAGCCCATTCCAAACGGTGAGCCGATCATGGTAGCAAATCCACGATTATTTGGACCGATTACGCCGATTCCCTGTGTCTTCTCACAGACAGCAACACAGCGGCGGCATAAGATACATTTGTTATTATCACGAATCATATGAGCTGCAGAATCATCCAGTTCATAATGATTCATCTCACCCTCGTAGAAATGCTCGTCATCTACTCCATATTCACGGCAAAGCTGCTGCAATTCACAGTTTCCACTTCTTACGCAAGACAGACATTTCTTATCATGGTTAGAAAGAAGAAGCTGTAACGTCTTCTTTCTGGACTGGATCAACTTCGGTGTATGGGTATATACTTCCATCCCCTCGTTAATCGGATGTACGCAGGCTGCCACCAAGTTTCTGGCACCCTTCACTTCTACGACACACATACGGCATGCGCCGATTTCATTGATCTCTTTCAGATAACATAAGGTTGGTATCTTGATTCCTGCAAGGTGAGCTGCTTCAAGGATAGTAGAACCTGCAGGAGCGGATACATCAAGGCCATTGATTTTAAGATTAATATTTTCCATATTCTCCATCCTCCATTACTCTTTATAGATAGCACCGAAACGACATTTTTCCATACAAGCGCCGCACTTAACACACTTATCCTGGTTGATGATATGTGGTTCTCTGACAGAGCCAACGATTGCATCATTCGGACAGGTTCTTGCACATAAGGTACAGCCTTTACACTTGTCTGCATCAATCTTGTAGGATAGCAATGCCTTACAGACACCTGCCGGACACTTCTTATCCACAATATGTGCTATGTATTCATCTTTGAAGTAACGTAAGGTTGAAAGTACCGGGTTTGGAGCGGTCTGTCCAAGCGCACATAAGGAGTTGGACTTCAGGTGTGCTGCCAGATCTTCCAATTTATCTAAGTCTTCCATCGTTCCCTGACCATTCGTGATCTTCTCTAAGATCTCCAACATACGTCTGGTTCCGATACGGCATGGTGTACATTTTCCACAGGATTCATCTACGGTGAATTCCAGGAAGAACTTTGCGATATCAACCATACAGGTGTCTTCATCCATAACGATCAATCCGCCGGAACCCATCATAGAGCCGATTGCAATCAGGTTATCATAATCAATCGGAACATCGAAGTGCTCTGCCGGGATACATCCGCCGGATGGTCCACCTGTCTGAGCCGCTTTGAATTTCTTGCCATTCGGGATGCCTCCGCCGATCTCTTCTACGATTTCACGAAGGGTAGTTCCCATCGGGATCTCTACCAGACCTGTATTCTTAACCTTGCCGCCCAGGGCAAATACTTTCGTTCCTTTGGACTTCTCTGTTCCCATAGATGCGAACCAGTCAGCGCCATTTAAGATGATCTGAGGAATATTTGCCAGAGTCTCTACGTTGTTCAGAATCGTAGGTTTCTGGAATAATCCTTTTAATGCCGGGAACGGAGGACGCGGACGAGGCTCTCCTCTGTTTCCTTCGATAGAAGTCATAAGTGCCGTCTCTTCACCACATACAAATGCACCCGCGCCAAGACGAAGTTCGATGTCAAAATCAAATCCTGAATCGAAGATATTCTTGCCCAATAATCCATACTCTCTCGCCTGTCCGATAGCAATATTCAGACGCTCTACGGCGATCGGGTACTCTGCACGCACATAGATATATCCCTGGGAAGCGCCGATTGCGTATCCGGCGATTGCCATTGCCTCCAATACTACGTGCGGATCGCCTTCCAGAACGGAACGGTCCATGAATGCACCTGGGTCGCCCTCGTCGGCATTACAACAGACATATTTCTGATCTGCCGCATTCGCTGCCGCGAATTTCCATTTTAATCCGGTCGGAAAACCAGCGCCTCCACGTCCACGCAGTCCGCTGTCTAAGATAACCTGGATCACTTCTTCCGGTTTCATCGTCGTCAGGACAGTGCCAAGTGCCTCATATCCACGCGTACCAATATATTCTTCAATATTCTCAGGATTGATCACACCACAATTACGAAGCGCAACTCTGTGCTGTTTCTTATAAAACTGAGTCTCCTGAAGCGGGAGAATCTCTTCATTACTTTTTACCGTCTCATCATACAGAAGACGTGTTACCACTCTTCCTTTTAACAGATGCTCCGATACAATCTCCGGAATATCCTCCTCCTTCACCATTGCATAGAAGGAACCTTCCGGATAAACAATCATGATCGGTCCTAACGCACATAGACCAAAACATCCGGTCTTAACAACGCCGACTTCATTCTCTAACCCATTCTTCTTAATCTCTTCTTCTAATCTCTCTCTAATCTTCTGGCTGCCAGAGGAAGTACATCCTGTTCCACCACATACCAAAACATGCGAACGATACATAGTCTTATACCTCCTTTACCTATAAATTTTCAGCATTCAATGTATATTTGCTTACGATCTGACCTTGTTTCAGATGCTGTTCGAACACTTCCATCGCCTTTTCAGGATTCATCTTCACATAAGTCACCTTTTCTTTGCCCGGTTCTAACACTTCCACGATAGGCTCATATTGGCACAATCCGATACATCCTGTTGGTGTTACGCTGATCTTCTCTGTCAGGAATTCTTTCTGCACCGCATCCGAAAGAGCAGTGAGCACCGGTCTTGCACCGCTTGCAATTCCGCAGGTTGCCATACCTACAACCACTCTTGTCTGCGTCTCGTTCTCAGAACGGACACCGACTTTTCCTTGATTTCTTTCTCTAATCGCTTTTAATTCTTCAAGAGATTTCATAGTCTTCCTCCCTTTAAGTCATATTCTTATAATGTCTGACCGCCATCCACCTCTGCCTTATTGGTATCCAGATAATCCCTGATAAACTGTGATACCTCCGCATTCTGGAAAGACAAGTCTCCTAATATCTGCTTCATCTGCTTTGTATCAAACACGAATTCTCTGCCGTCATATGAATATCTATAATGAAAATCGATTGCTTCATTGAATACTACTAACGTATAGATTGTTGAGTTGATATCGCCCAAAGGCATCCTGTCGATATGCGACAGGCCAAATACTGCTTTTACACAGGTACCCTCATTCTCACGGGATTCAATCTTAAAACTTCCTCCCGTACTCTCTGCTGCCTGCTTAAAAAAAGGTATCCCCAAGCCCACTTTCCGAGTTGTTCTTGTAGTGTAGAATGGGTCCGTTACCCTCTTGACCTGTTCTTTACTCATTCCACATCCATTATCTCTCACTATAATTTCCAGAACGTCTTTCTTCGTGTCCGCTGCAATATCAATCTCTATGTAACTGGCATCCGCCCTTACAGAATTCTCCGCAACATCCAGCACATTCAATGCGATCTCTGTCATCATAGGCTATTCATACTTTGCCAGGATATCATCAATATCATCTACTGTAAGCCGGCCGTACACTTCATCATTAATCATCATAACCGGTGCCAGACCACAGGCGCCTACACAGCGACAGGCATCCAGAGAAAACTTGCCGTCCGGAGTACACTCTCCCCCAACGATTCCCAGTTTTTCCATCAGTTTATTGTAGATATCTCCGGAGCCTTTTACATAGCAGGCTGTACCAAGACAGACAGAGATGCGATAACGTCCCTTTGGATTCAAATTAAACTGGGAATAGAATGTGGCAACTCCATAGATCTTCTCTAACGGAATCCCCGTCTCATCAGAAATGATCTTCTGAACTTCCACAGGCAGATAGCCATAGATATCCTGCGCCCGCTGCATCATCGGCATCAGAGCGCCCTTTTCATCTTTCAGCTCATGAATCATCTCTAACAGTTCTTTTTCCTGTGCTTCTGTTCCATTGAACTGAACTGTTGATTTTTTAGAAAGCATTGTAACTTTACCTCCCTTATATGTATTATTTTTTGGTGACGTTTGTAAAAACATGTTCCATTAGTCTTCATTTTATCATACAAATTTTCAAAAATCTATAAATTTCTGTCACTAATTGTGTTAATTTTCCGACAACTTTGTTTGTTAATTCACTATCGAATTGTTAAAAAATTTTCAATTTTCCCATCTATTTTTTGTGTATTTTATACAATTTTCGGTTGAATTCTATTTTTTCGGATGCTATACTTAATAAAATAAATCTATCCACTTAAGGAGGTATTTATGACAATCGAGAGAATCAAAAACTTATTAGATGCAGATGTCCTCTACGGCAATGAATGCCTGGACCGGGAAGTCCGGTATGCATTTTCTTCAGATATGATGAGTGATGTTCTTGCCTATGCCGATGAGCATTCTGCATTAATTACGGGACTCTGCAATCCGCAGGTCGTCCGTACTGCCGAGATGCTTGACATCGTCTGTATTATATTCGTCAGAAATAAAATTCCAGACCAGAACATACTGGCACTTGCAGAAGACAAAGAGATTGTCATACTCTGTACAGGTCATGGCATGTTTACCGCATGCGGCATACTATACAGCAATGGATTACTTGGAGGTGCATAAATCAGATGGACGAAAATCTGGTATTTAACTACACCATCTCTGGCGATGACTTTACCCGCGCCGGCGAAGCCAGCAGCGATGTAAAGAACAAATTGAAGATGATGGGGCTTGACAATAATATCATACGTAAAGTCGCAATCGCCATGTATGAAGGAGAGATCAACATGGTAATCCATGCCAACGGAGGCACGATTACCGTAGAGATATCCGCAGACAATATCCGCATGATCCTTGCCGATACCGGTCCGGGAATTGCGGACATTGACAAGGCAATGGAGCAAGGCTATTCCACCGCGCCGGAAGAGGTACGTGCTCTTGGCTTCGGTGCCGGAATGGGGCTGCCTAACATGAAGAAATACTCTGATCACATGGAGATTGATTCTACCGTAGGAATCGGTACAACAGTCACGATGGATATACACATATAAACCGCTGGGAGGGAGACGCTTGAACAAATTCATTCATTCCGTACAATTAGATGAAAGCGCCTGCATAGGCTGCATCAACTGTATCAAATACTGCCCCACGCAGGCAATACGGGTACATAATGGAAAAGCCAAGATAACTCCGCAATTCTGCATCGACTGCGGCCGGTGTCTTAGATACTGCCCGCATCATGCCAAGACGGCAGTCTATGATTCTGTTGATGAGATTCAGGAATTTACATACACAGTTGCACTGCCGGCTCCTTCCTTATATACACAGTTCAACAATTTAAATAATATTGACATTGTTTTAAATGCATTACTCTTGATGGGATTTGATGACGTCTTCGAAGTAAGTGCCGCAGCGGAACTTGTCTCTGAGGCATCCCGCACTTATATTCAGGAACACGAAGCAGATGCTCCCTTTATCAGTACGGCATGTCCCACAATCGTAAGACTTATCCGTGTTAAATTTCCGACACTGATTCCAAGGCTGCTTCCTCTGAAGCCGCCTGTGGAAGTGGCTGCTGAGATTGCACGAAAAAGAGCCATAGAAAAGACAGGATTAAAATCAGAAGACATCGGTATCTTCTTCATCTCTCCCTGCCCTTCAAAAGTTACTTATGTAAAATCACCTCTGGGCATTGAAAAGAGTGAAATCGACAAGGTACTTGCAATCAAAGAAGTCTATCCGATTCTGCTGAAGCATATGACTCATGATGAATCAAAACTAAAACCACTCTCCATGTCCGGACGCATCGGAATCGGCTGGAGCAATGCCGGCGGCGAGTCCGCCGGATTGATTACTGATAATTATCTTGCCTGTGACGGTATTATGAGTGCGCTGCGAGTCTTAAGCGATCTGGAAGACGAGAAATTCCACGGACTGAAGTTTGTAGAACTGAATGCCTGCAATGGCGGCTGCGTAGGCGGACCTCTGACCGTAGAGAATCCATACGTTGCTACTGCCAAATCCAAGCAGCTTCATAGAGATCTGCCCGTAGCCAGAACCCACTCTGACGATTCAGACGACTACAAGGATCTTGATTATCAATGGTCTTCCTATGTGGAATATGAACCTGTTTTCCGGCTTGGCAAATCCTTCCGTGAAAGTTTTGAAATGATGGGACTGATCGAAGAACTGACCGAACAACTCCCAGGTCTGGATTGCGGTTCCTGCGGCGCCCCGACATGCCGGGCGCTGGCAGAAGATATTATACGCGGGGATGCAACGAAGAACGACTGTATCTACGCATTCCACGAGTATATTAATACTTTATCAAAAGATATCTTCTTCCTGACACAGTCCTTACAACTGAGCGGCAATCATTCCAGTGAATCCATGGATCTGCTGGAAGATTATATCTACAAACTTACAACTGAATTAGATAAAAAGGAGCGATAATGATATGACTATACAGACATTAATTGATGCTGGAATATTTTCACTTAAAGTAACTGGAGATCCCTCTAAGAATATCTCCAAGGTATTCTGCTGCGATCTTCTAAGCATCGCCATGAGCAAGGCTCCTGCCGAGGGTGCATGGGTCACTGTCATGGGCAATAAGAATACGCTTGCAGTTGCCTCACTTACGGACATCTCTTGCATTATCCTGGCAGAAGGAATTCAATTATTGCCAGACGATCTTGCCTGTGCCGAAAGGGAAGGAATTACCGTCTTTACAACCGACCTTCCAATCTTTGATGCCGCCCTTAAGATCCAGGAGTTATTCGCATGATCCCCCTGTATTATGATCTGCATCTGCACTCCTGCCTGTCTCCTTGCGGCGATGATAACATGACTCCTGCGAATATTGTGGGTATGGCGGCTATCAAGGGGCTGGATGTGATTGCACTGACGGATCATAATTCCTGCAAAAACTGCCCGGCAGTTATGAAACACGGAGAAGCATATGGCGTAACCGTAATCCCCGGAATGGAACTAACCACTTCTGAAGAAGTTCATGTAGTCTGCCTATTCCCTACGCTGGCAGATGCAATGGCTTTTGACAGTTATGTCTATGACCATATCCTTCCGATTACCAACCGGGAAGATATCTTCGGCAAACAACAGATCATGGATGAGAATGACGAGATAACGGGCACTGTGGAACGACTGTTAATCAGCGCTACCGATATCTCTTTTGACCATGTATTCGAATTAGTCGAATCCTACCATGGCATTGCATATCCCGCCCACATTGACAAATCTACCACAAGCATTCTATCTAATCTGGGCTTTGTCCCACCGGACAGTACCTTTTCCTGCGCGGAGATTCATTCATATAAGGAACTTCATCGTATACAAAGGGAACATCCTTATTTCCTGAATTGTAATATCATCAGTAGTTCGGATGCTCATTATCTGGAGGATATCAATGAGGCTTATTATCAGATATATGTGGAATCACGAGAGATTGGGGATATATTAGGGAGTATCGTTCGGAAGCGAGAGCGGGGATAATGAATCCAAGGCATTCTCTATCTGCTCTCGTACCTGTCGGGCCTCGCTATGACTCAAGCCGCTGGAAGTTATACCGACCACAAGGTTCTCCTTCTTAACAACTCCTGGAAAATAAAAATCACATAATTCCTTCTTATGCGCAGCATTTACCAATATTCCTCTCTCATGGCAATCTTCTACAACCTGTTCATTACACTGCGCATCATCTGTTGCAGCCAGCACCATATCAGCACCCTGGAGCATCTCTGTATGATATGATGTTTCCACCCATTGAATACGTGCTGCTTCATATAACTCTCTGATTTCTTTTGTAATCTCAGGTGCCACCACCAGAATATCCTCAGCAAAACCAAGAAGCGTCTCCACCCTTCTCTGAGCAATCTTCCCTCCGCCAACTACAACTATTTTTTTTCTGGATATATCTACAAACATAGGGAAATATGGCTTCATCATACTTTCTCTCCTTGCCCTGATCTTTTTATTATAATCTCAATTTTACCTGCTTTTCATCATAACATATGCATCTTAAAATACAAGCCCTATTTGACACCCGCAGCCTCCTATTGTATACTCGAATCAGAATAATTAGTTATAATTAACCCAAAAGTTTTATCTATAACTTCTCGGAATCTTAATGAATGAGATTCTACCTGAAATTTGACAAC
>CAMBRQ010000034.1 GCA_945870325.1 uncultured Dorea sp. | reverse complement strand
GGACGGTTTCTGAAACGCTCCCGGAGGGAGCAATCTTCCTCATCACTATTTCTATTTTAACTCCACTATCACGCAACGATTTTTCCATCTTCAATACGCACAATGTAGTCTGCCATTTGCGCGATCTCCGGGTTATGTGTAATCATTACAATAGTCTGGTGAAATTCCTTGCTTGTCATTTTTAGCAGGCCGATCACATCATCACTGGTTTTTGAATCCAGATTGCCGGTGGGCTCATCGGCCAGAATGATGGACGGTTTTGAAGCCAGGGCGCGGGCAATCGCCACGCGCTGCTGCTGGCCGCCGGAAAGATTGTTCGGCAGACTGTCCAACTTACTGTCCAGCCCCAGCAGCTTCACGATCTGCATAATAAACTGCTTATCAGGCTTTTGCCCGTCCAGAGAAAGAGGAAATACAATGTTTTCCCAAACAGTCAACACCGGCACCAGATTGTAGTTCTGAAAGATAAAGCCGATTTGTTTACGCCGGAAGATCGTAGCCTGTTCGCTGTTCAGCTTTGCAAGTTCTGTATTGCCGATTTTGATACTTCCCTCAGTGGGAGTATCAAGGCCGCCCAGCATATTAAGCAGGGTGGATTTGCCGCTGCCGGAAGTGCCGATAATGGCGGTGAATTTGCCGCGCTCAATTTCCAGATCAACGCCGTCCAGGGCCTTTACCATGGTGTCGCCATTGCCATAATATTTTTTAAGACCGGTTGCCTTTAAGATGCTTTCCATAGAAATGTCCTCCTTAATGGGAATGTTTTTGGATTGTTTCTGTATAGACCGTTATTCCGCTATACGCAGTTGCTCCACGATGCTACCCTTGTTGAAGAATTTAAGCGCCAGAACTGGCACAATAGCGCCTACAACCAAAAGGACAACGGAAACAATGAGCGCAGGAAGTAAGGTAAAGCGGAACGTAAAGTACCAAATGCTCCCGACAATGCTCTTTACAAGCGTAAGGTTCAGGATCGTAGCCAGGACAAGCCCGAATAAGCAGGCCCCCGCCGCATAATAGGTTCCCTCAAATATCATCATTTTGGTAAGCTGCCGGTTTGTCATGCCAATGCTCTGCATCGTTGCAAATTCATGCCGCCTTGTCAGAATTGTAGTAATCACCATGTTAATCAGGTTCAGTACACCGGCAATCCCAAATATAATGCCAACAAGACCGCCGACAAACTTAATCATGGTGCGGGTTCCCTCTGCGTTTTCTCTAGCAGAATCAGCAGACAGATAATTGATGCTGGTGTCTACGTTTTTCATATAGTCATTCAGAAAAGCGGTCATGCTTTCTCTTTGACTTTCTTCCACATTAAAGGCATATTTGTAGGCCACGGGTTCATCGTACAATTCTTTATAAATGCTGGTAGGCAGATAGAGGAACAGTCCATCTCCGCCGACTGTCAAGGGGCCGTTAGCAGTAATGCCGATTTCTGCATCATCCCCGTTTCTTGCCGCCTTTGCCAGAATGGGCAATTCCATTACAGGCTCCCCGTTTTTATAAACGGTAATGACATCTCCAACATTCAGAAAGTCGAAGTCGGAGCTTTTATCAATCTGCATTGTCTGGTAGTCAACTTGAACGCCCAGTAACACGCCCTCGCCATTCTGCATCTTTTCATAGAGAGTATGCGCGTCTGTTTCCCCATCTTCTATAACCATACGGGCAATCGCAGTTTCTTCCATGCCATACACATTACAGATCGGGTTCCCATCGTCGCCAAGGTTATAGAACAAATAATTAGCTGTCATGCCCTCCATCAAGCCGGAATTTGGGGATTGTTCGATTTCGATAAATTCTGCCCCCCAATCAAAGGTCACATTGGTATCTTCAAGAGTATTTTTGTAAACAAGGCTTCCGTCGATCACGCCCGGCTGCGCCGCAATATCCTCAACCGTTTGCTGTGAAAGTGCCTGTTCCCGCAGGGAAAATCCTTTTTGTCCGTTGGTGCTGTCAGCATTTACCACGGCAAAATCACTTCGTATCATCAGGGCCACTTCTTTTTCTATGTCCATACTATTAGCGGCTGTCCCTATACAGTTGAGTAGCACAATACACAGCATGAGTGACACCATAATGAAAAAAGTGCGACGTCCGTTACGTCCAAGGTTTGACCAGGCAAGGCGGGGAATACTTGCGCCCAGGCTGCTTTTTTTGGAAGTCCGTTTGCCTGTGTTGCTTTCCACATAACGAAATGCCTCGATAGGGGAAATATTTGCCGCTACACGCACAGGCTTTCTCGTACTTAAAAATACCGTCAGCGCAGACAACACGGTTGCACCAAGAAAAATGAGAGGGGACGGTGAAACTTCCGATACAATATTGGTATAGGAAACTGCCAAAAATGTCATTACTTTGGGCAAAGCTGCCTTTCCAATGAAAAATCCAATAATCAGGCCAATCGGAATACCAATGCATGACAACCACAAAGCCTGCCGGTTAATCAGCTTTTTCACCTGGCGTTTGCTCATTCCAATGGTGCGGTAAAGCCCGTACCGGCGGATTTCCTGCATTACGGCAATGTCAAACACGTTATAGATCAACAGATAACCGCAGAAAATAAACAGAACGATGAATACAACTGCCATGAAGATCAGGCTGGGGTCTGCTGTCGGATTGGTCATGGTGTTAATGACAGCGGGAAGATAGTTGGAAGCGGCCACGTCTTCCGGGTTCCCTCCTACATCACGCGAAAAGTCCTGCATTTTCTCTTGTAAGCCCACTGTGCTTGTTGCCGTAAAGTCAGACCAATATGTTCCGGCTATTTCAGCGTCCTTATCGTAGGTATATTCAAAAATGGCCGGGTATTCATCCAGGAAAGCGGTTCCGGCAATCATCATACTTGTCTGTTCATTGGTAGCTTCGTACCAGCCCGACACCACCATCGGCAAACTGTATTCCTGTCCATGTGCGGTAAACTCAATCGTTACCTCCGCACCAATTTTCAGCTCTGCTCCCAAATCAATTAAGGCCCGGTCAGAAGTAACAATTTCGTTTGCGGCCTCCGGCATTTCGCCGTGGCTGGGGCTGCAAAAGGTCAAGTCAGCCTGTGTCTGATCTACCACATCAAATTCAATATTGTGCCGGTTGGTATTGCTTAAAAACCCTACCGGCATCCGCAAACCAGCCTGATCTACAAAATCGGCCTGTTGTAAGGCTTCAAACTGTTCTGCGGTCATGTTCCGAAAATCGCCGTCCGAGCTGCTGCCTTTCTGTATCTGCATGGTAAGGGTCAGGGATTCCATAAATCCCAAACCGATAGTAGTAACAGAAGTAAAAAGAACAGCAGTAAGGGCGATTGCCAGTACCGCGATTAAGTTTCGTACCCTGCTTGTGGCAAAGCTGCGCCGGGCAAGGGTTCTTAACATCTCTTTCATGGGGATTACCTCCTGAGCTTCTTGCTGATAAAATCATAACACCTCAATGTTACAATTAAGGTACAGTAAAGGTACATTTTTGTACCATTCAATTTTCCCAAAAGAAAGCGCCCCAATTTCTCGTCAGGGCGCTGGCAACGTGGTACTTACTCCACAATCCGTCCGTCTTGCAGGCGTACCACACAATCAGCAAGTTGGGCAAGCTCTAAATTATGCGTTATCATGATCAGAGTTTGATGAAAGGTTTCCGTAGTCATTTTTAACAGGCCCGCTACATTCTGGCTGGTCTTTACATCAAAGCTCCCGGTTGGTTCATCAGCTAAAATAATGGCTGGTTTTGTGATTAAAGCCCGCGCAATGGCAGTACATTGTTGACCTCCGCCTGAGAGCATATAGGGGTAGGCGTCTAATTTTTCATTCAGCCCTAAAAGGTCTACAATCTCTGAAAAGAATACTTCATCTGGCCGGGAATCGTCCAATGACAGAGGAAATAAAATATTTTCCTTTATCGTCAATTCAGGCACCAGATTGTAGTCCTGAAAGACAAATCCCACTTTTCTGCGCCGGAAAACAGTTAATTGTTCTTCGGTCAGTTCTGCCAGATTGATGCCGTCAACAATAACAGTTCCCTCGGTTGGTTCATACAGCCCGCCGATCATATTCATAAGAGTAGTTTTTCCAGAACCGGAGGCCCCAATGATAACGGTGAACTTGCCTTTCTCGATGGAAAGGTCGATACCGTCCAATGCTTTTACCAGACGGAAACCTTTCCCAAAATTTTTTTTTAGATTATGTATCGTTACTATATCCATTGTTCAATCCTCACTTGATTTTACAGGAAGCAGCGTAAGGCTAATTCAAAAGACACACAGAGAAAGTCGTCCCTTTTCCGATTTCTGATTTTACACTGATATAACCTTTTTGCCGGGTAATAATGCCACGAGCTAAATACAGGCCGAGTCCAACTCCCTCCATAGAAGCCACTTCCTGCGCCCGGAAAAATCGCTGAAACACATCATTATAATGCTCCGGGGCAATCCCTATTCCTGTATCTGAAATATCTATCCGGGTATAAAACTGCCACGGACGGACACTCACACGGATATTTCCGCCCTCCGGCGTATATTTTACGGCATTGTCCAAGATGTTGCTTAACGCTTCGACTGTCCATTTGGAATCGTGTTTGACGGTCACATGGGTATCACATCCCACATCAATCTGAATGTTCTTCTGGCCTGCCTTTGCCCAAATACTATTGACTGCTTGTGCAATCGTATTATATAGACTGCCGGATTCCATGTGCAGAGTAAATGTCCCCGTTTCCAGACGTGACATTTTAATAAGGGACTGCATCAGGAAATCCAGTTTATTGATTTGTGCGGACATAGTAGCAAGAAATTCATTCCGCTTTTCATCGGATAACTGGTGCTGCTGTAAAATGTTCGTGAACATCTGAATATTTGCAATGGGTGTTTTCACCTGATGGGATATGTCGCTGACTAATTCCTGAATTGTCTGCTTATCCTGCTCACTTTGCCGCTGCCCCTCCCGCATACGGTCATAATATTGCAGGAGTTTACTTTGTACTTTGGATGTCTGAGAATCTTCGTATGGATTGTAATTTTCCGGCTCTCGCCCATCCATCAGTGCATCCACAGTTTCGCAAATATCATTCGCAAACTCTGATTGTTGCCGCTGCTGGCATCGGCTCCACAGGCACACCAATACAAACATAATTGCGCCGAACACCAATAAAATAATCCGTATTCCAATCGGGGGAATGTAGTTCCACACCACCCCCAAAAGAATAAGCACAATCGCCATAACAGCTAAAACGGTTTTCACCGGGAACCGTTTGAATGTTGTCTTTTTCATACCTTTGCCCCTGTCCAAACATAACCCATTCCTCTGACTGTCTGGATATAGGAATGGCCTGCTTCTTCAATTTTTGCCCGCAGCCGGTTCATGGTTACGGTAAGGGTATGATCGTCAATATAGTTCCCGTCACAATCCCATAGCTTTTCCAACAGGATTTGCCGCGTCACAATGTTTCCGGCGTTGGAAGTCAAAAGCCGCAGCATTTTATATTCATTTGGGGTAATTGCCAGCTTTTCGCCATTCCTGATAGCAGTCAGCGCACTAAAATCCAGATGCAAGAATCCATCATCATAACAATCGGCCGTAGCCTTTGAAGTGGAGGTTCCTCGCCGTAATGCAACTTCCACACGGCGCTTTAGAATTTGAATATTAAATGGTTTAGTTATATAATCTTCTGCACCAAGCTCAAACCCCTTTAGTTCATCCCGCTCCAAATCATTAGCGGTTAGGAAAATAACCGGCAAATTTGGTATAATTGCCTTTACTTCCCGGCAAAGATTAAATCCATTGCCATCAGGAAGATTCACATCCAAAATCATCAGATCAAAATGTTCACTTTTCAAAAGCTGCTGTGTTTTTTGACAGTTATAAGCAGCCACCGTCAAATAGCCGCAAGTATCTAATTCAAAACATAACCCCGCACTTAGAGCTAAATCATCTTCAACAACCAATATCTTTTTCACTCAAACTACCTCATCTTGTAAAATTTCCATATAGCATTATACCGTAGTTTTGCAAATTTCTCAACGACAGTATCAGAATAGCCACTCAAATCCTCTTTTGCGGAAAAGTTCTGACACCCTCTTAGTTATGCGAAAAGGTGGGGGCTTCTTTTTAAGAAGTTTACCCCACCCTGTTATTTTTCCATGAGTATGAACCGTTCGTCCATGAAACACACAAATTTTATGTACTCTGATTTCTGCATGAGCTGGATTTTTCCCACATATAGGGCTTATTTCGGACTTTTCTACCACATAATGTACCCTCGAACCGTTTTCAAGCCCGATACTTCGTGAAATCAGACACCACTATACGCCAATGTTATATCCCCTCATTTGTTTCCTCTTCTGCTATCCTCTCCGTTTTCTCCAAAGGAAAGTCTGGTATCTTCTCCAGCAGGTTCAGAATAATGGATTGTTTCATATCCTCGTCCACATAGGTTCTCACACTGCCGTCCGGCTGCCTTTCTTTTACCGTGGCGAGTTCTTCAATATAAGAATCGTAGTGTGCAATGACTTTTTCTGTTGCCCATCTTTCTCCAGCAACCGCCGCTTTGATGATTTCATAAGTCAATGAATTCTGCTGTTCTTCCATGCCCGTACCTCCACCAGTTTGATTGCTTATAGCATACCATATCTGCGGTCGACTATCTAGTTCTGATCAGTATCTCCGTGGCATTGATGTTGTGTATAATCATTGGCCTATTTAGATGCTGGATTTTCAATCCGTGCAACCTAGTGGTTGTATATCTACTTATTAATTGACATAATTCGAACTGCAGAAGCCATTCCTCCATCACCGTATGACGGGTTTTTTATAAAATCTTTTGATGATTCACTCAAATCTTGATAACGTGTTATTGAATGAATAATCTCGTTCTCCCATCCATATAATCTCGAATTAGATATTGCTTCAATATCTAACAATACATCTGAAATATGCGCGCAATAACTATTGATATGCTTTTTAGTAATATAACGCATAAGTTCAAGCCGCTTATTCATACTTTTTACATTAGCTGAGGCAGGTGCTGTACGATAGTTAATCAACGGTTTTTCGACCATTCCAATGTTTGCTTCTGGTGCAGTTTCTAACATACTTAAAAAGAAATCCCAATCCTCAAATCCAGAACGCATGGACTCATCATAACCGCCACATTGTTCGTAAACTTCTCTACGAAGAATATGCGTTGCCGGACAGCAATTGTGCGATAAAAATGGTACTATATTTCCACCAGTAGGGCGAACCACCGCATCTAAAACTCCAAAAGTATGCATCCAAGATGAAGCCGCAACCATCGATGGATTGTCACAAAGTAAATTACTGACATATTCAATGTATGTAGGTTCAATCTTATCATCTCCATCAAGGATTAACAGCATTGATGCCTGTGATTTTTTAATTCCGGCATTTCTTGCAGATGATACACCACCATTTTCTTGATAATGTATCACTACCGGAATTAGTAAATCCGTATTTTTTTCAATTTCGTTCAATATGTTCAGAGAGTATTCATCTGTCGAACCATCATCCACGATAATAATTTTTTCAGGTATTAACGTTTGGTTACACAACGACTGTACTGCTTCAAGAATCATAGAGCCTTGATTATAACTTGTTATAACAGCCTCAATATCTGTTCTCTTATCATTTATATTCACTTTATATTTTCTCCTTCAGACTTCTAAATTTGCTGCTCCCACTCAAAATTAATGGATTCTGCTGTTCCTCCATGCCGTACCACTACTATTTTGATTGCTTACAATATACCACATCCAAGTGCATCTATCCAGTAGGCCCTAAGAAAAAGGTCAACAAGCTCACAGGCAGTATGCCACTGCTGCGATAGGCTGAGTCAGCAGCAAACCGCTGGTACATGGAAAATCTCCATGCTCCAGCGTTTTGTTTTACAGTACCATATTCATACGTTTTTACTGTTTCTCTTTTGCGAAAAAGTATCCCTTTTGCCAAAATGTATATCACCCGTTCCCAAATTTCTATCCCCTGGGGTAAATCAGTTTCCGCATTGTCATTCTGCGGAAACAGAAACACACATCCATTTTTACCCCAAAGTTGCGGAAGTCTTTGATTTACCGGGCTTTTCTCGACAGCCAAACGACTGCTCCACATAGCCAGTATTAACAATTTTGCAAAACCGCATCCCCCTAAATCTCCCTTATTTACGGGCTTCTTTGCACTTAGTTTTGCCAAATTATATGTTTCCACAGACCACAACATCTTGTACTTTTTACATATTTTCTCGCATCTATTATGCAAGATTTTGTGTCAGCAGACAGACTGTTTCGACATGCACCGTCCCCGGAAAGAGATCCACGCACCCCATCCGTTCCACACGATACCCTCTCCCCTGCAGCATCTCCAGATCCCTTGCCAGGCTGGTAGGCTTACAAGCAATATACACCATCTTCTCCACACCAAAATTCGTAATCTTCTCCAATGCCTTCGGATGTACCCCATCCCTCGGCGGATCCAGCACGATCAGATCTGGCACTTCGCCCAGTTCATCAATCACTTTAAGCACATCCCCTGACCAGAAAGTACAATTCGACAACCCATTTAATTGGGCATTCTCTCTCGCTGCTTCCACGGCCTCTTCCACGATCTCCACGCCCACGACTTTCTTCGCAACCGGTGCCAGAATCTGTGCAATGGTTCCCGTACCGCTGTAGAGGTCGAAGATTACCTTATCCTTCGTCTCGCCAATATACTCTCTTGCCGTCTCATACAACACTTCCGCTCCCAGAGAATTGGTCTGGAAGAAAGAAAATGGCGTAATCTTGAACCGAAGCCCCAGAAGTTCCTCATAGAAATAATCCTGTCCATACAGGATATCTGTTCCTTCATCTTTCACCACATCTGCCACACTATCATTATGTGTATGCAGTATTCCGGCTATCTTTCCGTCAAGTTCCAATGCCAGAAGTCTCCTGGTCCATTGTTCTCCATGAAAATCTGCCGAAAAGTCATACTCCGTCGTTGTCACCAGATCAATCAATATCTCCCCCGTCTTTACTGCTTTTCTCACCAACAAGTGGCGGAAGAATCCATTATGGCGCATTCTATGATAATATGAAAGTCCTGTCTCTTTGGCATATTCCAAAGTGCATGACAGCACTTTTCGATAATCCTCATCTACAATCCGGCATTCCGATACATTCACAATATCATGGAAACTTCCACGCTTATGCATCCCAAGTGCCAGTGGACCATCCTTATATTCATCTCCAAAAGAAAATTCCATCTTATTCCGGTATCCGTTTTTCACCGGGCTTGGCTTTACACCTTCCCACACATACTCTCCGTCAACCGCCTCATCCATCATAGCCTTGATCTGACGCTCTTTCATCCGAATCTGCTCTTCATAAGGCAGATTCTGGTAAGCACATCCCCCACACTGTCCGAAATGAGGACATGCCGGTTCTGTCTCTAGCGGTGATGGTTCCAGAACCTCCAGCAATTTCCCCTCTGCCTTGCCCTTTCGGATCTTATTTACTGACAGACGCACTTTCTGCCCCGGGACTCCATTTTTCACAATTACATATTTATCTTCTTCAGGTAGGAATACCTTTCCTTTATTCGGGAAATCCACTGACTCAATGATTCCCTCGTATACCTTCCCCTTTTTCATACCGTTTATTTCCTCGTATACTATCTTTTAGGTACTAAGATATATACTTTTCCTTTCTCCAGACTCTTATACTCATTCGAGCATCCCGTAATACATGCCTTCGGCTGGCGGGCTTTGCCCGATAAGGTATATTATTATCTTCTAAATATACTGCTTTTCACATCTGTTTCCTACATCGGCTTTTCTCATGCCTAATTCCGGCATCTCGCCTTCAATATCGTCCCATCCTGCTCAACTTCTATCTCCTCAATACTTTTCACATACTGATTAAACTGAGCATATCCATAATCACTAATCTTAAAATCCTTATATTTCTCATAAACCTTATTTCCCAAAGTACTAAGTTCCACTCCGTGCCTTCCCGCTTTCTTCACCAGATAAAGCACATACCTGTCGATATCTTCTTTCATTCCCCAGTCTTCTTTCAGCGCAACCGACACGATATTGCCATGTTTCACCAACTGAATTCTTGAAAATTCCTCCAGGAATTTCGACAGCATATTATATCCATAACTTCGAACATCGAAATCAGGATACAGGCTGACCAGGCGGCTTCCCACTTCTCCAAGCCCTGTCGCCTTATTGCTGTCCTGATTCTCAATCACCATCTTAATAATCGCATCTTCAATCTTCTCTTTACTTAACTTATCGCGGGATTCTTCATTCTTGGTTCTTCCCGGATCCTGCTCATTCAACAGGTTCTCAAGAATCGTGAATTTATCACACGCTTTTCGGAATGGTTCTGGCGTCTTATTCTCTCCCATGCCAATGACCATCTTCCCACTCTCTCGAATCCTGCTTACCAATCGGGTAAAATCACTGTCACTGGACACGATACAGAATCCATCCACATCGTTGCCATACAGGATATCCATCGCATCTATGATCATCGCTGAATCCGTCGCATTCTTTCCTTGTGTATAACTAAACTGCTGGATTGGTGTAATTGAATTCGTCAGCAGTTCATCTTTCCAACTGGAATGCTGAGTACTTGTCCAGTCTCCATAGATTCTCTTATATGTGATAACTCCATACTTGGATAACTCCGTTAGTATGGGTTTTATATACTTTGCAGATACATTATCCGCATCAATCAATAACGCATAACACTGTTCGTCCATCTTCCTATCCCTTCTATTTTCTCTATTCATCAAAACCCAAACTACCTACAGGACCTGCCACCGGCAACTCCCTTCAGATACTTTGGAATCCAAAAACATACTACCAAAAAAGCAGGTAAGATGCCTTTTCCTACATCAGATAGGCTTCCAACCTGCTTTTTCTATTCCGTATTCAACCGCGTATTCCCTCATACGCGAAGCCGCATATCCAACTATGCTGCCAACACCTATACCTGATCATCTTCATTGAAGAAGTCATCATCGAAATCATCTTCAAAATCTTCTTCAAAGTCTTCCAGATAATCCGGTGTAAAGAAACAATATACAGCGTAAGCAATTGCTGCAACAGCTGCAACAGCTCCGATAATAGCAAGTACCCACAGAACAGTCTTACTTGTCTTATCCTCTTCCTTCTTGCTCATTAACTCGCTTAACTTTGTTGCTGCAATAATATCTTCTACTTTATTCATGCTCTCACGTCCTTTCTCAAGCTTTTATAGCAAGTTCAACTATTGACCTTATTATAACACTATCATTTTGAGATTACTACACATTTATCTTAAAATATGCAAAATTTATCCGCCTATATCTTCTGTAATCTGGCAAATGTCGCGAACATTTTCTTAGTTCCCGGACCGTCAAAATCTACCGTAACCTCATAATCTCGTCCGCCCTCCGTCATTGCAGTTACCGTACCTTCTCCGAACTTCACATGACGCACCCTGTCGCCAACCGTATATCCAGGTCCATCTCCGCCAGGTGTCCCAAACTGTCTTACCGGTTTCGGTGTCGCGAATGCTTTTGTCTTGAAAGCCTGCTTCGCCTGTTGATAAGCAGTCTGCCTTGGAGCCGTTTCTTTCTCTTCACTAATCTTAGAAAATACTGCTCCTGTAGACAACAGTTCCATCGGGATCTCTTTTAAGAAACGTGACATCTTGTTATACTGTGTCTCTCCCCGAATCATCCGACGTTTCGCGCAAGTCAGAGTAAGTTCCTTCTCTGCCCTGGTAATCCCCACATAACAGAGCCTTCTCTCCTCTTCCACTTCTTCCGGGTCATCCGAAGTAATCGTCATATAACTTGGGAAGATTCCATCTTCCATCCCAACCAGATATACATGCGGGAATTCCAGTCCCTTCGCACTATGCAATGTCATTAATACCACATAATCATTGCTTTCATCCAGACTATCGATATCTGCCACCAGAGCGACCTCCTCCAGGAATCCACTTAAAGAGGCTGGCTCATTCATCTCTTCACAGGTCTCTTCATAGGCTACAATCTTACTGATCAACTCATCAATATTCTCAATTCTCGCTTCCGCCTCTTCACTATCTTCTTCTTTCAGGCTCTCAATATATCCTGTCTCTTCGATAATCTCCTGCATCAGATCCGAGAGGCTTACCTCTGCCGCATCCATTTTAAAATGCTCAATCAGCGCTACAAAAGATTCTAATCTGGATGCTCCCCTTCCGATATTCGGGATCAGATCCACCGCCTGCAATGCTTCATAGAATCCTATCTCATGCTGCGCTGCATACTCCTGGACACGGTTAATACTCGTAAGCCCGATTCCTCTCTTCGGTACATTGACGATTCTGCGTACTGCAAGATCATCACGCCCATTATCCACCGTTTTCAGATAACACAGCAGATCTTTGATCTCTCGTCTGGCATAGAAGTTGATACCGCCCACAATCTTATATGGAATATTCGCCGTTACGAATTTCTCCTCAAACATACGTGACTGTGCGTTGGTCCGATACAGAATCGCATTGTCATTATATGTACACTCTCCCTGATTCACATGCTGGCGGATATCATCTACGATATACTCCGCTTCATCATATGCAGAATCAAACTGCCGGAATTCCAGTTTATTTCCGTCTCCATTCGCCGTCCAGAGTGTCTTGTCTTTTCTTCCGATATTGTTGCGAATCACCGCATTGGCGGCATTCAGGATATTACTGGTAGAACGGTAATTCTGCTCCAGTTTGATCACCTTCGCATCCTCGAATACCTGCTCAAAATTCAGGATATTCTTAATATTGGCTCCGCGGAATTTGTAGATGGACTGGTCATCATCACCTACCACGCAGAGATTACGGTACTTAGATGACAGCAGCCGAATCAACTCGAACTGCACAGTGTTCGTATCCTGATACTCATCCACCATAATATAACGGAAACGCTCCTGATAATATTCCAGCACATCTGCCTGCGTCTGGAACAACTGTACCGTTTTCACCAGAAGGTCATCAAAGTCCAAAGCATTGTTGGCTTTCAACTGCTTTTCATATTCCTCATATACCTCTGCGATTCTCTTCTTACTATAATCTCCCTCTGCCCGAAGCCGGAATTCTTCCGGTGTGACAAGTTCATCCTTCGCATGGGAAATTGCGCTTAAAAGCGATCTCTCCTTAAATATCTTCGTATCAACCTGTAATAATTTACATACATCCTTCATCAGCGTCTTCTGGTCATCACTGTCATAGATTGTAAAATTATTATCATACCCCAGCAAATCAATATGTCTTCTTAAGATTCTGACACAGGTGGAGTGAAATGTGCTCACCCAGATACTCTCTGAGCCAAATCCAACCAACTTGTCCACACGTTCCCGCATCTCGCCTGCTGCCTTATTGGTAAATGTAATCGCCAGGATATTCCACGGATTGATTCCCACTTCTTCGATCAGATAGGCAATTCTGTGAGTCAATACTCTTGTCTTGCCTGATCCTGCCCCTGCAAGAATCAGAAGCGGTCCCTCCGTATGAAGCACCGCTTCCTTCTGTTGTTCATTTAACGTATCGTATATGCTCAATCTTCTTATTTCCTTTCCTTATCTTCCTTTTTGTTCTTTTCACTCATGTACTTGTGTTCTTCTAATATCTCATCATGAAGTGCCAGTGAAGTCCAGGTGCTGTTGGTCGGTGTTATCATCGCTTTTAATCCCACCTGCACCTTCTCCTTCCTCATCAGAAATAGTGCCTTATCCAGTATCTCTTCCGTCTCTGCATTCATCACAAGCATCTCTTCTGTGAATGCCGCGCCTTCGTATTCTCCCACATTCGATTCGGTCTTGTCAATCCCCGCCATAATCCCGATGGGTATCAGATACTCTGATGGTTCCACATGGCGTACTTTATATCCAAGAAAACCGAAGATCATGCCTATCTTCTTTCCTTTCTTCGTACCTTTTAAGTTATAACATAATACGGTAGATCTCATAACCGCAATTACCTCCACTCCAAAACTATGTTACCATTATAGTTTTTTTGCAGGCAGAGCGCAAGGACAATTCTAATCGAAAACTTCACGACAATTTTCGCAACGACTTGCCAGATAAAATCAACTCCACCATCACATCAATCTCCTCAAACCCAACAACTCTCTCCGTATACTCCTCTGCTCTCCGATCCGTCACGATCAAGAATCTTCCCTCTGGATTCGATGCCGGTCTCTCCGATATCCCTTCCCGGATCACTTCAATCTTCGGATACCTGCTGTCTTTCAATCCTTCAATGAATATAATATCAGCCTCCGGGAACATCAGAATCAACTCCTCTTCCCGTTCTTTCGTTCCTTCTTTATGCACGAAGATGCGATGGTTTGAAAATACTGCTGTTCCATAAGCCCCCGCCTCTTTCAACCGGTAACTATCCGTGCCGGAAATATCACATGCGAAGTCATGTCCATCATGCTTAATCACCGCAGCCTTTAGCCCTCTTTTGGATACTTCTCTGACCAGCCTTTCAAGAAGTGTAGTTTTGCCAGAATCCTTCACTCCACATACTACGATAATTTTCTGTTGCTTTTCCTTCTTCCCGATGTTCATGTAATCTTCTGCCTCCATTCCTCTGTCACTTCTTCATCACTTCATATGAAGATTCTTGTTCTTTTACACAAAGTTCCTGAGTATACTTATCTTCAGGAATCCACATATTAAATCAGCACTACACACACCTGATCTCCCTGATCTACGCTCTGAGTCCCCGCAGGTATCTCAATCAGACAATTACATCCGCACATAGAACTTAAGATTCCCGAATCATTAGAGCCATCCGCAACCCTAACTCTTCCATCCGCATAATGTGCACGGACATATCTGTCTACCCTGCTTGCTTTCGGATATTCATTCTCCGCAATCGCCTGTACTCTCTGTAACCGAAGATCTTCTCTTCCTGCCATCTCGGCAAGCACCGGACGTACCAGCAGTTCCATATTCGCTGTTGCACCATAAGGATTTCCAGACAGACAGACCAGAAGTTTTCCCTGATACTCTCCGCATAGCGTCGGCATCCCCGGCTTCATAGCCACTTTCCAGAATACCTTCTCACTTGGAAGGAGTTTTAACACGTCATGCATGATATCCTTCTTACCGACAGAGACACCGCCAGTTGTAACGATAATATCCGCATCACCTATCACTTCTTCAATTCTTTTCGCAACCTGTTCCGGGACATCTGCCGCTTTTTCTTTGCACACAATATCCATTCCCCAGGAAAACAACTGGCTTCCCAGCGTATACAGATTGGAATCATAGATTTTCCCGTCTGTCAAGGGTTCTCCCGGCAGTACTACTTCATCTCCGGTTGTGATAAGCGCCACTTTAGGTCTTCGATATACAGATACGCGTTCTAATCCAAGGCTTGCAAGCACTCCGATCTCCACAGCACCCAGCACGATTCCTTTCTTAAGCAATAAAGCACCCTTCTTATAGTCCTCCCCTTCAAAGCAATAATTCTCATACGGTTTCAGATTGATACATACGGAGACTGTCTCCTCCCCATAGTCCGTATCTTCCTGTCCAACGACACAGTCCGCCCCTTCCGGAATTGGCGCTCCGGTCATAATACGTACCGCCTGCCCTGCCTCAACCTGTTTCCTCGTCATATGTCCGGCAGTCACTTCATCAATCACCTGAAGCCGGACCGGATAGTTCTCATCTGCTCCTTTGATATCCACACTTCTGACCGCATAGCCGTCCAATGGCGACCTTGGAAACGGCGGCTGATTTCTCTGCGCAATGATATCTTCAGCAAGCACCCTTTTTCGTGCATCCCACAGGGAGACTTCTTCTATCTCTGTAATCCTCTTTACTCTGTCCAACAATAACTTCGTCGCATCTTGTAACGTTAACATTCTTCCCTCTCCTCCTTCTGACACTCCAATTGCTCATATTCCGATATGGTATTAATATTCTGGAGCATTCGCCGTATCCTTTGATTCTCCGATACATCGATGTACAGAATCTCCTGTCTCTTCAGGGCTTCTGTCATGCGATAGTTCCGATTCCGTATCTGCTCTTCTAAAGTTTCCGCCATATTCTTCCTGTAGATCGCCGCTAACGGATGTATTCTGCCATCCGTTACTGGTACAACTCCCGCATAACTATTTACAGTCTCCCTCGCTTCATGATCAGATTGTCTCAATGCCTCTCTTAAGAAATGATACAATTCTATCTTAAGAAACGGCATATCACATGCCGCTACCATTACCCATTCACTCCGGCACTGGCATAATCCAGCATGAATTCCCCCGATGGAACCACAATCAGGATATTCATCCATTACAATCCGGCATCCGGCATATTCCTTGTGAATATCCTGACCATAAGAGATCCAGATGCTATCTGTTTCTTTATGGAACTCCCGGATAATCTCCTCCATAAATGTGGAATCCTGATACACAAGGTTCCCCTTATGCCGTCCACCCATCCGGGTGCTTTTTCCTCCAGCTAATATTAAACCATCCATCTATATTCTAACTCCTATTCTGCAGCATTTCTTCGATACTTCTTCATAAATACAAAACAATCCCTTGTGAACATACAGAACCCGCCACTGGCAGTTCCCTTCAGATACTTTTACAACAAAAACAGCAGAAAGACACAAGGTCCTCCTACTGCATCTTCTTCCTCTATTATACATAACTTTCTCTAATATGTAATACCACATTTTCGTAAGATTGTGCCACCCTCGCATATGATATATTACATTACTAACGCATCCAGGAACTCATCACTTAGATATGCCTCCAATTTCCTATACGTAGATTCATTAAAGATCAATTTGTCCGGCTGCTGGTACTGTACCCATGCCATCGCACACCAGGTAACTCCTCTTAAGCAGGTAATCGGTATGTAGATATGGATTCTATCTCTTAATCCTTCCGTATCAAACCTTCCATCCACCGCCCGGATATAGGTATCGATAAACGCATCCATCTCTTCTCTTGCCAGTATTACATCCGTCTTCCAGAACGTTGTCGTCGGTGCAAGGAAATGCCCGATATCCTGCGCCGGGTCTCCATACAAAGGCTTCTCCCAGTCAATCAGATAATTCGGTCCACCCTTGCCATTAATCAGGAAATTCGTGGAATTCAATTCTGTATTAATGCAGCAATGATAGGTATCTTCCACCGGGATCTTCTGAATCATCTCCCATCCGGCATCTAACATCCTTCGAATCTTTGCTTTTGTCTCTTCTCTTCCAAGCGAAGATTCCATATATGTTTTCACCATCTCCTCGCATTCTTCTAAGACCGCCTTCAATGGATTCTCAGGACAGAAAAGCCCGGATGGACCATCCAATTTTACACTATGGATATCAGCAAGGCAGGCTGCTGCATAATCAAGATCTGTCCGATAATCAAGGACATTTCCAGGAAGGAATTCCATCACCATCACTCCATGATCTAAAAGTTCCAAACTTCCATCCACATACAATGCCTTCGGTGTCCTTCCGGAATCCTCCAACAATTTCAGTGCATGGTATTCATACCCGATCTGGTTCTCCAGATGCATCTGGCTTCCACAGTTTACCCGAAGCAGCAGCCTCTGTCCACTGACCGGATGGGTGAAGAGATAATTTATGTTATATTCTCCCTGCGCCAGCATACGGTATTCTTCTGATACTTCGCGCGGAAGCCCTAATGCCTCCCGGTATTTTTGATTCTTAACGTATTTTTGCAGTCCTGCGATTCTATCCATTTAATTCTTTCCTCCTGTATCCTACGATCATCTTACATCCCGATACATCTGTGCAATTCTTTCTATTGCTACTCCATCCCGATACATTTTCCTCATTCTGTTCATCTTCCACATCATTTGAAGTTTTGAAACGGTCCCTTTAGGAAAACGCCTATCAGACGTATAGATCCGATGCTTTGCAATTCCCAGTTTGATTCCCTTCTCCTTAAGTATTAAGGAAAACTGGTAATCTTCCATAATCGGAAGTTCCGGAAACATTCCTGCTTCAAAGAACAACTCCCGGTCAATAAAAATCCCCTGATCTCCAAACATAACTTTCCGGTCTTTAATCCGATGATTCGAGATCACACGACAGGTCCACATAAAGAAATTCCAAGAATGAAATGCGATACCAAAACATCCAGCCCGATAATCCTTCATCACATACCTGATCTCGGACAGAAACCTCTCAGGCAATTCGCTGTCGCAATGAAGGAAGAACAGAATATCTCCATGGCTTTCCTGCGCCCCAAGGTTCATCTGGCTCGCTCTGCCTTTTTTCGAGTTTAACACACGGAATCCCGGTTCTATTAACTCAAGCGTCTGATCCGAACTTCCGCCATCTACGAACAGAATCTCACACTGACTCTGATAAGGTCTCAACTGCTCCTGCATCTTTACAATGGTTTTCTCTTCATTATAGATTGGCACAATTACCGAGATACGGCTGGTCCGCATAAGATATCTTCCGGTCTCTGTCTTTTGCAGACGAAGATTCTTTCGCATACGCTCTCGATACCCTCGCAGATCTTCACGGGTATCCATATCCTGCAATTGCTCAATACACCCTACTTTGAACTTCTGATCCTTTAATCTTCTAATTGTATTTTCCAAAACATTTCCGCTTCCATAAGTCTGTTTCTCGAATACTTCTTTGTAAGGCTTTTTCATCCCAACAAGATAATATCCACCGTCCACAGTTGGACCAAAGACTACGTCGTTAGCAACTTTCTCCATCCCCAACACGGCAAATGCCTCGTTCAAATGCTTTGTTTGAATCTCCGGCACATCTGTTCCGATCAACACACAAGCATCATACCCCTTTCGCAATACAGATTCAATTGCATGGTACATCCGCTCTCCAAGTCCTTCTCCTTCTTGCGGAAAATAAACCGCCTCTTCGCCCAGCAGGGGATAGAGAAGCCCTTCCTTTCCTTCTGGCGTATAGCAGATGAACAGATCCGCCCCCGTCTCCGTACACGCATTCTTAACATCTTTCAGGAAACAACTATGCAGATGAACACACTGTCTGGCACTTAAGTATGGCATCATCCTTGTCTTTGTCTGTCCCGGTAAAGGAACTCTAGTAAATACAATCACTGCTTTTTTCATTCCGAATCCTTCTATCAAACTTTTTTAATATCTCTTTTAATCCTTGTTTTGCTCCTTACCACAACTTTGTCTTCATTCTGTTCAGCATGGATCCGCCCGTATCCGGCTTCTCATGAATGCCTAATATCTCGGACAACACATGCTGCACATTCTTACAGCCATTTCTGGCAAGATTACCAGAACAAGAACCGCAATAGGTATATACTACCTGATTTTCCGTCATCTCTTTCGCCAACTTTTCAGCCATTCCTCTGGCAAGTTCAGGCTCTTTCACTCCTGCACAACCGCCAAGCCCACAGCACTGTACACTCTGAAGCACCGTACATTCCTCTCTAAAAAAAGGACGAATCTCTTCCAGCCACTTATGTTTCTCGCGGTCCGGACAAGGCATAAAGACAGAAGCATCTCCCGGAATCTGGCTTCCCAGTCCCAGGTCTTTCAGTTTCTCGTAAATGCTTGCCACACGGACAGACAATCTAGGTTTTAGGAAATGATAACAGTTCGGACACATGGTAACTAATTCTGTAATCCCATACTTTTTCAGCCGTTCCTCTATTCCATGAATAATTTTCTCTTCTTGCGCTGTCATCCCTAATTCCGCAACCGGCTTGCCACAACAGTCATATACAACCCCCATGCCTGCTTTATTCCTCATCAGTTCCACCAGTTTCTTCGTAGTCTTCGGATAAAATGACGGGAAATTACATCCTGGAAATAAGGCACTCTTCCCGGCAGCATTCCGATAATTCCGAAACAAATAATCCTTCTTCTCCATTAGAAGCATTCCATATCCTTTTTCTCCCGGCTGTCCATTATTATCTCTAGAGTGTTCTCTTCTGATATTCAGAATCTCTTCCCTTCCATCAATTCCAACCGGACACACCTCGGTACATCTGCCGCACAAGAAGCAATGATATGCCAGTTCCTCCAACCGCTTGCGGTCTCCAATATCAAGCTTATATTTGCTTAGGAAATCACAGTTCTTCTGACAGATATGACAGTGTACGCATTCCGATGCATTCGTTTTTCTTTTTCCCAGCCTCTCATCCTGCCTATTCTTTCCCATCTTCCAGCGTTCCTTTCTGCACATATCTCTTCTTTAAAAATGCTCCGATCCCCATCACTGCGATTGCAAGCACAATTGCAATCCCAATATACAGAATCCGATTCTCCTTATCTGCAAGTCCTGCCGTTCCCACCGTATATATGGCAGTTCCAGGCAACATAAAAAACAGAGAACAGATGGAATAGGTACTGAACCTGATATCAGTAATCCCATACGCAAAGTTCTGAAGATTATAAGGAAATAATGGAACCAGACGCGTAATCATAAGTACGAAGATCTCGTTGGTTCCGCTCTCATCAAAGAGCCATTTCTTCAGATACTTATTCTTCATGACCATAGGCTTCACACTATCTTTTAAGAAGAAACGTCCGGCAAGAAATGCGAACATAGCACCTATGGTCGTTGCAAGAGAGCAGAATACCGTTCCAAGCACCGGACCGAACAAAAGTCCGGCAATGATTGCAAACGTCACACCGGGAAGTGCCAATACTACACATCCAACCGCCGTCAGCACCATATAGATCGCCGCTGCCAGCATCAGATTCTCCTGAACCATCTCCTCTAAGAACCTTAAGTTATCCATATCACTCAGATAAGAAGACCATCCAAATATATAATTCAAAACCAGAATCAATACAATGATTCCGATGAATATCCATAGTTTTTTATTTTTCATCTTTACACATCCATATTGCAATGCTATTTCTAATTACTAGCATCAATGAGGCTGCTCCGATCATCGGCAGCACCAGATAATAAGAGCGAATACTCTCAACATTCACAAACAACGTAAATCCAAGATATACAACTGTGACAATTATCATTACTACAGCCATCACTGCATCTAACTTTCCTAGCTTAGTTCTTTTCTTCATATAACCTACGACAACTAGAATGACTAGTATTAAAACCAAGATTACTGCTACATATTTTAACATATCTACAGGCATTGCCTTCTGAACCTTCATCCGTTGATGATTTACCCAGCGAAGCATTCCCAACTTTCTCTTGGTAAAATACTGAATCACATATGCTCCAACCAGAAATGCCACTGCCAACAAATCCAACACTCCGAATAAAACCTTCTTCATCTTACCTCCATAGCCAGTAAACGCCACTACCCTAAGGCAGCAGCGTTTATTTAAGCCTCTATTCTTCGATTCTAGTCTTCTGCAGCCATACCGGTCGGAAGTTCTCCTACAGTTGTATGCTCGCAATCATCGCTTGCAGGATCACCAACCTGTACCGGATAATCATCATGCATCAGCCACTCATACCATCCGCCATCGTAAACAGAGATATCATCATATCCATTCTCATAGAGTACAAGGAATGGAACAGTTGCTCTCCAGCCTGTACCACAGTAGAAGGAAAGATGGTTATCTAATGTAAAGTCACAGTCAGCCCATACTTCTTTAAGACCTGCCAGATCCTTAACAGTTCCATCTTCATTTGTAAAGTCTGCTACGTCAAATGCTGTCTGTGCACCTTTCCCCCATACAGCACCTTCTGGCTCACCAGCTTTGTCCATATAGTTATATCCGCTGGTCTCACCTAACCACTCAGCCTCGCTACGGATGCTGACAAGTTTAAAGTTATCATCATTCGCAAGTCTGTCTTTTGCATCTTCAATAGATACCCAATACTCTGGATGCGCTGGTACAGTTGTTCCAAAGTCCTCTGCTGCTTCACGCTCATTAGCCTCTGTCTCAAGGTCGTATCCAGCCTCGTTCCATGCATCAATACCTCCATTGAGAATCTTAACATCCTCAACACCTGCCCAGATATATGCGTAAGCCACACGACCTACACCAGCAGGGTCCTGACCATACAGGATAACCTTAGTATCTTTAGTAATTCCGTGAGAAAGCAGATTCGCTTCTACCTCTTCTGCAGCAAGCAGATTATATGCTCCTTCTTCAGAACCGGTAGCATCCTCTACTTCCGTATCACCTACGTGAATCGCTCCCGGAAGATGTCCTTCATTATAATCCGGGCTGGAATCTACATCATCATAAGAAACTTCGCAGATAACGTAATTCTCGTATCCTTCCTGATTACCATCAATTACACTTTTTACCCACTCTGGTGATACATAGACAGTTCTCTGGTCTACAGCCTCAGCCTCTACCGGCTCTTCTTCTGCTGCATCTTCTTTGGTAGTCTCTTCCTTGGTGTCCGCCTCTTTTTCATCAGATGAAGAACCACATCCTACTGCCAGAGACATTACCATTACTGTACATAACAGCATGCTTAATACTTTCTTCTTCATGGTTTTCTCCCTTGCTTAAAATATAGTTTATTTGCTGCTGTTCCCATTGCCGCAAACCGACATTTATAGACAATTCCTATAAATCATCCATTGATGCTTACGAACAAGAATTCTGCAACACGGATAGTATAGCAATTATCCCTTACAATTTCAATAAGTTAGTCATATGCAATATTTTACATTTTAATAGTTTTTTTCTATAAACAATTTCATTGTTCGACATTTTCTATAGTTCTTATCAGTGCTATGATTTTCTCCACCGAATCTGCTATATAATCCGCTTCATCCAACTCTCCGCATTGCCCGAATCCGTAGTCACATCCAATAAACAAACCTCCGCATGCCCTGGCACATTCCAGGTCTCCCTTTCTGTCTCCAATCACAATATAAGGTCCTGGAAATTCCTCCTGTATATGCTTGACAATCTCCGTCTTAGGCGCGAATCCATAAGATTCACAATCATAGAATCTGGCAAACCACCGCTGCATATCGAACTCTTTCCAGTTTGTCTCACGATACGCCACTTTACAATTACTCAAGATAATCATCTTATGACCGTTTTCTTTCAGTGCATCCAGCATCTTCTCTGCACCAGAATACCAGACAGCCTGACCATCAGCAATCCTCCTTGTCATGCCTGATCCTACCATAGCACTTGCCTGATCTTTTATCTCCTGCGGCAGTTCCGGCAGAAATGCATTCCACATCTCTTTACTGTTCATCCCAAGCCAGCCGGCAATCGTCTCTGAAGCAATCTCCTGCCTCTTTGTATAGCCTTCCCTGACCAGCCAGTCATACGCCTGACGAAAAGCCGGCTCATAGATCCGCAAGGTATCATGTATGGTTCCGTCATAATCGAATATTAATATATGCCGCATCTTACATCTGTCCCATCAGATTCACCATCTCAATCGCAGACAGCGCACAGTCATACCCCTTATTGCCAGCCTTACTTCCTGCTCGCGCGATCGCCTGCTCAATATTCTCCGTCGTCACCACGCCAAACAGTACCGGAACACCTGTTGCCAGCCCAACCTGCGCAACACCTTTGGACACCTCATTACATACATAATCATAATGAGATGTATCACCACGGATCACCGCTCCAACGCAGATGACCGCATCGTATTTCCCTGACTGAGCCATCTTAGAAGCCACAACCGGAATTTCGAACGCCCCCGGCACCCACGCCGCAGTAATATGATCCTCTTCCACTCCATGTCTCACCAGTCCGTCAACCGCACCGCCTAACAACTTATTCACAATGATCTCATTAAACCGGGATGCCACAATCCCAACCTTCATCCCCTCCGGTGCAACAACCTTTCCTTCCAATACATGAATTTCTCTCATCTTTCTTATCCTCCTGTTATAATTCTATTTTATGAAAGATGTGTCCCATCTTTTCTTGCTTTGTTCTCATATATACTACATCGTATTTCTGCGGCGCAATCTCAATCGGCACACGCTCCTTAATCTCCAGCCCGAAATCACTCAGTCCATACACCTTCTCCGGATTATTGGTCAGAAGTCTTAATGACTTTACCCCAAGATCTCTAAGAATCTGCGCTCCAACCCAATACTCCCGAAGATCCGGCGCGAATCCCAGCCTGATATTCGCCTCCACAGTATCCATTCCCTGTTCCTGGAGTTCATATGCCTTCAACTTGTTAATCAGCCCGATTCCTCTGCCTTCCTGCCGCATATACAGGACAATCCCTCTTCCCTCTTCCTCAATCTGGCGCATCGCCTCCTGTAACTGCTTGCCACAGTCACATCTCATGGACCCAAATGTATCTCCGGTTAAGCACTCCGAATGCACCCGGCAAAGCACATCTTCTCCGTCTCCAATCTCTCCTTTAACCAGTGCCACATGGTGCTCTCCCGTGATATCATTCACATATCCGTAAATCTGGAAATGTCCGTATTGCGTCGGCATATCGGCACATGCCTCCTGCACCACATGCTTTTCATGAATCCTACAGTAATCCTGAAGATCTTTGATCGTAATGAACTTTAAGTTATACTTCTTCGCCAGTTTCCACAGATTCGGTGTCCGCATCATGGTGCCGTCATCCTCCATAATCTCACAGCACACTCCACACTCTTTTAGTCCGGCCAGACGCATAAGATCTGTCGTTGCTTCCGTATGGCCATTTCGAACCAGAACACCGCCCCTTCTTGATATTAACGGAAATACATGTCCCGGTCTTCTTAGATCCTGCGGCCGTGTCGCCTCATCCACACATTTCATCATCGTATAGGAACGCTCTGCCGCTGAGATTCCTGTCGTTGTATCCACATGATCAATGGATACCGTAAATGCCGTACAGTGGTTATCCGTATTCTCAGATACCATCGGCGGCAGTCCAAGCCTTACCGCAACCTCCGCACTCATTGGCGTGCAGATTAGCCCTTTTGCATGGCTTGCCATGAAGTTGATATTCTCCTGCGTTGCAAACTCAGCCGCACAGATCATATCTCCCTCATTCTCACGGTCCGGATCATCCGTCACCAAGATGATCTTTCCCGCTCTTAGATCTTCCAGTGCTTCTTCCACAGTGTTATACTGTTCTGTCATCTCATTTTTCCTCCTTATATTCCATATTCTCTTAAGAAATCCATCGTAATCCCGGACGAAGCCTCTTCTTCCTCCGAAGCGGCAAATCCCAATAATCGCTCTACATATTTCCCCACAACATCATTCTCCAGATTCACCAGATTGCCTGGTGCCTTTTTCAATAGTGTGGTTTCTTCTCCGGTATGCGGGATTACCGACACTTGAAACCAGGTCTTTCCAACACTTGCCACCGTCAGGCTGATTCCATCGATACAGATAGAGCCCTTCTCCACAATCAGTTTCAGAATGGCTGAGTTGGTTTCAATGGTTACCCACACTGCATTCTCTTCTCTGCGGCAAGACTTAATTACTCCGGTTCCATCAATGTGCCCGGACACAATATGCCCGCCAAACCTTCCATCTGCCGCCATCGCCCGTTCCAGATTCACCAGATCTCCGGGCTTCCCTTGCCCCAGGCTGCTTCTCCGATAGGTTTCCGCCATAATATCTGCGGTAAATCCATCAGGTCTCAAAGACGTTACCGTCAGACACACCCCATTCACGGCAATACTGTCCCCAATCTTCGTCCCTTCTAATACCTTTTTTGCCTGAATGGCAATCTGTCCAGAACTTCCAGCCAATGCAATATGCCGGATTCTTCCCATCTCTTCTACGATTCCTGTAAACATACATTCACCTTCTTCACCTTATATTCCACCAACAGGTCTTCCCCGATCTGTGATACCTTCTCTAACTGAAGGGGTACAGCCTCTGCCGGGAGATCTATGCCCTCTCCGGATACCGGAGACTTTGCCAACTGTCCTCCGAACACCTTAGGCGCAATGAATGCCTTGATCTCCTGTACAATCCCTGCACGCAAAGCACTGTCATTCAACGTACCTCCGCCTTCCAGAAATACACTGTCGATTCCCTGTTCTCCGAGATACCTCATCAACTTCTTAAGATCCACTGTTCCCTTTTCATCAGGCACCACCGCCACCTGAAGCCCCAGATCTTCCAGACGCTTTATTGCCTCTTCATCCTCCACGGCACAGGCTATGATCGTCGGATACTCCCTTGCTGTCTGGCAGATTCGGCTGCCTAACGGAATTCTTAATCTACTGTCACAGATAATACGAACCGGGCTTTTCTTTCCCTCCAGACGAACATTCAGCATCGGGTCATCTGCCAGGACGGTTCCGATCCCTGCCATGATTCCCATACAACAGTGGCGCATCATCTGTACCTCCATCCGGGCATCTTCTCCGGTAATCCATTTAGACGCCCCTGTCTTCGTAGCAATCTTTCCATCTGCTGTCATCGCATACTTCATCACAACATAAGGGGTCTTCGTTGTAATATAGTGAAAGAACACGGGATTCAGACGGTCACATTCTTCTCTCATAAAATCTTCTTCCACCAGGACTCCCGCTTCTCTTAAGATCCTCGCTCCTTTTCCAGCCACCTTGGGATTCGGGTCGCGGGAGCCGATCACGACTCTGGCAATCTTATGCTCCAGAATCGCTTCCGTACAAGGCGGCGTCTTACCATAATGGCAGCACGGTTCCAGAGTCACATAGATGGTTGCCCCCTCTGCCGATTCTGTAAGCGCCGCAATCGCATTGCGCTCCGCATGAAGTTCTCCACAGCGCACATGATATCCTTCTCCGATGATCCGCCCTTCTTTTACAATAACAGCACCTACCATCGGATTAGGATTCGTCCATCCTCTTCCCTTCTTAGCCAACTCAATTGCCCTTAACATATAGTCGCGGTCTGTCATGTACATTCCTTCTTTCTTGTTCATTTTCTCTGATAGCATACCTACAGGACCTGCCACTGGCGGCTCCTTCCGGATGCTTTGGCACACACTAAAAAAGCCCGGCAGATAAATCTGCAGGGCTTTCTCCGGTCATAGTTCCAATATCAATGATCCTTTGTAATAAAAAGAATGTACTTTGCACATCTTAATACACTAGTCATCTTCTTCCATCCAGACTATACTGTCGGCCCCGGAATCTCACCGAATCAACCAAATCATTGGCTCGCGGGCTTTACCGCCGGTGGGGAATCACACCCCGCCCTGAAGATCGTTTCTATTCATGTAACATATTATAATCCCGTCATATGACATTGTAAAGACCTAAATCGCTTTTTCTCTCCATTTACGTAACAGTTCAGCCTTTTAATTAATTTGATGGGTTTAACACCGGCTAAAATATA
>CAMBRQ010000033.1 GCA_945870325.1 uncultured Dorea sp. | reverse complement strand
TATTTCTACATACCCTACTATCTTAGGACGTTTTCTTAACTTAATGACATTGAAACTTCAAAAACCCCCGTCCCCAATTAAACGGAATTAATATGACTTGCCCCAATAAGCCATATGTTTCGCCGGCTTGCCACACCAGATACATTTGTCTGAGATCATATCTTCATCTTCAATCAGACATCTGGTTGCTGCACCGCCAGTTACATACTTAACTTCGCCTTCACATTCCGGATCACCACACCAGCAAGCCTTAACGAATCCACGGTTAGCCTTGAACTTCTCAACCATCTCATCTAATTCTGTTGCTGTATCAATATGGCTCTGAAGGAATGCATTGGCCTTATCGTACATATCCTGCTGCTCCTGCTCTAAGATATCACGCAGTTTTGTTGCAATCTCATCCAGGGATACCGCGATCTTCTCACGGTTATCACGACGAACAACAACAACCTGATTCTTCTCGATATCCTTTGGTCCAATCTCGATACGTGTCGGGATACCAAGCATCTCCTGCTCAGAGAATTTCCATCCGGTGCTCTTCTCAGAAGCGTCAATCTTCACTCTATATCCAGCCTTCTTCAACTCATCAAGAAGTGCATAAGAACGATCAAGCACACCTTCTTTGTGCTGTGCGATCGGAATGATTCTACATTCTACCGGTGCTACATGCGGCGGCAATACCAAACCACTGTCATCACCGTGAACCATAATCAGCGCACCAATACTTCTTGTAGACCATCCCCAGGAAGTCTCATATACGCTCTGAAGCTGATTATTCTTATCAACATATTTAATACCGAATGCATCCGGGAAACCGCTTCCGAAGAAATGGCTTGTTGCAGACTGTAGTGCTTTACCATCATGCATCAATGCCTCTATTGTATAGGTATCCTGAGCACCCGCAAATTTCTCATGTTCTGCCTTTCTTCCTGATACGAACGGAATCGCAAGCGTCTCTCTATAGCAATCCTCATATACGTGAAGCATCTGGATCGTACGTTCCTCCGCCTCTTCATATGTTGCATGGATTGTATGTCCTTCCTGCCACAAGAACTCTCTTGAACGCAAGAAAGGTCTTGTTGTCTTCTCCCAGCGAAGAACTGAGTTCCACTGATTCCATACTTTCGGAAGGTCTCTATATGACTGAACCGTCTTAGCCCACAGATCACAGAACATCGTCTCTGATGTAGGACGGATACACAATCTTTCCTGCAATCTCTCCATACCTCCATGTGTAACCCATGCTACTTCAGGTGCAAATCCTTCGATATGATCTGCTTCTTTTTCCAGAAGGCTCTCCGGAATCAAGGTTGGAAGATATACGTTCTCTACTCCTGTCTCTTTGAAACGTCTGTCCAGATCAGCCTGAATCAATTCCCAGATCGCATAGCCATTCGGCAAATAATTCAGACATCCTTTTACACTTGAATAATCACACAGTTCTGCCTCACGCACAACATCCGTGTACCATTGTGCAAAATTTTCATCACGTGGTGTGATATTTTCTACCAGTTTCTTTTCCTTTGCCATGTCTCTCTTCTCCTTTTCTTTTCTACGCAGGACCCTTGCCCCACTATGATTCATTGGGAGTCTTAATTTATCGATTTCCCGAAAATATTTTCGGCAATGTCCGGCAATCAAAAATCTTAATAATACAAAAACACCGGACCTTACGCTCCCGAAAAAGGGACCGAAAAGTTCGGCGGTACCACCCTAGTTAACTGCGACCCTCTCGCAGTTCTCTCTCTTCACCATTAACGCTGGCGTCACGCTGCATTTTCACACAGTGGCTCCAAGGTAGGTTCATTACGCATCAATACAAGAATCTTTCAGCCGGTGGATTCTCTCTCTGTGGAATCTCCTCTGTAATTACTATTCCTCTTCATCGCCAAACCCGTCTTCCGCAACCATCATTGCCGACAGGTTATTCGATTAAACGTAATTCTAATCCATTAAAATGTATTTGTCAAGGCAAAATCTATCGAAATCCACCTCTATCTTATCAGAATATATACAAAAAATGCCAGATATGCCAGCAAAAACATTGCCCCTTCTGTCCGTCTGATTTCTCGCTTACTGACCGCCGCCACATAGACGATCAGACTCGCCACGATTAGAAGCACAGTATCATAGATCGCCGCAACATCCAGCCGGATCGGCGTTATCGCCGCAGACACGCCGAGAATCAGAAGAATATTAAAAATATTCGAGCCAACTACATTTCCAACTGCCAGATCATTCTCTCCCTTGCCTGCTGCCACCATCGAAGTGACCAGTTCCGGAAGCGATGTTCCCAGAGCCACAATCGTAAGTCCGATAAACGTCTGGCTTAACCCGAATGCCTCCGCAATGTTACAGGCACTGTCTACAACCAGTTCTCCGCCCAGAACAATCCCGACAAGACCACCAATAATGTATAGCGCACTTTTTGCAGGACTCATCACCTTATACTCTTCCTCTCCTTCCATCTGATCCCTGGCGCCAAGCGCCTCTTTGACCGTCGCATCGAGGAAGATTCCAAACAATATCAGAAGCAGAACGCCTCCCCATCTTCCAAGCATAAAGTTCCCATCCCCGCTGAATATCTTCGTCGCCGAGAAATTCAGAATCAGGACAAGCAGAATCGCAGTAATTAATATAGAAAAAGGAAACTCCTTTTTAAGCAGGGACCATTTCGCCTGTACCGGGTTGACCAGCGAGCAGCATCCAAGCACAACCAGAAGATTGAATATATTAGAACCAAGCACATTGCTTACTGCCAAGTCATTGTTCCCTTGTATCGCTGCCGTGACACTGACTGACAATTCCGGCATACTTGTGCCAAACGCCACAACTGTAAGACCAATGATAATTGTCGGCACTTTTAAAAGTTTTGCCACGCTGGAACTTCCATCCACAAAAAAATCTGCTCCTTTTATCAATAACACAAATCCCAATATCAATAATATGTAATCCATCCCGCATACCTTCCCTGCTTTTATTTGCATATTTTTACACACTATGTTTAAATGATAAGAGCAGTAAGATTCAAAGTCAAGGAGAATTCATGTATGAAATCAGATACTTTAGAGATATTATACGAAGATAAACACATTCTGGTGTGCGTAAAGCCTCACGGAATCGCCACCCAGAGCAAGCGGATCGGCACTCCCGATATGGTCAGTCTGCTTAAGAATCACATTTATCAGAACTCTTCCTGGAGTACCTCTGACAAAGGAGAGCCTTACCTCGCCGTCATTCATCGGCTGGACCAGCCGGTAAAAGGAATCCTCGTCTTTGCCAAGACGCCATTTGCCGCCAGAGAATTGAACCGTCAATTACAGAGTCAGGGATTCGGGAAATATTACCGCGCACTTGTGGATGGGCAGCCGCCTCAGGAAGAAGATACGTTAGAAAATTACATGGTAAAAGACGCCCGGACAAACACCTCGAGAATCTGCACGCCAGATACTTCTGGTGCGAAAATCGCCCGCCTACATTATACGGTTGTCAAAAAGGGACAGGGCTATTTCAAAAAGGGACACCCCGATTCTAATTGGGGACGGGGGAAATTGCAATTTCCCCTGTCCCCTACCGAACTTGATATCCAACTGGACACCGGACGCCATCACCAGATCCGTGTCCAGCTTGCCAACATCGGCTGTCCGATTATCGGCGACACCAAGTATAATCAGCATTGCAAGGATTTCAGTGATTGGCAGGAAATTAGATTATGCGCTTACAGACTGGATTTTCAACATCCCAAGACACACACAATGATGCACTTTAATTTACAAAAAGGGACAGGGCAAATTTAAAAAGGGACAGGGTTATTTCAATTGGGGACGGGGGAAATTTCAATTTCCCCCGTCCCCAATTACCTAAATAAAAAAGAGAGCCTCCGCTCTCTTTTTTATTCCTCCTCATCTTCCAATGCTTCTTCGTATTTTTCGAGAATAATACTCTGAATACGTTCTCTCGTTCCTGAGTTGATTGGATGTGCAATATCTCGATACTCGCCATCTAATGCTTTCTTGCTTGGCATCGCAATGAAGAGTCCTTTTTCTCCTTCGATGACTTTAATGTCATGTACCACGAATTCTTCATCCATAGTAATAGACACTACTGCCTTTAACTTTCCTTCTTTTGCCACCTTGCGTACGCGTACATCTGTGATTTGCATATTTCCTCTAGCCCCTTTCTTACAAGCCGCAGCACTAAAGTGCATACCTCTCGTTCTTTTCCATAACTACCTTCACACCATTTTCCCCAACATGACGTGTATTTGCTCTGATCGTGTCACGACTTTCCACAATACAATTCTCAATATACGTATTGTCCCCAAGATAAACGTCATTCAGAATAATTGAATTCTTAATCACACAATTATTACCGACAAATGTCTTCTTGAAAAGGATCGAATTCTCCACCGTACCGTTGATAATACTTCCACTTGCCACAAGGCTGTTCTTCACAGCCGAGCCAGGATTGTACTTCGCTGGCGGCAGATCACTGACCTTAGAATAGATCTCCGGACACTCCCTAAAGAAATAATTCCTTACTTCCGGTTTCAGGAAATCCATGTTAGTCCGATAATAAGCATCTACTGTTGATATGTTGCTCCAGTAATCTTTTATCTTATAACCGTACATTTTCTTCAGATTCTTATATCTGATGAGAATATCAGTTACAAAATCATACCTTTCCTCCTCTGCGCAGCGTTCGATCAGGTCGATCAACAGCCTTCTTCTGATGATGTAGATTCCTGTTGAAATGAGGCTCGAATTCGCCACCATCGGTTTCTCTTCGTATTCCTCGATGCGCATAGATTCGTCTAATTTCAGGGTTCCGAAGCGGCTGGCATCCTCGCCTGGATCCAGTTCCTTGCAAACCACTGTAATATCAGCCCTCTTCTCAATATGATATTCCAACACCTTGTTATAATCCATCTTATATACAGCATCACCCGATGTAATAATCACATAAGGCTCATGGCATCTCTTCAGAAAATCCAGATTCTGGCAAATTGCATCCGCGGTTCCTCTGTACCAATAGCCATTATCCGCCGTAATCGTAGGGGTAAATACATACAAGCCCCCCTGCTTTCTGCCGAAATCCCACCACTTGGATGAATTCAGGTGTTCATTCAGCGAACGTGCATTATACTGAGTCAGCACCGCCACCTTCTGAATATGCGAATTCGACATGTTACTCAAGGCAAAATCAATCGCCCTGTAACTTCCGGCGATCGGCATCGCCGCAATTGCCCTCCTCGTGGTCAACTCGCGCATCCTGTTGTTATTACCGCCTGCTAATATAATACCTACTGCTCTCATGCTCGTCCACCTGCCTTTATCAATGTCTCTCCGCTTTCCAGTACACCATTCGGATAGTCATCTCTGGACGTCACACCACTAATGGCAGTATTCTTTCCAACCTGCACGCCACCCGGCACTACTGAATTCTCTCCAATCGTCACAAGACCGAACGAATAGATTGCCGGCTTTAACTTATTCGGCACATCGCTGCCGATTCCAAGCGTAACATTATCGCCAATCTCGCAATTCTCAGCGATGATCGCCCTGTCAATTACGCATCCTTTTCCTATCTTAACGTCTTTCATTATAATAGAGTCCCTGACAACCGCACCCTCTCCAATGGTTACCCCTGAACCAACGATCGAATTACGCACCTCTCCGTATACTTCCGATCCATTGCCGATCAGACTCCTCTCAATTACTGACTGTCCCGAGATATATTGCGGCGGAAGAATCTCGCTGTTAGTATAGATCTTCCAGAATTCTTCATACAGATTGAACTCCGGAATAATATCGATCAATTCCATATTGGCTTCCCAATATGAGCCAAGCGTTCCCACGTCCTTCCAATATCCGTTGAACTCATATGCAAATAATCTCTCACCTTTTTCATGACAATAAGGAATAATATGTTTTCCGAAATCACATCCCGGCTCGTCCTTCAATGCGAGCAGCGCTTCTTTCAACACCGGCCAACTGAAGATGTAGATACCCATAGACGCCAGATTGCTCTTAGGCGTGGCTGGCTTCTCCTGAAACTCCGAGATCTTGCCTCCGTTATCTGTAATCACGATACCGAACCTGCTTGCTTCCTCCATCGGTACAGGCATGGCTGCAATCGTAACATCCGCGTGATTCTCCTTATGGTAATCCAGCATCACCTCATAATCCATCTTATAGATGTGGTCGCCTGACAGGATTAATACATAATCAGGATTAAATGTCTCCATATAATCCAGATTCTGGTATATCGCATTCGCCGTACCGGTATACCACTCACTGTTGCTGCTTTTCTCATAAGGTGGAAGAATCGTAACTCCTCCGAAATTACGATCCAGATCCCACGGAATTCCGATTCCTATGTGTGTATTCAATCGTAATGGCTGATATTGCGTTAGCACTCCGACAGTATCAATTCCTGAGTTAATGCAGTTGCTGAGCGGGAAGTCAATAATTCTATATTTACCTCCAAATGCAACGGCCGGCTTGGCAACCTTCGCAGTAAGAACTCCAAGTCTGCTTCCTTGTCCTCCTGCCAGCAACATTGCTATCATCTCTTTTTTTCTCATGTCATCACCCCTCCTCAGTAATCTTAGGTTACATTATAGCATAGTTTTCCTTAGTCGTGAACAAATTTTACAAAAAAAATGAATTTTTCGTGAACATTTTATTAAAATATCACAAAAACTTACGACTTGGTTTTTTTTCCATATATGTATATAATAATATGAATAGAGAATTATTTTTATGACTATTTCCAAAAAGCAGCAAAACATACGAAAAGGATGGTATTTATGTATAAAATTAATTTTAAACAACCTGTACATGTACACTTTATAGGAATCGGCGGAATCAGCATGAGCGGTCTTGCAGAGATCTTGTTAAAAGAAGGATTTCGGATCTCCGGATCCGACAACAAAGAATCCGCCCTCACCAATCATTTGGAGCAGATGGGGGTAACCATATTCTATGGTCAGAAATCATCGAATATTATTCCTGGCATTGACCTGGTTGTCTATACCGCGGCAATCCACGAAGACAATGAAGAATATCAAGCTGCAAAGAAGAGCGGACTGCCAATGTTAAGCCGTGCGGAACTGCTCGGACAACTGATGACCAACTACGATACTCCAATCGCAGTATCCGGAACTCACGGCAAGACTACGACGACTTCCATGCTTTCACATATACTGCTTGCAGCCGAACTTGATCCTACCATATCCGTCGGCGGCATCCTAAAAGCAATCGGCGGCAATATTCGTGTAGGAGGCTCTAAAGTATTCGTCACAGAGGCCTGTGAATATACGAACAGTTTCCTTCATTTCTTCCCGAAGATCGGCATTATCCTGAATATCGACGAAGACCATCTGGATTTCTTCAAAGATCTGGATGATATCCGAGGCTCATTCCATAGATTCGCCGAACTTCTTCCGGAAGACGGAACCCTGATTATCAACGGAGATATTCCGAACCTTGACGGTATCACAGAGGGGTTAAAATGCCGAATTATCCGTTATGGCAGCAACAGTTCCATGGATTATAGTGCCACCAATCTCCTTCATAATAATCTGGGAGAGGCATCTTTTGACCTGGTAAAATCCGGCACTTTTGTCGACAGAATCTCCCTGTCCGTTAATGGAGACCACAATGTATCCAATGCACTGGCTGCAATCGTTGCTGCTGATATACTTGATGTTCCTCTTGAGGCAATCAAAACCGGACTTAAAGAGTTCCACGGAACGAACCGCCGTTTCGAGTTAAAAGGCGAAGTGAACGGCATCACCATTATTGATGATTATGCACATCATCCGACAGAGATTGCTGCATCCCTGACTGCAGCGCACAATTACCCGCACAAGGATATTTGGTGTGTCTTCCAGCCACATACTTATACCAGGACTAAGGCACTGTTCCCAGAATTCGTGGAAGCATTAATGAATGCAGACCATATCATTCTGGCAGATATTTACGCTGCAAGAGAAACGGATACCTTAGGCATCTCTTCCAAGGATATTGCAGATGCACTGAAAGAGAGAGGCTGTGACGCATATTACTTCTCCTCCTTTGGGGAAATCGAAGACTTCTGTATAGGAAAGTGTCATAAAGGGGACTTGTTGATAACTATGGGTGCCGGAGACGTTGTAAACATTGGGGAAGATCTCTTAAAACGTTAGTTATCCACATTTTCCACAGATTTTTATCCACAAAAAACCTGATTTTTGGCTCAAAAATTTCTTTTTTGCCGGTCTTTCTAGTGCTATAATATCTCTACGAGACACGAACTAAGAGGAAGGACTGGCGTAAGAACTATGAAGAGATTGACACTTACCAAATATGCACAAGTGAATACTACTGTGCTTGAGAATGAATTTATAGACCATTATATGATTAAGGCGAACGGCGAATATGTGAAGGTCTATCTTCTTCTTCTGCGCCATATGAACAAGTCTTGTGAGACTCTGTCCATCTCCGGGATGGCAGATATTCTGGAATGTACGGAGAAGGACGTGCTTCGCGCATTGAATTACTGGAAGAAGCAAGGACTGCTTGATTACCGTGACGAATCAGATCCCGGTCCCGGAACCGGCACACAGGCATCTCCTGCCACGCTTGACGAACACTCGGGTATGGTCGCAGATTCCTCAACCTCACAGCAGACAATCGCGCCCGAGAGTACGGCTCCTGCGCCGAATATCCAACAATACCGGAACCGCCAGGAACGCAAGGAGTTCAAAGAACTACTCTTTGTAGCAGAGCAGTATCTGGGCAAGACACTGTCTGCCGTAGATATTGATACGATTACATACTTTTTTGATACGCTTCATATGTCCGCAGAATTGATTGAATATCTGATTGAATACTGCGTAGAGAACGGTCACAAGAGTATGCATTATATCCAGAAGGTCGCACTGTCCTGGAACGAGCAGAAGATCACTACCGTATCGGCAGCCAAGTCCAGCACGGTCATGTACAACAAGAATTGTTATTCCGTTCTGAACGCTTACGGCATCAAAGGACGTGCTCCTGCCGCTTCTGAGACTGCTTATATTAAGAAATGGAACGAGGAATACGGTTTTACTTTGGACATTATCCTGGAAGCCTGTAACCGTACCATGAATACGATTCATCAGCCCAACTTCGAATATACGGATACGATTTTAAAGAAATGGCTCAGCAATAATGTTCATCATCTGAAAGATATTGACGCGCTGGATGCCAACTATCTGAAGGAAAAAGAACGCAAGAAAAAGCAGGCAGTTAAACCTGCGAATACGCTTAAAAGCAATAAATTCAACAACTTTAACGGTCGCTCTTACGACATGAGCGATCTGGAACGCAGATTGGTCCAGCAATAATCAGACCAGACCACATTATAGAGTAAGGAGAACTACCATTATATGGCACTTTCCAATTCACAATATGATCAATTAATGCGTGTATATGAACAACGGCAATTAGACAATGAGCATCGACTCAGAGACCGCTATCAGACAGCGTATTCTCTGATTCCGGCTCTTGAAGAGGTGGATCATGCCATCTCTTCTTTGAGCGTCAGGAAAGCCCGCAGACTTCTGGACGGAGACAGTTCTGCGCTTACTTCTTTAAAAGAAGAACTAAGTTCATTGGTGCTTAAGAAGCAGCAGTTGCTTAAGTCTCACGGATTACCGGAAGATTATCTGGAACTTCACTATACCTGTCCGGATTGTCAGGATACCGGATATATCGGAACCGCCAAATGCCATTGCTTCAAGAAAGCAATTACCGATCTTCTATATACTCAGTCTAATTTACAGGAGATTCTGGATAAAGAGAACTTCTCTACCTGTTCTCTGGATTACTATTCAAGTAATCATATCGATCCTCTCACGGGAAGATCTTCGCTTGAATCTATGCAGACCGCTTTGAAGGTCTGTCATGAATTCATAGATACTTTTTCCGATGAATTTCATAACATCCTGCTATACGGAGACACAGGGGTTGGCAAGACCTTCCTCTCTCATTGTATTGCCAAAGAATTAATCGATGCATCTTATTCCGTTGTATACTTTACAGCAACTCAATTATTTGATATATTTGCACAGAGTACTTTCGGTAAGAAAGACGGACAAGCGTCCGATACTTATGAGCATATCTATGACTGCGACCTGTTGATTATCGATGATCTGGGAACAGAACTTGCGAACTCATTCACCACATCGCAGTTATTCATCTGTCTGAATGAACGTATATTGAGACAGAAAGCAACCATAATATCAACCAATCTTGCATTGGACGATATACAATCCATCTATTCTGAGCGGACTTTCTCCCGTATCAGCAGCAATTACACGATTCTGCGCCTCACGGGTGATGACATCCGCATCCAAAAAAAACTATTAAACCTGGGAGGTACAAAAGATGTTACGCCGTAATGATCGCATTTTAGAAAACATACCGGTAGGAGCACTTGGAATCATTGCTCTTGACGGCTGCACAGAAATGGGAAATAAGGTAAACGACTACATTGTAAAGTGGAGAAAAGAAGAAGGACACGCCCAAAAGGATGAAGCTGTTTTTAATGGATATGAGCGTGATACTTATCTGATCGATGCAAAAGTTCCTCGCTTTGGCTCAGGAGAGGCCAAGGGTATTATCAATGAATCCGTTCGGGGTAAGGATATCTATCTGATGGTGGATGTCTGCAATTATAGCCTGACTTATTCACTGACCGGACATATCAACCATATGTCTCCTGATGACCATTACCAGAACCTGAAACGTATCATTGCCGCTATTGGAGGCAAGGGACGCCGTCTCAACGTTATTATGCCGTTCTTATATGAGAGCCGCCAGCATAAGAGAAGCAGCCGCGAATCTTTGGACTGCGCACTTGCACTTCAGGAACTGGTACGCATGGGTGTAGATAATATTATTACATTCGATGCACATGACCCAAGAGTACAGAACGCGATTCCGTTGAATGGTTTCGAGACGGTTCGCCCTACCTATCAATTCATCAAAGGTCTGCTCCGCCGGTTTGATGATCTGCAGATTGATGCTGATCATATGATGGCTATCAGCCCGGACGAAGGTGCAACCGGACGTGCTGTATATCTGGCTAACGTATTGAACCTTGATATGGGTATGTTCTATAAGCGCCGCGACTATACGAAGATCGTAGATGGCCGCAACCCGATCGTTGCACATGAATTCCTTGGTTCTTCTGTAGAAGGCAAGGATGTCATCATTCTGGATGATATGATCTCCTCCGGAGACAGCATCCTGGATGTTGCCCGCCAGTTAAAGCAGCGCAAAGCAAGACGCATCTTCGCCGCAGCAACCTTCGGACTGTTCACCAATGGTCTTGAGAAATTCGACCAGGCATACGAAGAAGGCATACTTGACGCAGTCCTTACGACGAATCTGATCTATCAGACACCGAAACTGCTTGAGCGTCCTTACTATATCAATTGTGATATGAGTAAATATATCGCATTGATGATTGATACGCTGAACCATGATGGGTCTATCAGCAGTATCCTGAATCCGGTTGACCGTATTCACCATGTAGTAGAAAAATATAAAAATGGAGAGGAAGTCTAAGATATATCATAAAAGCACCACCGACAGGATCTGCCACCGGCAGTTCCCTCCTGATGCTTTGCCAACTAAAATCAGCGTATTAAAAACCGGTGCGGCAAAAGCCACACCGGTTTTTGAAAACGAATCTTGTCTTCTTAAATCGTCCGACATTTTTTTGCAATGAATCGTTATTCCCATCAGAACAAAAATTCATGATATGCAATCCCCAGTTCATCAAGCATCTGCTTCTCCCTCTTCTGGCAGGTAAGAATCACCACCTGACGCTTATTCTCACTCAGCCACTTAAGTGTATTGCCAAGGCGCACATCATCATAATACGCAAATGTATCGTCAAGCACCACCGGGTATTCTTCCTCATGAAGCAATCCGCCTGCCGCCATACGAAGCGCAAAGTAAATCTGCTCCACCGTTCCCCTGCTTAACTGTTCCATCGGAATCCTCCGCTCATGACCAAATACACTCATATGAAGCCCTTCATCTACGATCAGCCTTGAGTATTTTCCATTGGTAATCTGCCGCAGAATCTCCGATGCATTCCCATTCAGCCGCTTCTCCAGATCTTTCTGCAAGTTCCCTGACAATTCGTTCAACTGATCTATCGCCATCTGAAGAGCCAAGCGTCTCTTATCATATTCCCGATAATCATCGCTGACCTCATCCAACTCCGCCAACTGTTCCTGAAGGTTATTATATTGGATCTGCTTCTCCTTCAGTTCCGCTTCCAGATGAGACCGCTCCCACACCAATTTTTCCAAAGGAATCTTCTCCTCTTCCGGCGTGATCTCCTCCAGCATGATCTCCGGCAGCGTCTTCTCCTGCTTCTTCCCCACCTTCATCCTGTTCCAGACGTATAATCCACAAGCAAGAAAGACAATAATCGCAACCAGATAGTTCCAAGGCTTTGTAATCAGGACAAATGCAAGTGCTACAATAATAACGAATAATATAATCTCAATGGGATGGATCCGCCATTTTGCAGGACGCAATTCATCAATCATCCGCTTCTTCTCTGCTTCTTCCCGCTCTTCACGTTCCTTTCGATGCTCCAGTTCTTCAGCAATGCGGTTCCGTTCTTCTTCCAGGTGATGTACATCCCTCCACACATAGGATGCTTCCTGCTCGATCTGCTCCCTTTTCTGCTGCTTTTCAATCAGGGAATTCTTTACATCACGCTCCAGAACCCGCTTTTTCTCCCGCAGATCCTCCAGTGCTTTCGCCAGATTAATCTCACTGTTCCCCGTAGCATAGTAATTGGTCGCATAATTCTTGAATTCCGTTTCAAGGGACTGGCTAATCTCTACTTTCAACTGTCCCACAGACACGGTATTCTCATAATTCCCGGCGCTCAGTCCTCCAAGCAGCACATCCAGATCGCCGTCTACGATTGAAAACTGTTCTCCATCATCTTCGCAGATCAGTTCTGCTTTCTTAGAATATTTATCAAAATTCTGGTCAATCCGAAAAAGCTTCCCACCGCTTCTGAATCTTAATGCACCCGAATAATAATTCGGATTCTCCCAAGGCTCATATATACTATATGTATCGTTAACAGATGCCCGTCCTCTGCCCCGTTCCATTCCAAACAGCATCCCTTTGATAAAGGTATGAATGGTGGATTTGCCGGACTCATTCTCCCCATACAGGATATTGATTCCATCATATAACTGTATGCGTCTATCTGTAAATTTTCCAAAATTCTTTAAAATCAGTTCCTGAAATTCCATGCTCTAGCCTCTTCTCGTCTCCATCAGTGCCTGTACGCCTTCACATAACGCCAGATATTCCACACTGTCCTCATCGTAATCCTTCAGGCTTTCAATATATTTTCCAAGAAGATTGTCTTTATTCTGTGCCATCAGCCGTTCCAAATCATAGGCCGGCTTCGTATCATCTACTAATTCTATGATATTTCCATATGAATCCATCATCTCCGGATCAAATAGGATATCCGGATCACGAAAACCTCTTAAAGTCACTTTATATATGTTCTGAGGTCCGCATTCCTCAATGCGTTTCCTGATATGATCCTTCAGTGAATGACCTGTCATCTTCTTGTCAGCCATGATATCCAGATGGATATACTCCCTGGATGCGCTTTTTACAAAACGCGCCTTGCATCCCTGGTCCGTAATCTCCCCTATCACATACCCGTGCGGACCGATATCATTCTTATCAATCGGCTCAAGCGCACCGGCATAGATCGCTCGTTTTCCAATCAGTTCCTGGGGCTTGTGGATATGTCCAAGCGCAATATAGTCATAGCCAAGTCTGTCCAGTTTATCCTTCTGGATCGGAATATGCTTCTCATCACCGCCATGAGCAAGCAATATCTCATACTTCTGCCTGTTCTGGGGGAATGCATCGTCATATTTATGCTCAGTAATCTCCTTTGCATGATAACTGCACCCATATACTGCCAGCGTAAGTTCCGGAATCTCCACGCAGGTAATCTGAGCATCCAGAAGCATATGCACATTCTTCCCCCATGAAAATGTCCGGTAATACGAATCTTTCTTCAGATAGTCATGATTGCCGGCAATCAGAACTACCTGTGTATGTTCAAGTGTTCCAAACAGATAATTTACTTCTTTTAACTCCCGAAGCAGAGGCTGTCTGTGAAACAGATCCCCTGCAATCAGCAATACGTCTGCTTCTTCTTCATTACAGACGCCTATCACCCTTCGCAGACTTTCCCATATCTCCCTTGGTCTCTCCTCGCTGTATGAGTTTCCTGCGTCCGGGGATGCCCCTAAATGTATATCTGCGATGTGTATGAACTTCATCTGCTGCCCCTCCCTCTTGCTCTGCCTTTGATGGCAGGGTTACGATAAACTGTGTCTTCATGTCATCACTCTTCGCACGAATCAACCCGCCATGCAATTCTACAATCTCTTTTGCAATCGCAAGCCCAAGACCTGCGCCTCCGGTTCCGCTGGAACGAGAGCCATCCACACGATAGAATTTTTCAAAAATAGTCTGGAGCATTGCACCAGGGATCTTATCCCCCTGATTCGTAAATACAATCTCAATGTCTCCCTTCTTCATCTGAGCTTCAATCTGAATCTTCGTACTCTCGTAGCAGTATGCAATTGCATTTCTCAATATATTGTCAAATACCCTGGCTAATTTGTCAGGATCACCATATACCATCAGGTTCTCTTCTACATTTACCTCGCAAGTCAGTCTCTTTTCCTGCAGGACTCCATATAACTCGTCTGCCAACTGCTCCAGCATGAAAGATAAGTCAATCTCTACGGATTCCAATTCAATGTCCTGGAGATTATAGCGGGTGATATCGAAGAATTCATTGATCAGTTCCCCAAGGCGCAGGGATTTCTCCATGGCAATGTGGGTGTACTTGATCCGCTCCTCTTCCGGCATATCCGGGTGTCCGTCCAGCATACTTAAATAAGCGACAATAGACGTTAACGGGGTCTTTAAATCATGTGCCAGAAATAGCACCAGGTCATTCTTCTTCTTTTCACCTGCTTCTGCCTCCAATTCCTGCCTCTTCAGCGTTGCCTTAATCTCATTCAGACGGATCTCGATGGGCTTCAGTTCGGTGATCAGATGGATTGGTTCGGTGGACTCAGATACGATATTCTCGATTCCGTAACCGATCTGATCCACGTACTTCATCATCTTAGAAAGCGCAGCATAGAAAAACAGCGCAAAAAGCAATAGATAACCGACGATCATGAAGAACATCTTGTTATCTCCGATCAATTTCCAGTACAAATCTATAGCACGCTGCTCATCCATATTCAGTGCCATCATAAAATCAACGAACATTTTGGCAAAACTGTCATTATAAATGCCGTCTATCACGTATCTAAGCAGGAATCCGCCTACCAGCACCGTCACTGCTGTGACCAGTACTGTCTGAAGCAGTATACTGAATTTTAACTTACGATAGTTATTCTTCAACTTTATAACCTACTCCCCATACTGTCTTGATAAAGTCTGATTTGCCGGTCGGCGCACTCATCTTCTCGCGAAGGTGTCTGATATGCACCATGACCGTATTGTTACTGTTCTTATAATATTTCTCATGCCATACTTTCTCGAATAGTTCTTCCGAACTGATTACCTTGCCCCGGTTCTCACAGAGCAGCCACAGAATATCGAATTCAATCGGCGTCAGAGTCAACGGCACTTCATTATAGACACACTCATGAGAGGTCCGATTCAGCACCAGACCGCCAAAGTCAATGATATCGCCTTCGTCCTTGACTCCGTCATTATACTGTGTGTATCTGCGGATCTGCGCCTTCACCCGGGCAACCAGTTCCAGCGGATTGAACGGCTTCGGAATATAGTCGTCTGCCCCTAATGTAAGTCCGGTAATCTTATCCATATACTCCGTCTTCGCCGTCAGCATGATCACCGGAAATGTGTATTTCTCCCTGATTATCTTGAGTATCTGGAAACCGTCAATATCCGGCAGCATAATATCCAGAATCGCAAGATCAATCTTCTTGGTCTTGATACAGTTCAGCGCATCCTGTCCGGTGTAGAATTTGAATACGCTGTATTGGTCGTTCTGAAGATATAGCTCAATAACGTCAGCAATTTCTTTTTCGTCGTCTACAACTAGAATATTCATAAAACCCTCCTTCGTCGGGTTTGGGGACGGGGGAAATCTCAATTTCCCCCGTCCCCAATTAAAATTCCCCTGTCCCATTTTCAATTTGCCCTGTCCCTTGTTGGAATTCTATACACAACTCCTACAATTCGCAATTATTCACCGTTCTTGGGAATGGAATCACATCACGGATATTGCCCATTCCCGTCAGGTACATCACACATCTCTCGAAGCCTAATCCGAATCCGGAATGTCTGGTAGAACCGTATTTCCGAAGATCCAGATAGAACTTATAATCCTCTTCCTTAAGTCCCAGTTCGTTCATTCTGGTCAGAAGTTTATCGTAGTCATCTTCTCTCTGGCTGCCGCCGATGATCTCGCCGATTCCAGGAACCAGGCAGTCTACTGCAGCTACTGTCTTGCCGTCTTCGTTCTGCTTCATGTAGAATGCTTTGATCTCCTTCGGATAATCGGTAACGAATACCGGACGCTTGAATACCTGTTCAGTCAGATAACGTTCATGCTCCGTCTGAAGATCTGCTCCCCAGGATACTTTATATTCGAATTTATCGTTATTCTTCTCCAGAATCTCAATCGCCTCTGTATAAGTAACTCTGGCGAAATCCGAAGAAACCACGTTGTGAAGACGCTCCAGCAAGCCCTTATCAACGAATGAGTTGAAGAACTTCATCTCCTCCGGCGCTTCTTCCAACACATAACTGATGACATACTTAAGCATAGCCTCTGCCAGCATCATATTGTCATCCAGATCTGCAAATGCCATCTCAGGCTCAATCATCCAGAACTCTGCTGCATGTCTCGTGGTATTAGAATTCTCTGCACGGAATGTCGGACCGAATGTATAGATATTACGGAACGCCTGTGCGTAAGTCTCGCCATTGAGCTGACCGCTTACCGTAAGGCTTGTCTCTTTGCCGAAGAAATCCTGTGTATAATCCACGCTGCCGTCTTCATTCTTCGGAAGGTTCTCCATATCCAGCGTCGTTACGCGGAACATCTCACCCGCACCCTCGCAGTCGCTTCCGGTGATCAATGGTGTGTGCACATAGACGAACCCCCTCTCCTGGAAGAACTTATGGATCGCATAAGCCGTCAGGGAACGTACACGGAACACAGCCTGGAATGTATTCGTTCTCGGTCTCAGATGTGAAATCGTTCTGAGGTATTCAAAACTATGGCGCTTCTTCTGCAGCGGATAATCCGGTGCGGATGCCCCCTCTACCTCCACGGTATCTGCCTGAATCTCGAATGGCTGCTTCGCCTGTGGTGTTGCCACCAGCGTTCCTGTTACAACGATTGCAGCACCAACATTTAATTTGGAAATCTCTGCAAAATTGTCCATCTTGTCATGATATACAATCTGTAATGGTTCAAAGAACGTACCATCATTCAGTACGATGAATCCAAATGTCTTAGAATCGCGGATACTGCGGACCCATCCTCCGACAGTGATCTTCTGATCCAGATAATTCTCCTTGTTCTTGTATAATTCTTTCATTGTTATCAAATTCATACCAATATACTCCTTTTATATCAACGTGTTTTTTCATTATAACATATTAAATGAGGATTTGAAAGGCAGAAGACAATCTTAAGCCTACTCTGCTAATTCAAACTCTAACTTCACCGGGTTATGATCGCTATACGCAAAATCCGTATCTATATTCTCTGCAGTTGCTTTCACATTAACCGACACAAGGAACCCATCCACAACCGTCGTATAATTCACGCCCTTCGTATAGACAATGTCAGCCCCACGGCAAGTCGGTACTTCCAGTTCATTTTCCGCCCGCAGCATGGTAATTCCATCTGCCATCTCTTCCTGTGTTAGAATAGATACCCACGCCGGGAACTTCTGCTCTGACGGAAATCCTTCTGCTACCGCTTCGCCAAGCGCATGATTAAAATCTCCGCCGACGATGACATAATTCCCCGCTTGATACTCTTCTTCCATTACATAATTCAATAATTCCAACTGCTGCGCCCGGATCCGTCCGCCCTCGTCATATGCAGACATGTGGCTGTTGATCAGTACCAACTCCCGCCCACCTTCTACCGGCAGGCGCATAACCAAAAAGCATCGGTCTAAATCCGTGAATTTCGTAATGAAACTATTGTCCACCGGATAACTGCGCCGCTCGGACTTTCCAATCTCATAACGGCTGAAGTTCAAAAGCCCTGCCTGAACCGCGCCGTGAGGATCTGAGAATGGATAGAGAAGATATGCGGTATGAAAATTATTCGCAAATACATTGCCATACCCGGCAAATGCCTCTCTTAACTCTTTTGCCTGATCCACATGATAACTCCGGTCTGAATCTATATCTACTTCCTGAAGCAGCATAAAATCTGCATCTAATTCCTTCAATTCCCGAATCGCACCTTCTGTATGCTCCACCACTGACTCTTTGCTAATGGCTTTTCCATATTCTCCGGTTGTCGGCGTGCCATCCTTCATCTCGCCCGTATCCATGAAGAAACTGTAATCCGGTCCATAAGCGCCAAATCCTATATTGTAAGTTACCGCTGTATAGGTCGCGCCCGTCTGTAGTCTCACATCCGTATTATTCTCAACTTCAAGCGCTGTGTGGTCTTCAATCCGATAATAATGCATCTGCATATAGATGATATAGCCTGCGACAGCCAGAATGCACAGCAAAAGTACTGCTATGATAATTTTCACTATGGTAACAACGACAGATTTTCGTGCATTTTTCTCAACGTTTTTCATATTTTCCCAACCTCCTTAGCCTATTTTATACATGGTTTGTATATGAAGTCAACCGAGGATGGATCTATTTTCGTAACATTTTATTTCCTCCGGCATATAATAGGCTAGAGTATGCCATCCGGAGATGCCTATGACGATTTATACTATAAAACAAGGGGATACTGTAGACAGCATATCGGCTGCTTTTGACATCCCTGTCTCGCCTTATTTCCGTTATTATGCTGACAAGACATATGATATGAATGGGATATATACTGACCAAGCAGAGCATGAAGTTTGGTTTGAAGATGTGCGGAGCCTCAACAGCAAATTCGATCTTGTTGAGGAATTCGGGCTGCGTGGGGTGAGTTACCGGTAGATTATGCAGTTGTTCCGTGCTAATTGGCTGCTGTTAGATGATAGATTTGATCTGGGGGCTTAAAATGGGGACGGGGGAAATTGCAATTTCCCCCGTCCCCATTTGGATTTGACGTGTCCCTTTTTCAATTTACCCTGTCCCTAATCGGCTAAATCCTTCCATATAGTTCCATATAATGCCGCATTTTCTCCGCCAGTGCCTCGTCGAGACTTCCCGGCAGCGTCCTCCAGGTCCAGTTACTTCCAAGTGTAGACGGCGTGTTCATCCGGCATTCACTTCCCAGGCCGAATAGATCCTGCGCCTGCACGATCGTAAGTTCTGCCACGCTCTCCCACAAGGCACGCATCATATCCCAATGGTAATTCGATGCATCCTCTAGGCGAAGGTATTCTTTGGCATATGCCGTATCTTCTGCGCCAGCAGATACGAACCAGCCCTGGATCGTGTCATTGTCATGAGTTCCAACATATGCCACGCAGTGCGGCTTATAATTATACGGCAGATAATCACTGTTGTTATCATCCCGCCTGTCGAATGCGAATTCCAGCACCTTCATGCCAGGGAATCCGCTCTCTCTTAACAAGTCCCGGACGGACTGGGTCATGAATCCCAGGTCTTCCGCTATGATGCGCTGTGGTCCGATTGCTGCTTCCATCGCACGGAACAGCTTAATCCCCGGTCCTTCACGCCAGCATCCTCCGCTGGCATCCGTATCACCGTACGGAATCGCATAGTAAGAATCGAATCCCCGGAAATGATCGATACGCAGCACATTATAGACCTTGCACAGATAACCAATCCTACGTATCCACCACGCATAATCTGTCTTAGAATGCTCCTCCCAGGCAAACAGCGGATTCCCCCAGAGCTGTCCGGTGGCAGAGAATCCATCCGGAGGGCATCCGGCAACTTTGATAGGCTGGCGTTCCTCGTCCAGTTGAAATAACTCTGGGTGCGCCCACACATCCACGCTGTCCAGTGCCACATAGAATGGAAGATCCCCGATAATATCAACGCCCTTCTCATTCGCATAGGTACGCAGAGCATTCCACTGATGGAAGAACAGATATTGAAGCACCTTCCAGAATGCGATCTTCTGAGCATACCTTTCTTCTACATCTCTAAGCGTCTTTTCATCGTGATACTTAAGCGGTCCTTCCCACGCAAGCCATGACGCACCGTCATTAGCGCCCTTCAACGTCATGAACAGCGCATAATCATCCAGCCAGAACGCATTCTCCCGGCAAAATCCATCGAATGCCTGTATCTTCTGTGCACTACCTGCAAGAAATCTCTTTGCCGCCTTCTCAAGCACCTGATAACGCTTGTTATACAAAGCGCCATAGTTCACCCGTCCCGGCGTACTTTCCCAGTCAATCCCCTCATATTCCGCTTTTTCGATCAATCCCTCTTTCGCCAATTCATCCAGATCAATAAAATATGGATTGCCTGCGAATGTCGAAAAAGACTGATACGGGGAATCTCCATAACTGGTCGGGCATACCGGCAATATCTGCCAGTATGACTGTCCCGCCTTCACCAAAAAATCCACAAACTCACGAGCACTCTGTCCCATCGTTCCTACTCCATGGGGAGAAGGAAGCGATGACAGATGCATCAGAACTCCACTACTTCTCAAACGAATCACCCTATCCTTTTACAGCACCTGCCGCCACACCTTTGATGATGTGTTTCTGTCCGGCCAGGTATACAATAATAATCGGGATTACAGTAAGCATAATACTTGCCATCATCGGTCCCATCTCTACTTTACCATAACTTCCCCTAAAATACTGTATTAACATCGGAATCGTTTTATATTTTTTAATATCCAGAACCAACGTCGGAAGCAAGTAATCGTTCCATACCCACATTGCCTCCAGAATACCAACAGATACCATCGTCGGCTTCAGGATCGGAAGCACAACCTTAAAATACGTCTGTAAAGGATTGCATCCATCGATCATAGCCGCCTCTTCAATCTCCAACGGAACAGATTTCATAAATCCTGTAAACATGAATACCGCCAGACCGGAACCAAATCCCAGATATACAACCCAGATATTCCACGGTGTGTTCAAGTTCAGAGAATCCGCCGTCTGTGACAAAGTGAACATAACCGTCTGGAACGGTACTACCTGAGACAAAACGAACATAAAATACAAGCCCTTGGTAAATACCGTCTGCACACGGGTAATATACCACGCGCACATAGAGCAGCAAAGCAGAATTGCCGCAACGGATGTAATGGTAATGAACAAACTGAATCCCAGGCTCTGCAGGAATCCTTTGGATGTAATCGCATCTACATAGTTAGCAAGCCCTGCAAATGTATCTGCCGTCGGCAGTTTAAATGCAGTTCCGGTGCTGATCGAAGTCTCTTCTTTCAGCGAATTCATCAGAATCATTACGATTGGATACACATATGCAAGCGCAGCAATTGCCAGCACCACAATCCATATCTTATCTGCAATATTTTTCCTTTTTTCCATTATTGCTGCACCTCCTTTGAACGGGTTGCTCTAAGTTGAATCATAGATATCACTACGACCAGAATACAGAAGATCACCGCTTTTGCCTGACCAAGCCCCTTCCACTGCATACCTGCACGCGCATAGAACGTCTGATAGATATTCAACGCGAACATCTCTGTCGTATGGTTCGGGTCACCGCCTGTCAACGCAAGGTTCTGATCGAATAACTTGAACGAATTCGTAAGTGTCAGGAACACACAGATTGTAATGGATGGCATAACCATCGGAATCTTAATCTTCCATAAGATCTGTTTCAAGGTTGCTCCGTCAATCTTCGCCGCCTCTATCAAATCTTCCGATACATTCTGCAATCCGGCAATATAGATAATCATCATATATCCAATCTGCTGCCAGCACATCAGGATGATAAGCCCCCAGTAGCCTGCCTTCGTATTCAGCGCAAGCAGCGGCTGACCAACAATAGAAAGCACACAGTTAATCAAGATCTGCCAGATATAACCAAGCACGATACCGCCGATCAGGTTCGGCATAAAGAAAACGGTACGGAAGATATTCGTTCCTTTTAATCCCTTGGTCAGAAGCAGCGCCAATCCGAATCCAAGCACATTAATTGAGAGAATCGATACGATGGCAAATGCCACTGTAAACTTAAAAGAATCTGTAAAAGATGTATCTTTCAGCGCATTAATATAGTTCGAGATTCCAATCCATTTGAAATTGCTAACTGTTGTAAACTGGCAAAACGAAAGATACAGACCTTCTATAAATGGTATAATAAAGCCAATAATGAACGCCGCAAATGTCGGAAGGACAAATATCGGCGAATATCGTTTTAACGCTTTTTCCATGAAAACGCCTCCTCACATAGCGTAAAATGGACAGGCAGGATTGCTGCCTGTCCTTAATGAAATCCTCTTATTGTCCTATATTCCTATTGATTTGCAAGTTCGTATTCCGTAGCCCATCCATCGACGAATGCGGATACTACTGCATCCCAGTTTGCATCTGTCTCATCAGCCGCATATGCCGTCAGAGCCTGGCCTACGCCATTCTTCCACTCTTCAGATGGCATGGTTGTGAAGTTCCATGATACAGGGGTCTTTCCAGCCTCTGTCATCTCTGCATCTTCTTTTACGAATAAGTTCTGAGATTCTGCAGCGCTCTTGAACGGAATAACGAATCCCATATCTTCAGCCATGCATTTTGTTCCTGTCTCAGAAGTTACACACCAGTTCATGAAGTCCAAAGTTGCCTGAATGTCATCTTTACTTGCCTGGCTGTTTACACACCAGTAGTTCTCTGTACCGGTACACAGTCCCTGATTCGCCTCATCTCCTGCTCCGAAGTAAATCGGGATCATTGCAAGATCATCATCTGTGAACTGTCCGTCGCCTGTCAGGTTCGCATATTCCCAAGAACCATTCTGGAAGAATACTGCCTCTCCCGCAAGGAACTCATTCCGGGAATCATCGCCAGTCTTAGCAGCAAGTTCTGATGGCTCGCATGTACTGTTGTTAATATACAGATCCCACATAGCACGGTAATTGTCTAAGTATGTACCCTTAATTGCATCTGTAGAAGCGATTCCTTCATCTTCATACTCGAAGTAGATCGGGAGGTTCGCAAGATGCGTCTTATAACGCCAGTCAGAAGAACCGTCCATACCTGCTGATGTAAATGCAGCAAATCCAAGTTCAGAAGAGCGGCTGGTAATATCCTCTGCAACCTTCTTAAGATCATCAAATGACTGAATATCTTCTACTGTATAGCCTGCTTTCTCAAGCAATGTCTTATTTACGATAATACCATAAGACTCAATAACATATCCGATACCATATACAGTTCCGTCTTCCTCCAACGCATAACTGTCACTTGTCAGTTCGCCGTAAACATCGCTGTCAGCCAGATCATAGCAATAATCTTTCCAATTCGCCAGACCAACCGGTCCATTTACCTGGAATAATGTCGGAGCGCTGCTCTTACCCATCTCACTCATCAGAGTTGTCTCATACTCTCCGGATGCTGCCGTAACAACCGTAACATCTACACCTGTCTCTTCTGTGTAAGTTTTGGCAAGATCCTGCCACTGTTCATCCTGCTCCGGTTTGAAGTTCAGATAATAGACAGATCCTTTTCCATCTCCGCCTTTATCTCCTTCATCACTTCCGCTTTCTTTTGATCCACAGCCTGCTAACATAGAAGCCGTCATTACCGTTGCCAGCCCCAGAGCCAGCCATCGTTTTGCATTCTTCATAATCCTTTCCCTCTTTTCTGAAACTTTGTGGTTTCTTTGTTCTGTAAATATAGTAGCAGAAAGGGAATGGAAACCTTTAACAATTCGCAAACCTAAAATGTCAAAAAATAAACTTCTCTATTGCTCTTCTTCAAATTTCTGAATACTTTCATCTTCTTTCCGGGTGAATTCTTCCGCCGTAATCTTCCCCTGTACCAGTTCCGGAAGTATCTCCCCCAGAATCTCCTCCTGAAGTATGGAATTCCACTTCACCTGATAATTCGGAACAATCTGCGGATTGCCCTGATACGCCTGGATATAATCCCGCTCGGCCGGACTTAAGCCCCGGGCATTCTGATTGAACATTTCTTCTTTCTCAGCCTGGTTCATCCGGGTGCGGAATTTCAAGAACTCAACCGCCCCTTCTTTGACCTCATCACTATAACTGGACACAATTGACCAGCCGAAAGTCTCCGGCGAAGAGATCAGTTTATTCCCCGGAAACGGTGCAAAACGTACTTTATCTTTCCATCCTTCCGGAATCTGGTCTATCATCCAATAACCATTCGGAATCATCGCCGCATTGCCCGTGAAGAAGTTCGTATAAGCCACATCAAAATCCACGTGCAGCGCATCATCTGTGGTGTAATCGAACAAACGATCCAGCGTATTCGCCAACCGGAGTCCATTTTCGTTCTGATAACTTTCAGGATACAGTTCCTTCATAAAATCTGCTCCCGCTTCGCTGTCAGCCAGTTCTGCCGTGGCAAGAAGCATGGGTGCCCATCCGGTTCCTTCCGTGTGCAAAGCGAGCGGTGTAACGCCATAATTTTCCAGCCTTTCACAGCAATACCAGAATTCTTCCCAGGTCTCCGGGAACGTCTCTATCCCCGCCCGTTCGAACAATTCCTGATTCCAGAATACGCCCGAGCATGAGAAAGCCGCCGTACTGATCGGCGCCAGATAGACTTCTCCGCTCGGTTCGCTGCAGCCTTCCAATACCACCGGCTCTATCATATCAGCCCACTCCTGATCTTCTTCAATATAAGAAGAGATATCCTCGATTCTGCCATCCTGTATCATCATCCGGTAGAAAGACGGCAGCATACTTAGATCCGTAATAACTGCCGGAAGTTCATCCGTAACATTCCGGCGCTTAAGATTCTGCCGGTACTCTTCTTCCGTCTCCACGATCCATTCAACATCCACTCGATAGATTCCCTGATATTCTTCATTGAACGCTTCAATTAATTTCTCCTCGTTGCGGTTGCCGGTTGTAGAATCCACGGTCAGAATCATCGGAATGACGACTTCTTCTGTCGCTCCCGATTCTTCTGTCGTCTCTTTCACTCCACAGCCTGCTGCAAGACTCGCAGCCATCGACAGACACAGCGCCCCCATAAGTCCCCTTCTATTACGCCTTCTATTACGCTCTCTATGATATGTCCGCTTCCATCTCATGATCATCTTCTCCATCCTTAGGAATCTCTACAATACAGCTGGTTCCATCTTCCTCTGCTACATAGTAGAATCGCACTCCCTCTCCATATTTCAGCCTCAGACGCGTGATAATATTCACAACCCCGTAGCCATGCCGGCTGTCCGGAAACAGTTCTTTCATCTTCGCAAGAGGCTGAACGCTCAGTCCGTTTAATTTCTCACACATCTCAGTTTCTATCGGCATTCCACTGTTGTACACTCTGAATTGCAGATACCGTTCCCGCTCCTCCACAATGATACGAATGACTCCGCCTTCAAAGATGTCACAGAAGCCGTATTTGATCGCATTCTCCACAAGCGGCTGCAAGATCAGTTTTAGGACTCGGGTCCTGGCAGCATCCACCCGGCAATCAATCTCATACTGGAAAAGATTCTCGTTTCGGATCTGCTGTATCTCCATATAACTCTTGACATTCTCCAGTTCATCCTCCACCGTGACCACGTCATTTCCTTTGTTCAGGGACAACCGCAGGTATTTGGACAGCGCCTGTATCATCTTCATGGTTGTCTCTTCTTTATTAATCCGAGCCAGCATATAGATGGTATCCAGTGTATTATAGAGAAAATGAGGATTAATCTGGCTGATCAGCATATTCAATTCACTGGTCCTTAGTTCTTTCTCCTGATCTTTAATCTCTTGCAGAAGCCGTTCGATATTCCCAAGCATCTCATTATACGAATGTCCGATCTGATCCAATTCCGTATTCGTATGCAATTCAATCGTCCGCTCAAAATCATTGCCATCGAACCCTGTCATCGCCTCAGTGATATCCTGAATCGGCTTCGTGAAACGCTTCGAAAAATAGATACTAAGATTCACAGCAACAGCAACCACCATCAGATAGATTCCGCCCAATACCAGCAAAAGTCTTGTCAAGCCCTGATTCAGCACGCTCTCCGGCACATAGGTAAAAACCACCATGCCAGCATCTCCCTGGCGGTATGCAGACACCACTCCGCCCTGCACCTCTGTTCCGCCTAATATCATACCGTCTCCATCCTGCTTCGCGACTGCCTCTGCAATCCGTTCCTGTGGTATATGGCAATCCTCACTCATCACCAGGCTGCATACCCGTCCCTCTGCATCCAGGATTCCTACGGCAACTTCATTCGTTACATTCATGCCGCTCTTAAGAATCCGCCCGAGGAACTCATCTTTCATCTTGAAAAACAGCATCCCCGGCTCGTGGGCATACTCCATGTTCCTGACATATCTTCCGATGAAAAGCGCAGGCTCTTTAGTCCCAAAGAGAGTATCTTCCGTCCAGAACCACCGCGTCGTTGAATAATCCTCTCCCAGCATCCGAGCGAATCCGCTGTCTGCAAATTCCTCATAAGATACTTTGGAATAAGACCGCGTATAGATATTCTGATGGTTATCCACATAACAGTATTCCTCCACATCCTCCATATCAACATATGCAAAATACTTGCTCAGCCCACTCTTTTGCACCTCTTCTAAGCCATTGGCCTGCAGGCTTTTCTGCACATCATCGTACAAAATACACTCTGCCGTCACTTCATCACTTTTCTGATACAGATTCTCCAGGGCGATTCCCATCTTCTCGCCCATGAATTCATATTTGTCCACAATGATTCCTCTCTGATTCTTCGTCATATACGCCCACACTCCAATGCTGGACAAAAGAAGAGCCAGTATCAAAAGCGCAATCGTATATTTTAGATATCTTCTTTGAATTCCAGAATTCATCCTCTTTGTCATACTTCATATTCCTTTTTGTATTCACTGGGCAGTTTGCCCGTATACTGCTTGAACAGATGCGAAAAATACGAAGGATTGTTGATCCCCACCTGCTCGCAGATGTTCCCTATACTTACATTCCCTTCCTCCAGCAGCCGCTTCGCCTTCTCCATACGCTGCTGCAGCAGATATTTCTTAAAAGTCATATGGAAGGTATTCTTGAATACACGTCCAAAATATACCGGGTTCAGATAGACATGCGTTGCCACCGATACGATAGACAGATCCTCATCGTTCAGATGTTCTGCAATATAGGCAACCGCTTCCGACATATATTCTTTAAAATACTTCGTCTCATCGGATGCGCTGGAAATTCTTGACTCTACTGCATTGCCCAGTATCTTATAACATACGTCCACCGCCTTAGCTGCATTAAGATGATTCAGGTTGGAGTAATAATTCTGAAACTTCTCCTTAAGTTCGTCTGTCATCCCATAAGAATCCTTTATCATAAGTTCCACTCTTAGCATAACCTTATGAATATACTGGCATTGCAGTTCTTCCTCTTTGGGAAGACTGTATATAAAATGTACAAATGCCCCTTTTAACTCCTGCATATTATTCTTGCGGACTGCATTGATGATCAGCAGTTCCGAATCATCAGAATAAGCCTTCTCCCGCTTCATCTCGACTTCTTCCGGAACAGCAAGTGCACTGGCTCCTGAGATACTCGCCAGCCCAAATACCTGCTGTGCCTCCTCAAAACTCTTCTTAATCCCTTCAATTCCCTTATAAGGTTTTGAGATCGAGGCTATGACAGGGCTCTGCTCTTCTCTCTTGGCACATTCCAAAAGTTTCTTCAACTCTCTGACCGTCGTATTGTCCTGTGTCTTAATGATGAACACACAGTTGCCTTCATGATTCTCGAATCTCCAATAGAAATATACTTCACTGATCCTGTCCTCCAGATATTTCAACACTGCGATACGTGCAGCCTCATAATCCAGAGAATTTGTAATCTTATATGCAATATCTATATCCACACAGACAGTAATAAACCGGTCTCCATCCTTCAGAACATCCCCGATCGTCTCGAAGACCTCCTTCACCCTGGAGAGTTCGATTCCTCCATGGACATATTTCTGCACGACCACCTGAAGGAAACTGGTCGCATCCTTCACGAGCAGTTTCTCCCAACTCTCGTATTTGGCCTCGTTTTTCAACTGCTCCATGCATTTTCTGTAAGCACTCAGCATCGTCTCCCGAAGCTTGTCATCCTCAATCGGCTTCAACAGATAAGCAAATGCACCCAGATCACACGCCTGCTGCGCATATTCAAAATCCCGGTACGCACTCAGTACAATAAACAGGCAGTCTATCTCCTCCTTCTGGATCTCCTCCATCACCATAAGACCAGTAATCTGCTTCATACGGATATCCGTCAGCACCACATGTGGTCTTTTCTTCTTTATAACCTGTATTGCCTGTTCACCGCTCTGTGCAGTTCCAACTACTTCGAATCCCATGCTCTCCCAATCATAGGTACTCAAAAGCCCCTGTAATAATATCGGTTCATCATCTACAATCACCAGTTTTAACAATTCCATATACTTCCCCATTCATTCGACTCTATGTACATATTAACATATTACGCTTTCATTGTATTACCGAATTGAAGGATTCTTTTATAAAAAAACATACCTGAACTATCAA
>CAMBRQ010000032.1 GCA_945870325.1 uncultured Dorea sp. | reverse complement strand
TGAAATATTGAATTTTCAAGGCTCGAAATCTATTTTGGGTATGGGAAGTCTTAGTCACTCAATAAATCATCCATCCAAGAACAATAAACCTCCATCAGAATATCTACTATTCTTTCTTCAGGAGCAACATCTTCTATTAGTCTTTCATAAACCTCACCTATTGTCCAATAATCAGGGATTTCATACTGGCAAGAATCCTCATTATCAAATATTCCCGTTTGTATGTTATATTGTTCAACAAACTCTTCTGCAACTTTTTCAATTGGCTCGCAATGAAACACATCAGCATATTCATAGATTCGGGTAATTGCTTCTTTTCCTAATGATTCTACAATCTCTCTTCTCTTTCGTTTCATTTTTCGACCAATATATTCAATCAGACTACATGTATAGAACAGAGAGTTATTATTTTTATTTGCCATGAACTTCATAACTCCTTTCGAATTTCACTGTATTTAACTTGCGTTTGGCTTCCGCGATATAGCGTTTTCTTTCCTGACATATACTTCTTCTCTCTTTACCTATGCTTATATAATATACTCACTTATATAGTTTGTCAACACTATTATTCTCAATTATATCTATTGATTTTTGTATTAATCTATATCTCACTAACATTTTCAAATCCATAAAAACACATCACTTCAAATACATCATATGTTATAGTTTATCCAACCTATTCCTCAATTATTTCTATATTCAAATACACCTTATGTTAAAGTTTAATCTAATGGATTAATTATATCATTTATTATATTGTGCCACAATAAATAGATTGATTCTTTTTTATACGTTCAAATACCTCTGCCTGTTAATGTCATCATAGATTCAAATCCAAAATTCCTCATCTCCACACCTTTTCAATCAACTTCCTCAATGACTCCTCAAATCTCCTGTCATCTTCCTCCGTCCTCTTCGCCGGGTCTTTCAAATGATGTTTCCCTTTCCCCATCCTTGCCTTCTTTGCCAGATGGCGCTCCATCAGCATCTGATCAATATTCTCATTCGTATACCATTTCCCGCTCTGGTGAATCCCATAAGCACCCTTTCCAAGAATCATTGCTGCCACACCATAATCCTGTGTTACCACGATATCGCCTTTGCTGCATTGATTCAACAAAGCAAAATCCACCGCATCCGCCCCGGCACCTATTACTTTGACTTCACTATAATCAGAAGATAGCACATGATTTGTGTCACACAACAAAACAACCGGGATATTTTGTTCGCGGGCAATCGTCTCTACAATTCTTATAACAGGACACGCATCTGCATCCACGAGTATCTTCATAATCTTTCCCTTCTATTTCACAACTTTGTTTCTTTCACTTCTGCATATTTCAGATTATTCCCTTTCGCTGTCTCTACCGGATATTTCTTGCTATTCTTTTGGATTTTATTATGGATACATTCACTTAGATCCAGATGATTCATCTGTGCAAAACGTAATAAAAAGAATAAGATATCTGCTACTTCTTCCTCTATATGCTCTTTTGACTTCGGATTTTCAAAAAGTTCTTTCATTTGCGCTTCCGTTTTGAACCGAAAGATATCCAACAGTTCGCCTGCCTCTGTTGAAACTCCTATTGCCAAATCCTTAGGATTATGAAATTGATCCCAATCGCGTTCCTCGCAAAACATTTGCACTTCTTCTTTTAATTCATCTACTGTCGCTTTATTGTCCATCTCTACCTATCCGTCCTTTTAAATATTCTCCTAATGCCTCATCCACACAATATACATAGCATCCTTTCATCCCTCTCGTCATCAAGGTACGATATGTATTTTTAATGATTTCGTCTGCGATTTTTCTGGCTACTTCATGATTCTCTTTATCTAGTTTCTTAATCCCTTTTAAAGACGAATCTGTATGTGCACGCTTTCTATAATCAGTAATAATTCTTCCATTTTCATATCGCATATCATTTCCGATAATAACACCAACATAATCAAACTCAAGTCCTTGAGATGTATGGATACATCCTACTTCATTAATTGAATTTTCATCTATCGCAAATGTCGTTGTATTTCCCAGATTCCAACTCATCTCAAAATCGCCTATCTTTATGTCATGGGCCTTTGTATCATTTCTCTCTTTTTTAGGCCAATTCCAGCAATATCCTGCAAGCATTCTGGCACGGTTTGCCGCTTTATTTTTCTCCACTATAATCTTATACGCTTCATGTGGAGAGTCACATATCCGGATATCATAATCTATATCCGTCAGATCATAATTAGCAGTCTCCCGAATCTCCAGCACATTGTCAAGCCATGACAAATAACCGTCAGATCCATTGCATCGAAACTGGGATAATAATTCCATATGATACACTTCTGATTGTTCATGTTCCGCCCATTTTTCAATCTCAGCAACACTGCCTATATCGCTGATTGTAACTCGCTGACTCTCATCAATAAAAATACACTGCACTGTGCAGCGTGAATAATCTCTTTTATCTGATTTTCGCCCATGTTTTGATAAAGACCGGATTTTGCATTTAGGCGATGGGCCTCATCCGCAAGAACAATCTGAACAATATCTCTGTCCGCATCTGTATATATTCCGGAACTTTTAAACATATTGTCGACACTGCTTTTCTTAATTTGCCCTTTTAATTTTTTAAGATAAACATTACGGGGCGCTCCATTCTTAGAGACATACTGTGCAAAATGGCCTCTCGCTGTTAATTCGGCAAGCAAATTAATCGCCACAACAGTCTTTCCAGTCCCCGGACCACCCTGAACAATAATCGTTCGTTTCTTTCCATCCAGTACACACTTCTCGGACAATGTAAGTATCCCTTCATAGACAATTTTCTGTTCATCAATCATAATAAATTCTTGATTGCCTTTTAGCATACTGGCAATAGAATCCTGTAAACTCTTGGAAGGTCGTATCTTCCCATTATCAACCATATAGAGAACTTCTTTGTCATCTCCCACTGCCACACATCTTTTAATAAATTTCCTTAACTTCACCACCTCGCCACGCGTAAATGCCGGTGCTTCCTCCAAATATGTCTGATATTGTTTATAATCTAAAGGATCTGGTTTATTTCTTCGATAATTGTGCAAATATGCGCATGGATACAGTTCTATCCTCTTGTCTTGTACCGCCCGATTATAGTCTCTGATCAACATTGCATAAGACCATGCCTGATAAGAGGGATGCACCATTTTCCTTAGCGCGCTTCCCACATATGTTTCAACCACTGCCTCTTCACTGACGACTGTATTCAGCATATCCCACTGCTTTAATTCTATGATTACAACATTCGGTTTTTCCTCCCGGTTATAACCGGATATGATGAAATCAATCCTCTTAGAAGTCTGAGGAATATTGTATTCTATTGCAATTCCTGCATTATCGGGAATCGATTCATCACACAAAACCTTATACATATATTGCATAGAATTCTCCCAGGCACGAAATTCATTTCTCGCCGTACGATGTTTCATCTTATGGTAAATATTATGTTCTATTTCTACTGCAATTGTATCATTTACTACACTATCAAGAAAATCCGACTTTATTCCATCATATACAATCATTGGAATCATCCTTTACTATAAGCTCTCTATACCATTTATTTTCTTCCTATAAAATTGATTTCATTATACTTCATCCAACATTGAAATACAATCTTTGTTATGTCAATGTCATTATCCTCTCCACAACATATTGGTATAGATTCTCATAAAGACTCTTCACAACAATCCTCATGAAAAATATCATGTCTCATCCCGGTATACACTCCCTACCTCAACACTTTCATCAACTGTTTTTCCGTTGCCCCTTGGAAATTCCTCCTCACCTGTTCAAATATTCTCTCTTTGGATGTCGTCGGTTCCTCCGCATATGCTCCTGCTGCCACCTCATATCCCCACAACTGCTCCGGTGTGGAATAGACTGCCACCGGCCAGCCGCATTTCACACCTTTCTTATTCACCTTCTGCCTGAAATCCCGGGCAACCAGATACGTCTGCATCTGTAATTCCGTGACAACTCCTTCGAAGTTCTTCTCTCCGTTCTTCCCGAAGCCCGCCAATTTCTTTAATTCAAAAGAATATAATTCCTCATGATTAGCAAACTGTTCTACAATCTTCTTACTTCTGGCACTTGCAAGTTCCTCATCCTATCTAGCCTCAAAATCATATCCGTCCCGTCTATAATTTGCAAAATAAGGAAACCACTCTTTGGATATGAAACCTGCTTTCTTATTGAAAAACTTCCCATAAGCGACCCTCCCACTTCTTGCAATCAATTCCCGCCATTTCCATGGGTCTTGCTCGGGATCACCTGTCCACCAGAACTGATCTGACGTGTGTTCTTCTGCGGAAAATCCTTCAATCTCATTCTTAAATAAGGGCAAAAATCCAATCTCATCTACCCAGTTAATTAACTCTACATATGTACGGATTCGATAGGGATTGTCCCACTCCAAACCGTGCATAATCCATTCACCATTTTCTACTGCCATACTCTCTCCTAATCATTTCATATTTCATTTATAATAATACTCTTTAAGTTCTTTCCATTATATCTTCCTAAAACTAAAAAGGAACTCAAATTCAAAAATTAAGATTTGAGTTCCGTTTAATTTTCTTGATAAAACGTCTCTTATGGTAAATCTATTCTACAAAAGTTCCAATCTCTACCAGATTCCCCTCCGGGTCCGCAACATAACAGGTTCTCTGTCCCCATTCCATAGTCGCAGGCTCCATCACCGGCACCGCTCCCTTGGCAACAATCTCCTGAAACGTAGCATCCACTGCAGCATAATTCTCCACGCCCAATGCAATCTCATAATGCCCATTGATCTGATCTGTATATCCAAAAGAATGATTCCGAATCCATCCAAACGCATGTCCCATTCTCCTATCTTCATATCTTCTAATGCAATTTCATTTTTCAGGTTGATATCTGTCGTTCTGTATTATCACATAGCATATTCTTTATAAAATCAACTAAAACGCGACTTCTCATAATTATACGGAATGCTTGTCCCTACAACTACATCTTCAATCTTCTCAATAATCAGCCAGTCATCCATATTCCCCTGGTGGTCGAACTCCAGCGCTTCGATCTCCTCCACTTGCCCGAACTCCACCAGGCAAAGACATTTCTTATGCCACCGTACCTTCTGCTTCTCTGACAGATTCAATTTCGGCTGATTCTCTTCTAAGACTTTCGCGATCTCATCCTCGGTAAGTTTCACATAGTTCTTCACATCACAGATCTTCGCCTTTGCAGTAATCTTACCACTTCCCTTTTTCATAAAAAAGAGTTCTTCTCCCGCAAATACCCGGCTGTGAGGAATCTTACGCCCTGCCGCCCCTCTGACCACCATAGTCTTTGTTCCTGCGAGAATCTTATCAAGAACTTTTTCACCTTTCTTTCCTGCATTGTCACAATATACCAAATGAACCATCTCTTCTCCTCCAGTTATAAAATTCTGCTATACATAGGTATATTCTCACTATACATCATCTCATCGAATCTCTTCTTGTAAAAATGCGACATGTTGCATGGCATGACGCCTGGCATCTGCCATATTCATCGTATGAAAACGTTTGAAATCACGTAGAAGATAGGACTGATCCGTATATCCATACTGTCCCACTGCATCGAGCACTTGGAAGCCCGGACGAAAAAGGACATCATTCCACACATACTGATACCGAACCAACGAAGACAACTGCTTTGGAGAAATCCCTATATTCTCATGGAAAATTCTTTCCAAATGACGATTACTTGTATGAATATCCCTTGCAAGACATTCAATCTTAACATTTCCTCTTTTTACTAATATCTGTGCAATGGCATCCATTAGAATCGTATTATTTCGCGATGCATGGATATGATTCAGCAGATACCGTTCCGTCAGCCGAATTCTGTCCCGCATATGCGTAACATCAAAAAGTAATGGCTCTATCTCGCTTTTTAATTTTGAAAAATGACAATCCAAATCGTAAAACGCATTCTTCGTATCACACATGGATTCCTCAGAAAAGAAAATCGCACTCCAGGGATAGAAACGAATGGCAAATGTGGACAACATTCTTTCTTCATTTGTGATGCGCTGTGCTACAAACGAACGATTATCAATACCACAGAATTTCCCATGAATCTGATTGTTGGTATAATCTACGGTAAATATAATGTCCATACAAGAGTCCGGAGTAACGATACTTTGGAGCGGAGTCGCTGTTTTGAACTGTTGGTAGGGTCTTTCGCTTCCCCAGAAACACTTGATGTAGGGTTTAAGTTCTTCGCAAGGCGGGAATTCCATGTAAGATTCGCATCTTGCAAACGGAGTGGAAGTGATAGGATTGTATATTTCATATAATTGCATAACGAATCTACCCCAATATCTCCAGTATCTTATCCCCAATTGCCTTCGCCAATTCACGATGATTCTCCGCATCCATATGCATAGGATCTGCATCACATGGCTTTGCATAATCCGATGCTGCCATGAATTCAAATCCATGCTTATCCGCAATCTCTTTATAATACTTTGGAAATTGTCTAGAACGTATTACTGCCGTCTGACCTCCCATATAGATGCCATATGGATTTTCTGCGATCGTCTCGCCCACTTCAATCGGAGAAATAATCAGAATCTTTGGTTCTTTTACTGGTTTTTTCTTCATATATTCTCCTGTCATTAGTGCCAGAGTCTCAACCCCAGCTGCAATATCATGAGTGCCAAGCCCAAATCTGGTCTTCAGATCATTCGTACCAAGCATGATAATCACCAAATCCAAAGGCCAGTGCGATTCCAGACAAGATAGTAGATAAGACTTCCCACTTTGCCGCTCTTCAATCGGATCATCCCATAACGTAGTCCTGCCGCAAAGTCCCTCTTCTATAATATGATATTCTGGTCCAAGCGTCTCTTGCACAATACTTGTCCAGCGCACTCCCCAGGGGAAACGTCTATCATTGGCCATGTCATAGCCGAATGTATTAGAATCTCCAAAGCACAAAATATTTTTCATGAATCTTTTCACTCCTTTCATTTAAAATCCCGCTGTCCTCAGTTCATCCATCATCGCACTCCACTTTCATCCATTATAAACTTATTCTCGTAAAATTTCTCCGTAATCTGAAAAAAATCCTGTCACTTATCACATTTTTGTAGTACTATAGAGTTACAATTCATTCGCTTGTGGCTATTATCAATGATTTTCGGGTAATCCTATCTGCCACAATCCGCAATGATTGCTTTGTTTATGAAAAATAATTTAGCGAGGTGTAAAGATGAAACCTATCAAAGAAGGTAAAGTACGTGAAATCTATGATAACGGCGATAACCTTATTATGGTTGCTACCGACCGTATCAGCTGTTTTGATGTGATTCTGAAAAATAACGTAACTAAAAAAGGAGCCGTCCTGACACAGATGTCCAAGTTCTGGTTCGATATGACAGAGGACATCCTCCCGAATCACATGATCTCCGCAGATGTGAAAGACATGCCAGAATTCTTCCATCAGCCACAGTTTGACGGCAACAGTATGATGTGCAAAAAACTTGAGATGCTTCCAATCGAGTGTATCGTTCGTGGCTACATCACCGGAAGTGGCTGGGCAAGTTATCAGAAAAATGGTACCGTATGCGGCATCACTCTTCCGGAAGGACTGAAAGAGTCTGACAAACTGCCAGAACCAATCTATACTCCTTCTACCAAGGCTGAGATTGGCGATCACGATGAGAACATCTCTTATGAGCAGAGCATCGCTCACCTGGAGAAATATTTCCCGGGAAAAGGTGAGGAATACGCTGCAAAACTTCGCGACTATACAATCGCTCTTTATAAGAAATGTGCTGATTATGCTTTGAGCCGCGGCATCATTATCGCAGATACCAAATTCGAATTCGGTTTGGATGAAGAGGGCAACATTGTAATCGGTGACGAGATGCTGACACCAGATAGTTCTCGTTTCTGGCCGGCAGAAGGATATGAGCCGGGTCATGGCCAGCCATCCTTCGATAAACAGTTTGCCCGCGACTGGCTGAAGGCCAATCCGGATAATGACTGGACACTGCCAGAAGATATCGTGGAAAAGACGATTGATAAGTATCTTCAGGGTTATGAGATGCTGACTGGAGAGAAACTGCAGTAAGATTCAAACGCAAAGGTCTTGAGATAACACTTTACTTGACAAAGTCTAACAAAAGGGATTGTTCGTTCTATACGAGCAATCCTCTTTGATATGTATCTCTTATTTATTAGATATCTTCTCCGACAATTCCCAGTACCTTCTCCAATAATTCCATATGCGGATGATCCTGATCTGCATTAAAAACCGCAACATGATCTTGATTCCCACTGCCGCTCCTTATCATTCCCCTTCACCGGCACATCATATCTGTCATGGAACACATAGATGGCATAATCATGCGCCGCCTGATAATGGGCCGCCACCTGCTCATAAAATATCTCCATCAGCGCATCATTCTTAAGTCCACACTGCTTCATTGCCTCCAACAACTGCCACATACTCCCCGGCTTCTTTGCCTCGTGTGGAAATCTATATTCTTTTAACTGTTTATTGGTCTTTGAATAGGGAATGGTCTTGGCAATCTCAAGATTCGCCTTCTTCTCACTGCCTGATAGTTTCAGAAAATGTATATTAAACGTACCGTCAATCTCTCCTTCTCTGTCCAGATAGCATCCGGCAACTCTGGTAAAAGATCCTAATTCTCTTTCACGCTGTCTCTGATATACAGTTTCGTAGGAACGGTTACTTTGACACAGATCTCCCTGCCATTCATAATCCGCTCCTCCAGCATACGAACAGCATGTTCACCCATGAATTCCATGTAGAGCCGTACCGTGGTAAGCGGTGGAATCATGTATTTTGCCGCAGGTACATCATTGAACCCAACGATACTAATGTCATCAGGAATCGACAAGCCCAACTCGTATACTGCCTTATAGCATCCTGCTGCCATGGAATCATTTGCCACAAAAAGCGCGGTCGGCAACTGACTATCTCGATACATTTCTTTGAGCAAACGATAACCATAATGCGCGTGATAAGGTCCTTTTTTTACATATTCCTGTCGATACAGGCCTTTCTCACTTAGGTATTCCCGGAAAGCAGCCAGCCTCTGATCCAATACTTCTTCTCCATCTTCGTCTACTTCCAGTCCGCCAATCATTCCAATCTCCGTGTGCCCATTTGCAATCAGATAATCCAGGATTCCGGCAACTGCCTGACGATAATCTGTTACGATGGAATCAAACCGCCCCGGGTCTGGACAGGCATCTATGAACACAACTGGCTTTTCCCAATGTTCAATGCTTTCTACCATCGAACGGCCAAATGTTCCAACACAGATGATTCCATCAATCCCCGCCAGAGATTCCTGCGTATCTTCCAGTGTCACAATCTGCTTGCGGTATCCCTCTTCCTCAAGGGTTTTCTCAATTGCAAGCCGGATGCACAGATAATAGGGATCTTCCAATTCCTCTTGTGGTGAATAAGAGTAGAATACGCCGATTTTGAACTTTTTCTTCCGTTTCTTCTGAGGACGCAATTCATATTCCAGTTCTTCTGCAATCTCGAAGATTCTCTTCTTCGTCTCCTCCTGTGCATTCAGCGTCTCATCATGATTCAGCACCCTGGATACCGTTGCAATTGATACGCCCGCTTTTGCTGCAATGTCTTTTATCGTTGCCATCATTTCCTCCTGCTTTCCTCAATAACCGCTTCGTTCTTTACACATCTGAATATTAGTTTCATAGAATAATCATTCAGTCTCGTCTTATTCGCATAGGTCTGCTCCTCACCGCAAGAGTTGCTTCCCACACCGGAATGCTTTGCATCAATGTGTATCACTGTCTCCTGACAATGCTCAAGTTCACCCACATGTCTGGCTTTTTCCAATGCTTCAATTGTATAGTCATGTACATCTATCCCGACTTCATGTTCGGAACAGATCAGAAGACTCTCCGTATCATCTCCAACTGCCAGCCATCTGACCTGTTCACGGTGTCCATTTTCTTGCGGCATAGCATAGTCCACATGCATCTTATCCACTTCTTTTCGGTAAACTCCCATCATGGCAGCCGACTTCATGTCACTGTAATTCTCATCCGGTCCCAGACCATACCATGTGACATGGCGCATCTGTCCCGGAAGTTTCATCTCGATACCGATACGTGGAATGAACTCCGGAACAAAATCACTGTATTTGAAGCCATTCATATTAAGTTCAAGTTCCATCTGACCATCTCGGCAGATACGGTACATATAGTGTCCTTTGAATCCAAATGCCATGCTCAGTGGTGAAAAATGTGTATGCACATGAACCGTGACAGACTCTTCTTCCTCCTGAATAGAGAAATCCTCTAACTGCTCCTGCTGCCGATACAGGAAATACTTTTCTCTCCAGTCGGTTACCTTGTACATATCATTATCAATAGCGGCTCTCCATAGATTCAGCGATGGACCATCCGTAATCCGGCATTTGCCGTCCGTCTCGCAGGCCAGAAGTTTACCAGTTATTTTGTTGAAAATTACTTTCACATGATCATTGGATATTTCTGCATATGCTGTCGTCTCTGTAACTTGAAGTTTTTCAAAAGTTTCCGCCATTGTTATTTCTTCCAACTCTTCGCAAGAGCCATGACTCATCACATTCTGGTAAACAGGAAGTAAAAACTGCCCTTTTGCAATCTCCATATCTGCTGATGCGAATTCGTTATCATACTTATACACAAATGACAGATTCATATAATAATCGCATCCCGATTCTATGCACTCTATCATCCAAGGTATCCTAACACGAACCGTCTGCCTCGGCGCCACATCCAGATTCTCAATCCGTCCTTCCCCATCAATTGTCTCATCATGCACAATCTGATAGTCCACCGCAATATCACTAAGATCTTTAAAATAAAACAGATTCTGAATCTCAACGATTCCTTTTGCCAAATCTATAGCCTCTGCCTTTACCGGGGCTATCACCTGCTTGTAATGCTTTAATCCGGTTGAAGCCACTCCGTCCGGACGAAGCAGTCCATCCATGCAGAAATTAGAATTGTTCGGACAATCTCCAAAGTCTCCGCCATACCAGTATGTCTTCCTTCCATTTCCATCTTTCTGCTCGATCCCATGGTCATACCATTCCCACACAAAACCGCCTTGAAGTCTCTCATAGCGCCGGAACAACTCCTGATATTCTTCCAGATTGCCAGGACCATTGCCCATAGCATGTGCATATTCGCATAGAATATGTGGTTTCCCATGGCAATCATTACTCTCCCCGATACGTTTTAATCCGTCAAGTCTGGTATACATCGTTGAATAAATATCCGTAATATCTGCATTAAAGTCACTCTCGTAATGAACCAATCTGGATGCATCAAGGCTTCGCACTGCCTCTGCCGCTTCGGTAAAATTCACTCCAACCGAGGACTCATTTCCCAAAGACCACATGAGAATACACGGGTGATTCCGATGCTCCTTTACCATGCGGGTAACCCGGTCACAATATGCCGCCCTCCAACTCGGCTCATTATTCAGCCATTCATATCTCTGAATCCATTCAAACCCATGGGTTTCCAAATCCGCCTCATCAATCACATAGAAGCCATATCTGTCACACAGTTCGTAGAAATACGGCATCTTCGGATAATGAGAGCAGCGAATAGCATTGATGTTATACTGTTTCATCAGACGCAGATCCTTTTCCACCACCTCGCGCTGTACCGTTGCACCACCAGTAGGACTAAAGTCATGCACATTGACTCCATTTATCATAATTGGCTGTCCATTTACTAAAAAATTAGCGCCTTTTACTTCAATCCTTCGAAACCCAGTACGGACAGTCACTTCGTCCACTATGTCTCCATCCTCATATAATTTAAGAGCCAGTTCATAAAGATACGGAATCTCCGCACTCCAAGGCTGTACTTTTCCAATCACTTCTGTCATCTCGGCATAGCCATCCAGCAGTGTCTCTCTGCCACACATCTCTACCATTCCATCTGCATCATGCAGCGTCCACTCTACATAGTCTGCATTTTTCGAGGCCGTTATCTTCTGTACCAGAATTCCATTCTTGCAGTTTTCATCCAATCCGGCATCTACAACATAATTTTCAATCGAAGATTCCGGTTCACTGATCAGTGTCACATCACGGAAGATTCCGCTATACCACCACATGTCCTGGCATTCAAGATAGGTTCCGTCTGACCAGCGGTATACTCTGACCGTAATCTGGTTCTCTCCCGGATGGAGAAGCGATGTAAGGTCGAACTCGGAGGAAAGGCGGCTGACTTTGCTATAGCCCACATATTCCCCATTCACCCAGACATCAAAAGCACTGCTTACACCATCGAAGCGGAGGATATTCTTCCTACCATTCCACGCATCCGGCACTTCAATCTTCCGCCGATAGATTCCGGTCGGATTCTCAGAAGGCACAAATGGCGGGTTGATTGGGAAGAGATACCATACATCTGTGTAATGCATCTTGCCGTATCCTTTTAACTCCCAGCAGGACGGCACTTCTATCTCATCCCATCCGTTATCACAAAAGTCTGCATTAGAGAATCCTTCCGGTGAATATTCGGGTGCTTCAAGGTAGCAAAACTTCCAGTCGCCATTCAGGGACATCTGATATTCTGACTGGTTCTTTCTTCTGTAATCTGTATGAGGTTCTCGACGGTTAATATGTAACAGTTCTTCATCTTCCCAACGCTTTTTTGTTCTTGACATTTGCGGTTTCCTCCGTTTCTTCTTTGCAATAAAACATTATCATTTTACTAGTTAATTGTCAATATTTTACTAATAAAATTCTTTTTTACTCAGTCTCTTCGGATACTTTAGAAGTACAAAAATGGGTCATAACACTAGCCAATACGCTGTACCACAACCCTTTAAAATTAACCTCTTCTATTTTTAATTTTTAACAGTCACAGTCTTCTATAAGAACTCCGTACGCCCCTCAATTCTCGGCGTAAGGTGAATCTGCTCTCTCATATATTCATCAAGCGCAACACGGATATTACCAGTAATCAGCCGCGCTTCTCCTCTATCACGTATCTTCTCTGCATCAATCCCTAGGAACTTGGACAGGTTATCCAGATGATACCCTTCGATTCCCACCTTAAACAGCCGCTCATCCGCAATCGGCTCTCCCTGATAAGTTGTTTCCACAAGACTTTCCGTTTCTCTCTCATAGACAAAATGCCAACCTTGACTAATCTGATAATACTCGCTATGCCCCGCTCCAGATATCGGCGCTTCCCCAAGGACATGGAGCATTGCTGACTTAATCTCCACACCGGTCAGAGTAATCTGCACAAGTTTCTCATCAAACGAGTACATATCCAGAAGATCACCTGCTGTGATGACTGGACCGATCGCTTCTTTTCGAAGGCTCCCCGATCCCAGCATAACCAGATCCACCTGATACCGTTCTTTCAGCATATCACAGAATAGATTCCCCACAGAAGTCTCCTGATAACGGAACGGATGGGTTGCCTGTGCTGTCATCGTTGTCAGAATAACACCGTACTTTTCATCTGTAATCCTCTTATAATTCAGAATTAGTTCTTCGATTGCCGTGTTTTTCTCACAATGTCCGGCATCAATCGGAACCGTCTTCCACGTATAGCTGTCAACCGCATTCCTGTCAGTGTCTATCTCGATATCCATCCTTCCAATCTGATCCGTACCAATTCCCGCCTGAACAATCAGAATGTTATTCACTTCAGCAGGCTTTTCCAGTAACGTATGGCTATGACCGCCGATGATCACATCCACTCCCAATTCCGGGTCCAGCTGCTTTGCCAATTCAATATCATTCTCATAACCAATGTGTGTCAATAGAATTGTAAAATCAATGTCTGCACCCTTATAACCATTTACAATAGCGCTAACCTCTTCTGCCGCATCATTTACATCAACAAATGTTCCGAGCAGCGTATCCTTCTTCGCACGTCCCATGATTTCTTCCGTCACAATTCCAATGACCAGAATATTCATCCCATCCATCCGAATAATCTTATGCGAGTTAAACAGACGCATACCATTTGTCTTAATATAAATATTGGCATTGACAATCGGGAACTTACAGCACCTCTCCAAAAACAGCAGGTGTGCAATCCCATAGTCTACCTCGTGATTGCCTAGAGAAACCACATCCGGTCCCAATGCATTCATAATCTCGATCGTCGAGATGCCCTGAAATTCGGAATCAATTAATGAACCCCGGAACATATCTCCCGCAATCATATAAAGTGTATTGGGAACTTCCTCTCTGGTCTTGTTGATATAACCTGAGAGCATGGATACGCCGCCAACCAGGCGCTCATCCAGTTCCTCTGCCATGAAATCTCCGTGAAGATCGTTGGAGTGAAGGAGGGTAAGATGTTTTAGGTGTTTATTCGTTGTCTCGCTCATATTTTTCCTTTCTGCTGTTTATAATGATTTCAATTTCTGCAATTCCGCAGAAACTGCTTATGCACAGGTATAATGTCTGTTGACATTGTACCAAGTCGCTAGCGCGACGGCTATTTATCAGAAGAAAAACATTGGGAATGTCAAATAACGATGTATACCACATTATTTCTTGTGTAATGCATTAGTAAAACAAGTGACTTGAAATGGATGAACCTACATCTTCATCCATTTATAAGCCCCTCAGCAATCGTTATTACACCTGCAGATGAACTTTACTTCACCTTTTTCTGATACATGGATAACAGTTTGTCCAGATAAATTGACTTAAACTGCTTACTTGCCAATGCCTGTTTAAGCGGCGGCAACTTCAGTATCGTACCAAATACTGCTGCCATGGCACGATGATTGGCAAATGCCTGATTATCGAATATCAGATTCTGCAGCGTCCCTTTTTCAATTGCCTGAAGCACGAACCTATGTGTACTGTTCACCGGCGTAATGACCTGTATCGGTCTCCGTTCCAGATTGATCGCCTTTGTCGGGCAATTTCTTGCACACACACCACATCCAAGACAGATCTCTTCATCGATAACCGGATGCTTCTTTTTCTTTGAATCCGCGGAATCTTTCTCTTCCATCGCTATTGCCAGAATTGGACATACCTTGGCGCATTTTCCACAACTAATACATTTATCCGGAGAAACTTTCGGGATATAATTGGTGGTTGCCACTGGCTGCATCGGGCTGAATCTCCGTGCCGCCTGTAACGCCTCACAGCAGCATCCGCAGCAGTTACAGATGAACGCCGGATGTTCACGGACATTTTCTCCAATCTGTACCAGATTGCTTTCATAAGACAACTCCAGAACTTCTTTCGCCTCTTCTTTAGAAATCAATCTGGCATAGCCGCCGTGTTCTGCAAGAGAGCGTGCCACATTGTCGAAAGTCAGACACACATCCCATGGTGCATTGATCTCGCAAGGATGACCTGCATGGTACATCTTATGTCGGCAGTAGCAAGTACCAAGTCCGATGTATTTCGCCTCTTCTACGATATGTGTCGCACGCTCGTAATCTAATATATGATTGGTTTTATCATTGGTAAGTACCGGTTCCTGCACATAGACACGCCCAAGCCTGGTCTCCGTCGCAAAGAACAAATCTTTCACGAAGTCCTCTTCTACATTCATGTATTGATAATATAATTCGCCCAGATATTTCTGGTCAATATCTCCTCTGGTACGCATCAGTGCAAATTCGATAAATCCTGCCATCGGAGGCGGCATAACAAACTGACGCTCGCCGTGATAATCAGAATCTACCAGCAAGGCTTTCTCACAAAGGTGATCCAATAGTTTCTCCGCATTGGCTTCGGTGGTTCCCCAGATTCTTGCTGCTTTTTTCAATGTGAAGGGGCGAACTGGAAGTAATGCTACCCATTTTGCCTCTTTTTCGGTGTACAGGACCTGAAGAATCTTATATAAGGTCTCGGACGGAGGGGCGCCCTGGGTAAACCAGTTGATTCGTTCTTCTAAGTTCTTATATGCGTCTTTTGTTGTCAAGTGTCCCATTTTTATGCCTCCTTGTTTTCATTATACCCTTTTCCATCCATCTCCAATCCTACGGAGTCATCTGTATGCCTTGGCAGTTCTAGTTAATACCGATTATGTACATCCTCCGCAAAACACATCATATCTTTCACATGGATCTTACGTCCATCATCAAGAACCGCCACTCCACTCATCTTACCAAACACCTGATGCTGGTCAGTCTCAATAATAATTGCGGAAGTTTTTGCAGCCCGGTCAAGCACCGGAACAAAATCCATCTCAAACCGCCCATCGCTGGAGGTGAATTTCCAGGGCTTCATATAACTATCCTTCGGAATATGGAATGTAACATCATCAAGTTTGTGACCAACACCATCATAGAACAGCATATTCTCCGAAGCTGCAGACGTATCGCCAAATCCATAACCTATATTAAAACCAAACGGTTTTCCATCTATCATTGTATTCCCTGAACCCCAATACCATCGGTTGTCATAAGTCCATACGCCCCGTCCCCAATCCAAAGTACCAAAATCCGTATTCTCATTAAAACGATATATTTTTCCATCGTATTTCATATAACCAGATGCTGACATACAATTCATCTTCTGATTATAGTAGAATGCTTTTTTATTCTCCTTAAATGGCGTCGCAATTACCATGGTATCCATTGGCGGCTGCTTTAAGATAATATCACAGGAAAATGGCTTGCCCTGATAGAAATTCCCGAATGCACACTGGATACGCCGTTCGCCATTCTTTACTGTAAATGCCATGTGTAAGCGTTTATCACGATATATGATGTTGCCCTTTTTCGAACTTTCCGGCAGTTTGAACTTGCCCATTGGGAATGCATTCAGAATTGTCTCGGTATGCTCCCATCCTTCTTTAAAATCCAGAAGAGATACTGACTGAAGACCGATGTAACCATCATCTGAAAGGGTGAATGCACCAGCAAAATCTTCATTGAGTACCAGATAATAGTCCCATTCTTTGATTCGGAATTTCGGGGCTTTGATGTCGTTTCTTCTATAGATTTGACATAATTGTCTCGACCAGCCAGGTTCTCGTAAATGCCCGGCGGAAGTTAATAGGTTATCGTGGGATGTTACTTCATGATTTCTCATATGGAACCCTCCTTGGATATTAATTTATAACGTTACTTTTACTATAATTTTATCCTCAAATCACCTTATATTGCACTAATCACTTTATAAGTTGATTCCTACAAAAACGGAGTACGCCAACCGGCGTGCTTAATTGTGTTATTTTTCCCTATGGAAAGAGATTTTTACTGTATGCCGACTTATATTTCAATCCACTCCTTCGCCGTGGAAGGAGACAGCAATTTTACACATAAATCCTCCTTATATTTTCGCCATTTATATGCAACTTGCACTTTTTACATCAATTATTACTCCCTTATATTACTTTTCACCTACATATTTCACAAATCACCGCCTTCGTCTCAGTGCGAATCCCCCTGCACTTTTATGTTCACATCACATTCGCACTAGAATATAAGCGGCTCTGTCACATCATATCCCGCTTTTGCACCAATATGTTCTATCTTGGTTTTATAATTATTTCCCAAATTATAAAATCTTAGGCTATCTACTTCCTTATCTATAATTTTCTCTAAGACATCCTTCACCTGCCGATATTTCACTGCATCTAACTGACATTCAAATACCGAATTCTGTACCCGCTGACCATAATTCACACATTGTTTCGCCACTTTTCTGAGACGTCTTTTTCCCGCTTCCGTCTCCGTATTAACATCATAAGTTATTAGCACCAACATCTTCTCACCTACTTCCACAAAAATGGTGGATATTCATCCAAATCACCTCGAATATACCTGGCAAGAAGCATTGCCTGTGCATATGGCACCAATCCCCACTCAATTTTCTCTCCTAAAAATGGATGAGTGATTGTCTCTTTCTTTTTATTCTGCCACTGTACCAAAAAACTCTTCCGGGTTTCTTCCTCCATGACTACAGCTCCACTTTCCTTTTTTATGAATCCGCTATCGTCAATCATCTTTTTATTTATCAGAGTTAATACAAATCTATCTACCACTACACTACGAAGCTCTTCCATCATATCCAGTGCCAACGATGCTCTTCCTGGTCTGTCTGTGTGGAAAAATCCTACATACGGATCTAATCCTACCGTTTCCAACGCAGATGCACACATACCAGCCAACAATGAATACGCAAACGAAAGCATCGCATTTACATTGTCCAATGGTGGTCTTCGATTTCTTCCTTGGAAACAGAATACCTCTTTCTGTTGTAAAATCAAATCATCAAACACTGAAAAATACACAGATGCAGCTTCTCCTTCTAAGCCCAATAAAGTTTCCGCATTCTCACATACACGTATATCTTTCAACCTCTGTGCTAAAAATGCCGATTTTGCTTTTAATTTGTCTGAATCCAGCCGCAACTCCACCTCTGCTTTTGTCAGTGTCGTGCCTTTGTGTCCTTTCTGCCCACCGGCCTTCCGGCTGGTTTTTTGTCTTCCGTTGTAAGTATTCGCCGGTTTTCCGCCCTTCTGGTCTGTAGAAGGCGGCTGTGAGCTATTGGAACTGTCGTTATTGAGGATGCTTTTAAACGGGCATTGTCATCTTTCAGAAGTTGATTCTCCTGTGTCAGTCCATCAATTTTAGCATTCAAACGGTCAACATCCTCTTTGTGTTCTATTTTTTCTGTATGAAGATCCTGTTCCACTGCATCAAGGCGGGCCATAACATCCATGAGCTGGTTATAAATGCTTTTTTCATAATTCCCTGCCATTTATGGTCGCCTCCTTTAATTCTGATATAAAGAATATACCAGAAATCAGGAAAAAAAGCGAATCAGGAAGAACTCCAGTTTCGTCATAATGACGGTGGACAACTTTTTTCATTTCGTCGCTGATGTGGATCCGGAGCGGATATTTTTAAAGAAAACCAGCGGAACCGCAGAAGTTATCCACAATAAACATATCTAGGGCTTTTGTGAGTCTCCGATGATCCCTGATCTGATTCTTGTTGTGAATAACTCGACAGCGAAACTCATAAAATTTTCGGCACTTTTTTTCTATTCAGTTCAACCGGGAGGCTGAACTGTTACCGAAAAATTAAAAAATTTGCAAAAAGTATTTGCAAAATCTGTAATACTGTGATAGAATGTTTTTTGTCAGCGGAGATGGCGGAATGGCAGACGCGCTAGATTCAGGTTCTAGTGGGAGCAATCCTGTGAGGGTTCAAGTCCCTTTCTCCGCATGGTTTAAAAGCCCTTGATTTTCAAGGGCTTTTTTCTATACAAATCTAATCACCTCATTGTATTCCCCCATTTCTAAAGAAAATCTTATGTCTTCGTGAACTTTCTGTGATATCTCTTGAGTATTGCGACTAAACATACTAAAATAAGAAAATGTTTTAGGGAGGATATCATTACTATGAGTATAAATAATACAAAATCAATGAAAAAACCAACAGACCTCTTCGATGATGACTTCGAAGTCATCTACCAGGAAGAGGATTTCTCTGATCTCTTACGAGAAGAGATGACCGAGAGAAAATACGATGATTATAAAGATGTCTTATCAAACCTATCCGAAATGGACGACACCGATTATATTGAAAAGAACCGTACCGGATATTATAGAAAAAGCGCACGAAAATATGACACGAATACAAATACCCGAGACGAGGATGCCGTTTCCTCCTCCGAAAAGAAGAAGAGCAAGAGCCATATCAAGATGCCTAACCTTGTGTCCCCGGTTGCCAAGACTGCCAAAGCCGGAGGCAAGGCAATCTATAACGTGGTCAACACGCTCCTTCGGGCTGCGACACTGATCTTAATTGCAGCAGTTGCTTACACATTGGCAATTAATTTCTGGAAGAATCACAGTGCGTACGGAGACATTCTCCGTGCAGTTTCGGATAAGAATTACATCCTTGGCGCATACGCCGGAGTCGCTGCATTCCTGCTGCTGTTTGAACTGATCGCGTTCTTTATGGTCTTATCAGGCAGTAAAAAAAGCGGCCGCAAAGGTCGCTATCAGGACACAGGCAAAGGTCTGTTCTCCTTTATATTCATCTACGCAGGTGCCTATCTGGCTTCTATGTTGAATGGACTGATACCAGCATCTCCGGCACCGCTTCAGGGGGTACAGGGTGCGCTCTTTGTATACGGCTCTCTGTGTTCTGCACTGCTTCCGCTTTGCACCGCTGGCGTCATCAGTTGCCTGGTACGCAGATTCCTCATTCGCTAGTTTTTTTCAACTGCTAAATACAGCGGTCTTCCAGACATCCGAATCTGGCAGACCGCTATCATTCATCCTATATCCACAGAATCTTTCTTGCTTATCTGCTGTCCCTGCATCGCTGCTTCTTCGTCCTTAACCTGCTGCAGGAAATCCGCATCTTCAGCCTTGGGGCGCGGAATGAACCGATCCGCGAACTTCCCTTTTCCCCGGCTCTTCACATAGAAATATCCTATAATGGAAAATACCACCGCACCAATAAAATTCACAAACAGATCCTTCATCGTATCCAGGAGCCCTATATCCAGATAGCCTCCAAGTCCCAGATCCTGCCCATTCACTGTCACATCCGTAATATTATCTATTCCCACCGGAATATTACTGTTCGTCGGATCCAACATGACCGAATTAATATTGTACACAATCGTATCCTTCTGCATATCCAGACCGAACAACTGATCCATCCCACATTCGAAGAATTCCCACAGTACACCAATCGTCATAGAAAAGCAGAATGCCACAATCGCCACAAATACCGGAGATAACTGAATTGAAAACCGCTCACTCCGATTCAGAATATCCACCAGCGCGAATCCAATAGCTGCTGCCAGGAATCCATTCAACGTATGAAGCGCCGTATCCCAAAACTCGAACTTAATGTAATAAGCCTGTATCTCTCCTAAAATCTCCGCCGCAAATATAAACATCAGGATCGTAATCTCCAGCCCCGTAGGCAATTCAATCTTCAGATTCACCTGGATAAAACTTGGCATTATCAGCAAGATCAATGTAAGCAGACATAAGAATACATTCTCATAGTTCTGATTAAACACCTGACGAATCATTGTTATTATAACCAACATTCTAAGCACAACGTATACAATATAAGAACTTCGATGCTCTCTTCGTTCCATTGCCAGTGCTTTTTTCATTAATTTTAGTTTTCTTGTAATCTTCATATATTCTCTCGCATTAGTTCAGGAAGTTATCGATAATAATACCTTCCGCCTCTTCTTCTGTCATTCCCAGGGTACGTAATTTTACCAACTGCTCATCATTGATTCGTCCAATGGCTGCCTCATGGATGATAGCGGCATCCAGGTGTCTCGCGTTGATTTCCGGAATAGAACTAACTTCAGCGTGATCCATAATGATCGAATCACACTGCACATGCGCATGGCACTTCGCATTGCCAACAGCCTTCGGATGGAATACCTGCTTTGAAGTTCCTTTCGCTACAGATCGTGAGATAATCTGCGCCGAACTTCCTTCACCATTCATCCGAATCTCCATGTTAGACTCCGCAATCTGATTATCATGCGTCATCAATTTCTCGATCACATATAATTTGGAGCCCGCCCCCATCTCAACCTCAGTTTCACGGACAGTAGAATCCACGCCTTTAATCTGTGCCGTATCCAGCGTAAATATCGAATCCTCATCCATATAGATCTTCGTAACCGGGTTCAGCACCTTAGTGCCTGTTCCTTCACCCTCACCATAGTGTTTTTCTTCATAGCGTACATTCGTACCTTTTCCCACATGAAAAGAATGGATACCATCATGACGACTCTCATTGCAGCCGCTGTTATGGATGCCGCAGCCTGCCACAATCGTCACATCTGCACCATCTGCGATGTAGAAATCATTGTAGACCTCATCCCTCATACCGGAGGCATCTACCACAACCGGAATATGCACCTGCTCCCCCTTCGTCTCTCCATCGATATAGATATCAATTCCCTGCTTATCCGTCTTCTTCTTAATCTTAATATGCTCGCTGTCGCCATGACAAAGCGCAATTCCATTATGGCGCAGGTTAAAAGCGCCCTTCTGTTTGAACCCTGATTCATCTATCTGCTTCAATATTCTCTGTGTAATCTGATCTAAAGTTGCCATATCCGTTATCCCTCCTACTGTCGATTCATGCAGGCGCAGCTGTCGCCCTTATTAAGCAATGTCGGAAGAATCTCATCCCTTGATCCGATTGCGCCGATAGTTCCATCTTCAATCACCATGATCCGGTCTGCCATCTGAATGATTCTCTCCTGATGGGAGATCAGAATCAAACTCTCTGCCTTCTTATTATGAATCTTTTCAAACTGCTGGATCAGCATAGAGAAACTCCACAGGTCAATCCCCGCCTCCGGCTCATCAAAGATACATAATTTGTGTGGTTTTGCAAGCACCGTAGCAATCTCCAGACGCTTCATCTCTCCTCCTGAGAGCGTTGCATCTACCTCTCTCTTAAGATATTCCTGCGCACACAATCCCACGCCGCTTAACAGAGCGCAGCATTCTTCCTCTGTCAATTTACGTCCTGCCGCCAGTGATAATAATTTATCAACAGTCATTCCCTTGAATCTCGGCGGCTGCTGGAATGCAAACCCAATCCCTGCATTCGCCCGGTGATTAATATCATAAGAAGTGATGTCTTCTCCGTCCAGTATGATCTGTCCTTCATCCGCTTCTTCAATTCCCATCAGCACCTTGGCAAGCGTAGATTTGCCGCCGCCGTTCGGTCCTGTTATCACAAGCATCTCGCCATCACCAACCTGAAAACAGATATCTTTAACGATGCTTCTCTCTATTCCATTCTCATTCACTTTGAATGTCAGGTTCTTAACTTCAAGCATAATGTCAGCTCCTTTTACTTCTGTATTTTTTAAGCTATTGCTTATTATAATCCAAATACCTGGGTATAGCAAGGGGAGACAGAATTCTGCCTCCCCTTATATCTCCGCTTCTATTCTATTCCCTAATGAATTATTCTTTCTCTATTCGCTGTTGACGGCGGACTGTTCTACGATATCGATACAGGCAGATTCCTAATCCAATAATCAAGACCGCCGACAGAATGATACGCACGCCTGTCTTTCTGTACCCTTCTTGCTTCTCCTTCGCTCTCTGCTCCGCCTTCATCTCTTCCGCCTCTTGAAGTTGCTCGCCTTCTTCTTCTGATAGCGTAACCAATTTCCCGATATCCAGTTGCTCTTCAACTAATTCCTTAATCAGTTCCTGCCCCTCCTGATTCGGATGAAGCCCATCCGACTGTGTATTCACTCCTATATCTGAAGCAAATAGATCCGCTACCTGATAATCATATTCATCTGCATACTCAATAATAATATCATTCATTCCATTAATGACCGTATCGACTACTATATTCAGCGTTCCTGGCAACTCCATATTGCTGACCGGATTATAAATCGTGGTAACGACCATCTGCACATTCTCTTTCCGATTCTGTTCAATACTTTCCATCGCCTGAATCCAGTCATGTTCAAATGATTCATAATCCCATCCGCCAATTGCAGCTGCCACCTTAACCAGAAGCAGCGGATTATCCGCAATTCCTTCCTTAAGCCCTGTAAGAGCGGAATTCGCATCCCGGAACTTTGTATCAATATTCAGAATCTCCTGCGAAACACTCCGAAACTCAATGAGAAGATCATTTGCCCCAATGGTAAGGCTAATCATATCCGCTTTCTTCAACTGCTCTTTTACCTCCGAGTCTGCCAGATACCTCTCATATAGTTTACCAGTCGTCAGCCCGTTCTTGGTATAGCAGGAGAGATTGACCTGACTTTCTCCCATAGCCCCAAGATCATCCGCGACCAATTGCGGATATCCGGTTACCTCCATCTCATCTGCCGCAAAATATCCATTCGGTATGCTGTCTCCCAGGGCAACATACTCCAGCACCTTCTGGTCAGACACATTCGGGGAACTCTCAGCAGCATCCTGTTTTGCTTCTGTATTTTCAGCATTTTCGGCTGCATAAAGTATCGGGGCAGATATGACACATGCTAGTAATACTGCCCATAGAAGACACCGGACTACATATTTCCCTGCCCTCATTCTAATCACTTCTATCTTCTTGAAATTTTAAAACAAAAGTCCCAACTCCTTGGATTCCAAGGAATTGAGACCTTTCTCCATGGCGAGTGTTCTTATAGCATTTGAAAAGCTGTAAGAACACTCGTCTTTTTTTATTGTTTTCATCCGGCGATTTCGGCTGGGATGTAGTTGACAAACACGCCCTTCCGGGTATTGACGGTCACATCAGGGATGGGCAGGGGCAGCATTTTAGGGATTGTGATTTCTCCCACGCAGTTATAATGGATGCGAAGCCGCTGCTCCCATACACCATCAATTTTCTCCGCATTATAAACCTCGATCTTCTCAACCAATTCGTTGAGCATCCGGGGCGTGAGTTTGCGTGCGCGGGTGTACTTTCGCACCAAAGAGATGAACATATCCGTGGTCATGGCCTGACTGCTCTGCTTCTCGATTTCGGAGTGGAGCTTTTTGATTTTCTCCGCCAGTTCCTTTTGCTCGTCCTCATACCGTCTGGACATTTTCGCAAAACGGTCGTCGGAGAGTTTGCCGGAAACATTGTCCTCATAGATGCGTTCAAACAGCCCGTCCAGTTCCTCGTCACGGGCAAGCAGAGCCTTCAATTCCTTCTCCTTCAGCTTGCGGTCGGTCTCCGCCGCTTGCTGGGAGTGCCCGATCACTGCTTTCAGAAATTCGTCCTCATAGAGACTAGCGAACTTCGTCAGACGACGGATTTCACCAAGCACCACCTGTTCCAGAAAATCCACTCGGACATAGTGGGTGGAAGTACAGCTCCCACGGTTTCCCTTATAGTTGGAGCAGTTGAAATACTTGATCTCCGGGTTTCCCTGATTGAAGTGGAAATGAAGATTACTGCCGCAGTCGGCACAGACCAGCAGACCGGAGAACATGTTGTGCTCGCCTTCGTTGGTGCGGCGCTTGCGAATTTTTCCCCGCTTCTGCTGTACCTGCTCAAATATGGACCGTTCGATGATCGGCTCGTGAACGTCCTTGAAGATGACCCAATTTTCACGGTCATTCTCCAACCTCTTTTTGTTCTTGTAGGATTTAGAATAGGTCTTGAAGTTGAGAATGTCGCCGCAATACTCCTGCAAAGACAGGATTTTGGTCACGGTGGAACTGTTCCACTTGGTAGCGGGCTGCTGCTTGCCCTTTCCGGGCCGCTTGATGCCCTTCTTTAGCCAATAGGCACGCGGGGTAAGGATTTCGTCCTTTTCAAGCTGGGCTGCAATCTGCTCCGTTCCGTAACCCTCCAGGGTCATGCTGTAAATCCGCCGAACCACCTGGGCGGCTTCATCGTCCACGATCCAACGCTTCGGATTGTCGGGGTCTTTGATGTAACCGTAGGGAGGCTGGCCCATTGGCTCACCCGCATTTCCCTTGATTTTGTTGCTGATACGCCGCTTCTTGCTGATGTCGCGGGCGTACCACTCATTGAACAGGTTGCGGATCGGTGCCAACTCATTCTCGCCCTCGGCGGTGTCGATGTTATCGGATACCGCCACCAGGCGAATGTCATGCTCCGGGAAAAATTCCTCGGTCAGCCTGCCGACCTCGATGTAGTTACGGCCCAGGCGGGAAAGGTCTTTGACAAATACTGCGGCGGCCCGCCCCTGTTCAAGCTGCTGAATCATCTCCACAAAACCAGGGCGGTCCATCGTGACGCCGGAAATGCCATCGTCCAGGAAATGGACCAGGTTGGTGTAGCCTTTCTCCTTTGCCACTTTGGTCAACAGCTTTTTCTGATTGCCGATGCTGTAACTCTCACCTTCCAGATTATCGTCACGGGAAAGCCGCTCGTAGAGGAAAGCGGTCACATCACGGGATTTTTTGTTATTCGACTGTCTCATAAGTCCTCCTTTCTGGACAGCCGAACAGCGCATATCTTGTATTCCCAATACAATTATACCGCTGTCCTCTGCCCGTGTCAGCCGAGTATGGAAAGTTTACATTTTCTCATTTTCGGCCTTCATCAATCGAAGGAGGACACTACCCAAGGTATCCGGGCTTTCCTCTTTGAAAACAGACTCTACGACAAACGACCTATTGCCGAAGCGATAGGTCGTTTTTTCTTTCAAAGGGTTTTCTTGCGGCTTTTTACCGCTTGAAACAGAATTACGATCTTGCATAATAATCCCCTTTCATTTGCGTATAGTCGAAAACGAAAGAGGCAAAAAACGGACGGCTGCTGGCCGCAGCTCCACGGGAATCTCACCCCGGCCCATGCTGATGGGTGCGCCGCGCAATGCTTTGAGGGCGTTCAACGCGGGAGTATCATTATCCTGCCTGCGCATCCTCGCCCACAGGCTGCCATACCTGTTTTGCGGCCTGGTTTTGTCGCTCACCTGTTTGGTAGGGGTCCCGTCCTGCGGACTTGCAACAGGGTCATGGCGCACCGGCCGACCGGCTCCACACAGACAGATCGTATCCGTCTGCCTTATGCTGCGCCGGAGGCCTCCCGCCGGGCTTTCTTTGTCAAGGAGCTTTGAACTCTGCTGCCAGATTGCCAGGGCAAGGAAAGGGAGAGAAACTTGCCCCGGACATTTTTAGACTGTCAGCACTTTGAAACTTGTCACGATGCTATGTATCAGCTTCGTTTCCAGCCTGAGCCGCATATCTTCATCCACATACAGGTACTCGTTCCCATACTCATCCTTCACAGGTCTGGTGGCAAGAGCCCGAATGTACTTCTGATAGTGAGCGACCACGGCGGCAAGGGCATTTTCGTCACCGCTTACGGCTGCCAAGATTACCGGCACCGGGATCGGTTTCACTTGTCCGACCATTCAAATCCCTCCTTCATCAGATATTCGCGCAATTCTTTCAGCGTAACGAGCCGCCGCTTGGATACGGTCTGATGGACGATATTCAGCTTCTCGCTGATCTCACGGTCCGTCATCCCCAGGAAATAGGACAGCAGGATCACATCCCGCTTGCCTTCCGGCAGCTGCGCCAAGGCATCAGCCAAAAGATCGCCGGTCACGACCACCGGAAGTCCCAGCACTTCAAAGACATGCTCTCTCATAAAGTGCTTGTCCCACACAGCGGTTTGCTCCAGCTCGGAGGTGGTTAGCTCTCCGAAGGATTTTTCCTGATCCCGAAGGCCTGCATAATCCCGTTGGATATGCAAAGCCTCATTCTTCAAAACCTTGACACAGAAAGCGCCAAACTGATTTTGAATACGCTGCTCATAGGAGTCTTTCATTTTCTCACCTCCCTTCGCGCCGCAACGGGTGCGGGGTGGTGATTTCCTCCCTTTCGCCTTAGTAATCCAAGACTTGCAATTTTGGCAACCTGAAAAGGAAAGAAATTTTTATGAAAGGCTCCGTTAGGTAACGAAGGCCCACATAAACAGCAAAAAGCGCCCATCCGCAAAATGCGGACAGGCGCAGAGGAACTAATAGAAGCATTTACATGATTTGTTTGTTCATCTTCATGGTCAGAATATCCCGAAAATGGGAACAGACTTTTTTTGACAAGATGGCGTTTGTCGTTTTAAGTCGAAACACTTTTTGTTTCATGGCGACTCCCTCCGTGGGCCGCCGATCTCGCCAGCGTCAGGGCGTCGTTCCTAATGAGGGCATAAAAGAACGGCGGCCTTGATTGTTCAAAGCCGCCGTATATTCAATCGAGCATGGGGAATGGGCTGCTGTACGACGGCTTTTTTTCTTTGCCGTCGTCCGGCAGTTGAAAGATATTTAGTGTTTATCGCTGATGGTAGACAATATGACACCGATTTCTGTATCTACCAGGGTTCTGTAAGTGTTCGTTATGCCTTGCGAGTAGACTTCAATAAATCCTTCTTTGGCTATTACAATATGCCTCTCTTTTACTCTGTGGAAAATACAACCCAATAAAACCAACCTGCTCCGGCTGATTGGCAATCTTGGCTGCTCCGCTGCGCAAGATTTTCCAGGCAATCAGCAAATCAGCCCCAGGCAGCAGTAGATTGACAACTGCTGCCAGTACGGAAATGGTGCCTGGATATGCAACCAGGAACACTATGCTTCCTCCGCCCAACATCAGAAACGGTAGCAATACGCCGGTAAGGTAAGCCTTAGTGGAAAGCACCGCCAGGCAGGAACACATGGGCATTCCATGTTTAAACAGGTACTTAATTTCATAATTTTCCAATCGCCCAGCCACTTTCCAGCCAAGGCCGTGAAACAGCTCATGGAGAGGCAAACTTACCACAATGACAACCAGTAGAATGAGACCGGTATGATTCAATAACACCGCTCGATTCAGCAGGAATATCCGATATGCCCCACCAGCAAGAGCTACAAAAGGTAGGGCAATCAGCATCCCCCAGAGATATGCTTGGCGGCAGGAAAATGTATAATTCTGATAATGCCAGCCATCAGCTACAAACCGAGCGATCTGATTACGGACATCCATCCGAAACGCTCCCTACTCAGCGGTTTAGTGCCTTCAAAGCCGCCAGTGTTGCGTCCAGGTTGGCGCGGTGCCAGTTGTCTTTCTTGGTAATTCCTTCACTGGTCACGCCTGAGCCGAAGCCGCTCATACCAACAGACAGTGTACCGGAATGGCGCAGGGCGTTGAAGCTCTTTTGCTGGGCAGAAAGGGCGATAAGGCCATCATCGGTATCCAGCACGATGCGGTAATTGAGCATATCTTCCCGCACTTCTACCTTGCGGATATGGTCGTAGGGAATCTCCAATACCACATCCTTTTTCAGAACCATGGACATCCGCCCAAAGGGCAGCAGCACCAGAGCGTTTTCGCACATTTGCAGCGCAAAGAACTCATTGGAGAAAAAGCGAGCAATTTTCTCGCTCATGTCGGCAGGCGCATAGGTGACGATGATAGCGCGGTCAGGAATGGGGGTGTATCCAGCTTCTTTTACAAAATCATGGACAAATTTTTCAGCAGGCATTTTTAAAGCCCTCCTTGTTGTTTTTTGTTGACTTGAGTATAGCAGAGAAATTGCACTGACAACCAAATCTTTCGCCAATGGTTCAAAAGGCTTCGCCAATGGTAAAGTAATAATTGACCATACAAAAATAGGGGCAGAAGAAATTTTCTTCTGCCCCTTGTTGTAATTTACTTTAGATATATGCCGTGGTCTATGTCTGCGCTTGATACTCGCTTTTTGCTTTGCGGGAAAGCAAGCAGGTCTCACCATTGTCCATCTCTACTATCTGTTCCTTCAGATGCACCGAACGGATGCGGTTTCGGTTCACCAGAAAGCCCCGGTGACAGCGCCAGAAGCCATCGCCCAACTGAGCAGCAAAGTGGTTCAGACTACTGTTGAATTCCAGTAATTCATTGTCCAAATGTAGCCGCAGCGTATGGCGATAGCCCACCGCCTCCAGGTAGAGGATATTGTCAGTGGGAATATGGCGCACTGTATCGAGAATCTTGACCGTACAGTAGCTGCCCT
>CAMBRQ010000031.1 GCA_945870325.1 uncultured Dorea sp. | reverse complement strand
ATATTGATTTTTAAAGAAAATATGAGTATACTATAAGTACACTGTATACAAGATACAGAATGTAAAGTGCAGGATATAGAGCATAAGGCATATTACAAGGAGCGCACATATGGATAAATTAGAATTAAAAGCACTGGGAAAGATCAATCTGGGGTTGGATGTGTTAGGAAGAAGAGAGAATGGCTATCATGATGTACGCATGGTAATGCAGACGGTCTATCTCTACGATCAGATACGGATTGAGAAGACGAAGCAGCCGGGAATCCGTCTGTTTACCAACCTCTTCTATCTTCCTGTGAATGAGAATAACCTCGCATATAAGGCGGCAAGTCTGCTGATGGAGGAGTTTCAGATTAAGGAAGGCGTGAAGATTACGTTGGATAAACATATTCCGGTTGCGGCAGGAATGGCTGGGGGCAGTTCGAATGCGGCAGCAGTCCTGTTCGGAATCAATCGTATGTTTTCCCTGGGACTATCCCAGGAGGAATTGATGAAGCGTGGAGTGGCACTGGGAGCGGATGTGCCTTATTGCATCATGAGAGGAACGGTGTTGGCAGAAGGAATCGGCGAGATTCTGACACCGCTTCCGGCGATGCCGAAGTGCTGCGTGCTGATTGCCAAACCGCCAATCAGTGTATCTACGAAGCTTGTGTATGAGAAACTGGATTCTCACGAGATCACAGATCATCCGGACATTGATGGAATCCTCGCAGGGCTTGAGGAAGAGAATCTGGAACAGATTGCATCGTGTATGGGTAATGTGCTGGAGAAGGTAACCATAGAAGAATATCCGATCATCGAGGAGATTAAGATGGTGATGAAGAAGGAGGGTGCCCTGAATGCAATGATGAGCGGCAGCGGTCCTACAGTATTCGGTCTCTATGATGATAAGCAGAAGGCGAAACATGCAGCACAAAAGATAAAGGAATTACGATTAGCAAAGCAGGCGTACGTAACCAGCGTACATAATGCAAGGAGGAAATAAAAGATGGAACCGAATTTTAAAGTCAATATGAATGAATATCTGCCGCTTAGAGATGTGGTGTTCAATACGCTTCGCCAGGCAATCTTAAGAGGCGAGTTAAAGCCGGGAGAGAGACTGATGGAGATTCAGTTGGCGAACAAACTTGGAGTCAGCCGGACTCCAATCAGAGAAGCAATCCGAAAACTGGAACTGGAAGGTCTGGTGCTGATGATTCCAAGAAAGGGAGCAGAGGTTGCAGACATCACAGAGAAAAGCATGAGGGATGTTCTGGAGGTTCGCAAAGCCTTAGAAGAACTTGCCGTTCAGCTTACCTGTGATAAGATTACCAAAGAACAGATCCGGGAACTGGAGGAAGCAGCAGAAGAATTCAAGAGGATATTGGAAAGCAGTGATGTTACAGAGATTGCGGAAGCAGACGTGCATTTCCACGATATTATCTATAAAGCAACCGATAATCAGAGATTGATTCAGCTTCTGAATAATCTGGGAGAGCAGATGTACCGTTACCGTGTGGAATATCTTAAGAATCCAGAAGCATATCCGCAGCTGGTCGCGGAGCATGAAGAGATTATCCGTCATATTGAGAGAAAAGAAAAAGAGAAGGCAACTGAGATTGTGTGTAAGCACATTGATAATCAGGTAGAAGCGGTGATCGATGTGATCCGTATGAAGAATAATTAATATAAATATGAATAAAAGCCATTTTATATGTCAAGACTCCTGATAACAGTTTAAAGGAGGCGCAGTACATATGAATTGGGAGAAAGAATTTGCAAAGAGATATAGAATCAAGCAGGCGATCTGTGTTATACTGGGAGTCTGTATTGCGTGGCTGCTTACAGTGGTATTGGTGGAACGTGGGATGATGCGGGTGGATGCCAAGATGTCTGCGACTCAGCAGGGACTGGCAGAAGAAGTGTTCCGCTTCCATGTTCTGGCAAACAGTGACAGCGAGGAAGACCAAGCGGTAAAATTGAAGGTCAGAGATGCCGTAATTGCGTATATGAAGGATAGCATGGCGCAGGAACTGGAAGAAGAACCGGATGGGAAGGCAACGAAGGCATGGGCGGGAAGCCATCTGGAAGAATTTGAAGAAGTGGCAGACCGGGTGATCAGGGAGGAAGGGTATTCTTATACTTCCAAAGCCTCTGTGGAGTTCTGTTATTTCCCGGATAAACGATATGGAGATATCGTATTCCCTCAGGGGAATTATGAGGCTCTTAGAATCAAACTGGGAAGTGCCAAAGGGCATAATTGGTGGTGTGTTCTTTATCCGAATCTATGCTTCACCAATGCAACTTGTGCGGTGGTCAGTGAGGAAGGAAAGGAAGACCTGAAAGAAGCGCTGACAGCCGAGGAATATGAGATGGTTACAGCCACGTCAGACTTTAAGATAAGATGGTTTTTCTTTGGAGATGTCGCCAAAGAAGAATAGAGAAAACATGGAGGCAGTTTTTCATGACTGAATTTTTGGTAAGACATTTTGTAAAGGATTATGAAGAGATAGAGAAGGTGTCTGTCAGAACCGCCTATGGAGTGTTGGCGAGTGTGGTAGGCATCTTTTGTAATGTGATTTTATTCATAGTAAAATGGATCATTGGCTATCTGCTGCACAGTATCTCTGTTATGGCAGATGCATTCAATAATCTGTCAGATGCAGGCTCTTCGATCATCGGGCTGGTAGGTGTGAAGATGGCGAGTAAGCCGGCAGACAGAGATCATCCGTTTGGGCACGGAAGAATCGAGTATATCGCGGCGCTGGTCGTAGCATTTTTGGTATTGCAGGTGGGATTTACATTCTTCAAAGATGCGATTGGGAAGATCCGGCATCCGGAGGTGCTGAAGTTCCAGGCTGTGTCTGTCCTGATTCTGGTGCTGTCTATCGGCGTAAAATTATGGATGAGTTATTTTAATCGGAAGTTGGGAAAGAAGATTGATTCCAAAGTGATGCTTGCGACGGCGGCGGATGCTATGGGAGATGTGATCACGACATCAGCAACCATCGTATCGATTATCTTTTTCGGTGTGACCGGGATTAATATTGATGGTTTTGTAGGGCTTGGAGTATCGTTGGTGGTCATGTGGGCTGGCGTTGGAATTGCGAAGGATACACTGGAACCGTTGATCGGAGAAGCGGTGGCACCGGAAGAATATGCAAGGATCTCGAATTTCGTAGAGGGATATAAAGGGATTATGGGAAGCCATGATCTGATTGTACATAATTATGGACCTGGCAGGAGTATGGCTTCGATTCATGCAGAGGTGCCCAATGATGTGGATATTGAGGTGTCTCATGAGATTATCGACCGGATTGAGCGGGATGCAATTAAGAAGTTAGGTATATTTCTGGTGATCCATATGGACCCGGTGGAAACGAAAGATGTGCATGTCATTCAGGTACGTAAGCAAGTAGAGCAGATCTTAGATGCGGTAGATCCGGTGGTAACGATTCATGATTTTCGGATGGTAGATGGGAAAGAACAGATCAATCTGATCTTCGATATGGTGGTGCCTTTTGAATATGATAAGAAAAAACAGGATGAATTACGGACGACACTGATCAAACTGTTGCAGATCGCGGATCAGAGGTATCAGTGTGTCATTACGATAGAAAGGAGTTACGTAGCCAGTGCAAAGGAATAATCAGTATACATTCGACAGCAGAATCCGGTTCAGCGAGGTGGATCATACGAAACGGATCACACTGCCGGGAATCATCAATTATTTTCAGGATTGCAGTACGTTCCATTCAGAGAGCCTGGGTATGGGAATCGATTACTGTACAGAGCATAAGAGGGCGTGGATATTGTCTTCCTGGCAGGTGGTGGTGGAACGCTATCCGGAACTTGGAGAATCGGTTCAGGTCAGCACTTGGGCTACGGATTTCAAGGGCTTGTATGGAATCCGTAACTTCTGTATGAAGGATGAGGCGCATCAGAATGTTGCATATGCCAATTCCATATGGGTTTACATGGATGTGGAGAAGGGAAGACCTGTGAAACCGGATGCAGCAGAGATCGAACTCTACGGCATCGGGGAGCCTCTTGAGATGGAGTATGCGCCAAGGAAGATCACGCTTCCGGAAGAAGTCCGGCAGCTGGATGCATTTCCGGTAAGGAAATATCATATTGACACGAATGAGCATGTGAATAACTGCCAGTATGTGCAGATGGCATTGGAAGTGCTGCCGGGGGAGATGGAAGTTCAGAATCTTCGGGTTGAATATAAGAAGTCAGCGATATATGGGGATATGATTCATCCGAAACTGGCAGTTGAGGATGAGCGGACGGTTGTGGAACTGTGTGATGAGGCAGGGAAGCCATATGCAGTTGTAGAACTGAAATAGATATCAGATACAGTGGAACTGAAAACAGTAGAGAAAGGAAGCAGAGATGGCATTAGCAGATAATTTGGGAAAAAAAGTAAGATTGATGGTAGTAAAAGAGGTGGAATTCGGTGTCTACCTGGGAAATAGCCAGGAGAAGGTTCTCCTTCCAAAGAAACAGGTTCCAAAGGGAATTGAACTCGGTGATCCGGTGGAGGTATTCTTATATAAAGATTCTTCGGACAGGCTGATCGCTACCACTAATGAGCCGAAGATCACTTTAGGAGAACTGGCGGTACTGAAAGTTGCAGATACGGGAAAAATCGGCGCATTCTTAGACTGGGGGCTGGAAAAAGACCTGCTGCTTCCATTCAAAGAGCAGACTGCAAAGGTAAGAAAAGGAGATGAGGTACTGGCTGCCTTGTATATTGATAAATCCGGCAGACTCTGTGCGACCATGAAGGTATATGATAGACTGCGTACAGATTCTCCATACCAGAAGGATGATCAGGTGACGGGAATTGTCTATGAGATCAGTGATAATTTTGGTGTATTCGTGGCAGTGGACAATTGCTATTCTGCATTGATTCCGAAGCGCGAGGCATTCGGGAATCTGAAAGTGGGAGATAAGGTACATGCCAGGGTTGCTAAGGTGAAAGAGGACGGGAAACTAGATCTTGCTGTGCGTGAGAAAGCATTTATGCAGATGGATGCAGACGCGGATATGGTCATGAAGAGAATCGAAATGTATGGCGGCAGGCTGCCATTTACCGATAAGGCAGACCCGGAACTGATTCAGAAGGAATTTGGATTAAGCAAGAATGCATTCAAACGTGCGGTAGGTCGTCTGTTAAAAGAAGGAAAGATAGAAATTTGTGAAAAAAATATTGAAAAACGAAGCAGATAGGTTATAATTAAGGCGAAGGAATGAAATCAAAAAAGGAGACTGTTGAAGATGAAAGTACAGAACATTACGAACATTGATAAGTTTTTTAGCGTAGTTGACGATTGCAAAGGTAAAGTAGAGTTAGTTACAGGTGAAGGAGACAGACTGAACTTAAAGTCTAAGTTATCTCAGTACGTATCTATGGCTAATATCTTCTCTAACGGAGAGATCCCGGAATTAGAGATTATTGCATATGAGAAGGAAGATATCGACAGACTGATTAAGTTCATGGTAAATGGTGATAACTAATTCAGAGTGAATGTGGACCAAGAGAAGGTGTTCCTTATGCGGGAGCACCTTTTTGTGTATCGTAGACGAGCCGAATTATGAATGGCATGTACGAACACTTGTCCAATAACAATTAAGAAGGAGTAATTATGAGTTTTGCACATCTTCACGTCCATACAGAATACAGTCTGCTGGACGGCTCTAATAAGATAAAAGAATGTGTATCCAGAGTAAAAGAACTGGGAATGAACAGCGTGGCGATTACAGATCACGGTGTCATGTTCGGAGTCATCGACTTCTATCGCGCGGCGAAGGCGGCAGGGATTAAGCCGATTCTTGGCTGTGAAGTCTATGTGGCTCCAGGCTCTCGGTTTGATAAAGAAGCAACGGGAAGTGGTGACGACCGATATCACCATCTGGTTCTGCTTGCCGAGAATGATCTGGGATATCACAATCTGATGAAAATCGTATCCAAAGGATTTACCGAAGGCTATTATTATAAACCTCGTGTGGATCTGGAGGTGTTAAAGGAATTCCATGAAGGAATTATCGCATTAAGTGCCTGCCTGGCAGGAGAAGTACAGAAGAATATCCTGCGTGGAATGTACAGTGAAGGCAAAGAAGCGGCGCTGCGTTATCAGGAGATATTTGGAGAAGGGAACTTCTTTCTGGAATTGCAGGATCATGGGATGCAGGAGCAGAAGATGGTGAACCAGTCTTTGCTTCGCATGTCTCAGGAGACAGGGATCGAACTGGTGGCGACCAACGATATCCATTATACTTACGCAGAAGATGAGAAGCCTCATGATATCCTTCTGTGTATTCAGACGGGGAAGAAATTGTCCGATGAGAACCGTATGCGTTATGAAGGCGGGCAGTACTATATCAAATCTGAGGCTCAGATGAGGGAACTCTTCCCATATGCGCTTCAGGCTTTGGAGAATACGCAAAAAATCGCAGACCGCTGTAATGTGGAGATCGAGTTCGGTGTTACGAAACTGCCGAAATTCGATGTGCCGGAAGGATATACCTCCTGGGAATATCTGCAGCATCTGTGTTATGAAGGGCTGGAAAAGCGGTATCCGAATTCGGATTCTTCTTTAAAAGAGCGGCTGGAATACGAATTGTCAGTGATCAAGTCCATGGGCTATGTGGATTATTTCCTGATTGTGTGGGATTTTATCAAATATGCGAAAGATCATGATATTATGGTTGGTCCGGGACGTGGATCGGCGGCGGGAAGTATCGTCGCCTACTGTCTGGAGATTACCAGCATTGATCCAATTAAGTATCAGCTTCTGTTCGAGCGTTTCCTGAATCCGGAGCGTGTGTCTATGCCCGATATTGACGTAGACTTCTGCTTCGAACGCAGGCAGGAGGTCATTGATTACGTGGTGGAGAAATACGGAACCGACCGGGTGGTTCAGATTGTTACTTTCGGTACGCTGGCAGCAAAAGGTGTACTCCGGGATGTAGGAAGAGTTATGGACCTTCCTTATGCTTTCGTGGACAGTATTGCGAAGATGGTGCCAAAAGAATTGAATATCACGCTGGAACGCGCGCTGGAGATGAATTCGGAACTTCGCAAATTGTACCAGGAGGATGAACAGGTACGGGAATTGATTGACATGTCTAAGAGGCTGGAGGGTCTGCCAAGACATACTTCTATGCATGCCGCCGGTGTGGTCATCTCTCAGAAATCAATTGATGAATATGTGCCGTTATCTCTGGGATCGGATGGTGCCGTGACGACACAATTTACCATGACAACGTTGGAGGAGTTAGGGCTTCTTAAGATGGATTTCCTGGGGCTTCGTACTCTGACGGTGATTCAGGATGCCGCGAATCTGGCAAGCGAAAGTGAAGGAAAGAAAATTGACATTCATAAGATCGACTATGATGACAAGAAGGTACTGGAGTCTATTGGAACCGGTAAGACGGATGGTATCTTTCAGTTAGAGAGCGGCGGTATGAAAAGTTTCATGAAGGAACTTAAGCCACAGAATCTGGAGGATATTATTGCGGGTATCTCCCTGTACCGGCCAGGACCGATGGATTTCATCCCGCAGTATATTAAAGGAAAGAACAATACAGAGAGTATTACCTATGACTGTCCGCAGTTAGAGCCAATCCTTGCGCCGACTTATGGATGTATCGTCTATCAGGAGCAGGTTATGCAGATTGTACGTGACCTGGCAGGATATACGTTGGGGAGAAGCGATCTTCTGAGGCGAGCCATGTCCAAGAAGAAGGGCGATGTCATGAAGAAAGAGCGCCAGAATTTCGTATATGGGAATACTGAAGAGGGAGTGCCAGGATGTATCGCCAATGGAATCAGCGAGAAGATTGCTAATAAGATCTATGATGAGATGATAGATTTTGCCAAGTATGCGTTCAATAAGTCGCATGCGGCGGCTTATGCAGTGGTGGCATATCAGACGGCATGGCTGAAATACTATTATCCGGTAGAGTTCATGGCGGCGCTTATGACCTCCGTAATCGATAATCCGGGCAAGGTGTCAGAGTATATCTATACCTGCCGGCAGATGGGAATTGAGATTCTGCCGCCGGATATCAATAAAGGAATGGGTAATTTCTCTGTAGATAATGGAAATATCCGGTATGGACTTGCTGCAATTAAGAGTATCGGAAGACCGGTCATAGGTGCAATCATAGAAGAGCGCAAGATCAGAGGGGAGTTCAAGAATCTGAAAGATTTTATTGAGAGACTCTCCGGTAAAGAGGTCAATAAGCGGACGATAGAGAATTTCATTAAGTCGGGAGCATTTGACAGTCTTGGAGGAACCAGAAAGCAGTTCATGATGATCTATGTGCAGATTGTGGATCAGGTGAATCAGGAGCGCAAGTATTCTATGACGGGGCAGATGTCTCTGTTCGACCTGGTGGGTGAGGATCAGAAGGCAGAATTCGATATCCCTCTTCCGAAGGTGGGAGAGTATGAGAAAGAGACGAAATTGGCATTCGAAAAAGAAGTGCTGGGCGTGTATCTAAGCGGGCATCCTATGGAAGAATATGAAGAGAAGTGGAGAAAGAATATTACCAGAACAACACTTGATTTCCAGTTGGATGATGAGACGGGAAGGACCAAGGTGCATGACGGAGCCAGAGAGATCGTGGGCGGCATGATTACGTCGAAGACCATTAAGTATACGAAGAATAATAAGACGATGGCATTCATTACGCTGGAGGATCTGGCAGGTTCCGTCGAAGTAGTGATATTCCCAAGGGATTACGAGAAGAATCAACAGTATCTGAATGAAGAGGGAAAAGTATTTATCAAAGGAAGGGTATCAGAAGAAGATGAAGCAGCGAGCAAATTGATCTGTGAGACGGTGATTCCATTTGAACAGACCAAGAGGGAACTGTGGCTTCAATATGCTGATAAGGCGGCATATCTTGCCCAGGAGCAAGAACTTTTTGATATGCTTAAAGATTCGGATGGACAGGATACTGTCGTAATCTACTGTAAAAAAGAGAAGGCGGTAAAACGGCTTTCGGCGAACAGAAACGTGAATGCTGACCGGATTCTATACAGCAAATTGACGAATTATCTGGGCGAATCTTGTGTAAAAGTAATCGAAAAACCCATTGAAAACATCTAGTAATTAATGTAAAATGTTGCTCGAGAGAGGTAGATAGTAAATTATCAAACTATGAATACGATGGAGGAATGATCATGGCAGGCAAAGTAATACGAACAATTGGTGTATTGACAAGCGGTGGCGATGCGCCGGGAATGAATGCAGCAATCCGTGCAGTAGTAAGGACAGCATTGGGAAAAGGTCTGAAAGTCAGAGGTATCAGAAAAGGATATCAGGGACTGTTAGACGAAGAGATTATTGATCTCTCCGCAAGAGACGTATCTGATACAATCCAGCGCGGTGGAACAATTCTGCAGACGGCACGCTGTCCGGAGATGCGTACCGAAGAAGGACAGCAGAAAGCAGCAGCAATCTGCAAAAAGTATGGAATTGACGGACTTGTAGTAATCGGAGGAGATGGTTCTTTCGCCGGAGCACAGAAACTGGCTCACTATGGAATTAACACAATCGGAATTCCGGGAACGATCGACCTTGATATTGCATGTACAGAATATACAATCGGTTTTGACACAGCCGTTAATACAGCAATGGAAGCAATCGATAAAGTGCGTGATACATCTACTTCCCATGAGAGATGTTCAATCATCGAGGTTATGGGTAGAGATGCAGGATATCTGGCATTGTGGTGTGGTATTGCCAATGGCGCAGAGAGTATCCTGATGCCGGAAGAGCATGACTTTGACGAGTCTGCAATCGTAGCTGATATTCAGGAATGCAGAAAGCGTGGTAAGAAGAATTATATCATTATCAACGCAGAAGGAATCGGCGGATCTATCGAGATGGCTAAGAGAATCGAAGAAGCAACCGGCATGGAGACCAGAGCAACCATCATCGGACACATGCAGCGTGGCGGAAGCCCGACATGTAAGGATAGAGTATATGCATCTATCATGGGCGCAATGGCAGTTGACCTTCTGATTGCAGGAAAGACAAACCGTGTTGTTGGATACAGACATGGACAGTATGTTGACTTCGATATCGACGAAGCACTTGGCATGAAGAAAGAGATTCCGGAGTATCAGTATGAAGTTGCGAAGGAACTCGCACTGTAGGGTGGAATTTATTGAGATAATGTGATGTTGGGAGCGGACGGCAGAGGGGAATGCGACAGGTGCGTATAGAACCGGAACATTTCGTTAAGAATCCGTTAGCAGGAAAAGAGCCATAACTTGGAAATCGAGTTATGGCTCTTTTCCTGCTAACGGATTCTAAAATTCCCACTTTTACCTTGAAATTATAGGACACAAACGTTACAATGATTAATACGAATGGATAGATAAAGGAGATCATTATCGTGGAGATGAATTCTAAGGGGACGGCTCCTATCGGAGTCTTTGATTCTGGGGTGGGTGGTCTGACTGTAGCAAGGGAGATTATGCGTCAGCTGCCTCAGGAGAATATTGTATATTTTGGGGATACGGCCAGAGTGCCATATGGAAGCAAGTCTAAGGATAATATCATCCGGTTTTCCAGACAGATTATTCGGTTTCTGGAGACGAAGGATGTGAAAGCAATCGTTATTGCCTGTAATACGGCAAGTGCTCTGGCGCTTGATACGGTGAAGGAAGAGTTCGATATTCCGATTGTTGGAGTGATCGTGCCGGGAGCAAGGGCGGCGGTTCAGGCAACGAAGAATGGGAAGATCGGAGTAGCGGGAACAGAAGCCACGATACGAAGCGAGACTTATACAAAGGTGATCCGGCAGATGAAGCCGGAGGCTTCAGTGATTGGAAAGCCCTGTCCACTGTTCGTGCCATTGGTGGAAGAAGGCTTTGCCAAGCATAAGATTACGGAGGAAGTGATTGATATCTATCTGTCGGATATGAGAAAGACGGATATCGATACGATGATTCTTGGGTGTACCCATTATCCGCTGTTAAGATCCAGGATTATGGAATATTTTGGAGAACGGGTACATATTGTGAATCCGGCTTATGAGACCGCAATGGATCTGAAGGCGGTCCTTGCAGAGCAAAATATTGCGAACGAGTCAGGAGAGTCCGCAACTTATGAATTCTATGTAAGTGATGCGGCAGAGAAGTTCGCGCATTTTGCCAATACGATCCTTCCTTATGACGTGACGGCAGCAAAACAGATCAATATTGAAGAATATTAGGTGATTCTATGACGAAAGATGTATTATTGAGTATATCGGGACTTCACTATGATACGGCAGGGATAACAGATGAAGATGAGAATGAGCCGATTGAAGTGATCACCCCGGCGATGTATTATTATAAGAATGGGAAGCATTACGTCATCTACGATGAACTGGTAGAGGGGATGCCAGGAACGATTAAGAATAAGATTCGGATTGCAGAGGACGGCAAACTGGAGATTATGAAAAGCGGTCTGTCCCATGCCCATATGATTTTTGAGAAAGATAAGATCAATATGACTCAGTATGAGACACCTTATGGTGAACTGCTGGTGGGTACTCATACCAAGGATATGCAGGTAGAGGTGACGGAGCAGAATATAGACGTTCATGTGAATTATGCATTGGACGTCAACAGCGAGATGATCGCAGACTGTAATATTACGATGAATATCAAGGCGTTAGAACATTAGACAGAAAAAACGGGTAAGAAACATTAGATGAGTCATCAGTTTCTTGCCCGTTTTAATACTCTTTTAAATCCAGTCTTGTTATTTTACTTATTACGTAATCTTGCGAAGAGGCCTTTTTTCTTCTGTGGTGTCTCAAGCGGTCCTCTTAAGCCTTTCACTTCGGTTATGTAGATACCACTTACAGTTGCCTTTACTTCCTTCTTAACAGGAATCAGTGGATAAATCTGCGCGTCACACATCAGAGTCATGATCTTAGGTCCAACCTTCGCCTTTACAACCGGTACCTTAGAACGACGAAGATACTTCGGTGTATTCTCCAGAACAACGGCCGGCAGATTGGCATCTTTCAGCTTCATCTTGCCTTTATCAATGATCAGCATCGATACAGTCTGTGCAACAGCATCTAACTGAGCCTGTTGTTCGGCCTGCTTTTTCTCTGCTTTTTTTCCTAAGAAATATAACACGACACATGCAATGATTAAGACGATTAAAATAACAAGCATTACAATAGTAACCTTACTCACAGCGAACCTCCTAAAAAACTATTTTTCTCAAATTACATTGTAACATTCTTTCTCAGCAAGTGCAAGAGATTTGCGATTTTAGGGTTACTTTTCCTGAAAAGAAAATGTATACTATATATGTAGGTAATGAACAGTTCATAATAAGGAGGGGGAGAAAGGTGCTTCAGACAATAGTAGGCGGAATTGTTGGAACATATGGATGGATGCTGGATCATCTGTTCCTTATTAATATAGTTTTTACGTTGATCATCATATTCTTTCAGCGGAGGAATCCCACAACGGTGTGGGCATGGCTTTTGCTTCTGTATTTTATTCCCGTATTGGGATTCGTGTTATACCTGATTCTGGGACAGAATTTCCGAAAAGACCGGATGTTCAAGATGAAAGAGATCGAAGGTGAGATTAAGTATGCCGTACGAAGGCAGGAGGAATCCATCTATCGGAAGAAGTTACGGCTTCGAGACCCGGAACTGGATCGCTTCAAGCGGCTGATCCTCTATAATCTGAACGAAGGAGAGGCAGTACTGACCGATAATAATGATATTCGCATCTATACAGACGGCAGGGAGAAATTCAACGCCCTGCTATCCGAGATGGATCATGCAAGGAATTATATCCACATGCAGTACTACATTATTCGCAACGATGAACTGTGGAAAGAGATTGAAGAGGTATTGATTCGCAAGGCAAGACAGGGCGTAGAAGTCAGAGTCCTGTTCGATAGTATGGGATGTAGAGGGATGCACCATTCTGACTGGGTGCGGCTTCGAAAAGCCGGAATTGAAGTGGCAGAATTCTTCCCGGCGGTTCTGGGGAAATTACAACTCCGTGTGAATTATCGTAATCACAGAAAGATTGTGGTCATAGACGGAAGAATCGGATTCGTCGGCGGTTTTAATATAGGGCGCGAATATCTGGGGAAGAACAGGAGATTCGGGTACTGGCGGGATACACATATCTGTATCGAAGGCTCGGCGGTCACATCCCTTGCAGTCCGGTTCGTGCTGGACTGGAATTATGCGGCTGGAGAGAATCTCTTTCTGGAGGACCGACTCTTTGAGATCCCGACATATCTGCGGGGTGGCCGTGATCCGGTGCAGATTATCTCAAGCGGGCCTGACTCCCATAGCCAGGAGATTCGTAACAATTATCTGCGGCTGATCCATATGGCAAGGAAGAGCATCTATATCCAGACGCCGTATTTCATTCCGGACGATGATATCCGGGATGCGCTGGAGATTGCGGCCAAGTCCGGCATTGATGTGCGTATTATGATTCCGTGCAAGCCGGATCATCCATTCGTATACTGGGCGACCTATTCTTATCTGGGAGAGATGATTGAGGCAGGAGCAAGATGCTACACGTATGAGAATGGTTTTCTTCATGCAAAATGCATGTGTGTAGACGGACTGGTTACCTGTATGGGAACAGCCAATATGGATATTCGAAGTTTCAGCCTGAATTTTGAAGTAAACGCGGTGATATACAGTACAAGGACGACAGGGAAACTGATGGAAGCATTTGAAAATGATATTACGAAGAGTACGCTGGTAACCCGCAAAAAATATGAACAGAGGGATTTTATCATCCGTTTTAAAGAGCAATTTTGTAGACTGTTCTCGCCGGTATTGTAAAGAAACGAGAAATTCGTAACAGTTCAGCCCGCGCCATTCGCAAAACGCATCTGCGATGCTTCTCCGCTGCTACGCAGCTCTTTTTGCTCATAAAATGGCGCTCTGCTCATAAGCCGGATTGTGTGTTCATTCATGCAAGCATGATTCGCCCACAATCCGGCTTATGGCTGAACTGTTACGAGAAATTCGTGAAATAAATGTGAAAAGTCTATGAAAGTTCCGGCGAATATGCTATAACATATTAGTATGTAACTATGTAACATGATGAGGTGTAAAAGAATATGAAAAAGAAAATAGTAATGATATTAACAGGCGTTGCAGCATCATCTATGATTCTGGCAGGCTGTTCTAAAAGTGCAGGATTGGAGACGGATGAACTGACAATCTCCAAGTACAAGGGTGTTGAGGTGGATCAGGTAGAGAAGCCGGGAGAGATTACAGATGAAGATGTTGAGAATGCAATCCAGGCAACCCTGCAGACCAATGCGACGACCATAGATGTTACCGATCGCGCAGTACAGGACGGCGATACTGCGACGATTGATTTCGTTGGTAAGATCAATGGTGAAGAGTTCGAGGGAGGATCTTCTACGGATTATCCACTTGTAATCGGCTCCGGAACATTTATTGACGGGTTCGAAGACAGTGTAATTGGTCATAGTATCGGAGAAACTTATGATTGGGCCGGTGCATTCCCGGAAGACTATAGCAATGCCGACTACGCAGGCAAAGAAGTTGTATTTACAATTACGGTAAAATCCATCAGTCAGCAGGAGGTTCCGGAATTGACAGATGAATTCGTGAAAACCGTATCAGAGAAATCTAAGACTGTGAAAGAATACAAGAAGGAAGTTAAAGCGCAGTTAGAGGAAGATGCCAAGACAAACTATAACAGTGATCTTAGCCAGAGTGTATGGCAGGCGGTTCTGGATAATACAGAGGTTAAGAAGTATCCGGATAAGGAAGTAAGTGAGATCTCAGATTCTTTGATCGAACAGTATAAGACGGCAGCAGAGTACTACGGACAGGAATACGAAGACTTTATCCAGACGAATATGGGATATGGTCTTGAAGAGTTCGAGAAGCAGGTGGACGAGGCTGCCAAGGCAAGCGTAAAGCAGACCATGGTAACAACTGCGATTGCGGATAAAGAGAAGATCAAGTTAAGCGATGAGGCATATGAGGAACAGCTTAAGCAGATGGCAGAGGATTATGGCTATGCCGATGTTGATGCATTGAAAGAATCTGCGGAAGAAGATGATCTGAAAGAGATTGCACTGAATAATCTAGTGAAAGAATGGCTGATTGAACATTGTATTCAGGTGGCAGATAAGTAGAATAATAGATAGAAAAGGAGATTACGTGAAAGTAATCTCCTTTTCTATTCTATGAGGAAGTTTTATTTTTGTAAACTATGTATGTAGTTAGTTGTAAATTGCATAAATGTTTGAGCCAATGGAGATACTATAGTTTTTTTTCTGTAAATAAAATCAATATATCGTGTGTAATTAAAATCTGGAATATCAATAATCTTTAATTCAGGTGAATAAAAATACTGATAGTGATCACGTGGAAGCATAGCAATTCCAAGATTTTCTTTTACGGCATTAATCAAAGCAAGTGCACTGCTACTTTCATAAAAAGAGGTTACAGATAGGTTGTGATTTGAAAAATATGCATTTACCATTTCACGTGTAGGACAAAGTTTTTCGCGCAGTAAGAGATTTTCCTGGATTAACATTTCGGCAGTTACATTTTTCTGATAAGCCAAAGGGTGGTCTTTATGACAGACAGCAACAATTGGAGAATGATATACTTCTTGATGTTGAAAGTCTGGTATGTGAGAAGTACCTTCCATAATACATATGTCGATTTCCCCATTTGCTAATAACGGTTCCAATATCTCGGAAGAATCAATAGTTATATTAAAAATACATTGAGGGTTCTGTCTTTTAAATTCTTTGATAATTCTAGGTAAATATAATTTCCCAAATGCAATGCCTGTACCAATGCGAAGAGTAGTATTTATTTTTTTATTGTTAATACTAGTAGTAATATCGTCAATTAAGGACAAAATACGAGTACCATATGCATAAACTTCCTGACCATATTCGGTTAGTGAGAGATGTTTTGATGAACGGTCAAAAAACTGGACGCCATATTCATTTTCAAAGTCTCGAATAGCATTGCTGATGGAAGGTTGAGAAATATAAAGTTTTTGTGCGGCAGCAGTCATAGAGCCATACTGGCATACAGTAATAAAAATAGTTAGCTGTCTGATATTCATAAAATGCCTCTTTTCAAGATAATTTCGATCTGAACTATAACTAAAAGGCTATAGTTCTAATTAAATAATAGTATTTTACATTGAGTTTTGCAAGAAGTAAAATGAAATTAGTTATAACAAGTAAATATTTCAATCAGATTTAGGAGAAAGGAAGGTCGAAAGAGAATGAAGAAACTATTAGCGGTTTTATTGGTAACGGTTATGTTGGTGTGTGGTTGTGGAACTTCGGGAGATTCAGATGGAGCAGACAGTACTGAGGCAAAAGATGAAGCAGCCGTAAGCATTTCAGAAGAAGAACTGTCAGAAGTATGGGATAGTGTTAAACCATACTTTGAGGGGATTGACGCACTTGATGAGGAAGTAACCATTCGATATGGAGATGGAGTAGGATATCAGTTGTCGGTTCCAATCTATGTTGCATGGAAATCAGGAGCATTGAAAGAACTTGGTGTCAATTTGGAATGGTATCCGTCTGCATCAGGTCCATTGCGTGTAGAGGCTATCGCTGCAGATGAAATTGATTTATTTGGTACAGGTTTTGGAGGAATTGCTATTGGATGTGCTCAGGGGTCGATAAAAATGCTTAACTACATTAACGACGACTCTGTTGTCCAAAAGTTTTATGTAAAAAAAGATGATCCGCTTGCCGCTGCTGATTATAATAAAGCGGGATTCAGAGGTTCAAAAGAGGATTGGAAAGGCAGAGAGGTATATATGCAGTCAGGAAGTACTCTTCAGTATCTGCTTGGTGATTCATTAAGTAAGATTGGATTGTCTCTGCAGGATGTTACTCCGGTTTATATGGATCAGCCAAACGTAAATGCAGCAATGTTTGCGGGAAAAGGCGAAACATGGGGAGTATGGAATTTTCAATGTTATGATGCAACTCTTGAAGAAGAAGGTTTTGTGCCGGTTATTGAAGGCTATGATGTGGGAATTAATCTTGTAACAGGTTACGGAACAAGTGAGAAGGCATGGTCTGATCCAAGTATTCGTGCAGGTATCGAAAAAATACTTGAAGCACATTATGCAATATTGGATTGGATGATGGATTCTGATGAAAATATGGAATTTGCTGCAAAAGCCTTGACTTATTGGGGAGAAGCAGAGGGGACAGCTGTGCCGTATGAAGAGAATCTAGCTTATCTGCAAGAGACACATTATTATACCTTGGAAGAAAACCATGAATATTTCACGGAAACAGTAGAGAATAATTATGGAACAATGTTCAAAGCATTAGATATGGCAATGGGAGCAATGGATTTTTATATCAGCCAGGGGAATTATCAGGAATCTGATAGAAAATATATGATTGAACATCAGGAAGATCTTTTTACTGCTGAAGGATTGGAATATGTAAATTCTGTTCGATAAAATTTAAGAAGGGGAAAAAATGAAAGTAAAAAGAAAATTTTTTGAAAAAAATGATCTCAAATATACGCTTATGACGGTGCTTACGTTTGTAGTATTTCTTATGCTATGGCAGGTGTTGGCTATGAATAATCTGATCGTTGGAGAGTATACACCTTCGCCGTCAGAAGTTCTGGAGGCCTTTATTTTCAAAATATATAACGTGGGACCGGATGGCAATCTTCTTATAACCAATATTCTTACAAGTCTGCAGATATCAATGAGTGGATTTGTTTTAGCAGTTATTATAGGTGTTCCGCTTGGACTGTTAATGGGGTGGTATCGTTTGCTTGATAGATTTGTAAGACCTATATTTGAAATTATACGCCCTATTCCGGCGGTATCCTGGATTCCATTGATGATTGTTTGGATTGGCGTTGGTACAGAAGCAAAAGCGGTAATTATTTTTCTTACAGCGTTTATCCCTTGCGTACTCAATTCATATACTGGAATTCGGCAGACCAGTCAGGCATTAATTAATGTTGCGAAGGTATACGGTGCCTCGAATTTTTACACCTTTTTACATGTTGGAGTTCCTTCAACAGTTCCGATGATTTTTGCAGGAATGCGTATCGCACTGGCGAGTTCATGGAGTTGTTTGGTTGCAGCTGAAATGCTGGCGGCTTCTGCAGGTCTTGGATATATGATTAATATGGGGCGTAATTTTGGACGGGCAGACGTGGTGGTTTTAGGAATGATTATAATTGGGTTTATAGGGTATATTTTTACAACAGTTTTTACGGTGATTGAGAAAATTGTTGTACGGGGAGGCACTATATGAGAATAAAAAAGGAAAAAATAAGTACTGAATATAAAATGAAATACAGCATTTGGTATCACGTCCTTCCCTTTCTTAGTATCGGATTGTTAATTGCCGTGTGGTATCTGGGAAGTTCCTCCAATCCTATGATATTTCCGACACCGAATACAGTGCTGCGAAGAATGATTGAATTAAGCCAAAATAAGTTGAGTGGCTATACGTTAATTGGGCATATGGGTGTCAGTTTATTGAGAGTAGCGGTTTCGTTAGGTCTGGCTATTATTATAGGTGTTCCATTGGGAGTTTTGATTGGATGGAGCCGTGGAGTAAGAGCAACAATAGGTGCAGTGTTTGAGTGCATACGTCCAATTCCGATGCTCGCATGGATTCCGCTAATGGTGATGTGGTTTGGAATTGGTGAGAAATCAAAGATTATTATGATTTTTATGGCAGCGTTAATGCCTATCGTAGTGAATTCGTATACAGGGATTAAGATGATTTCTCCTTTATACCTTGATGTGGGAAAGATGTTTAATGCATCTACTGAATGGCAATTGCTTAGGTCCATTGTTCTTCCGGCAGCATTGCCTACGATTTTTGCAGGAATAAGAAATGCGACCAGCATGGCTTTGATGGTGGTATTGGCAGCGGAAATGATAGCAGCGCGGGCAGGTCTGGGATTTTTGATTAACCGTGGAATGGAAGTATTTGATGTATCACTGGTTATGTCGGGCATGGTTGCTATCGGTGTGACGGGGGCACTGGTAGCAGTTTTGACAAACTTTATAGAAAGGAAGTTATGTCCATGGAACAGAAGTATTTGACGAGATTGAAAATATCTAATATTTCAAAATCATTCCCAAATAAAGAAGGAAAAAGAGAATTGGCAGTTGATAATATTTCCCTTGATGTTTATGATGGGGAATTTTTAGTATTATTGGGACCGGGACGCTGTGGGAAAAGTGTACTGCTGAATATGATAGCGGGTCTGATGAAACCAGATGAAGGAAAAGTGGTTCTTGACGGGGAAGAGATTACAAAGCCAAATCCACAGATGGGAATGGTTTTTCAAAAAACAGGACTGCTTCCATGGCTGACAGTAATGGATAATATAACATTTGGTCCAAGACAACGTGGCGAGAGTAAAAAAATATATACAGAAAGAGCGCAAAAGTATATAGATATGGTTGGATTGACCGGGTTTGAAAAAAGTTATCCATATCAGTTGTCCGGAGGTATGAAACAGCGTGTCGGGATTGCACGTGCTTATACGAATGAACCGAAAATTCTTATTATGGATGAACCATTCGGTGCTCTTGATGCACAGACACGCTATAGTATGGAGCAGGAAGTACAGAATATTGTGGAAAAGGATAGACGTACGATTATCTTTGTGACGAATAATATTGAAGAAGCATTGATGCTTGGTGACAGGATTATTTTATTCACGAATTATCCGGCCAGAATTAAAAAGATTTATGATGTAAATATTTCAAAACCTAGAGATACTATGGATCGTACATTTTTGATGTTGAGAAAAGAAATATCAGAAAATACAGATCTCGCTTTGTAAGAAATCGGAAAGGAGTTATATATGGCTGATAAAGTAAAAATAAAAGTTGACCATCTTACAAAAAGGTTTGGAGATCTTTTGGTGTTGGATGATATAAGTTTCGAAGTGAAAAAAGGTGAGTTTATATGTGTGGTCGGACCTACTGGATGTGGAAAAACAACATTTCTTAATCTTTTGACAAGAATCTACCAGCCATCTTCGGGAGAACTTTACATCGACGAAGAACCAGCGGATCCTAAAAAGCATAATATATCGTTTGCTTTTCAGGAACCGTCAGCAATGCCCTGGTTGACTGTAGAAGAGAATCTGGAATTTGGATTAAAGATTAAAAAGATACCGAAGGAAGAAAGAAAAAAACGTGTTGACAGAATTTTAAAATTATTAGGAATGGAGAACCTGCGGAACGCATATCCTAAACAGTTGTCTGTAAGTGAAGAACAGCGAGTAATCATAGGCCGTGCGTTCAGTACGTATCCAGATCTTTTATTAATGGATGAGCCTTATGGCCAAATGGATATTAAGATGCGATTTTACCTGGAAGATGAGGTTTTGAAACTTTGGAAAGAATTCGGAAGCACAGTAATTTTTATTACACATAATATTGAAGAAGCAATTTATTTGGCAGAGAGAGTGCTTATTCTGTCGAATAAACCAGCAAAGATTAAGGAAAATCTGGAAATCAATCTGTCACGGCCAAGAGATGTTACATCAGAAGAATTCATTGAATTAAGAAAATATGTTACAGATCAGATTAAGTGGTGGTAAGCTTATACTTTGGACGCTGACAAAATATTTTTAATAAGGAGAAGACTATGGCTAATCATGACAAAACAAAGCCTAATATTGTATTTGTTTTAACAGATGACCAGGGATACTGGGCTCTTGGATGTAATGGGAATTCGGAAATAATTACTCCTAACATTGATAAACTTGCAGAAGAAGGTGCAAGATTTGAAAATTTTTATTGCGTGTCTCCGGTATGTTCGCCGGCGAGAGCATCGTTGCTGACAGGACGAATTCCGTCACAGCATGGTGTTCATGACTGGATTCGAGAAGGCAATACGGGACCTGGTGCTATTGAGTATTTACAGGGCTTGAGAGGTTATACGGATGATCTGGTAGATGCAGGATATCAATGTGCACTTAGTGGAAAATGGCATTTGGGTGACAGTATAAATCCACAGAAAGGATTTAGTTATTGGTATACACACCAGATGGGAGGCGGAAATTACTATAATGCCCCAATGATTAAAAATGGAGAATTAATTAATGAAGAAGGCTATGTTACAGATGCAATTACAGATAATGCGCTATATTTTATGGAAAAAATGAATGAAAAAGAGGAACCGTTTTATCTGTCTGTACATTATACGGCACCACATAGCCCATGGCTCAATGGGAATCATCCAGAAGAGTTGACAGGTCTTTATAAAGACTGCAAGTTTGAATCATGCCCAAGAGAAGAGTTGCATCCGTGGGCGGTATTTTCTACAGCGCATGATGCAGTAACGAAAGAGCATGTGGCACATCCAGAAGAATGTATAAAGGGATATTATGCAGCGGTTACAGGTGTAGATCGTGGGGTCGGAAGGATTATGGAACAACTAAGGGTATTAGGAATTGATGATAATACTGTTGTGATTTATACGGCAGATAACGGATTCAACTGTGGTCATCATGGTATATGGGGCAAAGGAAATGGTACGTTTCCAATGAATATGTATGATACATCTATTCGTGTACCAATGATTATCTGGCATCCAGATAGAATTAAAGCAAAAACGGTTATAGATCATATGTTGAGTGCATACGATGTACGTCCTACTTTACTGGACTATATAGGCGTTCCAGTTTCAGATGGCCCAACGCTTCCAGGTTCGAGTTTTTTAGATATATTACTTGGAAAAGAGGAGGAAAAAGATAGTGACTGTATGGTTGTTGTGTTTGACGAGTATGGACCAGTACGTATGATACGAACAGAGATAGATAAGTATGTTTGTCGTTATCCGTATGGACCAGATGAGTATTATGATCTTATCCATGATCCTGAAGAAAAGAATAATCTGATAGGCTATGAAAAGTGTCAGGATAGAATATTTGAATTGAAGAGACAAATGGAATTATGGTTTGAAAAATATGTAGATCCTACAAAAGATGGTCGTGTAGAAAGAGTTACCGGGAATGGGCAGTTAGTGATGGCGGGAAAAAATGCTTCACAGTATACCGTATACGAGCCGATTAATTGTCAGTATCAGGTAAAAGCATAATAAAACGATATTACATATCATTAGATAAGGGTGAGAGTTTTGCCATTAAATATTACGTTTAAAGAAACATTAAGTTCTTATAATGAAATGATTATGAAGTCATTTGTGGAAAAATTGGCAGAATATAATAATACTTTAATAGAAATCCGATTGTATGAACCCAGTATAGCAACAGATTTTTCGAATTATTTCTGTAAATTAGAAGGTCTTTTAAAAAGACAATTAGAAAATGGAATAAAAATAAAATATGAGATTTGTACGGCTGGAGTTGGCTTGACGATGAAACAGGCTGGGTTTTTTAGGGAAAAGAACATAACTGTCTGCTTACTTATGGATGGACCGAAAAGTATTCATGAACACAATAATATTCTTTTAAATAGAATGGGTTCCCATGAACAAGCGGTTCATGCAGCCAGGCTTTTGACAACATATAAAGTGAATTTTTATATAGGTATAACAGTCACTTCTGTGGTTGCAATGAATATTCAACGCATTTTTTCATTTTTTATTGAAAATGGGTGGAATTCTCATGCTTACTGGCCTGTCATGTGTGAGATGCATCAGAAAATGCCGACAGAACTATTATCTGTGAGAGAGTATCAGTATTTTTTGGAACAATTGTTTTGGCTTTGGAAAGATAAGCGGATGAATAGGCAGCCTGTATATGTGAGGGAGTTTGAAAATCTTGCGGGTGTCATAAAAGGGTATGCCCCATTAGTTAGCAGTTTATCCGGGCAGTGTCCCTTTCAGAATGTATTTTTTTCTAATGGATATATTTATTCGAGGGGATGTCGGGAAGGGCATACAGAATATTTGTGTAAGCAATTAGAAGAGCAAGGTCTGTTGGTTATGAAAAGTGTTGATGTGAAAACAGAATGTAAGATGTGTAGATGGGTAAGTCTATGTCAGAGCGACCGAATGTGTTGTATGAATTCCTCGGTGTTTTGTGAAATATATAAAGATTTTTATTTGTCTATACTTCCTGAAATATTCGAGTTGCTTCGAAATCTTGGAAAATAGGATGATTTTCGTAAATCAGAAAATATTAGAAAGGCAGAAAATGAGGCAGTTTACAGTAATGATAAAACCGGCATCATCCTTATGCAATATGAGATGTCGATATTGTTTTTATAGCGATATTGCCAGTCGGCGGAAAGTATCTTCTTATGGAATTATGTCTTCGGAAACAGTAACAAGTATGCTCTCGAATATATTTTGCGATTTAGAAGCAATGGATAGGATCACTTTTGCATTCCAAGGTGGAGAGCCGCTGTTGGCAGGAATAGAGTTCTTTAATTTTTTTGTCCGTTCTGTCAATACTTTGCGGGGCGATGTATGTGTAGAATATACGGTTCAGACGAATGGTACGCTTTTAGATGAAACATGGTGTACTTTTTTTAAAAAATATAATTTCCTCGTTGGTCTGTCAATGGATGGTTCTAAAGAATTCCATGATGCAAACCGTGTGGATAAAGATGGAGAAGGAACTTATCAGCGGGTGGTTAAAACGAAAAGCCTGTTAGATGAGTATGGCGTAGAATATAATATTTTAACTGTATTGACGAATGAACTGGCAGAGCAGCCCGAAAAATTCTGGAAAACTATTCGAGAACTGGGAATCTCATATGTGCAGTTGATTCCATGTCTGGATGAGTTTGAGGGAAAAGGGATTCATCCGTTCGTCTTGACACCACAGCGGTTTGCATATTTCTATATCAAATTATTTGAATTATGGAAACGAGATTATAATAATAAGGAGATTGTAAGTGTCAAATTATTTGATGATTTATTAAATTTGCTTGTATATAAGATATGTACTGCTTGCGGCATAGTGGGATATTGTTCTCCTCAATTAGTGATAGAGGCTGATGGCAGTGCGTATCCATGCGATTTTTATGTATTGGATGAGTATAAAATTGGCGATATTACAAATCAGTCATTATTGAAGTTACTTTCGTCACGGCAGGCAAGCAACTTTTTAAAACGACCACGCATGCAGATGAATATGTGTAAATCATGTCGTTATAAACTCATTTGCGGTGGAGGATGTGTGAGAATGCAAAGAGAGGTATGTGGTTCGAAACATAGCATTTTCTGTGGATATAAATGCTTTCTTGATGCCAAAATGAATGAATTATGTGAGATGGCGGAACAAGTGATTGTAAAGCAAGGATAATGAAGTGAATGATTATGAAAATCGTTTATTATATGGCTGCAATTCTAGTGGGTCTACACCTTTTGGAATATTAGAAAGTGAATTGGAAGGTAGGATAAATTTTCAAAATATAATATTGTTTGTTATATGTAACAAGAAAAAAGATAGCGAATATTTTCGGTATCTTTTTTGTTAAATTGGCACGAAGAAATATTACTATGGTATTCTAAAGAAATATTTGTTAGAATAAACAAGATAGTATTCTAAAGAAAGTAATGGAGAGACTTAAGATGAGTAAGAATAATGAGAAAAGCAGAGATGAATTCCGTACCCGGATGGGATTCATTGTTGCATGCATCGGTTCCGCAGTGGGAATGGGCAATATCTGGATGTTCCCGTACCGTACCGGCAAGTTCGGCGGGGCTGCGTTCCTGATCCCGTATTTTATCTTTGTAGTATTACTGGGATTCTCCGGAGTAATCGGAGAGATGGCATTCGGAAGAAGCGCGAAGACAGGTCCGCTGGGGGCATTCGCAGGCGCGATGGAGATGCGTTATGGTAAGAAGGGAAGAACTGTGGGAACGGTCATTGGAATTATCCCGGTGCTGGGTTCTCTGGGAATCGCCATCGGATATTCCGTGGTTGTAGGATGGTTCCTTAAGTATCTGGTCGGTGCATTGACCGGAGGATTGATGAAGGTAGATGATTATGGAAGTTATTTTGGAGGACTGGCAGTAAAGTTCGGAAGTATCGGATGGCAGATGCTTGGTCTGGCACTGACATTCCTGATTATGATTCTGGGAGTAACCAAGGGAATCGAGAAGATGAATAAGATCATGATGCCGGTATTTTTCGTCTTCTTTATCATATTGCTGGTTCGTGTTGTGACCCTTCCGGGAGCAGCGGACGGATACCGTTATATGTTCGTGCCGAAGTGGGAACAACTTGGGGATGTTCGGACCTGGGTATATGCATTGGGTCAGGCGTTCTTCTCACTGTCGCTGGCAGGCTCGGGAACGATCGTATATGGAAGTTATCTGAAGAAGGATGAAGATGTGGTTGCCTGTGCGAAGAATGTGGCGTTCTTTGATACCGTTGCAGCATTGCTGGCAGGTATGGTGGTGATTCCGGCAGTATTTGCATTCGGGCTGGATGTAGCCAGTGGACCGCCGCTAATGTTCATTACACTTCCGGCAGTATTCCAGCAGATGCCGCTGGGAGGAGTATTTGCAATTATCTTCTTTGTTGCAGTGCTGTTTGCAGCGATTACCTCTCTTATGAACCTGTTCGAGACACCGATCGAGGCAGTGCAGAAAGAACTTGGGCTGTCAAGAGGGGCAGCGGTAGGCGTGATCGCGGTTATCTCAACTGCTGTTGGAATCTTTATCGAGAGTGGAGATGCGGTAGGAGCATGGATGGATGCGGTGTCTATCTATATTATACCGTTAGGAGCATTGCTTGCAGGGATCATGTTCTTCTGGGTGTGCCCGAAGGGCTACGCAAGAAGCCAGGTGGAGATGGGAGGCAAGAAGCCCCTTGGCAAATGGTTTGAACCGGTGACGAAGTACGTGTTCGTGGGAATTACGCTGGTAGTGTATGTGCTTGGAATCTTCTTCGGAGGAATTGGCTAGGAAGATATATGTTGAGTGTGTAAGAGGAATGTGTCAGGTCACATTCCTCTTTTCGTTGGTTCGACCAGAGGCGCACGTTTCCAACGGGTGTAAGTTCCGAATCCGCCCGGTAGTGGGAAGGATATAGCCGAAGGCAAGGGTGTCCATCGGAGGTGGAATCTGAAGGAAGCCGAATGTGGGGAATATACTAACCCACGGGCAAATCTCTGGTCTGACGAACAGAAAGCACATATGAGGTTATGCATGAGGGTAAGGCTGCCAAATAGGTGAAATGTGGTTGATACACCTAAGCCAAAAGGGCATGAGGTCAGGGCTGTGGCAGTTACTATGATGCCATGGAGAGAAAGACAGAGAACCTCCGGTCTATAGACAGAATCTAAGTACATCACAATTATTAAGGCGGCGGAACAAGGTAAACCTTATGCGTTCCCATTCATGGGTAGGTGCAATGGAGTATGGATTTAGCATTCTGTGTCGGAGTGATTCGCCACAATGGATACTTGAGAGGGATATAAAAGGCTGTTTTGACAACATCAGCCATGAATGGCTGAAAGAGAATATCCCAATGGATTCCAAAGTACTGAAAGAGTTCATGAAGTGCGGGTATGTATATAATAAAAAGTTATATCCGACTGCCGATGGAACTCCGCAAGGCGGGAGTTTGTCGCCTTTGCTGGCAAACGTCTATCTCAATGAGTTCGACCAAGAGTTTCTAAAGAGAGGTGTACCATGCATCCGATATGCTGATGATATCGTTTTACTCGCAAAAAGTAAACGGGCATCAGAAAGACTCTTGGAAAGCAGTACGAAATATCTTGAGGAAAAACTGAAATTAACAGTGAACCGAGAGAAAAGCCGTACGGTCAGTGTGTTTGCAATCCGAAATTTTAAATTCCTTGGCTTTGCATTGGGAAGGAACGGAAATGGTATTTATATCAGGGTTCATCCAAAGTCATGGAAGAAGTTTAAGTCAAAACTGAAAGACCTATCTTCCCGTAGGTCCGTACAGAGCATCAAGCCAAGTCTTGAGAAAATCAAGGTGTATGCGAGAGGATGGCTGAATTTGTGAGGGATTATAAGAGAAGAAGTCTTGTGCTGATGGAGGCAAGCGTTGTATAATATATTGAAATATGAAATAGAACGTAATGCCTGAGATGACAGATATGAAGGAGATACGTGTAATAGAGGTAAAAAGAAGTATCTTTGAGAACAATAATCAGGATGCAGATCGTCTGCGTAATCAGTTGAAAGAGGAGAAGATGTTTCTTCTGAACCTGATGTCGTCTCCGGGGCTGGCAAGACTACGACGCTATTGGCGCTGCTTAAAAGACTTCGGGATGAGATAAAGATTGGCATTATGGAGGCAGACATTGACTCTGCGGTAGACGCCGAGACATTGATTTCGGAGGGGTATGAATATCCAGTTACATACAGGTGGCATGTGCCATCTGTATGCGGATATGACGCGCCAGGGATTGCATGAGATTGACAGCGAAGAGTACGATATGGTGATTCTTGAAAAGGTTGGTAATCTGGTATGTCCGGCAGAATTCGACACGGGTGCGGTGAAGAATGCGACGATTCTCTCGGTGCCAGAGGGAGACGATAAGCCGCTGAAATATCCACTGATGTATGAAGTATGTGATCTTCTGATCATCAATAAGGTAGATGTATTGCCATATTTTGATTTTAATAAAGATAAAGTTGTAGAGTATGCGAAGAAGCGGAATCCAAAGATTGAGATTATCTTTATCTCAGCGAAGACCGGCGAAGGAGTCGATGAACTTGCGGATTGGATACGTAAGCAGGTGAGGGAATGGGTAAGCCCGGCATAAAAATAGAGAATTTGGAGAAATATATGAAAAAAGTTGAGTTGATCGCCCCCTGTCATTTTGGGCTGGAAGCAGTGCTGAAACGAGAGATACAGGACTTGGGGTATGAGATTGCGGAAGTGGAAGATGGAAGAGTTACATTCTACGGTGATGCGGATGCTGTCTGCCGTGCGAACATCTTTTTGCGTACTGCGGAGAGAATCTTGTGGAAAGTAGGTAGTTTTAAAGCGGTGAGTTTTGAAGAACTGTTCGATAAGACGAAAGAACTTCCCTGGGAAGATTATATTCCGAAGAATGGAAAGTTCTGGGTGGCGAAAGCGGCCTCTGTAAAAAGCAGATTATTCAGTCCTTCGGACATTCAGTCGATTATGAAGAAAGCTATGGTTAAGAGGATGCAGGAACATTACCATATGGAATGGTTTCCTGAGGATGGGGCATCCTACCCGGTGCGCGTATTTCTGATGAAGGATATTGTAACAGTCGGAATAGATACGTCTGGCGTGTCCCTGCATAAACGCGGATATCGGGAAGTGTCCGGCAAGGCGCCGATTACTGAGACGCTGGCAGCCTCGCTGATCATGCTGACACCATGGAGAAAAGACAGGATCTTGGTAGATCCATTCTGCGGAAGCGGAACATTTCCAATCGAGGCGGCTATGATGGCGGCGAATATTGCTCCGGGGATGAACCGTTCGTTTACAGCGGAGGCATGGACGAATCTGATCCCGAGAAAATTATGGTACGATTCGGTAAATGAGGCGAATGATCTGATCGAGGATGATATAGATGTAGATATACAGGGGTATGATGTGGACAGTTCGGTGATTAAGATTGCCAGAAGGAATGCAAGAGAAGCGGGAGTCGAACATTTAATCCATTTTCAGGAGAGGGATGTCAGAGATCTGAGCCATCCAAAAAAATATGGATTCATCGTTACGAACCCACCTTATGGGGAACGGCTGGAAGACAAGGCGGATTTACCACAGTTATACAGAGTATTTGGAGAGAGTTATAAGCGGCTGGATTCCTGGTCGGCATATATGATTACTTCCTATGAAGAGGCAGAGCGGTATTTTGGCAGGAAAGCGGATAAGAACCGCAAGATATATAATGGAATGTTGAAAACGTATTTTTATCAGTTTCTGGGACCAAAGCCGCCGAAACGTACGAAAGACGCATAGAGAACAGCGGGAAAGATTAGCGGATGATGCGCATGGAAAAAGAAAGCAGAAGAGGGAATAAGACAGATGGAGAAGATAATATTTGCGACAGGCAATGAACATAAGATGGTAGAGATTCGAATGATTCTTGAAGATCTGGGGATGGAGATTCTCTCCCAGAAGGAGGCGGGAATCAAAGCGGATGTTGTAGAAGATGGAACGTCATTTGAAGAAAATGCGTTGATTAAGGCGACTGAGATTGCGAAGGTGGCTGCAGATATGCCTGGGTATAGGAATACAGTGATACTGGCGGATGACTCCGGGCTGGAGATCGATTATCTGAATAAAGAGCCGGGAATCTATTCTGCAAGATATATGGGAGAGGATACTTCTTATGATATCAAGAATCAGACGCTGATCGACCGTCTGGATGGAGTGCCGGATGAGCAGCGTACCGCGAGATTCGTGTGTGCGATTGCGGCAGCATTTCCGGATGGAAGCAGCGAAGTGGTCAGGGGGACGATGGAAGGCATCATCGGATATGAGATAAAAGGCGAGAATGGATTCGGCTATGATCCGATCTTTTTCTTGCCGGAATATGGATGCACGAGCGCGCAGTTATCCCCGGAAAAGAAGAATGAACTGAGTCACAGAGGTGAAGGCTTACGAAAGATGCGAGTGATTCTGGAGAAGAAACTGGAATCTGAAAAATAACAGAGTTGAGAGGATTCTTATGAGAGTACTGATTGTAAGTGATACACACAAATCACATAGAAATCTGGAAAAAGTACTGGAGAAGGTGCGCCCGATTGATATGCTGGTTCATCTTGGCGATACAGAAGGCGGGGAAGATTATATTGCTGCGCTGGCAGATTGCCCGTCACATATTGTAAGGGGAAATAATGATTTCTTCTCTGACCTTCCGGGAGAAGAGGAGTTCGTAATTGAGGGGCGTCGCGTATTCATTACGCATGGGCATTATTATTATGTCTCTATGAGTGAAGAGCGGCTGAAAGAGGAAGCGAGGGAGCGTGGCGCGGATATTGTAATGTATGGACATACACATAAGCCAGCCTTAACGAGGGAGCCTGACCTGATTACTCTGAATCCGGGGAGTGTGGCATATCCCAGGCAGCAGGGGCGCAGGCCAAGTTATATGATTATGGAATTGAACGGAGATAGCGACGTGCATCTTTCTCTGGAGTACTTGTAATGCTAATATTTTGTACATATAGGATGCAGTATGCAAATGAGGCATAGAAGGCTTTGCAATCCAATCCGCAAAACGATCCTCAAAAAAGTCCTCAAAAAAGTAGCAAAAAAAACAAAAAAAGTTGTTGACAAGCCGGAACCCTTAATATATAATAACTCTTGTGTCACGGAGATAATGGTTGAAAATGGCACAACAACATAATATCGGGGTGTGGCTCAGCTTGGCTAGAGCGCCTGGTTTGGGACCAGGAGGTC
>CAMBRQ010000030.1 GCA_945870325.1 uncultured Dorea sp. | reverse complement strand
AAAATGGAGTCTGGAAGCCCTATGAAATAAGGGCTGAAGATTCCGAGAAGATATAAGGATAGATAGGAGGAGCCAGGATGTGCCCGGGATATGAATATTTATTGGGGATAGATATAGGAAATACGAATACAAAATGTGTGGCATTATCTACATTGGGGCATGTCCTGGCTGTAGAGAGAATGGAGTCGGCTGTTGCATTTACGGTTGACAAAAGAGAATTGGATGGAGAACGCCTATGGCAGTTGGTACTTAAAATCTTACAGAAGACGGTGGCGAAAGTACGGATGGCATACCCGTTAGCAGAAGCGCTTGCCGTATCAGTTGCTGCGATGGGATGCAGAGCGATTCTATTGAATGAAAGAAAAGAACAAGTCTTTTTTCCGATAAGAAACGATGGGGGAAATGAGATGCACCGGGAATCCGTTTGTCTGCATACCGGATATCAAAGTAACTATGACAACCTCCGGCTTCAGATGATGCGTGCATATGCGGGACAGGAGGAGAGGATGGCTGAAATTGCCTATATCCTGCCGATAAGCGACTATATCATATATCGGCTGTGTGGCATCATGAGTATTTCTTATAATTCGGCAGGGTCTCTTTCTATGTTGGATATTCAGAAGAAGAACTGGTGGAGGGAGTTCCTGCCCTCGCGATATCTTGCTGAAAGTATATTCCTTCCGTTGGTGGAGAGTGGGAAAGCAATAGAGAAGATGGATTCCAGGGCAAGAAGAGCCGTTGGTATATCAGGCGATGTGACTGTAGTAAGTGGTGGGCAGGATTATCTGTGCGCGGTATTAGCAGGGGGCATGGAGTTAGAGAATCATATATTGGAAGTAATCGGAAGTTATGAGATGTTATCATGTATCTCTAAACGGTCCGGTATTCCCGGATCATATGCAGGCGTGACTGAATTCTGGGACCTTCACATCTATCCGGGATTGTTTTCACATACGCTGGAATGCCAGGGGGCTTTATGGCTGGAATGGCTTAGGAATGACGTTTTATCGACTGCTTATTACAGGATAGATGATAGAGAGTGGGAGTTAATGATCGAAGGGCTTAACGATCTGATCCTATCTCCCATTTTGCCTTTAGAATCTCTTTTCTTGCCGGAAGCAGATGATATTGAGTATCTTAGGTCTTATGCAGCGTCTTATATATGCAGGCTTAAAGGAGTAACCGGAAGATCAGCGCAGTTATTGTTGATGAGCAGCATTATCCAGGGGCTGAATCTAAAGGTGCGTATGATATTGGAAGAATGTTTGAAAGATGGAATCAGTCAATCTGTGCTTACGGTGTTGGGAGGTGGTGCGCGCAGCCATTACTGGATGGCAAATAAAGCGGATATTCTGGGTATCCCGATCCAGGTTCCCAATATTCCGGAGGCTTCAGCAGCGGGGGCGGCGATGCTTGCAGGAATAGGCGCAGGATGTTTTGAAAACTTTAAGGAGGCATCTGGAATATTGCAGGGAAGATCGGTGTCTGTCTACCAGCCCGATCCGGAACGTATCAGGCAGTGGGATGAGATATATCAGATGAAGTTTTTGCCATCATATAAGAGATGAGATGTGAAATAATTGTTTTAGACATAAATATATTATGAGGTGTGAGTATGACTGAGAATTATGAATTATGCCAGTACTATCTGGAATTCGATCAATCGTTTTGTGATAAATCAAGCGAAGCGCTCTGGAAAATGCTGAAAGACAGGACTGCAAGAAGTGAACTGGCAGAGATTGAGAGGCTGGTATTTTATTGCGAGGATATGGAAACGGCAGTGAAGGAATGCGAATGTCTGAAGACATATGCCAATCTTTTTTTGGGAGTGGATATAGATTTTGTGCTGGCGGCCGTGTTAATGTATATTGTGCCGGAGACAGTAAAGAAGATGAGAAACCGGGGGATTCGGGAAGAGATTATAGAGGCTACACTGAAGGACACCAAACTCTGGGTAGAGGATTATAGAAAGAAGACGGGGCGTGAAGGCATCGGGGAGACGGAATGGAATCTTAAAGTAATGACAGGAAGGGTTCTTCAATTGGGAAGACTGCAGTATGAAAGATGCCTTTTTCGCGAGCCTTATTATATTTATCGTAACCGGAGTACCGGAGAATGGAAGGTGATTGCAGAGGCGGGGCTGTCTGTGCGTAAAGATGGAAGACTCCAGGGAACGAATGGGAAAAGATGTGAAGATGGATACACGACCACACTTCGGATTGAGAACGGGATGTTATGGGGGAATATGTCGGATACCACGAATGGAGTTTTGATAGAAGAACCGGTGAGTATCTGTATGAAGGCTTATGAATTGCTGTTGGCACCGGGATTGCCTGTGATTAATATTCATATTCCGGCTACCGGTCCTCTTAGGGCAGAGGAAGTGAAAGCCTCATTTGGACAGGCAAAGCAGTTCTTTGCTGAGCATGGATATCCTGGTAATGTAGGGGTGTGTATCAGTTGGCTGATGGATGTAAACTTAAGTGAATTTGCGCCGGAATCAGGTAATATCTGCCAGTTTATGAGACGTTTTGAAAAATTCCCGGTTTTGTCTGAGATGCCGTCCGGAATGGATAGAATCTTCGGGGCTAATGGCAGCAAACTTAAGGTTAGTGATCTTCCCGAGAAGACAAAACTTCAGTCAGCGCTCAAATCATACCTGCTGCGTGGAGGTGCGATCTATGATACGGGAGGTATTCTGCAATTCAATGAATAGGAAAATATGTGGGGTGAGGAATCATGGAGGGATTTGAATTCTATCTAACGGATAGTCTGGCGAAGGTATTCGCTACCTGGAGACCCGCAGCAGCGGGGGAAATGTTTAAGATCAATATTTTTCAGGGTGAGGTGCCGGCAGTGCAACTTGTATATAAGAAAGAGCATGGGCATCAGGGCATGTCCTTGCAAAAGCATTTTGCTTATCGAATAGAAGGTGGTGTATTCTGTGCGCGGGTCAGGGATGTGGAGTTGGTGCCATCAACATTTCCATGTTATGAGGTTACGGATGACAATTATCTTACGTCAGAGCCAGGACTGTTCCCAGACTTGTTAAAGCCGCGCAGGAACAATGTAATCACGCCTATTGGAGGGCAGTATCGTTCACTATGGATTGACTTCCCGGATACGGGACAGATCCCGGCAGGGGAATATCTGATTGAGATTCTGATAGAAGACTTGGAAGAAAAGGAAAAAATAGTGGAAACATTATTTTTCAGGATAGAGGTAACAGGTGAGAGGCTTCCGGTGCAGACATTGATACATACGGAATGGTTTCATGCTGATTGCCTGGCTGACTACTATCATGTAGAAGTGTTCAGTGAAAAGCATTGGGAGATCCTGGAGCATCAGATTATGCTTGCAGGAAAAGAACTGGGGATTAACATGCTGTTAACGCCCGTATTTACGCCGCCGCTGGATACAGACGTAGGAGGAAAACGTACGACCGTGCAGTTGGTAGATATCACGAGGCAGGACGGAAGATATTTCTTCGGATTCGAAAGGCTTACGCGATGGTGTGCTATCTGTAGGAGGGCAGGAATCGGCCACATAGAAATTCCGCATCTTTTTACGCAGTGGGGAGCAAAGGCAACACCGAATATCTATGGAAAGGAAGCGGGGGAAGAAAAGCAGTTCTTTGGATGGCATGTGGCAGCGGACAGTGAAGAGTACCGTAGATTCCTGGAGGATTTCCTTCCGGCTTTGCAGAGGGAACTGGCAGGCTTGGGGTATGACAGAGAGCATGTGTATTTCCATATATCAGATGAACCGGAGCAAGAGCATCTTGAAAGTTATCGAAAGGCGACAGAGAGAGTGGCGGATCTGTTGGACGGATGGCAGATTGTGGATGCGCTTAGTGATTATTCCTTTTATGAACAGGGATTGATCAAGCATCCGATTCCAGCCAATAATCGGATACAGCCATTTGTGGAGCATGGGGTTCCTGATCTCTGGGTATATTATTGCTGCGCGCAGTACAAAGAAGTGCCAAATCGGTTCTTTGCCATGCCAAGTGCCAGAAACCGGATTATGGGAGTGCTGATGTATCTCTATCGTATTAAGGGATTCTTGCACTGGGGGTATAATTTTTATAATTCGCAGTATTCCGTGGAACATATAGATCCTTTTTTGAATACACATGCGGGGTATGCATTCCCGTCGGGCGATACATTTCTCGTCTATCCGGGAATGGATGGAAAGCCGTGGTCATCAATTCGGGCGGAAGTGCAGAGGGAAGGAATCTATGATTATCTTGCGCTGATGAGACTGGAGGAGATGATTGGAAGAGAGAGGACAGTAGCGTTGGTGATGGAAGGAGAGAGATGTGAGTTTACATTCGAAAGTTATCCGACAGATCCTGGATATTTCTGTCGGTTACGGGCGAGGGTTGCCGAAGAGATGAAAAGAAGATTGCAAAATCATGTTTTCGTAGTATAATAAATATGACAACAAAAGGGGAGCCTGTAAGGATTAGGCTGAGAGTGGGCTGATACCGCCCTTACCCATGAACCTGATTTGGATAATGCCAACGTAGGGATATAACGTGTGTAAGATAACGGATATGCTGTACATGGCATATCCGTTTTTGGGGACGGGGGTTTTTTAGATTTCCCCCGTCCCCAATTAAAATAAGGGTGTCCCCAATTGAATTTGCCCTGTCCCTAATTGAGTGACGGGGTGAAAAGTTAGGAGTTTACTATGAGATGTAAGAAGGAAGATATGCTGCTCTATGCAGTCACAGACAGATCCTGGTTGAATGGCGAGACGCTGTACAGCCAGGTTAAGAAGGCTTTGGACGGCGGTGTAACCTTTATCCAGTTAAGAGAGAAGGAATTGGATGAGGAACACTTCCTGGAAGAAGCGAAGGAGATTAAGGCGTTATGTAGAGAATATGGAGTCCCATTCGTAATCAATGATAATGTTGATATTGCGATTGCAGCAGATGCGGATGGCGTGCATGTCGGTCAAAGTGATATGGAAGCCGGGGATGTGCGTAAACGACTCGGACCGGATAAGATTATCGGAGTTACTGCCAAGACGGTAGAACAGGCATTGCTTGCGGAACAAAGAGGGGCAGATTACCTTGGTGTGGGAGCCGTGTTCCATACGAGTTCCAAAGCAGATGCGAAAGGAATCAGCCATGAGACATTAAAAGAGATCTGTGAGGCCGTCAGCATTCCGGTGGTTGCCATAGGCGGAATCAGTAAGGAGAATGTATCGCAGCTTGCTGGAAATGGCATGAGTGGAATTGCGGTAATCAGTGCGATCTTTGCACAGCCGGATATTGAAGCGGCGGCTTCGGAATTGAAAGAACTAACCGCAAAGATGGTGAAGGCATGATAAAAGGGGCAATCTTTGATGTGGATGGAACACTTCTGGATTCTACGCAGATATGGGATGACGCGGCATCGCGATATCTGGTTCAGATGGGAATTACGCCGGAACCAGAACTTGGGAAAATCCTATTTCCAATGAGCGTGAAAGAAGGGGCAGAATATCTGAAGAAACGGTATTTTCTGCACCAGGACTGTGAGCGGATTGCAGAGGATGTGCTTAGGGTAGTTAAAGACTTCTATGTAAATGAAGCGCCGCTGAAGAATGGTGCGGCAGAATTCCTGGGTCAGTTGGCGGATAAGGGAATTCCAATGGTGGTAGCGACATCCAGTGAGAAAATGTATATCAGGGCGGCTTTTGAAAGGCATAACATTTTAAAATATTTCCGAAAGATTTATACTTGTTCAGAGGTTGGAGCGGGAAAGAGTAAACCCATTATCTATCATAGGGCAGCAGAAGAATTAGGAACAATCCCGGAAGAGACCTATGTATTCGAGGACGCTTTGCATGCAATCCGTACAGCAGCAGATGCAGGGTTTCGGACAGTTGGAGTCTATGATCGTTTCAGTGAGGCGGATCAGGATGCAATCAGAGGCCTGGCAGATGTCTATCTATTGAATATGACGAAGTTACAGGATTTCTGGAAACAAATCGGGAATACGCATCTGGACCTATAGGTTCAGTGTACTGTTATTTTAAATAAAGATGATACCGAATAAAATAATACTGTGTACCAGATGCTTTATCCAGCGGCAGATTGGGGGCACCACCTTTTGTCGCTATAGAAAATTAATGCATAAGAAAAGGAGAATGAATATGAGAACAGCATTAACAATCGCTGGCAGTGATTCCAGCGGAGGCGCCGGTATCCAGGCAGATATTAAGACAATGATCAGCAATGGCGTATATGCCATGAGTGCGATCACGGCCTTAACCGCACAGAATACTACCGGTGTAACAGGGATTATGGAGGTAACTCCGGAATTTTTAGAAGACCAGATTGACAATATATTTACAGATATCTATCCGGATGCAGTCAAGATCGGCATGGTATCAGTAAGTCCACTGATTACGACGATTGCTGAGAAATTAAAAGAATACGATGCAAAAAATATTGTGGTCGACCCGGTTATGGTGGCAACCAGCGGTTCAAAATTAATCAGTGATGATGCAATTGAGACATTAAAGGAATATCTTCTTCCAATGGCATGTGTACTGACTCCGAATATCCCAGAAGCAGAAGTGCTTTCCGATATGCTGATTAAGTCAGAGGAGGATATGATTGCAGCGGCAAAAGTCATCAGCGAGACTTACCACTGTGCGGTTCTCCTAAAAGGCGGACATCAGTTGAATGACGCTAATGACCTGTTGTACCGTGATGGAGGTTACAAATGGTTCTATGGCAAACGTATTGATAATCCGAATACACACGGAACTGGATGTACCCTGTCCAGTGCAATTGCATCCAATCTGGCAAAGGGCTTCGACCTGGATACTTCTGTGGAGCGTGCGAAAGCGTACATCTCAGGAGCGCTTGGAGCAATGCTGGATCTGGGACACGGCAGCGGTCCGATGAATCATGGATTCGACATGACTGGCGAATATGTGAAGATGGCTGGTGAATATGTGAAAACGGCTGGGGAGGTACAGTAATTATGGAAGAGAAACGTACCTCGATATTTGAAAATGGAATGATATGGTTCGGTGCAGGAGTCTCTATTGCTGAGATTCTGACCGGTACATATCTGGCACCGTTAGGATTTGGCAAAGGTTTAGCCACCATTATTATCGGACATATCATAGGCTGTCTGATGCTTTTCCTTGCCGGGGTCATCGGCGGAATGGCAAGAAGAAGTGCGATGGAGACGGTCAAGATGAGTTTCGGGCAGAAGGGAAGCCTCCTGTTCTCTGTGTTGAATGTACTACAGCTTGTGGGATGGACGGCCATTATGATCTATGATGGAGCACTGGCAGCAGATGGTGTTTTAAGCACGGGAAAATGGGTATGGTGCCTGGTAATCGGTGCATTAATTGTACTTTGGATTCTGATTGGCATTACGAATCTTGGTAAGGTTAATGTTGTCGCCATGACTGCATTATTTATACTGACATTGATTCTGTGCAAGGTGATTTTCTTTGACAGCGGAGCCGTGGGAATGGCGGCAGATGACAGCATGACATTCGGTGCGGCAGTAGAGTTATCTGTAGCAATGCCATTATCTTGGCTTCCGTTAATCAGTGATTATACAAGAGAAGCCAAAGAGCCGATAAAGGCAACGGCTGTAAGTGCGATAGTATATGGCGTAGTCAGCTGCTGGATGTACGTGATAGGTATGGGTGCTGCGATTTATACCGGAGAATATGACATTGCCCAGATTATGGTGAAAGCAGGACTTGGCATCGTTGGATTACTGATTATCATATTTTCAACGGTTACAACGACATTCCTGGATGCTTATTCAGCTGGAATTTCCAGTGAATCCATTGTCGCTAAGTTAAATGGAAAGCATGTGGCAATTGTAGTAACAGTGATCGGAACGGTGGCTGCGATTGTGTATCCGATGGATAATATTACGGATTTCCTGTATCTGATTGGTTCTGTATTTGCACCGATGATCGCGATTCAGATTGCAGACTTCTTTATTCTAAAGAGGGATAACAGCAGGAGCGTGGTTAATGTACCAAATATGGTGGTATGGGTAGTCGGATTTGTTGTGTACCGGGTGCTGATGAATATTGATATGGTGGTGGGAAATACACTGCCGGATATGGTGATAACGATTGTGTTGTGTTTGATTGTAAGTAAAGTCGTGAAGAAGGATTAAGGTAGGAATTTGTTGTAGAAAAATAGATTGTTGGGTGTGTACGGTGAAGGAGGAGAATCAGTGTGGTTCTGAGACCGGGGCGTTTCGTTAAGAATCCGTAACCGTAAAAATACCAGCAGATTGGCAACCGAGTACACTCACTCCGAAATCTTGATGATTTCGCAGTTCGGGTACTTTTTCGCCTTTGACGTGTAGTCAAAGCCTCATGCCAATCTGCTGGTATTTTTACGCTAACGGCTTCTAGAACTCACTTGACGGCCTCCGAGCCACACCGATTCTTCTCCTTCGCCTGACAATTCCATAATCTCAAGGTTTTCTCCATTGGGAGGATTCTGGCAAGAGTGCGTGGGAAGGAGCGTGCTTTGGCTCAAAATTGCATACCCAAGAAAGCCCCAAGAGTCCTCAAAAATTATGATTAAAATTCCTTTTATTCCATAATATCTACATCTTCTCCGCGAAGTATTTTATTAATATTTCGTACTGCGCACATTTTCCCGCACATCGTACACGTATCTTCCCGTTCCGGTGTAGATTCTTTGCGATACCGTCTGGCTTTCTCACTATCGATTGCCAGATCAAACTGCTTCTCCCAGTCAAGGTTACGTCTTGCCTCGCTCATCTCAAAGTCCCAGTCAGCGGCGCCCGGAAGTCCTTTGGCAACATCTGCGGCATGGGCAGCGATGCGGGATGCAATAATGCCTTCTTTTACATCTTCCAGCGTAGGAAGGCGTAAATGTTCTGCCGGTGTAACATAGCAGAGGAAAGCAGCTCCATATGTAGCGGCGATTGCTCCGCCGATAGCAGCGGTAATGTGGTCATATCCAGGAGCAACATCTGTAACCAATGGTCCAAGTACATAGAAAGGCGCACCTTTGCAGATGGTTTTCTGAATCTCCATATTCGCCTGAATCTGGTTCAAAGGCATATGTCCGGGCCCTTCGATCATAACCTGAACGTCTTTCTCCCAGGCTCTTGTAGTCAATTCGCCCAATGTCACAAGTTCCTCTATCTGAGGGATGTCGCCGGCGTCAGCGATACTTCCAGGTCTGCATGCATCGCCAAGGCTTAAAGTAACATCATACTGCTGGCAGATTTCCAGAATCTCATCGTAACGTTCATAGAATGGATTCTCCTGTCCGGTTAATTCCATCCATGCGAAAATGATAGAGCCGCCGCGGGATACGATATTCGTGTGGCGTTTGGATTTTTTGAAACGTGCGGCAGTATCACGGTTGATTCCGCAGTGGATGGTCATAAAGTCAACGCCGTCTTCCGCGTGCATTCTTACGATATCAATCCATTCATCGGAGGTGATGGATTTTAATGCTTTGTTATAATATACGACAGCATCGTAGATTGGCACGGTTCCGATAATCGCCGGACATTCTTGAGTAAGTTTCCGGCGAAATACCTTGGTATCGCCAAAAGAGCTTAAGTCCATGATGGATTCTGCGCCCATGTTAACGGCTTCCATCACTTTCGCAAGTTCCACATCCAGATCCAGGCAGTCCCGGGAGGTGCCGAGATTAACATTGATCTTGGTTTTTAACATACTGCCGATTCCGTAAGGCTTTAGACAGGTGTGGTTCTTGTTAGCAGGAATGGCAATCTTGCCCTCCGCAACTAATTTTCTTAATTCTTCAACATTCATGTTTTCATAGGAAGCAACTGCCTCCATCTGTGGGGTGATGATACCCTTGCGGGCAGCATTCATCTGAGTTGTGTACTCCATGATATATCCTCTCCATTCTTAAGATTGTCGTGTACCTGGGATATTTGTGTGATGTAAGCCGGCTGTTGATGCGTTCATATTTGTGAGACTTTATAAAGGATAACAGTGGCAATATACCGGCTGGAAATATGAGTAATCACTTACAGAACTTGCCACCGGCAGTTCCCTCCGGAGGTTTCGGCAACAAAAAACGGGAGATACTGCCGAAGCGGTATATCCCGTGTATTTGTATGTTCTAAACAAATATGTGAAATATTTCCCTACGTTGGCATTATCCAAATCAGGTACAAGGTCGAAACGCGCTAGTTTCCTCTCAGCCCTTCTAAGAGCTCCCTTAATATTTATATTGTAACTGATACCATTATAGGAGATAGAAGTGATGCTGTCAAATGTTTTTACATGCTGCGAAGATATATGGCAGAGATCTGGGGGCATCGCATATCTAGCGGTAGACTTAAGCCTTGGGATGAGGCAAAAATCTCCTTGTAAAGTATAAAGGAGGAGAGTATAATAAAGAAGAACATACGTTCTTGAAAGAGGGATTGATATGGAACAGATGACATTGTTTGATGACAGGAGGCAGACGGTGCCTTTGGCAAGCAGGTTGCGCCCAACGACGCTTGAAGAGTTTGCAGGTCAGGAACATTTGCTGGGAAAAGGGAAGATGCTCCGGCAGTTGATCGAAAAAGACCAGATATCTTCTATGATATTCTGGGGGCCGCCTGGAGTTGGGAAGACAACGCTTGCTAGTATTATTGCCAGTAAGACGAAGGCGGATTTCATTAATTTCAGTGCCGTGACCAGTGGAATTAAAGAGATTAAAGAAGTGATGAAACAGGCGGAAGATAGCCGTAGGATGGGGATTCGTACGGTTCTGTTTGTGGATGAGATTCATAGGTTTAACAAGGCGCAGCAGGATGCGTTTCTTCCGTTTGTAGAGAAGGGAAGCATTATTCTGATAGGCGCTACGACAGAGAATCCGTCTTTTGAGGTAAATGCGGCGCTTTTGTCCAGATGCCGTGTTTTTGTGCTGAAAGCCTTGGATGAGCGGGATCTGATGAAGGTGCTGGAGCATGCGTTAAAGAGTCCGGCAGGGTTCGGTGATCAGAATGTACAGATGACGGAGCAACAGTTGAAGGCTGTGGCTGCATTTGCCAATGGGGATGCGAGAACGGCGCTTAATACGTTAGAGATGGCGGTACTTAACGGGGAGATTAGTGCGGAGGGCATTGTGGTCACAGATGAAGGACTGGAACAGTGCATTAGCAGGAAATCTTTGCTTTATGATAAGAATGGGGAGGAACACTATAATCTGATATCAGCGCTGCATAAGTCCATGCGTAACAGCGATCCGGATGCGGCGATTTACTGGATGTGCAGGATGTTAGAGGGCGGAGAGAATCCTTTGTATATTGCAAGACGGCTTGTTCGGTTTGCCAGTGAGGATATCGGGATGGCGGACAGTCATGCGCTGCAAGTAGCGGTTGCGGCTTATCAGGCATGTCATTTCCTGGGGATGCCGGAGTGTGATGTGCATCTGACTCATGCGGTGACCTATCTTTCTATGGCACCGAAATCCAATGCGCTCTATGTGGCGTGTGAAGTATGCAAGAAGGACGTGAAGAATCTGCGGGCAGAGCCAGTTCCACTGCAGCTTCGCAATGCACCTACGAATCTTATGAAGGAACTGAATTATGGCAAAGGTTATGAATATGCTCATGATACGGAGGAAAAACTAACACATATGCAGTGTATGCCGGAGTCTTTGAAGGATAGGAAGTATTATAGGCCTACGACTCAGGGAGAGGAAAAAGCAGTAAAGGCAAGGCTGGAGGAGATAGAGGCGTGGAAGAGATGAATACTTTTGAAAAGATATATAATGTGATCCGGCAGATTCCGGAAGGAAAGGTAGCGTCCTATGGACAGATTGCCGAACTTGCCGGGAATCGCCGCTGGTCCAGGGTAGTTGGATATGCATTACACGCGGTTCCGGATGGAAGCGATATCCCATGTCATCGTGTGGTGACGAAAGATGGACGGGTATCCCGTGCTTTTGAAAGTTGCGAAAGTATCCGGAAGGAACTGCCAGTAGAAGGGCTTGTAGGTTGCCAAGGCATCCGGAAGGAACTGCCAGTGGCAGGTCCTGTAGGTTGCCAAAGCATTCGGAGGAAGCTGCCAGTGGCAGGTTCCGGAGATGCAGAGGGGAACCGGCAGGTAAAGTTGTTGGAAGAAGAAGGCGTGGAATTTATAGACGGACATGTAGATATGAAGAAGTATCAGTGGAAGAAAAGGGTATTATGACGTTTGGAAGATTATTCCAAATTGTCTGATAAATTTGATGTGATCTTCTCCCTATCGCATTATGGATTGCGCGTATTCTAACAATAGTTTTTTCAGTTCTCTGGCGGCAGCGCTTAAAGGATGATTCTCATTCTGTATGAAATAGATTTCTCGGCTGGGAATAGGCGTGGTTAATGGAATCTTGAAAACGGATTCCGATTTTAACGCCTCGACAGCATATATTTCAGGAATAAAACCAAAGCCGAGATTATTTTTTATCATTGGAAGAATCTGGTCAGTGGTTGCCGCTACAAACTCTGGCTCCATCAGGAGTTTGTGGCGTTGATAAAATTTCTCATAAAAACGATAGGTCATCGTATCTTCCCCAAGGCAAATCAATGGATATTTCGAAAGTTCTATTAATGACAGAGGCGTATTTTTCAGATGTGAAAAACTGGCTCCGGCAATCGGAATATCCGTGAAAGTAAGAAGAGATTCTGACAACAGCGGCTTGGCAATATCTGCCGGAGCAGCTACAACGGAGAAATCCACGACTCCATCTCTGGCAGAAATCAGTGCCTGGGTGGTCAGATGATTGATAATACGGACTCGGATACCGGGGTAGGCTTTTTTAAAATGGCTTAGTACCGGAAGCAGTAGCATGCGCAGACCTGTCTCACTGGCGCCGATTGTAACAACTCCATTTTGTAACTCGGATGTTTTTAATATCTCGTTTTCAGCAAGTTGGATCTGATGGACGGCAATTTTTAAATGGGAGTATAATTGTTCGCCCTCTGGCGTCAAGGATATCCCGCGATTGGAACGCACGATAAGATTACAGCCGAATTCATGTTCCATCAGTTTGATGGTCCGTGTAATATTGGGCTGGTTATTGCAGAGAACCTCAGCTGCCCGAGTCAGATTCTTATATTTTGCTACATAATAAAAAATGCGATAGTATTCATAATTGATGTTCATGTTTATCACCCTTTGATATATCAAAAATACATGATAAATATATAAATGATATATTTTACATATTTCCATACAGAAAGTATAATATACGTTGGTCAAAAAAGCAAATGTTAAAGTTCTGGGGGTAGAAAACGATGAATAAAGATCTGACGGTGGGAAAGCCGGAAACAGTCTTATGGAAATTCTGCCTGCCATTATTTGGGAGTATTGTATTTCAACAGTTGTACAATATTGCGGATAGTCTTGTGGCAGGGAAATTTGTAGGAGAGAATGCACTGGCAGCAGTAGGCAACAGTTATGAGATTACGCTGATTTTTATTGCCTTTGCTTTTGGGTCTAATATTGGATGTTCCGTTATTGTATCGCAGCTTTTTGGTGCAAAGCAATATAAGAATATGAAGACAGCGGTTTATACAGCATTGATTTCAAGCGCAGTTTTATGTGCGGTATTGATGCTGATCGGAATCGTAGGCTGCAGCGGATTGCTGGAATTGATACATACACCTGGGGAAATCTTCTCGGATTCGAAACTTTATCTGGACATTTATATCTGGGGACTTCCGTTTTTGTTCTTTTATAATATTGCAACAGGGATTTTCTCCGCTCTTGGAGATTCAAGGACACCATTTATATTCCTTGCAGTTTCCTCCACTTCTAATATTCTGGTTGATATCTGGTTTGTGGTTTCATTTCAGATGGGGGTTGCAGGTGTTGCCTGGGCAACATTCATTTGCCAGGGCATCAGTTGTATATTAGCGATTATAGTAGTGCTCAGACGTCTTGCAAAGATTCAGACAAAGGAAAAGGCAGCCGTGTTTTCTTTTAGATTATTTAAAAAGATTGCAGTGATCGCTATTCCAAGCATTTTACAACAGAGTTTTATTTCCATTGGAAATATTATTATTCAAGGTGTTATCAACAACTTTGGTGCAGGTGTCATCGCAGGTTATGCCGCGTCAGTGAAACTGAATAATCTGGTTATTACGTCTTTCACGACGCTTGCGAATGGAATTTCCAATTATACTGCCCAGAATATAGGTGCCCAGATTATGCCTCGGATTAAAGAAGGCTTCAAAGCGGGGATTAAGATTGTATGGACGTTGTGTATACCGATTGTAGCATTGTATATGCTTGCAAGTGGCGTGCTTGTTAATTTCTTTATGAATGAGCCATCTGAGACGGCACTGGTGACAGGCGTTCAGTTCTTGCACATCTTGACACCGTTCTATTTTGTTGTGTCGGTGAAACTTGTGGCGGATGGTATCCTTCGTGGCGCAGGCCTTATGAAGCAGTTTATGGTTGCGACTTTTACGGATCTGATACTCAGGGTCGTGCTTGCAATTATTTTGTCGGGACAGTTCGGATCCATCGGTATATGGTGTGCATGGCCGATTGGATGGAGCATTGGTATGATGATGTCTCTTATGTTTTATCGGAAAGGTCCATGGAATAAGAATAAAGAAGATATAATGGATTTCGAATAGATTAGGAATCTGAATTTGTAAAAATTAATTACAGAATCATTGAGGTTGGTTGAAATGAAAAGGGGGAACTGTCAGGAATGATAGTTCCTTTTTTTGATGGGCACTAATTGTAGAAAAATGTCGAACGAAAAAACTTGTATTTATTTCATGCATTTGATAGTCTGTATTTAATCTTAGAAAAGACGTTCTGATTTTCTGATGAATCTAAACCGTAAGGTATCCCGGCTTTCGCCTGGAAACATGTATCCATTATGATTTATAAAATGAGATAGGAGAGACTGTGTATGACGAGCAAGTTACAAGTGTATTTCCCAATGATAAAGAGCCGGAATGAAGTGCTGGCTGAGATATATGCAAGTGAGAAACTGAAAGAGATTTTTGAAGGTTGGGATGAATCTTCCCGGGAGGAATTTCTGGATTTTTGTACCGGCGTGCGAGGAGTGAAGATGCTTTATGATTTTTGTGCAAAAGCGCTGCTGGATCCGGAGATCTATCCGGAACGGCTGGAGGAACTCATATCCCTGCTGCTTGGCATGAAGGTAAAGATTCTTAAGGTGCTTCCTAACGATAACAGCCGTATTGCGGACGAATCTTCGCTGCTTTTGATGGATATTGTTGTGCAGCTGGAAGACGGTAGCATTGCGAATGTTGAGATTCAGAAGATTGGATATGCATTCCCAGGAGAACGAAGCGCCTGCTATTCGGCAGATCTGCTGCTTCGACAGTATAAGATGGTAAGAAGCAAAGCAACCAAAGATACCTTCTCTTACCGTCAGATCAAAAGTGTCTATACAATTGTATTGTTTGAGAAGAGTCCAAGTGAATTCAGGGCATTTCCACACAATTATATACATAATTTCCAGCAGACATCTGATACAGGATTGAAACTGGATCTTCTACAGAAATTCGTCTTCGTTTCGCTTGACATCTATCAGAAAAACAATCACAATAAAGGCATAGAAACACGGCTGGATGCATGGCTGATGTTCTTGAGCAGCGACCATCCGGAGGATGTGATTGCATTGATCGAGAAATATCCGGCCTTCCGAGCCATGTATGAGCAGATTTACGAGATCTGTCAGAATATCGAGAAGGTGATGGAGATGTTTTCAAAGGAATTATACGAGATGGATCGTAATACAGTGCGTTATATGATTGATGAGATGCAGAATGAGATTGATCGGCAGAAAGTTGAGATTGAAAAGAAAGATTCTGAGATAAATCAGCAGAAGAGTACCCTTGCTGAGAAAGTTTTCGAGTTAAGTCAAATGAGTTCCGAATTAGAACAGAAAACCCATGCGCTTCAGGAAGCCTTAAAGCGTATTGAAGAGTTGGAAAATCAAAAATAACTTATTAAAATACCACCTGCATTTGGGTGAAAGTGAAAGGCAAAACCCCACATGCAGGTGTATCATCTATTTTCTGATTACCGGAACCCAGATCTCACTGCGATAATCAGCACTGGTTTATTCTTAGATTGTCTTTAAGAATTCTTCAATATAATACAGTGCAGCCCCGGTGGCAGGAGCCAGTTGCCCATAATGATTGACGCAAATACTGCCTTTTTCCAGCCCGAATGGTGCGATTTCCTGCACCATATGTTCTAACAATTCAATATCTTCCGGCACAAGCCAAGGAGCAAGGAATCCGCTCAGAATTACCTGACAGTCCAAAACCACCGTCAGATTGCGGATGGCAAACGCAAGATGCTGAAGATAGGTATGCCAGATCGAAATTTGCTTCTTCTGTCCTTTTCTAAGTTTGCGAAAAAAGCCTTCCAGTTCTTCTCCAGCTGCCTGTTTCAGACTGTCGGCAGAGCAATAAGTCTCCAAGCACCCTTTCTTGCCGCAGTAACACTTCGGACCATTTGGGTCAAGGCAGAGATGTTCGAGAGAACCGCCCCGCATGCCGAGTCCGGTCTGAATCTTGCGGTCGATGATGACAGCACCGCCAAAGTTCCGGTTCAGGATGAAGACCAGGGCATCTTTGATATCTTTTTGGCTCCATAATTCCACATAAGCGGTAGCAGTAGAGTCGTGTTCCAGCCGACAGGGATAAGGAATGAATTGCTCGAACATCTTAAGTGACATCCCTGTGCAATTCATAAGAGTCCCATAACTGATGATCTGTCTGTCAGGAGAAGTGTGCCCCTGGATGGCAATGCCGACTCCCAGAATATTTTCTTTCAATGGTCCTAATGTATCGATAAAAGTTGCCAGATGATTTCCGACCTGTTCACAGTAGTCCAGGGAGAATGAGAATGCGATGGGAACGGTTTCCTTTTTCAGGATATTGCCGTACAGGTCAATGGCAACCAGATGGAACATTTCTTTTAATATATCTATACCAACCGAGATTCTGGCAGTTGCGACAATACTGATTGCATTGGCTTTGCGGCCGCCGGTGGAACGGTATTGTCCGCTTTTTTCGATAAATCCCTCTTCTTCTAATATCTTAAGATTGTGGGTGACGGTTGTTAGACTCATCTGTAATTCCTGGGCAATCAATTGTTTCGAAACAGACTGCTGGTCATAGATAAACTGATACACTTTGCTTTTATTGATTTTCTTAACTTCCAGAGTGGTCATTCCGGTATTGTTCATAATAAACCTCCAAGAAGAACTTATGTATAAGTATTATTCATAACTATAATAATGCATTTTTCTTTATTATGCAATTGAATGGCCATAAAATTATATATTGTTGTAAATAATACACAAAAAATGAAGTGTATATTTAGAGAAAAAGTCAATTGAATTTCTCGATAAAAAAGAATATATTTAACTTATGAACAACAGTTACGCAAAAGTGTTAATCGAAAATGATTTATTAAAATTCAGGAGGTAATCAGTGATGAGAAGTGCAGTATTCTATGGAAGACACGATCTGAGAATTGAGGAGTATTAGAAACCAGAAGTTGGGGCAGATGACGTATTGATTGAAGTAAAGGCTTGCGGTATCTGCGGAACAGATGTACATATCTTTGAGGGAGACAAAGGTGCGGCAGAAGTAACACCACCGACAATTCTGGGACATGAATTCGCAGGTATTGTTGCAGAAGTGGGAGCGAATGTAACCAACTATAAGCCAGGTGACAGAGTCTGCATTGATCCAAACTGCTATTGTGGAGCCTGTGACTTCTGCAGAAATGGAATTGCACATTATTGCGAGTCTATGATTGGTTACGGAACTACTGTTAATGGTGGATTCGCAGAGTACTGCAGTGTGAACCAGAGACAGGTATATAAGATTGGAGATAATACAACTTTCGAGCAGGGAGCAATGGCGGAGCCTGTAGCATGCTGCCTCCACGGAATTGATATGTGCAATATCCGGCCGGGCAGCAATGTGGTTGTAATCGGCGGTGGCATGATTGGTCTTCTGATGCTTCAGCTTGCAAGACTTGCAGGTGCAGCAAAAGTTGCATTGTTAGAGCCTGTTGAGGGCAAGCGTGAGGTTGGAAAGAAACTGGGCGCAGATGTATGTATCGATTCCATCCATGAAGATGTAAAGGCAAGATTGAAAGAGAGTGGCATGGGATGGGTGAATGTTGTGATTGAGTGTGTTGGTCGTCCATCTACCATTGAGCAGGCAATTGATATTGCAGGCAACAAAGCGGTTGTTATGATGTTCGGATTGACCAAGCCGGATGAAGAGATTAAGGTAAAACCATACACTGTATTCCAGAAAGAACTGGAACTGAAAGCATCCTTCATCAATCCATACACCCAGAAGAGAGCCCTGGATCTGATCGACACCGGAAGACTGGACGTAAGCAGCATGGTATACGAAGTGACCGGACTGGATAAATTAGAGGACATCTTAAGCAAGCCGGAACTTCGTGCAAATGGCAAATATATCATCAATCCTGCATTATAATAAATGCTTTCCATAATAATTATTAATATTCTTTGAATATCGCCCTGCATAGGGAATTTATAGTGAAAAGAGTGCTATAATGATTCCCGAAAGGCAGGGCGGTATTTTTATGCAGAAAAAGATCTTAATTGCGGATGATGAGCCGGGAATTATACAGTTACTGAGGGATTATTTTGAAGTGAAGGAATATCAGGTGGCAGATGCCAGGAATGGAATCGAAGTATTGGAGAAGATTTCCTGGAAGCCGGATATTATCCTTCTGGATGTAAATATGCCGGGAATGGATGGATTCGAAGTGTGTGAGAGAATCCGGGATTACGTATCCTGTCCAATCTTATTTTTGACTGCGAAAATAGAAGAGGCAGACCGGATCAAAGGGTTGATGCTTGGCGGCGATGATTATATATTGAAGCCCTTTAGTATCGATGAACTTGGAGCGAGAATAGAAGCCCATCTTCGACGGGAAGACAGAAGAAAGAATAACGGGATTCTGAAGGTTTATGGAGATCTTGTCATTCACTATAATGAAAGATGCGTGTATTGTGAAGGAAATATGTTGGAATTTACCAAGACAGAATATGGAGTGATTGAACTGCTGAGCCTGAATCCCGGACAGGTGTTCAGTAAAGAACAGATCTACGAGAAGGTAAGGGGATATGACGGAATGGCAGATTCTAGTATTATGACGGAGCATATTAGGAGAATTCGGATGAAACTTGGAAGACATTCTGAACGAAAATATATTGAGACAGTGTGGGGAGTGGGATATCGATGGATTGGGTAAATGAAAAGGTGGAGCAGCTGCTTGCGTGGGTACGGAATCTTTCATTTCGAAAGGCAATGATTGCATATATTCTGCTGCTTTCAGTAGTGGTATTCGGAATGTCTTATATCACCATGTCTTTGTGCTGGCACTGGGAGACGATGATTTGGACAGGGGTTGATGCAACAGAGAATCTTGGCGAGGTGATTGCCGATAATGGCATGAGTTGGTTCAGAAACTATGATTTCCTGATGAACTCAGATGGTTTGGCACTGCGGACACTTGATACTTTTCGGGTGTGGTGCCCGTTCATCTATGCATTCGTGGGCATGATTGTAACAATCTGTATCTTTTACCAGAAGCGGCTGAGAAGACCGCTTTTTATTCTGCAAGACAGTATGGAGAAGATTCGGAGAAATGATCTGGATTTTCAGATTCGGTATGAGAGTAAGGACGAGATGGGGCAATTATGTAATTCTTTTGAAGAGATGAGGCGGGAACTACTCTTGGGAAAAGAAGAGATGTGGAAACTGATTGAGCGGCAGAAGGAGTTGAATGCGGCGTTTGCCCATGATCTTCGTACGCCGCTGACTGTTTTAAAAGGGTATACGGACTTCCTTGCCAGATATATTCCGGAAGGCAAAGTAAGTCAGGAGAAGATGTTGGATACACTGGCGCTTATGTCGGATCATCTTAGGAGGCTGGAGGAATACAGTTATACGATGAAAGGCGTACGAAGCCTTGAGGAGGTTCCTTTTGCTCCTGAGCAGATGGGACTTAAAAGTCTGAGGAGGCGGATTAGCGAGGTTGTCTTTGCGTTGAATCAGATTGGAGATGTGCTGATACAGTATACGGGAGACGAAGGAGAATCAAAAGAGGAATCAGAAGAAAGGCTGTACTGGATTGACGATAATCTTGTCATGGAGGTTCTGGAGAATGTCCTGTCGAATGCGATCCGATATGCCAGAACACGGATTGAGGTGTCCTCTGACTATCATGTGGAAGTGGGGGACCTGGTTCTGACGATCCGTGATGATGGGGCGGGGTTCTCGGGAGAGCAGCTCCAGAAGGCGCTGAAACCCTATTATAAGGAGTATAAAGGGGAGGCTTCTGACGAGCATTTTGGCATTGGTCTTCATATCCGCCGTGAATTATGTAAGAAGCACGGAGGAACCCTTAATATCGCGAATAGTATCCGTGGCGGGGCAGTTGTAACGGCTTCATTTTTTCTGTCACAGGAATCAAGAGATTCTTAATAATTTATAGAGAAAATGTAGAGATTTACATTCTATGCTATATATAGTTCATAAGAAAAACAGAGATAGAAAGGAAGATGTGAGATGTCTGCGGAGATTAGAATCAAAGGATTGAATCAATATTACGGAAAGAAACAGGCACTAAAGAATGTGAATCTTACGATAGAGACAGGAATGTTCGGACTTCTGGGGAGGAATGGTGCAGGGAAGACAACGTTTATGAAGGTGCTGGCAACTCTGCTTCCCAAGTCGGAGGGAAGTGTGGCTATCTGCGGGAAGAATGTGGAGGATGCAGCGAAGATCCGAAAGATTGTGGGATATCTTCCACAGGAATTCTCCATGTATGGGAATATGACGGTCTATGAGGCAATGGATTACCTTGGGGTGTTATCCGGTTTAAGTAAATCTCAGAGAAAGCAGAGAATTCCGAAACTGCTTTGCAAAGTGAATCTTCAGGAGGATCAAAAGAAGAAGGTCAAAACTCTCTCAGGTGGAATGAAGCGAAGGCTTGGAATTGCCCAGGCAATTCTTCATAATCCCAAGGTGCTGATTGTTGATGAGCCAACGGCAGGACTGGACCCGGAGGAGAGGGTAAGATTCCGGAATCTTCTCTGCGAGATTGCAGAGGAGAGGATCGTTATCTTATCTACGCATATTGTGGGAGATATTGAAGCGACTTGTGAAGAGATTGCGGTGCTGGATGAAGGATGCGTGATCTATCAGGGGACAGTTGCTGAATTGATCAAGATGGCGGAAGGAAAGGTATATTCGGCGGAGATTAGTAAGAAAGAACTGGATCTGCTGAAGAAACGATATGTGGTTACCAGTATGCTGACCCTTGGCAATAATGTGATGGTAAGATTCATTGCTGACCGCAAGCCGTTCGATTCGGCAAAACTCTGTGAAGCAGGTGTAGAGGATGCATATATGTATCTGATGCATGGGAAGAGGGGTGAAGACTGATGTTCGGACAGTTGTTTTTAAAAGAATGCCGTGAAACTGCAAGGAGTCTGATCTATTGGATCCTGGTCGGCATCATGCTCTTCTTTTTTGCGACCCAGTTAGGTGAGACGGAGATTGCAAGAGAGCCGGAAAAGGGGCAGGAAAGTTATGGAATGCATCAAAGTGAGGATCCGGATGTTATTATGAGAAATACACTTGGAACTCTTGCGGATGAATATTATCGGGAATCATATACTACTTACCCGATTGGATTCGCTAAGACGGTAAAGCCAGATAAGAAAGAGCAGAAGAGAATCGGTGAGATATTAGAAGAGGCAACAGGACTTGATCAGGGTGAGATTAAGAAGACGATGGAAGAATACTATGGTTCCGTAACCGGGCTTGTGGCAGAAATGCCTATGGAACCGGTAGATGGTCTTACTTACAAGCGGTTTAAAGAATTGATGAAAGAGGTGGATGAACTCCTTGGAGGAGGCTCACATTATGGAGAACAGTATCTGGCAGCCAATGGAATAGAACCGATGACCTATGAAGATGCCATAAAGGAATATCATTTACTGGTGGAGAAGGATGGATTGAGCGGAGGCTATGCAAGACTTTTCAGTGATTATATGGTGATTATCCTGGGAATTCTGCCGGTGTTCCTGGCAACTACGCGGGAAATGAGAGACAGAAGGGCTAAGATGCAGGAACTGATCTATACCAGACGCGCAAAATCGGGAACGATTGTAGTCAGCAGATATCTGTCTATGATTGTGATGACTTTGCTGCCGTTATTCTTGCTATCATTTCTGCCGTTGGCAGAATGTATCAAAGTGGCGGCATCAGATGGGATTCGGATAGATCATCTGGCATATGCCAAATATATTCTGGGTTGGCTTCTGCCTACAGTGATGATTGTAACGGCAGTCGGCATGTTTCTGACAGACCTGACGGATACGGCAGCGGCTGTTCTGGTCCAGGGTGTCTGGTGGTTTGTCTCTGTTTTTACAGGCGTGCAGGGAATCGACGGTGGGGCATATGGATGGAATCTGATACCAAGACATAATACGGAATTGAATTACAAAGGATTCCATGATGGATTTGTGCAGTTAGTATCAAACAGGGTATTATATGTATCGTTTGCTATCATTATTGTGGCATTGACAGTGGGAATATATTCACAGAAAAGACGAGGGAGGCTGAATGTCCGTGGAAAGATACTGGCAGATCGAAAAAGTAAATCTTAAGCATAATATTCCTGTCCATCTATTGGTGTGTTTGGCATTGTTGTGTTTGTCGCCGCTGTTGATGGGAGTGTCTAATCTGGAGGCGGAAGATACCGCTAAGGTGTTGGAAATGTATGTGGCACTGATTGGAATTGTCCTGATACCGCCGGTATTCCTTCCAGAGCAGAATCGGGAGATCCGGGAATTGGTTGGTTCGAAGTATATGAATAGCGCCGCGGTATATTGTATCCGTTTATTAGGGAATATCGTGATTCTTGCGCTGTTCCTTGGAGGATATGTATGGATGCTGACCAGGAATGGCTGTCATTTTCCGGTGGTAAAGTATTATTTCGGGGCATATGCCGGAATGCTGTTCTTTGGTGCATTAGGATTGTTTTGTTACGGGGCGTCTGACAATATTATCATTGGATATATGGTGCCGATATTCTATTATGTTGCAGCGGTAGGAAGTGGAGACAAATATCTAAAGATTTTTTATCCGTTTTCAATGGTGAAGGACAGTTTAGTTGAAAAGGGATATCTGCTGTTGGCGGCGGTCGTGCTGGCTGTTAGTGGAATCTGGCTTAGGAGCAGAAAAAACTAATGAAGAATGGGATGACTGAATGAGTATCCGCTTCTGGGCAGCCAGACGTCACGCTGTGCAGATGATGGCAGATGCATGTCTGCAATCATATTCGTGAATGTAGTTAACTGTGGTATGGAAAAGATTCCGGTCAGTGCAACGCAGAAAGTAATCAGTAGCAGAGATTCCGGAATCGTATCTACATTCTGAAGAATATTTGTACAATCCTTTAAAACTGAATATGTTAGTCCATGGCAGAGATAGATTGCCATCGTACGGGTGCCGATATAGGAGTAGAAAGTCTGTTTTTCTGATATCAGCAATGCAACAGCGAATGTCATGGCGAATCCAATACCATAACAGATCAGCCGGCAGAAGATTCCCTCGGCAGGATTCTGCTCCAGATAATGATAGTTATATCTTCCGTAGAAAATCTTCGGTGAAAGAGTCTTATGGTAGCCATCCAGAATCAGGTATGCTGTAAAGACAGCAAGCGTGAGGATGGCAATGATCTGATTCTTCAGACAGCGAAGGCGGGTCAGAGTCTTACGGTTAAAATTAGTTCCTGCCAGGAAGAATGGGAAGAATACCAGTGTCCTTGGTATGCTTAAAAAGTTGCCCGGCAGACCCAGGCAGCCGATGAGAAGTCCTGCAAGTATCGAAAGGAACATATAATGTGGCAGTTTTTTCACCAATGGGGTCAGCAGTCTCCACAGAAAAAGCGCCTGAATATACCACAAGGAGAATTTCGGATACATCAGATAGAGTCCGGTCGGCTTGTGGATGATCAGAACATATAGCAGATAATAAATAAGTTCATATACAATATATGGAATGGCAAGTTTCTTAAAAAGAGCGGTAAAAGAAAGCACTCTTTTTGAAAAGTAACCAGAGATAAAGATAAAGGCTGGCATATGAAAAGAAACGATCAGCCATTTCAGAGTATATAAGAATGCATTATTATCGTAACCTGGTTCAATAAAATGTCCGATAACCACCAGTACAATCAACAGTGCTTTATAGTTATCGAATAGATAATCCCTGTGTTTTGTATTAAGCAACATGACTTTAAACTCCTACTAGATCCATTTTTTGCTTAATACATTCTACTACCGGCTGGAAAATCGGACAAGAAGTAAAATGGATAAAAAAATTTACGAAATATTCACATTTTTGTAACATTTTCAATAATATGGCATTATTGAGGTGCGACCAATATCGTTGTTGCAAGGTTCGTCAGCTCCGAATTATCATTGCCAGCGTCAAGCAAAGAAGAAGTGCTGATCGGAACATTCACAGTCGTCTCTTCACCGTAGGTAGGAGCAGCAGCGTATTTCTCCATTGCCTGGACAAGACCAGCGGATGCTTCTTCTATAGAATAATAGGTCCCCTGCTCAAATTCTGCGTATGCATCGGCGAAACTATGGTTTGGAGTGGTTGTGATGTCAACCGTGTAACTATAGATGCCGGATTCTTTATGTGGGATACCTACCGTATACTGGCACTGTTTCAGAATTGTCTTCAATGCTTCCTTATATCTTGGAATATAAGCCTCGCTCATATCAGACGGTGGATCGAATACATCCTCTTCATACCATGCAAGTGCTTCTTCTTCAGTTCTGTCCGTATGTTTTGCGAATTGCGTGACTTCTCCTTTAAATGAAGCGTCCAGATACGCATTGATGAAGTCATAGGTATTCAGAATGTCGCAGACCATGTTGTATGGTTCCATATATCCATGGAGTGCATGGGACAAGAAGGTATTCATACTGTCGGAGGTGATAGAGTATGTGTCTCCTTCTTTTGTTACATCAAGAGTAGATAAGATCTCATCATCATACACAGGGGAATCTGCCAGAATCTTGGCATCTTCTTTCAGTATAGTACTGGCTGCTTCGGTAAGATCGGCTGTCTCAAGGGAGGCAAGCAGGTCTGTGTTGTCGGATTTTAAAGTATCCGAGATGTTAATAGGAGTGTAGGTGAGCTGGACCGAGTAGTTTCCATTTTCCAATTTTTTTGATTTTGATACTTCAAACTTAATTGCCTTGAAGGAGTTCTGCATGAATTCCAGATAAGGCTCTCTTAATTCTTCCGGAAATTGAAGTATGAATGATTCATTGCTCTCGGCGATTCCGTCTTCCAGAAGAGCAGTGAAGTTGTCCGTATCTTTCTCTTTCATGGACGTAATCTGTTCTCCTACGTACTCTTCGGCAGAATTCTGGCTGCAGCCTGCTAACAGGATAAGAGCGAGCAGGCATGGAATAAGGGATATTAATTTTTTCATAGCAATGCCCTGATATCTTTCGATATTCCTTTCATTTAAAGATTGTAATCATTATAATTATTGTATCATTCGGAAAATCCATCTTCAATAGATGAGGCGATAAGTTTTGGGTAAGTTGTAACAGTTCAGCCCGCGCCATTCGCAAAACGCATCTGCGATGCTTCTCCGCTGCTACGCAGCTCTTTTTGCTCATAAAATGGCGCTCTGCTCATAAGCCGGATTGTGTGTTCATTCATGCAAGCATGATTCGCCCACAATCCGGCTTATGGCTGAACTGTTACGGTAAGTTTGAAATGCAAGAAATATTACTGGAAAAACGTATCCATTTTATATATAATAGAGTAACAGGTCAAACATACGAAAAGGAGATGTATTCATGGAAATGTTATCAATTGAGAAAGAATTACAGGGAAACTCTTATCCGGGACGTGGAATTATTATTGGAAGAAGTGCAGACGGCACCAAGGCGGTAACCGCATATTTCATTATGGGAAGAAGCGTGAACAGCCGTAACCGTATATTTGTAGAAGAAGGAGAGGGAATCCGCACACAGGCATTCGATCCGGCGTTACTGACAGATCCAAGCCTGGTTATCTATGCGCCGGTACGTGTATTAGGCAATAAGACAATTGTAACTAATGGCGATCAGACGGATACCATCTATGAAGGTATGGACAAGCAGATGACGTTCGAACAGTCATTAAGAAGCAGGGAATTCGAGCCGGATGGTCCGAATTATACACCAAGAATCTCAGGAATCATGCATATTGAGAATGGAAAATATAACTATGCGATGTCTATCTTAAAGAGCAATAACGGTAATCCGGACAGTTGCAACCGTTATACGTTCGCATATGAGAATCCGGCAGCAGGAGAAGGCCATTTCATTCATACTTATATGCACGATGGCAATCCGCTCCCAAGTTTTGAAGGAGAGCCGAAGCTGATTGCGATTGGCGATGACATGGACGCATTTACAGATATGTTGTGGAACAGCCTGAATGAGGAGAATAAGGTTTCACTTTTTGTACGTTATATTGATATTGCAACAGGAACTTATGAGACAAAGATTGTTAATAAGAATCAGTAGGAGGAGTGAATAGAATATGAAAGAATTAGAATTAAAATATGGCTGTAATCCGAATCAGAAACCATCTAAGATCTACATGGCGAATGGTGGGGAACTTCCAATCCAGGTATTGAATGGAAGACCGGGATATATTAACTTCCTGGATGCATTCAACGGCTGGCAGTTGGTAAAGGAACTTAAGAAAGCGACCGGACTTCCGGCTGCAACTTCCTTCAAACACGTATCACCTGCAGGAGCGGCAGTTGGGCTTCCGCTTAGCGACACCCTTGCTAAGATCTACTGGGTAGATGATCTTGGAGAATTGTCGCCTCTGGCATCCGCATATGCAAGAGCAAGAGGCGCAGACCGTATGTCTTCTTTTGGAGACTTTATCTCTCTGTCGGATGTCTGTGATGTGGATACTGCCAGATTAATTAAGAGGGAGGTATCTGACGGTGTAATTGCACCTGGATACGAGCCAGACGCATTAGAGATCCTGAAAGCGAAGAAAAACGGTAACTACAATGTGATTCAGATTGACCCTGAGTATGTACCGGAGCCACTGGAGCACAAGGATGTATTTGGCATCACTTTCGAACAGGGAAGAAATGAACTGAAGATTGATGAGGAATTCTTCTCTAATATCGTAACAGAGAATAAGGAATTGACAGAGCAGGCTAAGATTGATCTGGCAATCTCCATGATTACGTTGAAATACACACAGTCTAATTCCGTATGCTATGTAAAAGACGGACAGGCAATCGGTATCGGAGCAGGACAGCAGTCCAGAATTCACTGTACTCGTCTTGCAGGGCAGAAGGCTGACAACTGGTGGTTAAGACAGTCTCCGCAGGTTATGAATCTTCCGTTCGTAGATTCTATCAGACGTGCAGACAGAGATAATGCAATTGATCTGTATATCGGCGAGGATTATATGGACGTGCTTGCAGATGACGCATGGCCGAAGATTTTCAAGGAGAAGCCGGAAGTGTTCACAAGAGAAGCAAAGAGAGAATGGCTTGATCAGTTGACAGATGTGGCACTTGGCTCTGATGCTTTCTTCCCATTTGGTGATAATATCGAGCGGGCGCATAAGAGCGGCGTGAAGTACATTGCACAGCCGGGCGGATCAGTGAGAGATGATAATGTGATTGATACATGTAATAAGTATGGAATGGTGATGAGTTTTACGGGAATCCGGTTGTTCCATCATTAGAATTTTTTGGAAATATATGGGTTGGGAGTGTACGGCAGAATGCGGAGGTGGTGCTTCGTATCCGGGGCGCTTGCTTGTAATCCGTAACTATGAAAAACAGGAAAATTGTGGAACCGGGCATATTCGGTGAGAAGGTTTGATACCTTCTCGCCTCAGATGCCCTTGATTTTTGTACTGGTGGTACAAAAATCATCCACAATTTTCCTGTTTTTTATACTAACGGATTACTAAGCGCGCTCTACGGATACGAAGCACCACCTCCGCATTCTGCCTGGCATTCGCAAGCGGGAATATATTTCATGAGGGGAATTCGTGGGAGTGTGAGTGGGGAAGGTTATCATGAGGTAGAGCGGAACCTCGCAGCATCTTCCCCCTCCCCTCTTCCCCTGCGGCTGCAAAAACTACAAATCCTAAAAAGTGTATTCTTCTTAGAACATCCCCATTTCTTTGTAGATTACTTTATTCGACAGAATTCGCTAAAATATTCACAAAGGAAGGTGATGTGGATGTCTATTGCGGAGATTCTGATGATCTCGGTTGGGTTGTCATTGGATGTGTTTGTGGCGGTGACTTACATTAGTGTAGGGTTTTCGAAGATCAGAGTGAAGAATGTGATTGGCTTAAGCCTGCTATTTGGCGGGGTGCAGCTTGGCGGTCTGCTTGTCGGGAATCTGGTTACATTGCTTCCGATTCTTCCGGGGGCGCACAGGCAGAATGTGGCAGATGGCTGGGAAGGAATTACAGTTCTGATTTTTGCAGGTCTTGGCATATATATGGTCTGTAAAGGGATTAAGCGGGAGAATGTACTGGAACGGCGCAAAGATGTAATTGAATGGAAGACTACGACGGTTCTGGCATTGCTTACGAGTGTTGATGCTTTTTTGGCGGGAGTTGGTCTGGGATTCCTGGATATAGAGATGATTATCCAGTCGGTTACATTGTTTCCGGTAACAGTGGTATTGGTGATATTGGGAGTGTTTGTGGGATACCGGCTGGGACTTGAGCATACACGGTATGCGTACTGGTGCGGAGGGGTGTTGCTTCTGATTGCCAGCATGGATGTAATGATTTATTACTATATATAATATTTCTGGATATTGAGAGAGAATAAGGAGGAATTTGTTATGGGTACATTGACACATAAGGCGGCAAGAGGTGCATATGGAGTAGCGGTTGATCTGGCTTTGAAGCATGTGAATAAGGATCGAGAGAAAGGGTTTCTGCAGATGGTGGATCTGACGGAGCGTTATATGGGAGATGCATTTTCGGCGGAGAGTTATGAGGCGGCAAGGCGTCTGATACAGAATCCGGATAACAAATGGATGAAATATGTTAACCGTGCGCTGGATGAACTGGACCCTCATGTGGTAAAACAGACCGCTCTGAATTTAGGGTATGAGGCGGCATTTCATGGAACTAAGACGATTCGCCAGAAGAGGGTAGAGCATGGATGTAATATTCCGTGGCTGATTCTGATGGACCCGACCAGTGCATGTAACCTGCATTGTACCGGATGTTGGGCAGCGGAATATGGGAATCGGCTGAATCTTACATATGAGGAAATGGACAGTGTGATCACTCAGGGGAAAGAATTGGGGATTTATTTCTATATGTATACGGGTGGAGAGCCTCTAGTAAGAAAAGAAGACATTATTAAGTTGTGTGAGAAACATAATGATTGCGCTTTTCATGCATTTACCAATGGAACGCTGGTGGATGATGCATTCTGCGAGGAGATGAGCAGGGTGGGGAACTTGTCTTTGTCTATCAGTCTGGAAGGATTTGAAGAGGTTAACGATCTTAGAAGGGGCGCAGGAGTCTATGATAAAGTCATGCATGCAATGAATCTGTTGAAGAAGCATGGACAGATATTTGGAACATCAATCTGCTATACCAGTAAGAATGTGGAGACGGTAACGTCAGATGAATTCCTGGATCTGATCATTGAGAAGGGCTGCAGATTCACCTGGTATTTCCATTATATGCCGGTGGGAAATGAGGCGGCTGTGGAGTTGATGCCTACCAAAGAGCAGCGGGAGTATATGTATTATAGAGTCAGGGAGATTCGTTCGATGGAAGGCGGTAAGCCAATCTATGCGATGGATTTCCAGAATGACGGGGAATTCGTAGGAGGATGTATTGCCGGCGGAAGGAATTACTGCCATATCAATCCGAATGGAGATGTGGAGCCATGTGTATTCATTCATTATTCAGGGGCGAATATTCGGGAGGTTTCCTTACTGGAGGCGTTAAAGCAGCCGCTGTTCATGGCTTACAGGGATAATCAGCCATTTAATAACAACCACTTAAGACCGTGCCCGATGCTTGAGAATCCGGAGATCTTACAGAGAATGGTTGAAGAGACGGGAGCGAAGTCTACGGATTTGCAATCACCGGAATCTGTAGAGCATCTATGTGGTAAATGTCATGAATACGCAGCAGAATGGAAAGAATCTGCAAACCAGCTTTGGGCAGCGCATCCGAGGCATAAAGAGGGCTATCAGAATTATAAGAATGAACATGAGAAAGCGAATTAAGAATGTAGTTTCAGGATTGGCAGGTTACCTTGCCTGTCAATCTCCCTCTGTGCTATAATATTCCGAAATTATAATGAGTGAGAATGATGATGAGAATTACGATAGGATAAAGGTGATTGGATGGAGCGTAGGAGCGAGATGACGAAGGCGCTGCTGGGCGAGAAGTTTAAAGAACTGGTAGTGGAGAAGTCGTTTGACAAACTGACTATTAAGATGATTACAGATGCGGCAGGCGTTATAAGACCGACATTTTATAATTATTTTCAGGACAAATACGAAGTTATGGAATGGCTCCTCAACGAAGATATATTCAAAAGCGTAACAGAACTTATTGATATGGAGATGGATGTAGAGGCCATGAAGATGCTGTTCCGCAAGTTTGAGTTGGACAAAGCATATTATGCGAAGGTATTCGAAGTGGAAGGGCAGAACTCCTTTGAAGAGATGTTGTTCGATCGGGTATATAAACTGGTTGAGAAGATCATAAAAAAGCATCCTCTGAAAGTGGAAGATAAATCCGAGATTATCAGTGAGGAGATATTTTTAAAATTTCAGACCATTACATTGGTGAATGGGATAAAATATTGGATTACTTACGATAAAAAGCAGATATCTGCGGATGAGGCACTTAAGTTTTATGAATTCCTTATGACGCATTCGTTGTTGGATATTGTGGATAATGATATATGGGACAAGGTTATTAATTAGGAAGCGTCTTGATTAATACCTTGTTTTTTTGCGGAATGTTAAAAAGGGACAGGGCAAATTCAATTGGGGACGGGGGTTTTTTAGATTTCCCCCGTCCCCAATTGGTAACAGTTCAGCCTTTTATAGTCAAAAGGGAGAATTTAAAAAAGTTTTTTA
>CAMBRQ010000029.1 GCA_945870325.1 uncultured Dorea sp. | reverse complement strand
AAATATTGAATTTTCAAGGCTCGAAATCTATTTTGGGTATGGGAAGTCTTAGTAACTTATTAAATGAAGCGCTTTCTAAAGAAGGATACACTTGTGAACAGGCATTTTCCGGTACAGAAGCCCGTATGCTGCTTGGGATGAATACATATACATTGGTAATGCTGGATCTGATGCTGCCGGGCATCTCCGGCGAGGAGGTTCTGGCAGAGATACGCAGAAAAGGAAATATACCGGTTATTGTACTGACGGCAAAAGGAGATCTGGATGAGAAAATTAATCTTCTGACCAACGGTGCTGATGATTATATTACGAAGCCATTCGAAATTAAGGAAGTCATTGCTCGTGTGCAGGTGCAGCTTCGTCACGCGGCGCAGGAATCTCCCATAACGTCCGCACAGCATACGTTGACTTACCGGGGACTGACGCTAGATAAGGATACCTTTCAGGTGAGTGTTGAAGGAAAGATACTTCCGAAGATTACGAGACAGGAATTCGCCATTTTGGAACTATTGCTGCGACGTCCTAAGCAAGTATTTAGCAAGGAAGATATCTTTGAGTATGCCTGGGAAGAGCCGTATATGGGAGAGACGAAGACGCTAGATGTTCATATCAGCAATATCCGAAAGAAGATTAAGGCTGTTTCGCAGGAGGAATATATTGAGACGGTATGGGGAATCGGATACCGGCTTCACCCATAGTATCAGAGGATTATCTTTACTCTTTTTTTACTATTTATTTGCGTTCGATTAGGATTCAATCCGTAATATAAATGGCAGATAAGAAAAACGCAGATAAAAGCGCATCAAAGGAGTGTCATGAAATGAGTGAGATATTATTACAAACCATTGGCCTGACCAAACAATATGGACATCATAAAGCGGTGGATCATGTGAACATTCATATTAAGAAAGGTGCTATCTATGGATTCATTGGAAGAAATGGAGCGGGAAAGACCACTTGTCTTAAGATGATCAGCGGTCTTGCCAAGCCGACTAGCGGTGAGATCGAGATGTTTGGTTACAAAGGCAAGGATCTGGGAAGGATTCGTACCAGGGTTGGCTGCCTGATTGAATCACCGGGGCTATATGGAAACATGGATGCCTATGAGAATCTAAAGATTAAGTGCAAGCTTTTTGGTATTCATAAAGACAACTATATAGAAGAAATCTTACGTGTTGTGGGTCTTTCTGATGTGGGGAAGAAAAAGACGAAGCATTTCTCATTAGGAATGAAGCAAAGACTGGGTATCGGGCTTGCGCTTGTGGGTGAACCGGATTTATTGGTTCTGGATGAGCCAATCAATGGACTGGATCCACAGGGAATTGCAGAAGTCAGAGATATTATCCAGAAACTAAGAGATGAGAGGAATATGACCATCTTGATTTCCAGTCACATTTTAGAAGAATTGTCTAAGATCGCAACAGACTATGGAATCATTCACAATGGAAGTCTGCTGCAGGAATTGACCCGGGAAGAATTGATGAGCCGCTGCAGTGAGAGAATTGAAGTGATTCTGGATGAGCCGGAAAAGGCACTTCCGATACTGGATGCATTAGGATTTGCCAACTATCAGGTTATAGATAAAGAACATATCCATATATTTGAACGGCTAAGTGAGAGTGCTGTTCTTAATATGGAACTGGCGAAAGCAGGAATTCCAATTAAAGGAATCCAGGTAACCAGTGAGGAACTGGAGGCTTATTTCTTGAATCTGACAGGAGGTGCACAGAATGCTTAATATGATAAAGATGGATATATACAGAATGTTCCGGACAAAGAGTCTCTATGTAATATGGATCATTATGGCAGTGGCTGTCATAATTACTACATATATGTCGAAAATCGATTACGATGCAATACAAGAAGAAATGAATAGACAACAGGCAGTAGTAGAGGAAGAACAGGCAGAAGAGCAGGTGAATCTTGGAATGACAGTGGTCCTTCCTACGCAGCCGGGAGAAATGGTTACGGTGTTTGACTTGTTCTATGCGAATACACAGGCGAAGTTTATTGCGTTGTTCCTTGTGATTTTTGCGGTAATCTTTGGTACGGCAGATATAAATAGCGGATATATTAAGAATATCGGAGGGCAGGTCAGAAACCGAGGGCATCTGGTGCTTGCCAAGATGGTATCATTACTGGCATACACCATTCTTAGCATGGCCGGATATGTACTTCTCCAAGTGGTTGCAAATCAGATCATCTTTGGAAAGATCGAATTAGGAAATACAAAAGAATTCTTACTATATCTGGGTGCGCAGACAGCATTGCACTATGCGTTGGTGATTATCAGTATGGCACTTGCAGTAGTGATTCGAAGCAATGTGATCAGTATGGTAATCGTTATCTGTCTGTGTATGAATATGATGATGATTCTCTACAGTGCAGTAGATAATCTGATTCACAAAGCCGGAGCCAAAGACTTTCAGTTGATTGAGTATACAGTGACAGGGAAGATTGCGATGCTTCCAATGGGACCGACGGGCAGCGAGTGTGTACAGGCGGTTGTGATTGCTCTGGGATTTGTCATTGTTATGATACTGGCAGGCAGTGCAATATTCAGAAAGAGGGATATATAGAAAGTGAGATTATAAGGGTATGTATATAGTAATTGGGATTCTGGCAGGAATCATATTGATACAAACATACATTTTGTGGAAATTCCAGCGGCAGGTGAAAGACATCTGCCGCCAATTGGCGTTTCTGATTCATAACGAAAGTAATATGATTATTACGCATGAGATAGATAGTGGAGGAATCGGAGAACTATCGGAACTTTTGAATGAATTCTTGGCGTTGAGACGAAAGGAGAGAAAGGAATATCTGGAGAAAGAGAAGATCATTGCTGATACATACACCAACCTTTCTCACGATATCCGTACACCGCTGACTTCTCTGGATGGGTATTTCCAACTCATGGAGACCAGTGAGAGTCCGGATGACCAGAGACGATATATGAGAATTATTCAGGAGAGAATCGAAAGTCTCAAGGAGATGCTAGAAGAGTTATTTACCTTTACAAAGTTGAAAAATGACTCCTATCAATTGGAAATGTCCAGATGCTGTATCAATCGTATTTTAAAAGAAATGATATTTTCTTATTATGAGGAGTGGATGCAGCTTGGAATAATGCCAGAGATTGAGATTACAGAAGAATTGCTTTATCTGGAGGGGAATGAACAAGGGCTTCGCAGAGTAATCCAGAATATTATTAAAAATGGTCTGGATCACGGAGAAAAACGGATTAGGATTCAACTGCATAAGCAGATTGTGGATCGTAGGGCGCAGGTTGTGTTCCGGATCAGTAACCGGGTGAAAAATCCAGAAAATATTGACATAAGCCAAGTGTTTGAACGATTCTACAAAGCAGATGCCGCCAGAAGTAAGACGTCTACGGGGCTAGGTCTTTCTATTGCGAAAGAACTGGTGATACGGATGAATGGAGAGATTGAGGCGAGGATTGAGGGGGATGAATTCTGTGTGGAGATGAGGTTTCCTTGTGAAACATAAAAATATCGCCTTTTTAATGAATAAATTCAAAATATCGCCTTTTTTGATGAATAAAAATGCCGGTAGATTTATAGGAACATTGGAAAGAATTATAATGACTATTTTTATTTCTATCAATCAATATAATCATTGTGATGATATACAATGGAGTAGATATAAGAGTTGCCTATCAATTAAGATTTTAAGAGGCGAAAGATTTGTCAGATCATCATATGCAAATAAAAAAACAGCCACTGACGGTATGGCTGTTTTTTGTACGCATATTCTCTATCTATTAAGCAATTCCGTTTACGGCTTTTGCTAAACGGGAAATCTTTCTAGAGCATGTGTTCTTGTGATAAACACCCTTGCTTCCTGCTTTGTTGATCTCAACGATTGCAACCTTTAATGCAGCTTTTGCAGCCTCAGCATCTTTGTTCGCTACAGCTGTTTCAACTTTCTTAATGCAAGTTTTTACTTTAGATTTGATTGCTTTGTTTCTAGCAGCTTTTGTTTCGTTTACTAAGATTCTCTTCTTTGCAGATTTGATATTAGCCAATTTGTCCACCTCCAATATCTTTTATTTCGATTGTATCGATTGTGAATTTGAATTCGTTAGAGCCGGACACGGACGTTCTAACGAAACATACGAATTTATTTTAGGGCAAGGAATGATTTCTGTCAATACATATTTCTCAAAATATTGTAAAAACTAGGATATATGTGATTATTTAGTTGGAGGATATTAGGGATGATTGAGAAGTATAGTATTCGGACGGATTTGGCGCTTGAGGATAAGGAGAGGTTTGAGTCAGATCATGTGGAGGTTCAGGGGGTGTCTCTGGAGGAGAAGTACGATGAGGAGCGGGAGATCAAAGTGACTACCGTGAAGATTGAGACGGAGAATGGTGCAAAGATTATGAAGAAGCCAGTGGGAACCTATATTACGATGGAGGCTCCGAATATGGCAGTGCCGGATGAGGACTATCATGAGGAGATATCGAAGGAACTTGCAATGTTTTTGGAGCGGTTTATCAAAGCGGATAAGGAAGATTACTCTGTTCTGGTTGTGGGGCTGGGAAACCGGAAGGTGACGCCGGATGCGCTGGGACCATATGTGGTGGATAACCTTAATATTACTAGGCATATTGTGAAAGAATATGGAAAGTATGCGATGGGAGAAGAAAATGTACGCCTGATCAGTGCCATCGTTCCGGGAGTGATGGCTCAGACAGGGATGGAGACAGTGGAGATTGTCAAGGGGATTGTCCGAGAGACGAAGCCGGACCTCATGATAGCGGTGGATGCTCTGGCGGCACGAAGTTCTAAGAGACTGAACCGGACGATTCAGATCTCGGATACGGGGATTAATCCGGGATCTGGTGTGGGGAATCACAGGAATGCGATTACGGAAGAGACGGTTGGGATTCCGGTGATTGCCATTGGCGTACCGACAGTAGTGGATGCTGCGACGATTGTCAATGATACCATGGAGAATCTGATTGCGGCGCTGGAAAGTTCGGAGACTCTGCGGGGCGTTGGCGTGGTGATGCAAGGGTACAATGCGGCAGAGAAGTATGAACTGGTGAAGGAATTGATCTCTCCGCATCTGAATGGTCTCTTTGTGACTCCGAAGGATATTGATGAGACGGTTAAGAGAATCAGTTATACCATATCAGAAGCGCTGAATATGCTCTTTTTGGGAGGACATGCTCATAATCAGGAAGAAAGTCTCATATAGTGTTAAGACATGAAGTGAAAAAAGTGCTGTCTGTGTGAATGCAGACAGCAGTTCTTAGATGGAGTGATGATGTGGGACAGAAACAGCGGATTAGCCGTATAATTATTGTGATAATCCTGGGAATTCTGGCTGTGTATGCCTGTATGCATATTCGGGTATCTCTGGGAATAGAGAAGCGAAGTCAGACAAGGATTAACCGGATATTAATGGATCAAGCGAAGCGGTCATATCTGACAGGATTTGCATATATTGAGGAAGGGAAGGAAGAGTCCCTTAAGGATTGGGTAACGGAGGCGGCAATGGGATTCATTCCGCTTGGAACATATGTGGAGGGAAAGGAAACTTCCCATACGGATGTGGAAGATCAAGAGACCTATCAGATGATTGTGGCGCAGCAGGCAAATGATGAGAATGCGGTGGATGAGAATGGGCAGTTGATTCTTAATGATGACCCGGTGCCAGAAGTAGTACAGACCTCCGGAACACCAATTGATACGTCGATGGAGAATCTGATGAACTATGAGTATCTGGTTGGAAATTTTTATACGATTGATTCGAATACGATGGCTGATCCTGAACTTCTGAATGCAGAGAAGTTAATGGGGAAGGACATGACGATTGACCAGTCAGGCGATGGACCTAGAGTGTTGATTTATCATACCCATTCTCAGGAGGCATTTGCAGATTCAGTGGAAGGGGATGTTAATACGACAATTGTGGGAATCGGCTCATATCTGACAGAACTTCTGAATAATACTTACGGAATCCAGACGCTTCATCATGAAGGAGTTTATGATCTGGTGAATGGACAATTAGATCGCAGCATGGCTTATGAATTGGCAGAACCGGAGATTCAGGCGATTCTCCAGGAGAACCCGAGTATTGAGGTGGTCATTGATCTGCATAGAGATGGTGTAGCAGAGGGAACCCATCTGGTCACTGAGATCAATGGAAAACCAACTGCACAGATCATGTTTTTCAATGGATTGAGCAGGACGCGGGCAAACGGGAATATCAGTTATCTTCCGAATCCATATATTGAAGATAACCTTGCATTTTCATTACAACTTCAGATAGCGGCGACCAATCAATTTCCTGGATTTACCCGTCATATTTACTTGAGAGGGTATCGGTATAATATGCATTTTAAGCCGAAAACTCTTCTTGTGGAGGCAGGAGCGCAGACCAATACGGTGGAGGAGATGCGTAATGCCATGGAGATTCTGGCAGCCACACTACATAATGTACTTGTAAAGTCAAATACCCCGCAGCAAACTACGGGCATCGAAATTGAAGCGCAGTAGAGTTGCGTGGTATTTGACCCTCGCGGCATTCGCCAAATGCGTGTGCAAGCACCCGCGCTTGGCTCATTGCTCGTGGGAATAAAATATGTTTGAACAAGGCTACATTTTGTGCTAAGATATTGGCAGTATGGAAAAGTTTGCCCATTTGTCAGTATTGTATGTACTGGAAGTTGGCAGACTTTGCCTGATGATGTAGAGGAAATGTTAGAAAGGATATATAGGAATGGCGAAAAAGAATACATATGATGCAGATAGTATTGCCATATTAGAAGGACTGGAAGCGGTTCGGAAACGACCAGGAATGTACATCGGAAGTGTCTCTGCCAAAGGATTGAATCACTTAATCTATGAGATTGTGGATAATGCAGTGGATGAGCATCTGGCCGGATATTGTTCAGAGATTCGTGTGACGCTGGAAAAAGATGGTTCGGCAACGGTGGCTGATAACGGACGTGGAGTTCCGGTAGGGCTTCATGCAACTGGCGTATCCGCAGCAAGAGTTGTCTATACGACCCTTCATGCCGGCGGTAAGTTTGATGATTCTGTCTATAAGACAAGCGGTGGACTTCACGGAGTCGGCTCTTCGGTTGTGAATGCGCTGTCTACCCATATGGATGTGGAGATTAGCCGTGAGGGATATATTCATCATGACAGATATGAAAGAGGCAAACCGGTGATGGAATTGGAAGATGGTCTGCTGCCGAAGATCGGCAAGACCAGGAAGACCGGAACGAAGGTGAACTTTCTGCCAGATGATACGATATTCGAAAAGACGAAGTTCCGTGCGGAAGAAGTGAAGAGCCGTATGCATGAGACGGCTTATCTGAATCCTTCTCTTACGATTATATTTGACGATAAAAGAGGCAGTGAACTGGAACATATTGTATACCATGAACCGGATGGAATTCTGGGATTCATTAAGGATTTGAATTCTAAGAAGGAGATTGTCCATGAGCCAGTGTATTTTAAAGGAGAAGCAGAAGGTATCGAAGTGGAAGCAGCATTCCAGTATGTGAATGAGTTTCATGAGAATGTACTTGGTTTCTGTAACAATATCTATAATGCAGAGGGAGGAACCCATCTGACTGGATTCAAGACTACTTTTACAACCGTCATTAACCAGTATTCCAGAGAACTGGGAATATTAAAAGAGAAGGATGCGAACTTTACCGGAGCGGATGTGCGTAATGGTATGACGGCAATCATCTCAATCAAGCATCCGGATCCAAGATTCGAAGGGCAGACTAAGACGAAATTGGACAACCCTGATGCTGCGAAAGCATGTGGAAAAGTGACGAATGATGAGATCATCCGATATTTTGACCGAAATTTGGATACTCTGAAAAAGGTGATCGGATGTGCGGAGAAGGCGGCGAAGATTCGTAAGACGGAGGAACGTGCGAAGACGAATCTGTTAACGAAGCAGAAGTATTCCTTTGATAGTAACGGAAAACTGGCGAACTGCGAGAGCCGGGATGCCAGCAAGTGCGAGATATTCATCGTAGAGGGAGATTCTGCCGGAGGATCAGCTAAGACGGCGCGAGATAGGATGTATCAGGCGATTCTGCCGATCCGTGGTAAGATTCTGAATGTGGAGAAGGCAAGCATTGATAAGGTGCTGGCGAATGCAGAGATTAAAACGATGATTAATGCATTCGGTTGTGGATTTTCCGAAGGATATGGTAACGACTTCGACATCAGCAAATTACGTTATGACAAGATTATTATAATGGCAGATGCCGATGTGGATGGAGCACATATCTCCACGCTGCTTTTGACACTGTTCTATCGATTCATGCCGGAATTGATCTATGAAGGACATGTCTATATTGCAATGCCTCCTCTGTATAAAGCAATGCCGAAGAAAGGTGAGGAAGAGTATCTCTATGATGACAAGGCGCTAGAGCGTTACCGCAAGACATATGATGGTCCATTCACTCTTCAGCGCTATAAAGGTCTGGGTGAGATGGATGCCGAGCAGTTGTGGGAGACAACACTGAATCCAGAGACACGTATTCTGAAATTAGTAGAGATTGAGGATGCAAGGATGGCCTCTAGTGTTACCGAGATGCTGATGGGGACAGAAGTGCCGCCAAGACGGACATTCATCTACGAGAATGCAACGGAGGCAGAGTTGGATATATAAGTTAGGTACACCACATTTGTTAGTTTGGGACGTAGTAAAAGTGCATTTTACTACGTCCCTAAAAGGAGAAAAATATGCAGGATTCACAGATTATTAGAACTGAATATTCGGATGTCATGAAGAAATCATACATCGATTACGCCATGAGTGTAATTGTGGCGAGAGCCTTGCCGGATGTCAGGGATGGATTGAAACCGGTACAGCGGCGAACCCTTTATGATATGTATGAACTGGGTATCCGTTACGATAAGCCTTATCGGAAATGTGCCCGTATCGTGGGAGATACCATGGGTAAATACCACCCTCACGGAGACAGTTCCATCTATGAAGCACTGGTGGTTATGGCGCAGGATTTCAAAAAAGGGATGATTCTGGTTGACGGGCACGGTAACTTCGGTTCCATTGAAGGAGACGGGGCTGCTGCCATGCGTTATACAGAGGCGCGCCTTGCGAAGATTACGCAGGAAGCATACCTGGCAGACTTGGATAAAGATATCGTAGACTTTATGCCGAACTTTGATGAGACGGAAAAAGAACCGGAGGTACTGCCAGTGCGGATTCCTAACTTGCTGGTCAATGGTGCCGAAGGTATTGCCGTAGGTATGGCGACCAGCATTCCGACGCACAATTTGGGAGAAGTCATTGATGCGGTAAAAGCCTATATGAAGAATGATGAAATCAGCACAAAACAGTTGATGAAATACGTCAAAGGTCCGGATTTCCCAACGGGTGGAATTGTGGTTAATAAAGATGATCTTCTGAATATCTATGAGACAGGGACAGGCAAGATCAAGATCCGCGGCAAGGTAGAGGTAGAAGAGATGAAGGGCGGCAAGAAACGCCTGGTCATTACAGAGATTCCTTACACTATGATCGGTGCCGGGATTGGGAAATTCCTGAATGATGTCTGTGCGTTGGTAGAATCTAAGAAGACCAGTGATATCGTGGATATTTCGAATCAATCTTCCAAAGAAGGAATCCGAATCGTGATTGAGTTGAAGCGTGGAGCAGATATCGAGAACCTGACCAATATGCTTTATAAGAAGACACGTCTTGAGGATACTTTCGGTGTGAATATGCTTGCCGTTGCAGATGGTAGACCGGAGACCATGGGGATTAAGAAGATCATTGAGCATCATGTGGATTTCCAGTTTGAACTGGCGACCAGGAAGTATCAGACACTTCTGAATAAAGAGAAGGACAAGAAAGAGATTCAGGAAGGTCTGATGAAAGCGTGCGATGTAATTGATTTGATTATCGAGATCCTACGGGGAAGCCAGTCTGTGAAGGATGCAAAGGCTTGTCTTACGAATGGCGTAACAGATAACATTAAATTCAAGTCCGGCATTTCCAAGAAGATGGCAGCTATGCTCAGATTTACTGAGCGTCAGGCTACGGCAATCCTGGAGATGCGCCTGTACAAATTAATCGGTCTGGAAATCGAGGCTCTGATGAAAGAGCATGATGAGACGTTGAAGAAGATTGCGAGATATGAAGATATCCTGAATAATTATGACTCCATGGCAGATGTGATCATTGAAGATCTGGAGAAGATAAAGGCAGAATTCGCACGAAAACGCCGCACCATGATTGAAAATGCTGAAGAAGCAGTCTACGAAGAGAAGAAGATTGAGGAGCAGGAAGTGATCTTCCTGATGGACCGCTTTGGCTACGCGAAGACGATAGATACGAATATATATGGCAGGAATAAAGAGGCTGCGGATACAGAGAATAAATATGTGATTTCTTGTATGAATACGGGAAAAGTCTGCCTGTTTACCAATACAGGAAAGATGCATCAAGTCAAAGTCCTGGATCTGCCTTATGGAAAGTTCCGTGACAAGGGACTGCCGATAGATAATGTAAGTAATTATGACAGCACGCAGGAAGAGATTGTGTATATCTGCGATGCAGAACAGATGCGTTATGCAAGGCTGCTGTTTGCGACGAAGCAGGGCATGATTAAGAAGGTGGAAGGAACCGAATTCCAAGTGGCAAAAAGAACCATTTCAGCAACAAAACTTCAGGCGGAAGATGAAGTGATCAGCGTTCAGGTAATCAGCGAGAATCAGAATGTAGTTCTTCAGACGAAGGATGGATATTTCCTGAGATTTACTGCCATGGAAGTGTCTGAGAAGAAGAAAGGCGCCATCGGCGTGAGAGGAATCAAACTTCGCAAGAATGATGAACTGGAACAAGTATATCTTTTTGAAGAGGGTACAGAAGCAAAGGTGACCTATGGTGAGAAGGAAGTGACACTGAACCGGCTGAAGATGGCGAAGAGAGATGGGAATGGAACAAAAGCAAGAGTATAGAAAGAAGGGACACAGTACTTATGATACAGGACATTTGCCCCCATCATTATAAAAATGAATATCATCCAATGGCGCCAGACAAGAATAGTTTCTTGCTCTGTTATGACGGTCGAAAGGTTTTAGTAAGGCATAAGAATGATGAGATTATATTTCCTGCCTTTGAAGAGGCAGAAGCAGGGAATGACAGGGATAAACTTTACAAAGATTATACATATCTATTTGCAATAGACGGTATGCGTTTCTATCTTGGGAATCATGTATCCTGTGATGCTTTGAATGAGTATGTCTGGGAGGATACGCAGATCTTCCGGAATGCGAATCCAAAGTACATGGGATTTGCCGGAATTACGGGCTGGCAGCTTCATAGATGGTACGAAAGCCATCGGTATTGTGGACGATGCGGCAAGTCATTGGTGAAAGATGTGAAAGAGCGTATGCTGTATTGCCCTGAATGTCATAATATGGAATATCCCAAGATCTGTCCGGCGGTAATTATTGCCGTGACTCATGGCAATCGTCTTCTGATGTCTAAATATGCCGGGCGGGAGTATAAGAAGTATGCACTGCTTGCCGGATTTGCGGAGATTGGGGAGACCATTGAAGAGACGGTAAAGCGTGAAGTAATGGAAGAGGTCGGACTAAAGGTGAAGAATATTACCTATTATAAGAGCCAGCCTTGGTCATTTACAGATACCTTGCTGTTGGGATTCTTCTGTGAATTAGACGGGGAAGAAAATATCACGCTGGATCGAGAAGAACTGGCGTTGGCAGAGTGGTTTGAAAGGGAAGAGATTCCTGTGAAACCAGATGATTGCAGCCTGACGAATGAGATGATGATGGCATTTAAAAATGGAATAAAATAACTGTACAGAATGTGAAAAGGATGAGTAAAAAGTAATTCTACTCATCTTTTTCTTTTTTCTTTATTTTGGTCACATCAGGGATTGTTTCTTCGTTATAATTATTAGAACGTTCAAAATAAGCGCGAAAAAAGGATGTGAGAAAAATGCAGAATGCAAGCGACAGCCAGAAACTGGAAAAACTGTATGAACGATACGAACAGAAAATGTATGCTGTGGCGTTTTCTATCCTGCATAATGAATGGCAGGCAGAGGATGCGGTGCAGGATCATTCGTAAGGCTGCTGAAAAATATAAGAAAACTGAAAGATATAGATAGCCCAAAAAGCCGTGCATATGTATTACATACGATTAAAACTGCTGCCATAGACCAATACAGAAGGAATCAGGCAGATTCAAAGAACTGTACTCCCATTAGGGACATAGAGATTGAGGATAAGCAGGATGAGATGATGAGAATCGTAGTAAGAATTGCAAATCAGACGGCGCTTGGCCAGTTGCTGGATTCTATCCCACGGGAATACAGAGAGGTAGTTATTTACAGATGTCTTCATCGGTTATCAGTAAAGGAAACAGCAGCAGTATTGGAAATCAGTGAGGCGGCAGTCCGGAAACGTCAGCAGAGAGCATTGCAGAAAATAAAGTCAATGATAGGAGATGAGAAATATGGGTTTACACGAATTTAATAATAAAAAGGAAGAATTCCCAGAGATTACATTAGAAGCATTTGATGCAATGAATAAGGATCACATTTTCTCGGCAGGATATCAGGCGAGAAAAGAGAAACTATTGGAAGCGGTTCGAGATAAAGAGAGAAGATATAAAGGCGGAAGATGTTATCAGTATCGGGTAGCCGCAGCAGTGGCAGCGGCAGTTGTTCTGATTCCCGGAACAGTATATGCGGCAAGTCAGATTTACAATATAACCGTACAAAAAGAGAAGTATCAGACTAGTGTGCATGTAAAGAAGAATGAAGAAGCCCCAAATGATAAAAAATATGTTCCGGTAAAGGTGGATTTTCATTATCTGCCGGAAGGCTGTGTGGAGACATGGACGGGGGAATGGAAATTCAATGTTCCTCAGGAACTTGAAGAAGGAAGTTATGCACACAGTGTAAGTTTCAATATAAAGAAAATGGATGTAGACGAGTATACGTTCATGGATCAGTTTTCGGTGGATTATAAAGAACTGACTGCTAATGAGCATCCGGTTATTCTGGTTCAAAAGGATGAATGCCTGGAATTTGACAAAAACATGTATGTTATATTTGAAGAATATGGCTATGTAGTGAATGCATTTCTGGGAAATGGAATTACAGAGGATGAGGCAATAAAAATAGCAAAGGGAATTACCCTGACAGAAACGGATCAAGAACACGCAGTTGCAGCAGAGTCACTAAAGGAAACTCTGGCAGAGGAAGCAGAGAAATCCAGTAATGAATTGCAGCCGACAGAGGTTATGGACGTGAATAATGAATGGCATGAAGTCGGAGAATGGCTGGAGGAATGGCAAGAAGATCCTGCTCTTAGTTCTGGTTATCGGTATAGGGTGACAAAAGTGGAAGTGCTGGATAATATCGGTATCTTAAGACAGGAGAATTTTGATACTCAGGGATGGGAGGATCTGCAGGAATTCGTGGATGCTGGTGGGAATCTTATGGCTTATGAGCGAGAGAACATTACATATGGTGATGGAGTGAACACAGTAGATACATATGGAGAATCAGAGACTGTTCAGAAGAAGTTCGTATATCTGACACTTGATATCGGCAGAAAAGAAGAGAAGGCAGAGAACGAGATGACGGATGAATATTGTGTGCTTTATCCAATCCGTTTTCTGCAATTAAAGAAGGATGGCGAGATCAAAGAAAGAGAGATGAATGAAGAACCGGTGTATTTTGACGCCTCCCTGACGAATCATGCAGATCCGCACTATTACTGGATAAAACTTAGCAGAGGAGAGACCGTAACCTGTCATCTGGGATACCTGGTAGATGAGGATAGGCTGGAGGAGATGTATCTGAGTACCAGTCCAAGTGGGGATGATAATGTGTTTATTGATATCAGGCAATAGGGAATGGAAAAGAAGGGTTTGAAAAAATGGATAAAATCCCTTGATTTTTCTGATATAAGGTGCTATACTACCTTACAGTTACATAAGGAAATCGGCAGAAGAGTGAACGAAAGTTCACTCTTCTTTGTTGATAAGGAGGAATTGTAGATTGGCGAAAAGAGAGATTTATGAACAGAAGACGGAAGAGATTCTGATGCCTATTGTAGATGAGCATGGATTCGAACTGGTGGATGTGGAGTATGTAAAAGAAGGCGGAACCTGGTATCTCCGTGCATATATTGATAAACCAGGTGGAATTACTGTTGATGACTGTGAAGTAGTAAGCCGGAGGCTTTCTGACATTCTGGATGAGAAGGATTATATTGATGATGCGTATATTCTGGAGGTGAGTTCACCGGGGCTTGGAAGACCTCTTAAGAAAGAAAAGGACTACAAGAGAAGTCTGGGAGAGGAAGTTGAGATCAGAACCTACCGCATGATTGAGAAGCAGAAAGAATTCACCGGAATTCTGAAGAGTTATGATGACAAGACGGTAACTATAGAGATGGAAGATGAGACTGTAAGAACATTTGAAAAAAGCGATATCGCGCTTATCCGTCTGGCGTTTGATTTTTAGATTAGGAGGAGAGATACAATGAACACAGAATTATTAGAAGCGTTGAATATATTGGAGAAGGAGAAGGATATCAGTAAAGAAACATTGCTGGATGCGATTGAGAATTCTTTGTTGAATGCCTGCAAGAATCATTTTGGCAAGGCTGATAATATCAAATTAATTATGGATAGAACAACCTGTGATTATCGGCTTTTTGCAGAGAAGACGGTTGTAGAAGAGGTAGAGGATAAACTAGAGCAGATCAGCCTGGAGGACGCAAAAGAGATTGACAGCCAGTATGAACTGGGAGACATTGTCCAGATTCCGATTGAATCCAAGTCATTCGGACGTATTGCCACACAGAATGCCAAGAACCTGATCTTACAGAAGATCCGTGAAGAGGAGCGCAAGGTAGTGTATGATCAGTATTTTGAAAAAGAGAAGGATATCGTGACTGGTATCGTTCAGCGCTATGTAGGTAAGAATGTAAGCATTAATCTTGGAAAAGCAGATGCAATGCTGACAGAGAATGAGCAGGTGAAAGGCGAAGTATTTAAGCCAACCGAGCGTATCAAGTTATATATCGTAGAAGTGAAGAATACAACCAAGGGACCGAAGATTCTGGTATCCCGTACACATCCGGAACTTGTAAAGCGTCTGTTCGAGGCAGAGGTGACAGAGGTTAAGGATGGAGTTGTAGAGATTAAGAGTATCGCCAGAGAAGCAGGAAGCAGAACGAAGATTGCAGTATGGTCTAATGATCCGGATGTGGATCCTGTTGGAGCATGTGTCGGCATGAACGGTGCGAGAGTCAATGCAATTGTAAATGAACTTCGTGGAGAGAAGATTGATATTATCAATTGGAGTGATAACCCGGGAATCTTGATCGAGAATGCATTAAGCCCGGCAAAAGTTATCTCCGTAATGGCTGATCCGGATGATAAGACAGCTAGCGTTATTGTTCCGGACTATCAGTTATCTCTTGCAATTGGTAAGGAAGGTCAGAATGCAAGACTTGCTGCAAGACTGACCGGATATAAGATTGATATTAAGAGTGAGACACAGGCGATTGAGTCTGGCGAACTGCCGGAGAACTATCTGGAACTGATGAGTGAGGGTGTATACGAAGAAGAGTATGAAGAGCCATACGAAGAAGAGTATACAGAAGAATATGCAGATGAGTATGCAGATGAGTATGCAGATGACTATAACGCAGAAGATGAGATCGTATTTGAAGAGATAGGTGAGGAATAGGTGATTATTTGGGAGCAAATAAAAAACTGCCGATGCGTAAATGCGTAGGCTGTCAGAAAATGAAGAGTAAAAAAGAGATGATTCGTGTCATCAGGACTGCTGAAGGGGAGTTCCTTCTGGATGCTACCGGCAAGAAGAACGGGCGTGGCGCTTATATCTGTCCGTCGAAGGAATGCCTTGAAAAGGCTGTGAAGAGCAGAGGGCTTGAACGGTCATTTAAGCAGTCTATTCCAAAAGAAGTGTATGAGGCACTGGAAAAGGAGATGGAGATACTTGAGTCAGAATAAAGTGCTGTCGCTCATTGGCCTTGCAACAAAGGCAGGGAAGACGGTAAGCGGAGAGTTCTGTACGGAGAGAGAAGTAAAATCCGGCAGTGCTGCTCTGGTAATCGTGGCTGATGATGCGTCTGATAATACGAAGAAGAAATTTCGAAACATGTGTGACTATTATCACGTGCCAATCTATTTTTATAAAGATAAAGATACCTTGGGGCATGCAATGGGAAAACAGTTCCGGGCATCTCTAGCAATATTGGATGAGGGATTTGCAAAAGGAATCAGGAAGCATATGGACACAGAAGATAACGAGATTGCATAGAGGAGGTAGTTAGTATGTCAAAAATCAAAGTTCATGAGTTAGCGAAGGAATTGAATGTTCAGAGTAAGGACATTATTGATTTCCTTGGCGGAAAGAATATAGAGGTGAAAAATCATATGAGTTCATTAGAAGATAATGAGGCTGATATGGCCAGAAAGGCTTTATCAAAAGGTGAGAAGCCGGAAGCCAAATCAGATCAGGAGGCACCGAAGAAGAAGAATATTGTGCACGTGTTCCGTCCGCAGAATACACAGAATGGTGCAAAGCAGGGAAGAAGACCAGGAGGCCGTCCGGGACAGCAGCCGGGGCGTTCGCAGCAGACTCAGGGCAGACCAATGCAGGTGAATAACGGAAGACCGGCAAAAGCGGCACCACAGCCTGCACGTCCGGCATCCCAGACGCCAGAGAGACCGCAACCTGCAAAACGTGTGGAAAGACCGGTGGAGAAAACTGCAGAACAAGCAAAACGTCCGGTATCACCTACAGCAGAGAAGCCACAGAATGTGCAGCGTCAGGAAAGACCAACGACGGAAAAACCGCAGAATGTGCAGCGTCAGGAAAGACCGGCAGCGAATACTGCGGCAAGAACAGAAGAGAGATCTGCAGCAAGATCGGCTCAGAGATCAGGAGAAAGAACATCCGACAGACCAGCATCTGAGAGAGGACAGTTCCAGAGACGTCAGGAACGCTCTGATCGTTCCGAACGTTCTGATAAAAATGAACGCAATAATGGAGAGAGACGTCAGGATTCCAGAGGAGGAAGCCAGCGTCCGCCACGTGGCGACCGTTCACAGGGAAATCGTCAGGATAGATTCTCCGGCGACAGAGACGGAAGAGATAGAGGCGATGGAAGAGACAGAGATGGAAGAGACAGAGATGGAAGAGATAGGAATCAAAGCCGCAGACCAGGAGAGAGGTCTGACCGTCGCAATAATGACAGAAGAAATAGTGCTTCCAGCATTCCGGCACCAGCGGTAGAAGGACAGAAGCCGCAGCGCAGCAAAGGCAAAGGAAAAGACGATCATAAGAAGAAAGACTATCGCCGTGAGGATGAAGACGATAGAATGACAAAAGGCAAGAAGAATGAGCCAAAGCAGCAGCTTCAGAAGCCACAGCAGAAACAGCAGAAGGTGGAGGAAGAGATTAAGTCTATCGTGATTCCGGAAGTGCTTACGATTCAGGAACTGGCAGATAAGATGAAGATCGTTCCATCTGTAATCGTTAAGAAATTATTCATGCAGGGCAAGATTGTGACTGTGAATCAGGAGATCGATTATGAGACAGCAGAAGAAATCGCAATGGAATTCGAAGTACTCTGTGAGAAAGAGGAAGTTGTAGACGTAATCGAAGAACTTCTCAAGGAAGAAGAAGAGGACGAGAGCAAGATGAAGAAGCGTCCGCCGGTAGTCTGTGTTATGGGTCATGTTGACCATGGTAAGACGTCTCTTCTGGATGCAATCCGCCATACGAACGTAATCGATAAAGAAGCAGGCGGTATCACACAGCATATTGGTGCCTATGTAGTCGATGTAAATGGTGAGAAGATTACGTTTTTGGATACTCCGGGACATGAGGCTTTCACAGCAATGCGTATGCGTGGTGCAAGTTCTACGGATATTGCAATCCTGGTTGTTGCAGCAGATGATGGAGTTATGCCGCAGACTGTAGAGGCAATCAACCATGCAAAAGCGGCAGGAGTTGAGATCGTTGTTGCGGTGAATAAGATTGATAAGCCAAGTGCAAATATTGAGCGTGTAAAACAGGAACTCACAGAATATGAACTGATTCCGGAAGACTGGGGCGGAAGTACTGTATTCGTGCCGGTATCTGCTAAGACGGGCGAAGGTCTGGAAGACCTGATGGAGATGATCGTTCTGACAGCAGAAGTTATGGAATTAAAAGCGAATTCTAACCGTCGGGCAAGAGGTCTTGTATTGGAAGCTCAGCTTGATAAAGGAAGAGGTTCTGTAGCAACCGTTCTTGTACAGAAGGGAACATTAAGAGTCGGCGATTCCATCGCAGCAGGATCTGCATATGGTAAAGTAAGAGCCATGATGGATGATAAGGGAAGACGTGTGAAAGAAGCAGGTCCTTCCATGCCGGTAGAGATCCTGGGATTAAATGATGTTCCGAATGCAGGAGAAGTATTTGTAGGATGTGCTAATGATAAAGAAGCAAGAAACTTTGCAGAGACATTCATCTCTCAGAGCAAGGTGAAATTGCTGGAAGAGACCAAGTCAAAACTGTCTCTGGATGATTTGTTTACCCAGATTCAGGAAGGAAACTTAAAAGAACTTGGTATTGTTGTCAAGGCAGACGTACAGGGATCTGTAGAAGCTATGAAGCAGAGCCTTCTGAAACTGTCGAATGATGAAGTCGTAGTTAAGATCATTCATGGTGGTGTTGGTGCGATCAATGAATCTGATGTAAGCCTTGCTTCAGCATCCAACGCGATTATCATTGGATTCAACGTACGTCCGGATGCAACTGCAAAAGAGACAGCAGAACGCGAAGGCGTGGATATTCGTTTGTATCGCGTCATCTATAACGCGATTGAAGATGTAGAGGCAGCTATGAAGGGAATGCTTGACCCGATCTTCGAAGAAAAAGTACTGGGGCATGCAGAGGTTCGTCAGACCTTTAAGGCTTCTGGTGTTGGTACGATTGCAGGATCTTATGTACTGGATGGTACATTTGAGAGAGATTGCTCTGTACGTATTACAAGAGATGGAGTTGTAATCTTTGAAGGAGCGCTTGCATCCCTGAGAAGATTTAAAGACGATGTAAAAGAAGTAAGAGCAGGATATGAGTGTGGATTTGTATTTGCCAACTTTAATGATGTAAAAGAAGGCGACCAGGTAGAAGCATTCAAGATGGTTGAGATACCTAGATAATCCTGGTATTTCCCTGCTCTTGAAAGCGAGGGAGTTATAATGAGAAAAAGAAGTATAAAGAATACCAGAGTCAATACGGAAGTGCAGCGGGAACTGAGCAATATCATAAGAGGCGGCATTAAGGACCCGCGGGTCGCTCCGTGGACTTCTGTGGTTGCGGCAGAGGTCGCACCTGACTTAAAGACTTGCAAAGCATATATTAGTGTGCTGGGAGATGCACATGCACAGGAGGAGACGATTAAAGGTCTGCAAAGTGCAGAAGGATATATCCGGCGCGAATTGGCAAGGACGCTGAATATGCGTAATACGCCGGAGATTAAGTTCGTACTGGATCAGTCAATTGAATATGGAGTGAATATGTCTAGAAAGATAGACGAGGTAACAAAGGGAATGACAACGGAAGGTGATACAGATGCTGAATAAGATTCTGAAAGATGCTGAAACAATCGCGATTGGCGGACATATTCGTCCGGATGGCGATTGTGCGGGTTCCTGCATGGGACTTTATCAGTATATAAAGGATAATTATGAAGATAAGAGGGCTGATGTATATCTGGAGGAGATTCCGGAAACATATCAGTTTCTGGAGGCGGCAAAAGAGATTCATCACGAGATACCGGAAGACATGGAATATGATCTGTTTATCTGTCTTGATTGCGGAGACCAGGATCGGCTGGGATTCTCGGCGCCTTTGTTCGAGCGGGCAAAACATACCTATTGTATTGATCATCATATCAGCAATACTGGATTTGCAGAGGATAGTTATGTGATTTCGGATGCCAGTTCCACTTCAGAACTGGTATACAATCTGATGGATTACGAGAAGATATCCCTGGAGACTGCTAACGCATTATATCTTGGAATTGTGCATGATACAGGGGTATTTCAGTACTCTTGTGCGGCACCATCAACATTCCGGATGGCGGCAAATCTGCTGGAGAAAGGCGTGGATGCTCCACGTCTCATTCAGGACACTTATTACGAGAAGACTTATGCACAGAATCAGATACTGGGCAGAGCGCTGCTTGAGAGTATTCTTTTTATGGATGGTACATGTATTGCCACTTATATAACGAAGAAAACGATGGATTTCTATGGTGTTGATGCCAAGGATCTGGATGGGATTGTCAGCCAGTTAAGAGTTACGAAGGGTGTAGAAGTTGCAATCTTCATGTATGAACTTGAACCGCGTGTATATAAGGTAAGCCTTCGCTCTAAAGATACGATTGATGTAAGTAAGATCGCGAAGTATTTCGGAGGCGGCGGACATAAGAAAGCGGCTGGGCTTACAATGACAGGAACACCATATGATGTGATCAACAACCTGTCAAAGCAGATCGAGGAGCAGATGGAGAGTCTGGCCGGGATATAAAGGCAGGAGAAATATATGATACACGGTGTTTTGAATGTGTATAAAGAAAAGGGATTTACTTCACATGATGTAGTAGCAAAATTACGAGGGATTACCGGACAGCGCAAGATCGGGCATACGGGAACTTTGGACCCGGATGCCACGGGTGTTCTGCCGGTATGCCTTGGAAGGGCAACGAAGTTATGTGATATGCTGACGGATAAGGATAAGACTTATGAGGCTGTTCTTCTGCTGGGAAAAACTACAGATACCCAGGATATCAGCGGGCAGGTTCTAAGTACAATGGACACCTCCTATCTTCAGGAGGAGGAAGTGCAAAGAACAATTGAGCAGTTCGTGGGAGAATATGCACAGATACCGCCTATGTACTCCGCTCTGAAAGTAAATGGCAGGAAATTATATGAACTTGCAAGAGAAGGAAAAGTAGTCGAACGTAAAGCGCGTCTGGTCAGAATCCATGAGATTCGTATTCTGGAGATGCGGCTTCCACGGGTGAGAATGGAAGTGACCTGTTCAAAAGGTACTTACATCCGTACATTGTGCCAGGATATTGGTGAAAAACTTGGATGTGGCGGATGTATGGAAGAACTGGTGCGTACCAGAGTGAGCCGTTTTAAACTTGCAGAAAGCATGACATTGGATGAAATCCGGCGCTTGCAGGAGGAAGGTACCTTGGAGAAGGTATTGGTTCCGATCGATGCCATGTTTGATGCTTATAAGAAAATGTTTGTGAAAGAACGATGGGATTCGCTGGCAAAGAACGGGAATGCACTTCCTGCCAGGGCTGTAGTCTGTGCTTGCGGGCATAAAGAAGACCAGGATATGAAGGAAAAGACTGATCTTGGCATGGAAGATCAGGAGTCTGTCCGGCTATATGATGAGGTCGGGCAGTTTATCGGGATATACCGTTGGCAGAAAGAAAAAAAAGAATATCGTATTGTGAAGATGTTTTTGCAATCATAAGATAGCAGACTTGAAGCAAAAGATATAGAACAGTTTAAGAAGGGACTAATATGCAATACATCAAGTGGCTGTCGCATTATAAAGACAGCAGAGAATCAGCAGTTACCTTTGGCAAATTCGACGGTCTTCACAAGGGACATCAGAAATTGGTCGAGAAGGTAAGCGAACTGGCGAAACAAGAAGGACTCAACAGTATCGTGTGTTCATTCGATATGCATCCATTATGGGAGAAAAAAGGGGTAGTTCCGCAGGTTCTGATGAGCAGTGCCGAGAGACAGGAACACCTTAAGGATAAGGTGGATTATCTGGTGGAATGTCCATTCACGGAAGAGTTTAGCCAGATGCATGCTGAGAGTTTTATCAAAGATATAATAAAAGAACTTTTCCATGCGAAATATGTTGTTGTCGGAACTGATTTCCGATTCGGTTATCAGAAGCAAGGTGATATCCAGATGTTAAAAGTTTATGCCGACATCTATGGATATCAGTTGATTGTAATTGACAAAGAACGCTATGAAGACCGTGTCATTAGCAGTACCTATATCAGGGAGGTCTTAAGTCAGGGAGAGGCAGGGCTTGCAGCAGAGTTACTGGGATATGCGTATGGATTGAGTGGTGTGGTAGAGCATGGCAAGCAGTTAGGAAGGACTTTGGGATTCCCTACATTTAATGTGGCATGGCCACAGGATAAGATCGTTCCGCCGCGCGGAGTATATCTTAGCAATGTACTGGTTGATGGCTGCTGGTATCATGGAATTTCTAATGTAGGGGTGAAACCAACGGTAAGCGATGAGCAGAAGGTACTGATAGAAAGTTTTTTGTTCGGCTATGAGGGAGAGGCATACGGGAAGACTGTGTCGATTGAACTTCTGGAATTTCGACGGCCGGAACAAAGATTTAAAAGTATTGAAGAGATGAAGGCATGTATCGACAATGATATTGCATATGGGAAACATTTCTTCGGGTGTGAGGAGTAAAGGAGAATACAAATGAGTATTACAACGATTTTTATGTTGTTTGGCGGATTGGGATTCTTTCTGTATGGTATGAAACTGATGAGCGAAGGCCTTGAGAAAGCGGCTGGAGCGAAGATGCGCAGCATCCTGGAGTTTTTTACTAAGAACAGATTCATTGGAATGATTGTTGGTATTATATTTACTGCAATTATCCAGTCGTCAAATGCGACAACGGTTATGGTAGTCAGTTTCGTGAATTCAGGTCTGATGAATCTGATGCAGGCTTCGGGAGTGATTCTGGGTGCTAATATTGGTACTACCATAACAGGACAGTTGATTGCGTTTAACTTATCGGATATTGCTCCACTAGTAGTAATTATTGGCGTAATCATGGTGATGTTCTGTAAGAAGCAGAGTGTCAAGAAAATTGGAGAAGTGATACTGGGATTTGGTATTCTCTTCATGGGACTTAGTATTATGGGTGACAGTATGACGGCGGTAAAGGAATCACCAAGGATATTGAATTTCCTGGCATCATTGGAGAATCCAGGGGCTGCGATTCTGGTGGGATTCCTTATTACGGCAGTGCTTCAGAGTTCCTCGGCGACCGTGGGTATCATCCTGCTGATGGTTTCTCAGGGACTTTTGGAATTCGCGATCTGTCCGTTTATGATTCTTGGATGTAATATAGGCTCCTGTGTATCGGCTCTTGTTGCAAGCTTGAGCGGTAAGAAAGATGCAAAACGTGCGGCATTGATTCATTTCTTATTCAATGTGATTGGTTCTGCGATTATGTTTGCAGTGCTATTAGTGGCGATTGATCCATTTACAGATATGATGCTCTATATATCCGGTGGAAGTCTGGCCCGTGCGGTGGCGAATGTACATACATTGATGAAGGTTGTAGAAGTGGCAATGCTATTCCCGTTCATGGGATGGATTGTTAAGGCGACTTACAAGATTGTGCCTGGCAAGGATGCTTCAGATGAAGATGAGTATGAATTGCTTTATATTGGTGATGGATCTATCCTGTCAGCAACGACGGCAGTGCATAACAGTGTCTGCGAGATTGAACATATGGGTAAAGTTGCAACCGAGAACCTGAAATTAGCGATGGATGCTTTATGTACGCTGAATGAAGAAGAGATTGAAAAAGTCTATCGCACAGAAGAATATATTGATTTTATGAACCGCAAGATTACAGACTATCTGGTAAAAGCGAATGAGATCATCCTTCCGCTTGCAGATGAGAAACTCATCGGTGGATTGTTCCATGTGGTAAATGATATCGAGCGTATCGGCGATCACGCGGAGAATATTGCAGATTCTGCGAAGGCCAGGATAGAACATAATTTAGAGTTCAGTGAGAAGGCAATGAGACAATTACAGGAGATGAATGCGAAGACTGTAAAGATTCTGGAATATTCTCTTGAAATGTTCAGAAACAGAGATTATAAACATATGCAGGAGATCCTGGATCTGGAGGATGAGATTGACGCAATGGAGAAGAAATTGCAGAATGCTCATGTTAAGAGATTGACGAAGAATAAATGCACGCCAGAGGCGGGAATGATGTTTTCAGATACAGTATCCGGTCTGGAGCGTGTGGGCGATCATGCGACAAATATAGCATTTGCTATCTTACAGCCGACAGGAACTGGCGATGATGATGAAGATGAATAAAATTCTTCTTTACATTGGATGGACGGTGTGATATACTATTTTGGTGTGAGAGCCGATGTTCGGTAATTGGAATCTCCAACCATTACTTAATATCTGGCGTTAATAAAAAGTTATAAGGAGGATACAACAATGATTTCAAAAGAACAGAAAGAACAGATCGTAGCTGAGTACGGAAGAACGCCTGGGGATACAGGATCACCGGAAGTACAGATTGCAATTCTGACAGCAAGAATTAATGACCTGACAGATCACTTCAAGAGCAATCCGAAGGATCATCATTCAAGAAGAGGTCTTCTGAAGATGGTAGGTCAGAGACGTGGATTACTTGCATATCTTAAGAAGACAGATATCGAGAGATATCGTACACTGATTGAAAGACTTGGATTAAGAAAATAATCTTAGGTGGAGGAGACGTTCGAGAGAGCGTCTCTTTTTAGTTTGGGACGTAGTAAATTGTAACAGTTCAGCCCGCACCATTCGCAAAACGCATCTGCGATGCTTCTCCGCTGCTACGCAGCTCTTTTTGCTCATAAAATGGCGCTCTGCTCATAAGCCGGATTGTGTGTTCATTCATGCAAGCATGATTCGCCCACAATCCGGCTTATGGCTGAACTGTTACAGTAAATTATGTTGGACGGAAATTAATAGTAGCACATTTTCATCGGATATGTTATAATACATGAGATTGTGGGAAGGCATGACTAGCCCGAGACCACTGAAAAGTATATTTGCCTAATAAAATATATTTTTCAGTAGTTTCGGCAGTTCCTATCCTACAAGAAATGTAAGAATAAAGGAGAGAACTATGTACAAGAAATTTGAAATGGAATTAGCCGGCAGAACACTCCGTATAGATGTAGACAGAGTGGCAAAGCAGGCGAATGGCGCAGTATTGATGCACTATGGTGATACAACCGTATTATGTACGGCGACAGCATCTGAGAAGCCAAGAGAAGGAATTGATTTCTTCCCTTTGAGTGTAGAGTATAATGAGAGACTGTACTCCGTAGGAAAGATTCCGGGAGGATTCAACAAGAGAGAAGGTAAGGCATCTGAGAATGCAATCCTTACCTGCCGTGTCATTGACCGTCCGATGAGACCGTTATTTCCGAAGGATTACCGTAATGATGTTACTTTAGAGAATCTGGTATTATCCGTAGATCAGGATTGCTCACCGGAATTGACCGCAATGTTAGGTGCAGCAATTGCGACCAGCATCTCCGATATCCCGTTCGATGGACCGATCTCTACGACACAGGTTGGTCTGGTTGATGGCGAGTTCGTATTCAACCCGACAGCAGCACAGAAGGAAGTGTCTGATATGGCACTGACGGTTGCTTCTACCAAAGAAAAAGTTATCATGATTGAGGCTGGAGCCAACGAAGTGCCAGAGCAGCAGATGATTGAGGCAATCTTCGCAGCACATGAAGTAAACCAGAAGGTGATTGCATTCATCGATACGATCGTTGCAGAGTGTGGAAAAGAGAAACATGCTTATGAAAGTTGTGCAGTGCCGGAAGAATTATTCGCTGCAATGAAAGAGATTGTTCCTCCGGAAGCAATGGAAGAAGCAGTATTTACAGATGAGAAGCAGGTAAGAGAGGAGAATATCCGTCAGATTACCGAGAAGTTAGAAGAAGCATTTGCAGAGAATGAAGAGTGGCTGGCAGTACTTGGCGAGGCTGTATACCAGTATCAGAAGAAGACTGTTCGTAAGATGATTCTGAAAGATCACAAGCGCCCGGATGGAAGAGCCGTTGACCAGATTAGACCGCTTGCAGCAGAGACAGACTTAATCCCAAGAGTACACGGTTCTGCAATGTTTACGCGTGGACAAACACAGATTTGTACCATTACAACTCTGGCTCCGCTTGCAGAAGCACAGAGACTGGATGGACTGGATGAATCAGAGACATCCAAGAGATATATGCATCACTACAATTTCCCGTCTTACTCCGTAGGTGAGACAAGACCATCCAGAGGACCGGGACGCCGTGAGATTGGACATGGTGCATTGGCAGAGCGTGCGTTAGTGCCAGTTCTTCCAAGTGAATCAGAATTCCCATATGCGATCCGTACAGTGTCTGAGACATTCGAATCCAACGGTTCTACATCTCAGGCAAGTATCTGTGCATCTTCCATGTCACTGATGGCGGCAGGTGTACCGATCAAATCCGCAGTTGCAGGTATTTCAGCCGGACTGGTAACAGGTGATACGGATGATGATTATCTGGTACTGACAGATATTCAAGGGTTAGAAGATTTCTTTGGAGATATGGACTTCAAGGTTGCCGGTACTCACAAAGGTATTACTGCAATTCAGATGGATATTAAGATTCATGGTCTGACAAGACCGATTATAGAAGAAGCGATCGCTGCAACAAAGAAGGCAAGAACTTATATCTTAGATGAAGTAATGTCTAAGACAATTGCAGAGCCAAGACCGGAAGTAGGACCATATGCACCGAAGATTATACAGATGCAGATTGATCCTCAGAAGATTGGTGATGTAGTTGGACAGCGTGGTAAGACGATCAATGCAATTATTGATCAGACTGGCGTGAAGATTGATATTACTGATGATGGTGCAGTATCTATCTGTGGAACAGACAGCAAGAGCATGGAAGAGGCACAGAAACTGATCCACATCATCGTAACGGATTTTGAGGCCGGACAGGTATTAGAAGGAAAAGTTATCAGTATCAAAGAATTCGGTGCATTCCTGGAATTCGCTCCTGGAAAAGAAGGAATGGTACACATTTCCAAGATCTCTAAGGAAAGAATTAAATGCGTAGAAGATGTTCTGACATTAGGTGATGTTGTGAAAGTTGTATGTCTTGGAAAAGACAAGATGGGAAGAATCTCATTCAGCATGAAAGATGTAGCAGAGTAATAGATGAGGACGTAGTAAAAGTGTATTTTACTACGTCCTCAATTAGTATATGGGGTGTCCCCGATGATTGAAAAGACAACTGTTTGGGTTGTCTTATTTTTTGCCTATTTAGGAATAAATCTAAAGCCCGTACATATATTGAGTTAAAGAGGTGGACAAATATGAAGGAAAATAGAATCCTGAACGTTTTGCCCTGCAGCATCCGCATTTTGCTTCAAAAGGAGCAATTGCAGTACGAGTACTTGCAAGAAATTAAACTTCGCATAGAAAAGCCGTTGCTGCTTATCTACAGAGGCGAGGAACTAATGATTGGCAATCAGCGGGGCAAGCCTTATATGGTCACAAAAGAAGATGTAAGGGAGATGCTGGAATATATCAGTAACTACTCATTATATGCATACGAACAGGAGATGAAACAGGGATTTATCACGATTGAAGGAGGACATAGAGTTGGGATAACAGGACAGGCAATCATAGAAAACGGCAAGGTGAAGAACTTAAGATATATCTCATCTATCAATTTACGGATGTCTCATGAAGTACTGGGGTGTGCGGATTCGATATTTCCGTATATCGCCGACCACCATAGATTATATCATACACTGATTGTCTCTCCGCCAAGATGTGGGAAGACCACGCTTCTTCGGGATATGATCCGGCAGATATCAGATGGCAATGGATGGATCCGCGGTATGTCCATAGGCGTTGTGGATGAGCGCTCGGAAATCGGCGGCTGTTATATGGGAGTCCCGCAGAACCAGTTAGGCATACGCACGGATATCCTGGACTGCTGTCCCAAAGCCGAGGGAATGATCATGCTGATCCGTTCTATGGGACCGGAAGTGATCGCTGTGGACGAGATTGGAACTGCTGAAGATGTACATGCCATTGAGTATGCTATGCATTGCGGATGCAAGCTGCTTGCTACTGTTCATGCAGACTCCATGGAGGAACTGAGGAGAAAACCGCTATTAGATCAGATGGTTGCAGAAAAGTATTTTGAAAGATATATATTACTGGGAAACCAGCAGCATGTCGGTCAGATAGAAGGAATCTTTGACAGCAGGGGAAGTCTTCTCTATCGTGAAGAGGCAGCAACACAATGCTGCTGAAGATAACGGGCGCTCTGCTGATTGTAGGTGCGACCTCATGGGGCGGGATTATAGCGGCAGCGAGACTTCAGAATCAATATGCACAGATGCAGTATCTACAGAGACTCATCTATCGATTAAAAAGCGAGATTCAGTACGCGAATTCCTACTTAGGGGAGGCGTTTCGGCAGATTGGATCGAATTCAGTAGAGCCGTACAGGAGATGGATGTTCGCTTTATCAGAGCAGATGGAGCGTAGAAATGGCCATGTGTTTGCAGATATATGGGAAGAAAATGTCAGGGAATATCTGGATGGTTCTGGATTGCCGGAAGATACACTAGAGCGTCTGCTCCGGCTTGGCGGGCAGTTGGGAATTGCGGATATTGAGATGCAGGTTAAGTTATTGGAACTATACCTGGAAGAACTGAAACTTGCCATGGAAGAGATGCGTGAGGGGATGAAGTCGAAAATAAGGTTATATCATTGTCTGGGAGTAATGAGTGGAATATTTGTTACTGTCCTGCTGATATAGGGGAGGTGTATATGAGTGTTAGTCTAATATTCAAGATTGCTGCGGTCGGAATCCTGGTATCGGTGTTAAGCCAGGTTCTGAAGCACAGTGGAAGAGAAGAACAGGCATTTTTGACAAGCCTTGCGGGATTGCTTCTGGTGCTGTTCTGGATCGTGCCGTATATCTATGATCTGTTTGAATCCATCAAGCGCTTATTTGCATTATAAGCAACCGACAAAAAAGTAGATATGAAAAGAGGGAATGGCCATGGATATGCTGCAGATTGGGATTATGGGAGTTGCTGGAGTTCTTCTGGCAGTACAGTTTAAAAGCGGGAAATCGGAGTACGGCATCTATATCAGCGTAGCCCTAAGCCTGGTGATATTTTTCAGTATTCTGGGGCGGCTGGAGATCATCATTGATGCAATGAGGACGATTGGTGATTATATAAAATTGGATACCGCATACATAGGGACATTGATTAAGATGCTGGGAATCACATATATCGCGGAGTTCTCATCCGGAATCTGTAAAGACGCGGGGTATCAGACGATCGCGCTTCAGATTGAGATATTCGGGAAACTGGCGGTGATGGTCTTGAGTATGCCGATACTGATGACGCTTCTGAATACGATTAAGGATTTCCTGTCATGAGAAGAAAAGGAAAAGCATGTATCGTAATACTGATACCGATTGTATGTATTATGTTAGGATTTTATTTTATGCCGGAAGTACCGGCAGACGTGGCACATGCATCGGACATAGATCCAACTTTGGATCTGACACAGAACTCTGATTCCGAAGAAGTGGATCAGACAGAAATGGAAGAGCAATTGGTAGACCAGTTTGATTTTGATGAGATTGATGATTCGTTAAAAGAATTATTCCCAGGGGAAAAACTGGAGTTCAAAGAGACATTGCTGGGAATCTTATCCGGTGATGTGGCATTCTCTGCTAAACTATTGAATCAATTGATCGCAGATCAGTTCAGTTATGCGTTTAGAACCAGCAAGAATCATCTGATGCACATGCTTCTGATTGCAATAATTGCTGCGGTATTCAGCAATTTTTCGCGGGTATTCCAGAGCCGGCAGATTTCAGAGATTAGTTTCTATGCATTGTATATGCTGCTGATTGCACTGACTCTGAGTTCTTTTGAAGTTGTCGTAGATTGGGTAAGTGAAGGGATAGAAGGGCTTACCTCATTTATGGGAGTATTTTGCCCGCTATATTTTCTAGCGGTTGCGGTTGCCAAAGGAAGTGTGACTTCTGTCGCGTTCTATAACCTGGTGCTTTTTTTGATCTATCTGGTGGAACTTTTAATTACGAATTTCCTGCTGCCAGTAATCCATATCTATATGATGGTGAAGGTGCTGAATTATCTGTCGCAGGAGGAATATTTAAGTAAGTTTGCAGAACTGATTGAACTGGCAGTATCTTGGATATTGAAGACGATGCTGGCATGTATTGTAGGGCTGAATGTGATGCAGGGTCTGATCAGTCCAGCAATTGATACTGTAAAACGAAGTGTCTTAACCAGAGGAGCAGAAGCAATTCCAGGCGTAGGGGATCTCATCGGCGGTATGGCGGAAGTGGCGATTGGAACAGCGGTACTGGTGAAAAATGGCATCGGGATGGCAGGCGCAGTCATCTGCGTTGCGCTATGTATTGTACCGATGGTACAGATTGCCTGTATTGTACTGTTGTATAAATTATCTGCAGCAATCATACAGCCGGTTTCTGACAAGCGGATCGTTGGATGCATAGAGACGGTGGGAGAAGGATGTCAGCTGCTATTAAAAGTTGTATTTACAACGGCAGTGCTCTTTCTTCTTACAATTGTTATCGTAGCGGCTGTTACAGGTAATATCTGAAGATCAGAGGTGTATTATGTTCGAATATCTATATGGCTGGATGCAGAATATTGCATTTTATATGGTAATGGTAACTGCTGTGATGCATATTATCCCGAATTCGGATTATAAGAGATATATCCGTTTTTTTACCGGATTAGTACTGGTAGTAATGCTGACGGCACCATTTCTTAAGATTCTGGGTATGGGAGATACATGGCAGGGACTATATGCCAATGCCAGGTATCAAGAGCAGGTTCAAAAGATGGAGGAAGCCACAAAGTATCTGGAGGAAGTGAAGCCTTATGATTATCTGGAAGGAGTTGGCAAGACATCAGAAGGCGGACAGGGAAATGAAATGGACTCTTCAGAAGAGAATGCTAAAATAGATGTGGAGGAGATAAGGATTGGAAGATGAGCGTAAAAAAGGATTAGTATTTCCGAAGGGTATCTCAGGAAGAAATCTCTCTATTAAGAATTTTTCATTGAAAAAGATCAAGAAAGACCAGGTGCTGATCCTGTTTCTTGTAGGCATTCTGCTCCTTGTTATCTCCTGGCCTGTGAGTAAGAAAGATGACGAAGAAGGAGTTACAGGGACGAATCAGTTGCAGTTAGAAGACGGCAAGGTACAGGAAAGTCAGAATGTTTATCTTTCATATACGGAGAGGCATCTGGAGGAAGTACTTTCCCAGATGGCTGGGGTAGGGGATGTGGCGGTTATGATAACGTTAAAATCCTCGGCAGAGAAAGTGGTTGAAAAAGATGTTGAAGCAGGCAATGAGACTGTGACGGAATCTGACAGCCAGGGAGGAACCAGAACGACCCAGAACAGCAGTCATAGCGAGGCTACCGTATATGATACGGACAGTTCGCAGAATCAAAGCCCTTATATCAGCAAAGAATTAAGTCCCCAAGTGGAAGGGGTTATCGTAATTGCAGAAGGCGGAGATGATTCTGTTGTGAAACAGAATATAACTGAGGCAGTTCAGGCATTATTTGGGATAGACACGCATAAGATTAGGATAATGAAGAAGAGTTTAAATCAAGTGGCAAGGTAGGAGGAGAAACAGTGAAACGAATATTGAAGAAGAACCAGATTATTATTGCGGCTTTGGCTGTCATGATTGCAGCGGCGGGCTACCTGAATTATTCGGGAAAAATATTTGGGGACAAGAAAGAGGCAGAGACCGCTAATGCAGAACTAGCGAATCAGGAACTTCTGGATATCTCAGAGGAGGATCTCGCAAGTGCTTCCGGCGATATCGAAAGTCAGGATGGCGGCGACGCATCAGATGGAAACGTGGACGGAACACCAGGAGAAGCAGTGCTTACCAGTGGCGAAGCAAGTGGCGTGGTAGCAGAAGCGAAGGTAACAAGAGAGCAGGTAAGGGCAAAGAACAAAGAATCTCTCCTGGAGATTATTGATAATGAGAACTTAAGTGATGAGCAGAAGCAGGATGCAGTAAACCAGATGGTAGCGATGACGGAATTGGCAGAAAAGGAAGCGGCGGCAGAAACTTTGCTGGCTTCTAAGGGTTTTGATGAGGTGGTGGTGAGCCTTACGGCAGATACAGCGGATGTTGTAGTCAATGCAGCGGAGTTAAGCGATGCCAACCGAGCACAGATTGAAGACATCGTAACCAGGAAGACCGGAGTGGCGGCACAGAACATTGTGATTACGCCGGTGAACTCTGAAGAAAAGTGAGAATTTGGTGTAGAAAGTGGAGTGGCGGAAAGTGTACGGCGCAAGGGCAGGGAAGGTGTGGGCTGCCCTTGCACCTGACAGTTCCGTGTACTCGAGATTTTCTCTGGTGGGGATTCCGGCGGAGATGCGTGTGGAACGTTTTGGATAGATAACAGAGTGTGTACGTGGAGAAGCACTTTATGGAAGATAGCAGAGTGGGCGGGTAAAGAGAGCAGGGAGAGGGAAGTCGGCTATTATATATCTTAGAAAGTGGCTTTACATACTTTGTTTGTATGAAATCTTCAGGAGGGTATGTAAT
>CAMBRQ010000028.1 GCA_945870325.1 uncultured Dorea sp. | reverse complement strand
TGTAGGCGATTGGAGTCGGATGTGAACGCCCATACTGCCCCTCTCTGCCGTACACTCCACATATACTCTTCATGAATAAAATTCCCATCTTTAGAATATCTTTAGATTTTCATCCCCTCTCTCTTAAGATTTCTGCTTTATGCTTATACTATCAGAAAGCAAAGGAGGAGTTCTATATGACAGTTCAGGCACTTACCCAATATTTTACCCAATATGGAGCCATATTTGTCTTTCTAATAGTTTTACTTGAATATATGAATCTTCCTGGATTCCCCGCTGGTGTGATCATGCCGCTTGCGGGTATCTGGGCAGCCAGAGGTGAGATTAGTTTCCAGCTGGTGCTGGCACTTTCAGTAGCGGCTGGGTTGACGGGCAGCTGGATCTTATATTTTCTTGGAAGGCTGGGTGGAGAAGCATTTTTAAGATTCTATATTCGGAAGTTTCCAAAACACAAGGAATTGATTGAGAAGAATGTGGATACACTGCGAAGAAAAGGCGCTATCGGAGTTTTTATTGCGAAACTGGTACCAATGGTGAGGACGCTGATCTCTATACCGGCAGGTATGATTTCGATGGAATTCGGTAGATATACCGTAAGTTCTGCGCTTGGAGTGTTCGTGTGGAATCTGGTATTTGTCGGGGCAGGATATTTCCTGGGGGATACCGTATGGAGCCTTTTTGCTTAAGAAAGAGGGGGAAAGACATGAAGATTGCAATGATGACTAATAATTATAAACCCTTTGTAGGAGGAGTCCCAATCTCGGTGGAGCGATTGTCAGAGGGGCTAAGGAGAAGAGGACATGAGGTGTGCATCTTTGCGCCGGAGTATGATGAAGCGGAAACTGAGTTGTGGGAGCATGATGTGGTCCGTTATCGCTCTTATGAAAAGAGGCTGAAAAATGGAATGGTGGTACCGAATATATTCGATCCAAGGATTCGGGAGGAGTTCGAATGGCAGGATTTTGACCTGATTCATGTACACCAGCCTATGCTGATTGGCAATGTGGCAATGCATCTTAGCCGGAAATACAAGATTCCGCTCGTCTATACTTACCATACGAGATACGAAGAATATCTCCATTATCTTGTGAAGTCCTCCAAGAAAAATGATCAGGAGGTCACACATCGATATTGGGAGCAGGGCAAGAAACTTCTTCCACATTATATGGCGGCTTACATGAAGCAATGTGACCTGATATTTGCACCCTCCACAGGGATGCAAGATTACCTGGAAGAACAGAAGATACAGGTGCCAGTGAAGGTGTTGCCGACGGGGATTGCAGATAATGCATATGAAGAGGATACAAAACGTTCCGGCGAGATAAGAAGCCGTTATCTGCGGGGGAGAAGAAGCCTTCTCTGTACGGTATCGCGGCTGGATAAAGAGAAGAACCTGTATTTTATGCTTAGATGTATACGGAAACTAAAGGACCGTTTGGGAAATGATTTCTGCATGATGCTGATTGGAGATGGCGCTGAGCGTCAAGGGCTGGAATGCTATGCGAAGGAATTAGGGATTGCAGATGCTGTGGTATTTGCCGGGCAGGTTCCGAATCAGGAAGTAAAGGATTATCTGTTCGCAAGCGATGTATTTTTGTTCACCTCCAAGTCCGAGACGCAGGGAATCGTGCTGGCGGAGGCTATGGCAGCGCGACTTCCGGTGGTGGCGGTATCGGCTTGCGGAGTGAATGATATCGTAAGAGACGGAGAGAATGGATACCTTGCCAGAGAGGCGGAGGAAGAATTCGCGACTCGGGTAGAAAGTATGCTTCGGAATGCAGAGGAGATGGAACGCCTTAGGAGTGGTGCTGCAAAGACGGCAGGAGATTACAGGATGGACAGTATTGCGTTTCAGGCAGAGAGATGCTATCGGATGGCATTAGAAAGAGAATGGAGGAATGAGGCTTATGGAGAGGAAACATATGAAAAGAAGCATGTTGTGTCATCTTTTCTACGGCTATTTAAGGCTTCTTGAGAAGACGGTGAAGATTGAGTGGCAGCAGCCGAAGGCTTTCTCGTGCCATAATATTGTTGGATTCTGGCATGAGGATAGTTATGCCATGAATCTGGTACTTCGATATATTGCGAGACAGAATGCGGATGTATCGGTATTGGTGACCGCGGATGAGCGGGGAGAATACATCCAGTATCTTTTGGAAAAATGTGGGGGAAAGGCGGTCAGGATCGGCTATGGCTTCTGCAATGCAGGAACTTTAAAGGAACTCCTGGCGTCCATGAAAGAGCGAAAAAGGAGTATTGCGATTGCCATGGATGGTCCGCTGGGACCAAGACATATTCCGAAGAAACTGACGTATTTCCTGTCGGAGAAGAGTAGAACCGAACTTACGGGAGTTACCCTTTCCTATTCCAGGGCAATTTCCCTTAGCAGAAGGTGGGATCATTATCACATTCCGCTTCCGTTTTCGAAGATTGTGGTGCGGTTCGATAACTATGGAGTTGCCTCCTGCCATTATCCACCGAGAATCCGCCTATATCAGAATGAGAGAGAATGTAGTATAATATCTCGTGAAAACTATTTACCTATCAGGCAGAAAGTTTAGAAGAGACAGAAGTGAAAGGAATGACAGCAATGGAAATGAATCATGTATTAGTTGTGGAAGATGATAAGGAGATCCGCGAAGGTGTGGAGATATATTTGAGAAGCCAGGGATACGAAGTGTATCAGGCGGCAGACGGTGTGGAGGGACTTGAGATCATAGGCAGAGAAGAAATCCATCTGGCAATTGTGGATGTGATGATGCCAAGGATGGATGGTATCCAGATGACCATAAAGTTAAGGGAGAAATATGATTTCCCGGTGATCTTCCTGTCTGCGAAGTCAGAAGAAGTGGATAAGATCATGGGGCTTAACATGGGGGCGGACGATTACGTGACGAAACCATTTACCCCGATGGAACTTCTGGCAAGGGTGAATTCACAGATGCGGCGTTACCGTAAGTTTATGGAGAAACTGGGCGGCAAAGAGAAGGCGGAGAATGTGCATACGATTGGCGGCCTGGAACTGAATGAGGATGCCGTGGAGGTGACGGTGGACGGCGAGCCGGTGAAGATGACGCCGACGGAATATAAGATACTGCTCCTGCTTATGAAGAATCCGGGAAGAGTGTTTTCTGCGGATGAGATCTATGAATGGGTGTGGAATGAACGGGCTGTGAACACGGATACCATTATGGTGCATGTGAGAAATATCCGTGAGAAGATAGAGATTAATCCAAAAGAACCAAAATATTTGAAGGTGGTGTGGGGCGTTGGGTATAAAATTGAAAAGCAAGCGTAAGTCAGCAATCTTATTGATGATCGTGACGATACTGGTGCCGGTATTTTTCATAATGAATGAGTATCGGGGCTGGTATCAGGACAGTTCGAAGATGCTGGAGAATCTGAATCGTTCGGCATATACTTCACAGGAATTCTTGAAGAATTTTATTGATGCGGGATATATTCTGTATAATACGGAAGGCGCCAGAGAAGAGGTGCCGGACAATGTAAAAGAGATTCTAAATAATAATTTTAGTGAGGAGATGGAGCGGTTTGAAAGTCTGTATCCATTTCTGGATTACCGGGTAGAGAACGAGGATGGAAAGGTTGTCGCGAAGAGCACAGCCAACTCGGAGCGGACGGTGACAGAGAATAATCTGTCGGATTTTGCGTTGGGGATTGTTGTTGAGTATGATGAGAATGGCAATCCGGATGCAAGGATTGAACAGAGTCTGTATAAGGCGGATCAAAGCGTTGAACTTCGTAAGATTATCAACGAGTACGACGATCAGCAATGGGAGCGTGAGATCTATAACGAAGGAGAAGAGACGTGGGAGACTTATGCGGCGGAGATTCCTAAGAACAGAACTTACATCTATGCTATGACGGATGAGAATCTTCAGATGTATATGGATAACGATTATTATATGGGATATCATGTGCCGGATGCGGCAGGGAATATTGTGATTCTTCTGTTGCTGGCTGTGGCGGCGGCAGCATTTGTCTATCCGATGATACCTTCATGGAGTATTGGAAGGGAGAAGGTATTCCGGGCACCGTTTGAAATTGTGATTGGTGTACTCGGAACGGCAATGGTGCTGCTATTCAACAACTTTGGGTGGATGTTGGAAAGGCGGGACGGCATGGCAGACATGTTTGATTTCTGTGTGTGGGTGATTATATTCTCGGTAGTTTATTGGGCGGCGACATGTGTAAGGGATGTATATATTCTGGGAATTCGCACATATGTGAAGGAAAGAACGCTTTTGTGCCATTATTGGAAATATATCATACGTGCCTGGAACTGGATGAAAAAAACAGTAAGGGCTGCCGGAGCAAAGGTGAGAGGCTGGATTGGCAGAGTCTATCATTCACTGGAGAACATTGATCTGAGTGAAAAGAGCAATGCAGCCATACTTAAGATCGTGCTGTGCAACTTCGTGATTCTGGCAGTGGTATGCAGCATGTGGGTATTTGGAATCATGGCACTGGTAGTCTATTCCGTAATACTATTCTTTATTCTGCGAAAATATTATAATGATCTGCAGGAGAAATATGCGATTCTTCTGAAAGCGACAGGCGAGATAGCAGAAGGCAATCTGGAAGCAGAGATTACCGAAGATCTTGGGGTGTTCAATCCATTTAAGACAGAGATGCAGAAGATTCAGAAAGGATTCAAGAAAGCGGTGGATGAAGAGGTGAAGAGCCAGCGGATGAAGACGGAACTTATCACCAATGTGTCCCATGACTTGAAGACTCCGCTGACGGCGATCATCACTTATGTGAATCTTCTGAAGGAAGAAAAGGACGAAGAGAAGCGGAAGGATTATATAGAAGTATTGGAGCGCAAATCTCTGCGCCTGAAAGTATTGATTGAAGATCTGTTTGAGATCAGCAAAGCGAGCAGTAAGAATGTAACGCTGAATATTGTAGATGTAGATGTGGTGAACCTCTTTAAGCAGGTGAAACTGGAGATGGAAGATAAGATTACGGAGGCAGGGCTTGATTTCCGCTGTACGTATCCGGAAGTCAAGGTAATCGCGTCTCTCGACAGCCAGAAGACCTACCGGGTGTTCGAAAATCTTCTTATCAATATCATAAAATACGCAATGCCGCATACAAGGGTGTACATCGAGATTGTAAAAGAAGGACAGGAAACTGTGGTGCGGATGAAGAACGTATCCGCAGCGGAATTGAATTTCAATCCTGAGGAGATTACGGAGCGGTTCGTAAGAGGAGATGCATCAAGGAATACAGAAGGCTCAGGGCTTGGACTTGCGATTGCGAAGAGTTTTGTGGAATTGCAGAAAGGGAAGTTCAAGATTGAGACAGAGGCGGACCTGTTCAAGGTAGAGATAAGGTGGTAGTCAATTGGGGACGGGGGTTTTTTCGATTTCAATGCCCCCGTCCCCGATTCGATTTGCCCTGTCCCTTTTTAAAAAAGTGGTGTCCCCAATTGACAAATTCACTATTTTCACATATTATATATCCTATAGCGACAAAAACATTGAACGGAAAGAGTAGCAGATTATGGAGTTAACAGAGAGAAACTGTCATCGGCTGAAAGCAGTTTTAAACAAAGTACCTGTGAAGTGCGTCCGGGAGTTGATTCGGTGAAAGGGCTGATGAATGAACTGCCAAGTAGCCGGATACGGGATTACACACGTTACGTGTATCGAGTGGGGGATATTTATACGAATGATATTCTCTATAAGAGTGGAACCGCGGAGTAACTTCGTCTCTTAAGAACAGATTGAGAGACGGAGTTTTTTTATATCACGGGAAACAAGTAGTCTCCAATGCACAAAAGAAATCAATGTATTGCATAATTGAAAAGGAGAGATTATTATGGGTATCATATCCTATATTAAGGAAGAAATCCAGGTCATACGGGAACGAGACCCGGCGATCAAGTCGAATATGGAGGTGTTCCTGTATCCAAGTTTTAAAGCCATCCTGCGCTACCGCGTGGCACATAAGTTATACCTGAAGAAACATTATTTCCTTGCCCGGTGGGTGTCCCAGCGTGCGGTAAGGAAGACAGGGATTGAGATACATCCTGGTGCTACCATTGGAAAAGGACTGTTCATTGACCACGGAAGCGGAGTCATCATCGGCGAGACAGCTGAACTTGGTGATAATGTAACACTGTATCAGGGAGTTACTTTGGGAGGAACCGGCAAAGAACAGGGAAAGCGTCATCCAACGTTGGGCGACAATGTTATGGTAAGCGCCGGAGCCAAGGTCTTAGGCTCTTTTAAGATCGGTGAGAATTCCAAGATCGGTGCCGGAAGCGTGGTATTAAAAGAAGTGCCGCCGAATTGTACGGTAGTAGGCGTACCGGGGCGGATCGTAAAGATGGGTGATCAGAAGATTCCGCGCATGGATATGGATCAGGTACATCTGCCAGACCCAATCAGCAATGATATCCGAGAATTACAGGCGGATAACCTGCGTATGCACAGGCAGATCCTGGAGATGGAGAAACGCATGAGATGCATGAGAACCGATGATATCGAGATTCTGGATCAGCAGGAGACGGATACGTCAGAGACGGAAGAGCAGATATCCCGGTGATGAGTTTGGGATACAATAAAATATAGATAGATTGAGAAAAGAAAAAGGAGAAAGAGTAGGCTATGAAACTGTACAACACACTGTCTAAGAGAAAAGAAGAATTCGTACCTTTGGAGGAAGGAAAGGTAAAGATGTATGTCTGCGGACCTACTGTCTACAACTTCATTCACATCGGTAACGCAAGACCAATGATTGTATTCGATACCGTAAGAAGATATTTCGAATACAAAGGATATGATGTGAACTTCGTATCCAATTTTACAGATGTAGATGACAAGATTATCAAGAAAGCCATCGAAGAAGGGGTATCTGCAGATGAGATATCCAAGCGCTATATCGCAGAATGCAAGAAGGATATGGAAGGAATGAATGTAAAACCGGCCACCAAGCATCCGCTTGCAACCGAAGAGATCTGCGGCATGGTAGACATGATTGGTACTCTGATTGAGAAGGGATATGCTTACGAGAAGAACGGAACCGTATATTTCCGCACCAGACAGTTCAAGGATTATGGGAAATTATCTCATAAGAACTTAGATGATCTGCGTTCTGGCGAACGTTCTCTTCTGGTAACCGGAGAAGATGAGAAAGAAGATCCATTGGATTTCGTATTATGGAAGCCGAAGAAGGAAGGCGAACCAGCATGGGAGTCTCCATGGAGTGACGGACGTCCGGGATGGCACATTGAATGTTCCGTTATGTCTAAGAAATACTTAGGCGAGCAGATCGACATCCATGCCGGTGGAGAGGATCTTGTATTCCCACACCATGAAAATGAGATCGCCCAGAGTGAGGCGGCGAATGGCAAGGAATTCGCAAGATACTGGATGCACAATGCATTTCTGAATATTGACAATCACAAGATGAGCAAGTCTCTTGGCAATTTCCGTACTGTTCGTGAGATCAGTGAGCAGTATGATCTTCAGGTGCTTCGTTTCTTCATGTTAAGTGCGCACTACAGAAGCCCGCTTAACTTCAGCGCAGATCTGATGGAGGCATCCAAGAATGGTCTGGAGCGTATTGTCAACGCAGCAGATAATCTGAAGTTCCTGATGAGGAATGCTAAGACGGAAGCAATGACAGAAGAAGAGACCTCTAATTATACGAAGACTGATGAATTTGTACAGGGCTTCGAGACAGCCATGGAAGATGACTTTAACACCGCAGATGCAGTTGCCGCTATCTTTGAACTGGTAAAATACATCAATACAACAGCAAGCGCAGACAGTTCTAAGGAATATCTTCAGAAATTATTCGACCTTCTGGTGAAACTGACGGATGTTCTCGGATTGATTGTGGATAAAGAGGAAGAAATCTTGGCAGAAGATATCGAGAAGTTGATCGAAGAGCGTCAGGCAGCAAGAAAAGCGAAAGACTTCGCAAGGGCAGATGCAATCCGTGACGAGTTACTGGCAAAAGGAATTATTCTTAAGGATACGAGAGAAGGAGTGCAATGGAAAAAAGCGTAGATTGGCAGTTTGACTCATATATGCAGGAACGATTCCAGATGAAAGAGGTGGATGCAGGAGCGTATTCACCTCTTACTTTGGCGTATATCGGTGACAGTATTTATGACTTGATCATTAAGTCCTTAATTGTGAATGAAGGAAATCAGCAGGTTCAGAAACTCCACAAGGAGACCAGCGCCCTGGTACAGGCTTCCGCTCAGTCACGCATGATGCGGACCATGCAGGAACACTTGACGGAGGAGGAACACGCGATATACAAACGGGGCAGGAATGCAAAGAGTGTTTCCCCGGCAAAGAATCAGTCCATTACAGACTACCGCAGGGCAACCGGCTTCGAGGCATTGCTGGGATATCTGTATCTGAAAAAAGAGTGGAAAAGGATGCTTGATCTGGTTAAAATAGGGTTAGACAGTCTGAAAGAAAAAGAATAGAGCGTATAAGGAGTCCTTTATGAAAAAAGAAACTTATAAAACGGCAAATAAAAATGAAAACAGAAAGCAAGATAGAAGCCAGAAGGAAGGTATGGACAGAAGCCAGGAGAGTAATCCGAATATGATTGAAGGTCGTAATGCAGTTCTGGAAGCGTTCCGTTCTGGCAGACCGATCGATAAACTATTAGTTTTAGATGGCTGTCAGGATGGTCCGGTGAGGACGATTATAAGAGAAGCCAAAAAGCATGATATCATCCTTCAATTCGTAACGAAGGAGCGGTTATCTCAGTTGTCCGAGACGGGCAGGCATCAGGGGGTCATTGCATATGCAGCGGCTTACGAGTATGCGGAGGTTGAGGACATGCTGGCATTAGCGAAAGAAAAGGGCGAAGATCCATTTCTGATTTTGCTGGACAATATCGAAGATCCGCATAACTTAGGCGCTATCATCCGTACGGCGAATCTGGCAGGTGCTCATGGAGTCATCATCCCGAAGCGCCGGGCAGTAGGGCTTACGGCTACCGTGGCTAAGACATCGGCAGGAGCACTGAATTATACTCCAGTAGCAAAGGTCACCAACCTGAAGAAGACGATGGAAGAGTTAAAGGAGCAGGGACTGTGGTTCGTGTGTGCCGACATGGGCGGCGAGAAAATGTATGATCTGAATCTGACCGGCCCGATTGGACTTGTGATAGGGAATGAAGGAGAAGGCGTCAGCCGCCTGGTGAAGGAAACCTGTGATTTTGTGGCGAGTATCCCTATGAAGGGAGATATTGACTCTCTGAATGCATCTGTGGCAGCGGGAGTACTTGCGTATGAGGTTGTAAGACAGCGATTAACGATATAAAAATATGGAGGAGAAGATGGCGAACTATGGACAGATGACGGATGAACAATTGATCTGCAATCTCCGAAAAGGTGATAAGAACATCATTGATTATATCATGGAAAAATATAAGAACCTGGTGCGAAAAGAAGCCAATGCCATGTACCTGCTGGGCGGAGAGAATGATGATCTGATCCAGGAGGGGATGATTGGCTTGTTTAAAGCAGTGCAGGATTATAATGTGGAGCAGGAGACCTCTTTTTTTAGTTTCGCCAAACTCTGTATCACCAGGCAGATGTACTCTGCCATTGAAGCATCTAAGCGTAAGAAACACAGCCCGCTTAACAGTTACGTCTCCCTCTATGAGAAGACAGGAGAGCAGGGGGCGCTGATGGATACTATGGAGGCCGGCGGAGAGAGTAATCCTGAAGAATTGCTGGTCAGTCGGGAATATGCAGAATTATTAGAGACGAAACTGGAGGAGAGTCTAAGCGATCTTGAGAACCGTGTTCTGTACCTGCATCTTCTGGGAACTGATTATAAGACCATCGCCCGTCTGCTGGATAAGAGTCCGAAGACGGTTGATAATGCTCTTCAGCGGATTAAAAGTAAGACAGAGAAGATTCTGGAGAATGAGAAACGGTAAGTGCTGAAATCTGAATGGTTGAAATCTGAATCTGAAAAATTTCATGAAAAATTTGTGGTAAAATTTGTGGAAAATCTTATTGACAAAACCACATTAGGTATTGTATAGTATCAATGTTGCATATCGAATATGCGTGCTGCCTTGGCTCAGTCGGTAGAGCGTCGCCTTGGTAAGGCGGAGGTCGGCGGTTCGATTCCGCTAGGCAGCTTGATAGACATCATGAGAGGTACTCCCAGTTCAGGGAGTATTTTTTTTCTCCAATTCTATAGAGTGAGTATGTATGCGGTGTATGGTTGCAGGAAATATAAAAGAGATATGAGAGGTAATACAAATGAAAAGTTCGGCGGTTATGACAGAAGGTTCTATCTGGAAAAAGATGCTATTCTATTCAATCCCGTTGATTCTGGGGAATCTGTTTCAGCAGTTATATAATACGGTGGATTCGATTATTGTAGGAAACTATATTGGAAGTGAGGCGCTGGCAGCAGTGGGGTCGAGTGGTTCAATCATTAATCTGCTGATCAGTTTCTGTATCGGTGCTTCGGCAGGTGCGGGTGTAGTCATCTCGCAGTTTTTCGGAGCGCAGGATAAGCAGGGCGTAAAGAAAGCAGTACATACTACGCTGGCAGTTGCGCTTGTGGCAGGATTGGTAATGACATTCGTAGGGATTCTTCTGGTTCCGGTACTGTTAAGAGCCATGGGAACTCCATATGAAGTACTAGATCAGGCGATCATCTATCTGCAGGTGTATTTTGGAGGAATCTTCTTCTCCGTGATCTATAATATGTCTGCCGGAATCTTGAATGCGGTGGGGAATTCCAGGCGTTCCCTGATCTATCTGATGATTGCGGCAATCTCGAATATATTCCTGGATCTTCTGTTTGTGGTGGTGCTTAAGATGGGAATCGTAGGGGTGGCGTTGGCGACGGATATCAGTCAGTTGATTTCTTGTGTCTGCATTCTTCTGTTTCTGACTAGGTGTGGCGAGATCTATCAGGTGCGTCTCAGAGACATCCGATTCTATGACCATTTGTTGTCTAAGATTATCAAGATTGGGCTTCCGACGGGAATCCAGAATATTGTAATCTCATTTTCCAATGTAATTGTCCAGTCCAGTGTGAATAGTTTTGGGGCGGTTGTTATGGCTGGATTTGCTGCCTATGTCAAGGTCGATGGCTTTAATATCCTTCCGGTACTGAGTTTCAGTATGGCTGCAACTACATTTACGGGACAGAATATCGGAGCTGGCAGATATGATAGGGTGAAGAAAGGGCTGTATGTATCAGCGGGAATGGGGATTCTCTATACTGTTGTGACGGGAGCGTTGTTATTACTTTTCGCATCGCCGGTCATTGGGGTATTTACCGGGGACGCTGATGTGGTGGCATATGGGGTCTATATTATGAAGTATTTCTGCCCGTTCTACTGGAGTCTGGCGCTTCTTCATGTGATATCGGGTACCATACGAGGGACGGGGAAGACCTTGCAGCCGATGCTCATTATTCTCTTCTCGTTATGCGTGTTCCGGGTGATCTGGATTGGCATAGCAATGTCTATTGCGCATGAACTGTCCTTGCTTATGGTTGTATATCCATTATCCTGGATGGTAGGATTAGCATTGATATTGATCTATGCCTGGAAGGGAAAATGGATGCCGCAGGTGAGTCAGAATGCAGATACGAATTAGTGGACGCAGTTTTTGACCAGGATATGAATGATACCTGAGAAAACGAGGAGTGATAGTGTGAGGATTGAGAAGAATATGGATAGTAGGGATGGTATAAGTAAAAGTGGAAAAGTGACAAGTGGGATGGGAGATGAGAAGAGACTGGGGATCGTGCTTGTGACGGCTACATATATTATGTGGGGATGTCTTCCGGTGTTTTGGAAGACGTTGGAGGCGGTTCCGGCTGTTTATATCTTATGTGCCAGGGTCGTTTGGTCGTTGGGATTTTGTGTGGTTTATCTGACGGTCAGACGGAAATGGGAGAGAATTAGAGAGATTTTAAAGGATCGATGGCTGGTTTTACGGTGTGGAATCTGTGGAGTGGTCGTGTGTATTAATTGGGGGAGTTATATCTGGGCGGTAAATAACGGGCATCTGCTGGATAGCAGTTTTGGATATTATATGAATCCGATTCTGGTGGTGGTATTGGGAGTCTTATGTTTTCGGGAAAGGCTGTCTATTAGGGAGTGGACGGCGGTTGGCTTAAGTGCAGCGGGGGTGCTGTATCTGGTGGTTCGTTCGGGAACGGTGCCGGTGCTTGCGATGGTGATTGGAGGCAGTTTCGCTGTGTATGGGATGATTAAGAAAGGGCTGCCGCTTGGAAGCGATGAGTCTCTATTCCTGGAGACGTTGTTGGTATCCCCTGTGACGTTGGGATACATGATATATGCGGAGATGAATGGCATGGGAGCGGGAGGTATACTGCATGGGATGCAGTGGGGGTTGCTTCCGCTGGCTGGAATCATTACGGCATTTCCGCTTCTGGTGTATACGGCAGGAGTCAAGAAGATTCCTTTCTATCTGACAGGAATTCTGATGTATCTGAATCCTACGATTCAGTTCTTGATGGGGATATTCTTATTCAAAGAGGCGGTGAATGTGGATAAGATTATTTCGTTTGTATTTATCTGGGCAGGAGTTCTTCTGATGATTATAAAGAGTGGTGTGGGGAATGATAGGAAACAGGCATAGGAGAAGGAGGAAAAGAGCAATGACAACATTTTTAAAAGATATATCAAGTTTTTATGGCAATGGAGAGCCGAATGCACAGGGTCAGAGTCTTGAGGAGTTTCTTGAAGATTATGATCCATATAGATATCAGACTCCGAGTTGTACGACAGATGCTTTAATATTCGCACATTCAGGGGAGTTAGACGGTTCGCTTAAAGGGCTGAAGGTGTTGCTTGTAAAGAGGAGCAATCATCCCTGTATCGGATACTGGGCGATGCCGGGCGGGTTCGTGAACTTAGATGAGGACCTGGATGTTACAGCCAGACGGGAACTGGAGGAGGAGACAGGGGTTGCAGGAGTTCGGATGGAACAGCTTGCGACTTATGGTGATTACGACAGAGATCCACGGACGCGGGTGATTACAACGGCGTATATGGCGCTGGTAGATGAGCATGATGTTAAGGTTCAGGCAGGAGACGATGCTGCGGATGCGGTATGGTGCGATGTGAGTCTGGAACTTGTCGAGGCTGCATGGACGAAGGATCAGATCAAAGACACTTATCGCTTAAAGATACGGAATAAGAGCCGTAGTCTGGATACGACAGCCGTGGTAGTAAGAACAGCAACAGAAGGAATCATAAGAGAAGAGAAATTCAAGGTAAAAGAGACAGGGATGCTGGCAGCGGATCACGCAGCGATGATTGTTCATGGACTTGTTGTGCTGAAATCACGATTGTAACTTGTTTCGCCATATTTTTTATGATAAGATAGGGAACAGAATGTAAGTATCTACAAGGAGGAACAATATGGGAGAAGAAACAGTTTCCAAAAATTTTATCGAACAGGAGATAGATAAGGACCTGGCAGAAGGCGTTTATACGGAAGTATGCACCAGATTTCCGCCGGAGCCGAATGGATATCTGCACATTGGACATGCGAAGTCTATCATTTTGAATTCCGGACTTGCTAAGAAATATAACGGAACTTTCCATCTGAGATTTGACGATACCAATCCGACAAAAGAGGATACGGAGTTCGTAGAGTCTATCAAAGAAGATGTGGCATGGCTGGGAGCAGATTTTAAGGATCATCTGTATTTTGCATCCGATTATTTTGATGTGATGTATGAATGTGCAGTGAAACTCATCAAGAAAGGCAAGGCTTTCGTCTGTGACTTAAGCGCAGATGAGATCAGAGAATACCGAGGCACTCTGACGGAGCCTGGAAAGAACAGTCCATACAGGGATCGTTCTGTGGAAGAGAACTTAAGGCTGTTCGAGGAGATGAAGGACGGAAAGTATGAGGATGGGGAGAAAGTGCTTCGTGCGAAGATTGATATGACATCGCCGAACATCAACATGCGTGATCCGGTTATCTATCGTGTGGCGCATATGGCACATCACAATACCGGAGATAAATGGTGCATCTATCCGATGTATGATTTTGCACATCCGATTGAAGATGCAGTTGAGAAGATTACACATTCCATCTGTACCTTGGAGTTTGAAGATCACAGACCGTTATATGACTGGGTAGTAAGAGAATGTGAATTCGACCCGGCACCACGCCAGATTGAGTTTTCTAAGATGTATCTGACGAATGTAGTAACGGGTAAGAGATATATTAAGAAACTGGTTATGGAAGGTATCGTGGATGGATGGGATGATCCGAGACTGGTATCTATCGCAGCGCTTAGAAGACGTGGATTTACTCCGGAATCTATCCGTATGTTTGTGGAGATGTGCGGAGTATCCAAGAGCCAGAGTTCTGTAGACTACGCGATGCTTGAATACTGTATCCGTGAGGATCTGAAGATGAAGAAGGCTCGTATGATGGCAATCTTAGATCCGATTAAACTGGTGATTGATAACTATCCGGAAGACGAGGTAGAGTATCTGGATGTAGATAACAACATGGAGAATCCGGAACTTGGTATGCGTAAAGTTCCGTTCTGCAAGGAGTTATATATTGAGCGTGACGATTTTATGATCGAGCCCCCGAAGAAGTATTTCCGCCTCTTCCCGGGCAATGAAGTACGCCTGATGCACGCATACTTTGTAAAATGCGAAAGTTACGAGACGGATGCCGACGGCAATGTGACAGTAGTACACTGTACTTACGATCCGGAGACAAAGTGTGGCACTGGTTTTACCGGACGTAAAGTCAAAGGAACGATCCACTGGGTAGCAGCACCTTATGCAAAACAGGCAGAAGTACGTCTGTACGAGAACCTGATCGATGAGGAGAAGGGCGTATACAATAAAGAAGACGGTTCTTTGAACCTGAATCCGAATTCTCTGGAGATTCGTAAGGAATGCTATGTGGAAGACAGTTTCGCAGACGCGAAGGCATGTGACAGTTTCCAGTTCGTAAGAAATGGATACTTCTGTATTGATTCCAAGGATTCCACACCGGAGAACCTGGTATTTAACAGAATCGTATCTTTGAAGAGTTCCTTTAAATTACCGAAGAAGTAATATGAATGAATTGACGATCAATCTGAAGACAAATTCGAAGATTCCGCTCTATGAGCAGATCTATGACTATATTAAGTCGGACATCCAGAACGGCAGGATTCCGTACGGGGAGAAACTTCCGTCTACAAGGGCTTTGTCGAAGCATCTGGAAGTGAGTCGCAGTACGGTGGAACTGGCGTATGAGCAGCTTCTCTCGGAGGGCTATATAGAATCAGAACCTTACCGGGGATTCTTTGTGGCGCAGATCAAGGAGTTGTATCATCTGAAGCCCGTGAAGGCAAGGGAAGCGCAGAAAGGGGATGTGCGTAGAAAATATCAGTATGATTTTACGCCGAATGGAGTTGACCTGAAGAGTTTTCCTTATAATGTGTGGAGAAAACTTTCGAAGGATATCTTGATAGATGACCGTACCGAGTTATTTCGTACCGGGGATTCGCAAGGAGAATATGGATTCCGCAATGCCATTAGCAACTATCTGTATCAGGCGAGAGGAGTGAACTGCTCTCCGAATCAGATTATTGTGGGCGCAGGAAGTGATTATATCCTGATGCTGTTAGGCATGATTCTTGGAATGGATCATAAGATTGCCTTTGAAGATCCGACTTATAAGCAGGCTTACCGTATGGCAAACGGCATGTCCTATGAGACGGTGCCGGTATCACTGGATAAATATGGAATGAAAGTATCAGAATTGGAGGAATCAGAAGCTGATATTGCTTATGTGACGCCGTCGCATCAGTATCCAACGGGGATTGTTATGCCAATTAAGCGCAGGATGGAACTGCTGAAATGGGCATGTCGGAAAGAAGGACGCCATATCATCGAAGATGACTATGACAGTGAATTCCGTTACAAGGGTAAGCCGATTCCTGCTTTACAAGGATATGATATCCATGATAAAGTCATCTATCTGGGAACCTTTTCTAAATCGATCGCGCCTGCGATTCGATTGAGTTACATGGTGCTTCCAAAGCCTTTGTTAGATGAATATAATAAGAAGACCCGGTTTGTGAATTCCACGGTTTCCAAAGTGGATCAGTTAATTGTCCAGAAATTCATCGAAGATGGATATTATGAGAGACATTTGAATAAAACAAGGGCTCTGTATAAGAGCAGGCACGATGTGCTGATCGATGAACTGCGTCCGCTGGAAGATATCTGCAAGATCTCAGGGGAGCATGCAGGCGTTCATCTGCTCCTTACTTTTGAAAATGGCATGACAGAGGAAGAATTGATTCAAAGAGCGGCAAAGAAGGATATCAGGGTCTATGGACTGTCAGATTACTGTATCAAGGAACAGGCAGATAAGAAAGCAACCATATTATTAGGTTATGCGAACCTTACGGAGGATCAGATCCGACAGGCGGTGGAGATTCTTAAGAATTGCTGGAGAGAAGTTTAAATAAAAAAGACGAAAATACAGGGCATAGGAGTAGGATCTGTACTTTCGTCTTTTTCATTTGATTCATAAGCCAGTGTGTATTATTCTTCCGTTGTTTTGGTATCCTCGGCGTCTTCAGAAGCGGTCTCTTTGGAAGCAGTCTCTTCAGAAGCGGTCTCTTCGGAAACAGTTTCATCAGATGCACTCTCCTCAGAAGCAGTCTCCTCCGCTTTGTCTGCTTCCTCTTTTGCAGATGGATTCAAAGATACGTATTCACGGTCTGATACTGGTTTTAAGTCGCTGTCAAGGTCGAAATCATTGTCTTCAAAATCATCAGCGAATTCATCGTCCTTGTCAGAATCTTTTTTCTTCAAATAATAGATCAGTCCTGCAATTGCACCACTGGCAGCAGCCAGACCTAATATCTTCTTGAGCCATTTGTCCATGATAGTAATATCTCCTTTCAAAATTGTATTCTAAACCATATCATAACACATATTGCATTATTTTTCCTCTAAAAATAAAATAAAATGTATGTATAGTGACGATTTAAATAAATGTGTAAGTTGAGAAGGATGAAAAATTGTGTTAAACTGAGACATATGTTTGAACAGAGGAGTGTAATATATGAGTAAAAACGAAGTACCAGGTACAGCCAAAAAAGGTTTGTTCCGTATCATATTCAGTAGAACAGGAATCATTCTTCTTCTGCTTCTTTTGCAGATAGGAACGGCTGTTGGGGCATTCTGCTATCTGGAAGAGTATATCACATATATTTATGGAGCATTGATTATATTGCAGGCGATTATCGTAATTTATATTATTAACTCAAAGGGGAATCCGGCATTTAAGATGACGTGGATGTTATGTGTGTTGGCATTTCCGATTATTGGAGTTCTGTTCTATGTCTTCGTGCAGATGCAGTTTGGAACCAGATTCATGCAGAATCGCCTGTCTACACTTAGGATTGAGACGTCTGAGTATATGCAGCAGGACAGGGATGTAGTAGATGCATTATGGGCGAGCAAGTCTGCGAATGCCCAGTTATCCTATTATCTGTCGAATCAGTTGGGCTTCCCGACTTACCGGAATACGCAGGTTCGGTATTTCCCGTTGGGAGAGCATAAGTTCAAGGCGATGATAACGGAACTGAAAAAAGCAAAGAAGTTCATATTTATGGAATATTTTATCGTTGAGGAAGGATATATGTGGGGAACCATACTGGAGATCCTGAAAGAGAAGGCGAAAGAAGGCGTCGAAGTGCGGTTTATGTATGATGGCATGTGCGCCATATCTATGCTTCCTTATAATTATCCGAGCCAAATTAGGCGATACGGAATTCAGTGCAAGATGTCCAACAGCATCAAGCCATTCCTGTCAACGACTCAGAATAACCGGGATCATCGGAAAATCTGTGTCATTGATGGTAAAGTAGGATTTACCGGAGGAATCAATCTGGGAGATGAATATATTAATAAAAAGGTAAGATTCGGACACTGGAAGGATACGGCAATCATGCTAAGAGGAGATGCTGTGCAAAGTCTGACGATGGTATTCTTACAGATGTGGAATGTAGATGAGAGAAGACAGGAGGATTATAGGAAATACCTGACGCCGAAGAGGTCAGGTCTTCATCGGGAGATGGGCTATGTAATTCCTTACGCCGACAGTCCTTTTGATAATGAGAATGTAGGTGAGGAAGTATATTTCCATATTCTGAACCACGCAAAGAAATACGTACATATTATGACACCTTATCTGATTCTGGATAATGAGATGATTACGACGCTGACCAGGGTAGCCAAGAGTGGAATCGAGGTAATCATCATTATGCCTCATATTCCGGATAAATGGTATGCATTTGTAGTTGCAAAGACGTATTACAAGGAATTGATCGAGGGCGGAGTACAGATCTATGAGTACACACCGGGATTCGTCCATGCAAAGGTGTTCGTATCGGATGATGATACGGCAACCGTCGGTACGATTAATCTGGATTATCGAAGTCTGTACCTGCATTTTGAGTGTGGTGCATTTATCTACAATAATTCAGAAATTGATAAGATTGAACGGGATTTCCAGCAGACGCTTGTAAAATGTCACAAAGTAACTTTGGTTGAGGCTAAGAATCGAAGTATGTTTACGAAGATTACAGGGCAAGTATTAAGGTTGATTGCCCCGCTGATGTAGAAAAAGGCAGAAGAAAATGCCTGAATCCTTGAAAATGCATTTTACAGAAACGGGAAAATATAGTATAATGCTTAAAGTGGTTTCATAAGGAATCATTAATGAGAGCAATAAGTTACGTTAATAACGCAGGAGGAATTGATATGGTTAAAGCAGTAGTTGGTGCTAACTGGGGAGACGAAGGAAAAGGAAAGATTACGGATATGCTCGCAGAAGAGGCGGATATTATCGTAAGATTTCAGGGAGGAGCCAATGCAGGTCATACGATCATCAATGATTATGGTAAGTTTGCATTGCATACCTTGCCTTCAGGCGTGTTCTACGGTCACACCACAAGCATTATTGGAAATGGTGTAGCGCTTGATATTCCGGTGCTTTTTAAAGAAATCCAGTCTATTGTTGAGAGAGATGTTCCGATGCCGAAGATTCTTGTATCAGACCGTGCCCAGATGGTAATGTCTTATCATAAGAATTTTGACGCATATGAAGAGGAGAGACTGGGAGGAAAGTCTTTCGGATCAACGAAGTCAGGAATCGCACCATTTTATTCTGATAAATATGCGAAGATTGGTTTCCAGGTAAGTGAACTCTTCGATGATGAACTGTTGAAGGAAAAAGTAGCCAGGGTTGCAGCCCAGAAGAATGTATTGCTGGAACACCTGTACCACAAGCCAACAATCGATCCTGATGATCTATATAATGAACTTCAAGAATATAAGAAGATGGTAGAGCCGTATGTATGTGATACATCCCTCTATCTGCACAATGCATTAAAAGAAGGAAAAGAGATCCTGTTAGAGGGACAGCTTGGTTCTTTGAAAGATCCGGATCATGGAATCTATCCAATGGTTACTTCTTCTTCTACTCTGGCAGCGTATGGCGCGATCGGAGCAGGCATTCCGCCGTATGAGATCAAGAAGGTAATCACCGTATGTAAGGCATATTCAAGTGCGGTAGGAGCAGGCGCTTTCGTAAGCGAGATCTTCGGTGATGAGGCAGATGAACTGAGAAGACGCGGCGGAGACGGCGGAGAATTCGGAGCAACTACCGGACGTCCGAGAAGAATGGGATGGTTCGACTGTGTGGCTTCCAAGTATGGCTGCAGAATGCAGGGAACGACAGATGTAGCATTCACGGTACTGGATGTACTGGGATACTTAGATGAGATCCCGGTATGTGTGGGATATGAGATTGACGGAGAAGTGACAACAGATTTCCCGACCACACATCTTTTGGAGAAGGCAAAACCGGTTCTTAAGACACTTCCGGGATGGAAATGCGATATCCGCGGAATTAAGACTTATGAAGAATTGCCAGAGAACTGCCGGAAGTATATTGAGTTCGTAGAAGAGCAGATTGGATATCCGATCACGATGGTTTCGAATGGACCGGGTAGAGAGGATATTATATATAGGAATTGTAAGTAGGAATTTGATTATTGGGAAGTGTACGGCGCAGGGATGAGGCTTGGCGGGGCTGGGTTCGGAGTCCTGCGCTAAGAATCCATAACAATCAAAGAGGCAGAGATTGTGTAACCGGACTGATTCGTCCAATCATCTGATGATGATTGAACTCAGGCAGTCCTCGAAGTGCTGACTTGAGGTCAGCACTTCGTACACAATCTCTGCCTCTTTGATTGCAACGGATTCTAACGCTTGTCCAACGAGCCCAGTCCCGCCAAACCTTATCCCTGCGCCTGACAGTTCCGGATTCTCAAGACTTTCTACATGGGGAGGATTCCGGCAGGGCGCATGTGGGACGGTATCGGTAGGGAAACACATTGGAAGTGTAAGCGAATAAAGAAAACTCCTACTACATGAATATAAATCCGTTCCACGCCCATACTGCCCCTCTCTGCCGTACACCTTACGAATTACTCTTCAAGAACAAAATTCCCACATTTTACACTTTCGAAACATTTTGATAGAATCTTAGAAATCTCCCTATTCTACAATATTTTCATACAACAATACAAGCCAAAGAAGAGGAGAGATAGATATGTGTGGAATCTGTGGGGTTATTGGAGCGGTTGAGGAGAGGGAGCAGATCTTGAACCGTATGATGAAGGTCATGGAGCACCGTGGACCGGATGGTGGTGATACTTATTATGCAGATGGGGCGATGCTTGGATTCCGGCGGCTTAGCATCATTGATCTGGATTCAGGGATGCAGCCGATGCAGAATGAAGATGGAAGCATGACCTTAGTGTTCAATGGGGAGATCTATAATTACCAGATTCTTAAGAAGATGTTAGAGCAAAAAGGTCATCAGTTTGGGAATGCATCGGATTCGGAGGTACTGCTTCACGGGTTCGAGGAATATCAGAAAGGGATGCTTGAGAAACTGCGCGGCATGTTCAGTTTCGCCATCTGGGATGAGAAGAGGAGGAGTCTGTTCGCGGCAAGGGATTTCTTCGGGATTAAGCCATTCTATTATGCTTTGATTGGGGATGCGTTTGTATTTGCTTCCGAGATTAAGAGTATTCTGGAATTCCCCGGATATGAGAAGCAAGTGAATGAAGAGGCGCTGGAGCAATACCTGTCTTTCCAGTATTCGGTTTTGCCTGAGACATTCTTCAAGGGAATCTATCGCTTGCTGCCAGGGCATTATCTGGTGTATGAGAATCAGGAGTTGAAGATAACCCGTTATTTTGATCCGTCTTTGGAACCGGATAGGCGAGGAAAACTGGCAGATCGGATGAGAGACGTGGAGGAGATGATGCAGCGGTCGGTTACCAGGCATCTGGTCAGTGACGTAGAGGTGGCAAGTTTCTTATCAAGCGGTGTGGATTCCAGTCTGATAGCAGCCATGTCAGGATGTAAGAAGACGTTTACAGTAGGATTCGCCCACGAAGGTGAGAAATACAATGAGATTACATATGCGAAGGATCTTGCGGATACACTGCAGATTGAGAATATGCAGAAATACATTACCCAGGAGGAATATACAGAAGCCATTCCGAAAGTGATGTATTATCTGGATGAACCATCCGGGGATGCCTCTGCGATCGCACTCTATTTTCTATCTCAGGAGGCGGCAAAGCATGTGAAGGTTGTGCTGTCAGGAGAGGGGGCAGATGAGATATTCGGAGGCTATAATATCTATCTGGAACCAAAGGCGCTCCATGTTCTGGACTGGATTCCCATAGGAATTCGAAAGAGAATCGCTGGGAGAGCCAAGCGTCTTCCGGAGGGGGTGAAAGGAAGGAATTATCTGATTCGTGCTGCCAGCCCGCTTCAGGAGAGGTATATCGGTAACGCATATATTTTTCATGCGTGGGAACGGGAGGCGCTGCTTAAGAGGAGCAAACTGCAGCAGACGCAGGAACCAAAAGAATTCTTAGAAGATACATATGCCAAGGCTGCAGAATTGCCGGATTCTGAACAGATGCAGTACATTGACCTTAAGTACTGGCTGCCGGGAGATATCCTGCAGAAGGCAGATCGGATGAGTATGGCGCATTCGCTGGAACTTCGAGTGCCGTTTCTGGACATAGATGTTTTCCGGGTGGCAAGAAGGATTCCGCATCGGATGAAGACCAGGAATTATACGACCAAATATGTACTACGAAAAGTAGCAGCCGAATATCTGCCGAAGAGTGTATCCCGTAAGAAAAAATTAGGATTTCCAATCCCAATTCGTAATTGGATGAAGGAGGATGTATGGTATAATCAGATCAGAGAGAGATTCGAAGGGGAGACTTCTTCATATTATTTCCATACGGAGATGCTGGTGGAACTTCTTGACAGGCATAGAGAGGGGAGAGAAGATAACAGCAGAAAGATATGGACGGTCTATGCATTTCTGGTATGGCATGAGGTGTTTTTCGGTGCATAGGCAGAACTGTTTTATTTTGTAAAAAGAGGGGAGCAGATATGGTGTCAGAAGAGATCAGAATCCTTGTAATAGAAGATGAGAAACCGATTGCGGACATCCTGGAATATGGTTTCAAGAAAGAAAAGTTTAAAGTGCGATGTGCTTATACCGGGGCAGATGGCTTGAAAGCAGCTGATGAATACCAGCCGCAACTGGTCCTGCTTGATTGGATGCTTCCTGACTTAAGCGGAGTAGATGTCTGCAAGATGCTGACGGAACTTTATAATATTCCGATTATCATGCTGACGGCGAGGGGAAGTATCGATGATAAAGTGTATGGTCTGGAATCCGGAGCAGATGATTATATCACGAAGCCTTTCGACCTTCGGGAAGTAATCGTCCGGGTGAAGACGATTCTCAGAAGATTCGGGAAGGCACGCAAGACTTCAGAAGAAGAGCAGGAAGAAAAACTTCATGTGAAAGATGCAGTCATCTCTGAGCGTGAAAGAACGGTGTGTCAGTGTGGAGAATTGGTCGAACTGACACCGAAAGAATTCGATCTGCTGCTTTGGTTTGTGAAGAATCCAAGACAGGTATTCACGAGAGCACATCTGTTGGATCAGATCTGGGGATATGATTTTATGGGAGATACCAGGACGGTAGATATCCATGTACAGCGGCTGAGAAAGAAACTTCATGTAGGAGAAGCAATCGTTACGGTGTTTGGCGTGGGGTATAAATATGTACCGGAAGAGTAGATGGTGGAATGGAATATTATTCAGGATCAGTGTCAGTGTGCTGATTCTGGGAGTTGCAAGCATCCTGGTTGTTGGATATTTTGTAAGAGAATGGATGTGGCGTGATATCGAGGATCAGATTCGTGGAGACGCCTTAAGTATTCAAAGCAATACGGAGTTATACGTGCGGCAGATTCTGCTGATCAATAACTGCCAGATCAATGAAGATAGTTTTCGCAAATGCATGAATGATATCATAGTCCAACTAAAAAAGACGGGAGAATACGAAGTTGCCCTTTATGATATGGATGGCGAGGTGCTTCAAAGAAGCGATAAGAACAGATTCTCAGGCGAAGATAAAAGGGCAGATTTTCAAAGAGCGAAGAATAAAGAAAGTGCCTTCACTGTGAATTATGGGCGTGAGGAGACTTGCGAGGTGTATCTGACAATGCCAGTACAGATAATGAATCAGGATATTGGGATTATCAGTTATTATATGGATTACAACAATGTCTATCATCAGAAATGGAATTCCATCCAATCCATTCTTCGGATTACAGTGCTGGCCTTTGGGATTATCTTTGTGCTGATCTGGATTATGATCAGTCGGATGGTGAAGCCGATTCGGGATCTAAGCCGTGTATCCAGTGCGATGTCCAGATGGCTTAAGGAAGGAAAGATGAATGATGGAATGGAGGCGGATTTTCAATATTGTGAACGGAAAGATGAGGTAGGGGAATTGTCACGGAACTATGTGCAGATGCTGCGTGTGACGGAAGAGCAGTTTGCGAAGATACAGGAAGACAGAGATCGTATTCTCATGTTATGGAACAGCCGTCAGGAATTCTACAATAACGTGACTCATGAATTAAAGACTCCACTTACCACGATCTCAGGATATGCCCAGCTCATAGAGGAAAACGGTCTGAATGATGAAGAACTTTTCTATAATGGAATGGAGCATATTCTGCAGGAGAGTACAAGACTGCACCGGATGGTCGTACAGCTTCTGGAGATGCAGAATAAGGAGAGCATTGCTGGCGTGAGACCTCTGAATGTTACCGATCTTTTGAAAGATGTAATTGACGCTATGCAGATGAAGGCAGGACGGTATGAGAACCGGCTGCTTCTTAAAGGAGCGGGAACTTACATGATAGAAGGCAGAGAAGATAGAATCCGTCAAGTGTTTATTAATCTGATTGATAATGCGATCAAGTACGGAGAGCCGAAGAAGGATATCGTCATTTCGATTGCCGCAAGGGCAAGAATGGTTCGGATTGCGGTTATCAATAAAGGAGATGGTATGGATGAGGAAGAATTAAGTCATATCTTTGAGCCGTTCTACCGGGTAGATAAGGAATGTTCCAGGGAACTTGGAAGTTCAGGGCTTGGGCTTGCGATTACCAAAAAGATTATGGAAGAGCATGGAGGAAGTATTGAGGCGGAATGCAGCCCGGACGGATATACAATTTTCAAGGTATATTTTCCGTTGATGCAGAAGGTTCGAAGGAAGGAGTGATCGGAATGGACCGAATAAGCAATAGAATAGGCAGATATTTTGTAGGATATATGCTGACAATCAGTCTTTTATGCGGCTGTGGCATGAAAGAAGTGTCCAAAACGATAGTGCTTCCTGAGGAAAATCGAGAAGAAGCAGAGAATGGAAGTATTGAAATAAAGGATATCCATGAATATACTTATGAGGGCAATGGAAATGAACTCGGATACATTGCGTGGGATCAGGAGGATGAGGACAGCCTTTGGATTGTGAGAGATGCAGGAGCGGATACGGGAATGCATGCATATTATGCGCAGAAGATTGATATGGATACCAAAGAGATTCTGGAAAATATCCTGCTGGATGAAAGAGAGATCAGCAATGGGCAGATCGCGCCCGGAGGAAAATATATATCCTTTGAGACCTGGGAAGAATCGATGATCGGGTTGGTCATCTTCAAAACTTCCGAACAGGAAGCAACGGTGCTTCGGGAATGGGAAGATGCGACAGAGATGTCCTGTTATGCGTGGAGTGGAGACGGGACAAAGTTTTTCTCATGGACGGATGGCAATTATTGTAAACAGAATCCATATCAGGATTGGTCCATATGCAGATATGACATGGAAACCGGAGAAAAAATAGAGATTCAATTTGAAGGAAATGAGTATTTTTGGAGGACTGTGGTGCCGAACAGAGATGGGTCTAAAGTGTATATTACAGAAAATGGTATGGAGCAGTCGAGAAATACGCTTGATATGGTAATGGAAGAGAATTCTGCAGAGGATGGCACTGCAAGGACAGTTGCACTGCATCGGATACTTGATATGAATACCCAGGAGATCTGCAATCTGGGGGATCAGTTGACGGAAATGGCATTCCCCATGTTCGATACGGAAGCGGGGCTGATTGCCAAAGACAGAGATGATCATATCGTGTTATATCAGGATTTGACCACGTCACCTGCCAAAAAGGATCTTCTGACGTTGGATTATATGAACGCAGAGGTATTTGCATGTGAACAGGGAGACCATATATTCCTTGTGGAGGGAGATCAGGATAACCGATACATGCAGGTGGTCGGCATGCAGATCGAAGATGGAGAAGTAACCGGGCAGCAGGTACTGTACAAAGGAATTGCGGGGAATGATGCGACAGTGGCTATTCATCCAATGGATCATGCGGTTGCAATTCAAAGCAGCGATTATATAGAAAATGACAGATGGCGCATTACAATTACCGTGTTAGAGTACTGATGGCAGAATTCCTTTTTCCTTAAGAAATATCTAATTATTATTTTAGAAAATTGCCACATCCGGGACACATTTCTCTTATACAATCAAAGAGTACTTGAATTAATTGGCATAGAAAAGGGGTGATGCCAATATAATAGTAAGAGGGTATAAATAAGAGAATGGAGGTATTAAAATGCAGCAGAAAAAAGAATCAAACTATACAGAAGTTATCTCGATGGAAGAATACCTTACAAAAAGAAGAAAAGTCAGGGCAATGGAGAAGAATGAAAGACGCGGCGGAATCCCGAAGGAGAATCACGCATTGGTTCTGGCAGAATTGTATATATAGCGAAGAATATAAGAGACAGGTCCGAATACATAAGACCTGTCTCCTCTTATGAAGATTTGTGGTTCTTCCTGAAAGTCTCATCATCCTGTCCGAGCGTCTCAGTATCGCTGATATCGTCTCCTGGCCTGTCACTGCCTTTGGCCATCTTATAGACGAGTGTATAGGCATAGAGAAGAACCGGAAGAATAATGGTGCAGGCGATAGATGCCTTCAGTAATCCCATCGTGGAAGAATGGTCGATCAGTGCGAAGACAAGAGTACTTGCATACATGCCAAAAAGCAGAACCGCACCGACCAATGCTAAGATACGTTTTACCTTTTTCATAAAAAAATCATCCTTTACATCTAATCAAGACTTTAGTATATTATATAAAGAGCAAAAGAAAATTGCAAACTAATACAAAAATAAATACAAAGGAGTATCACATATGAGTCGTACATTATTAGATCAGTGGAAAGATATTGCGTATAACGAGAAGGCAGACAGAGGTCAGTTTCAGAGATTCTGGGGAACTTATTTCCAGATTGAAAAAGAGATCTATGAGCAGCTTCTTGCGAATCCAGATGAAGAAGTAAAAGGAACCGTAAAAGAATTGGCTGAGAAATACGGTCAGGAAGTCCTGACTATGGTAGGATTCTTAGATGGAATCAATGAAAGTCTGAAAGAAGAGAACCCAATCGATACCATGGATGAGGATACCGTTGTAAGCCTTGCATTCGATAAAGAGAAACTGTATAAGAACATGGTTGCTGCTAAGGCGGACTGGTTATACGAACTTCCACAGTGGAAAGAGATTTATTCTGAGGAAGAGTTAAAGCGACTGTATAAAGAGCAGAAAGAATCAACCACAATTCGCAAGGAGAAGAAGATTGGGCGTAATGATCCATGCCCGTGTGGTTCTGGTAAGAAATATAAGAAATGTTGTGGTAGATAATGTTAGTATTAGGAGGATTGTGCCTGGCATATTATGCTGTTCTGTGTGTGACGCTTAAGAAATGGGACTCTACATTCTCGAGATTCTGGCTGGCAGCAGGAGTGTTGCTTCTGTTGTGTGACAGAATAGATGGTGTCCCGGTGGTGGAAGCATGGAAACCTGTCTTAGGGACGCTGGCTATGATTCTGGCAGTGATCTTTATTGTGACAGAGGGCATGATTATTGCAGGTATGTTTCCTAAGAAGGGAAAGGAATATCCGTATCTGATCGTGCTTGGAGCACAGGTGAATGGCAGGAAGATTACGGATTCTTTATACCGACGGCTTCAGAGAGCCGTGAGATACTTGAAAGCGCATCCGCATACGCTGGTCATCGTGTCAGGCGGCATGGGAAAAGGTGAAGAGGTGACGGAGGCAGCGGCTATGGCGGAGTATCTGCTGGCAGAAGGCATCGAGAAGAGGCGGATCATCCTGGAGGATTGCTCCAGGACGACGAAGGAGAATCTAAAGTTTTCTTCTGTCTATATTAAGGATATGGGAATGGATGTTGGGATTGTGTCCAATAATTTCCATATGTACCGGGCGTGCCGTTATGCGAAGAGGCTGGGTTACCAGAATCCTTATCCAGTGGCAGCAAACTGTCATCCTCTGTTGATGGTCAACTATATGGTCAGAGAATTCTTTGCTGTGTGGAAGATGTATCTGCTTGGATAAGTATGATAAAAATTGCGATGATCGGAATAAGAATCTGTTCAAGAATCGCATGATTGGGATTGAAAACCTGGTTGACAAAGAAAAAGACCGTGTTATAATTAGAACATATCTGAAAACACGTTGACGAGACGAGTAAGTTGGGAAAGAGATAGCAGAGAGAGAAGCCAGAGGCTGCAAGCTTCTTATCTTGGAACCTTCTGAAGACTACCTCTGAGTGGCTGCAAAACAGTCCGGTGATTCCGTTATCATCATGAAGAAGTGGTTCTGACATGACTGTCAGAGCAATTAGGGTGGAACCGCGAGTTGACTCGTCCCTTACAGTGAGTGCTGTAAGGGACGTTTTTTCGTATCATAGGAAATTTCGTCTCCTATGATACAAAAACCTTCCGGGAGGATGCGCACTCGCACGAAGAGGCAGAATGCCGCAGGCGGCCGTGCTCGGCGCGGGAATGTGCTTTGCACATTCTGTTTTGTATAGGAAACTGCCAATTGAGATACAACGAGAGAAGGGAAAGGTGTGAAGGATGAGTGAATGGAAACCTTACCGGCATAAAGTACAGTATTATGAGACCGACCAGATGGGAATCGTACACCATTCCAATTATATCCGCTGGTTTGAAGAAGCCAGAACCGATTATATGGAACAGATGGGAATGGGTTATGACCAGATGGAAGAGAAGGGAATCCTAAGCCCGGTACTGGCAGTAGAGGCTGATTACCTGAGGATGGTTCACTTTGGAGAGACGGTCACCATTGAGACATACATCAAAGAATATAATGGAATTAAGTTGACGGTAGGCTATGAAGTGATCAGTGATAAGACCCAGATGGTTCACTGCCGTGGGACAACGAAGCATTGCTTTATCAACCGAAAAGGCAGACCATTGTCTATGAAACATACAAGTATCGAATTCCATAATATGTTTATCCAAGGTTTAGAAGATTATAAAAATAAAAAAAGAGAGGATGAAAGACTATGAAAATTACATTAAAAGACGGTTCTTGCAAAGAATACGAAGAAAGCATGTCAGTGCTTGATATCGCCAAAGATATCAGTGAAGGACTGGCAAGAGTTGCAACAAGTGCAAAGGTTGATGGAGAGATCGTTGACTTAAGAACAGTCATCTCAGAAGACTGCGAGTTAGAACTTCTGACATTCGACTCTGAGGATGGAAAAGGTGCATTCTGGCATACTACATCCCACATTATGGCACAGGCAATCAAGCGTCTGTATCCGGAGACCAAACTGGCAATCGGACCATCCATTGACAATGGGTTCTATTATGACCTGGACAGAGAGACTCCGTTCGTTGCAGAAGATCTGGAGAAGATTGAAGCAGAGATGAAGAAGATTGTAAAAGAGGCTCTGCCAATCGAAAGATTTACTAAGTCAAGAGAAGACGCGATTGCATATTTTAAAGAAAATAACGAACCATATAAAGTAGAGTTGGTAGAAGATCTTCCGGAAGGAGAAGAGATTAGTTTCTATCAGCAGGGCGAATTCGTAGACTTATGTGCAGGTCCACACCTGATGTCTACCAAGAATGTGAAGGCTGTAAAACTGACAAGCCTTGCAGGTGCTTACTGGCGTGGAAGCGAGAAGAACAAGATGCTTACCAGAATCTATGGTATCTCTTATCCGAAGAAGGCGCAGTTGGAAGAATACCTGCACATGATCGAAGAGGCTAAGAAGCGTGACCATAGAAAATTAGGAAAAGAACTGGGATTGTTCATGATGTGTGATGAAGGGCCTGGATTCCCGTTCTTCCTTCCAAAGGGAATGGTGCTTAAGAACACGCTGTTAGAGTACTGGAGAGAACTGCATAAGAAGAATGGATATGTTGAGATCTCTACGCCAATCATCTTAAGCAGACATCTGTGGGAGAATTCCGGACACTGGGATCACTACAAAGACAATATGTACACAACTGTCATTGATGATGAAGATTTTGCGGTAAAACCAATGAACTGTCCGGGTGGAATGCTTGTGTACAAGTCTGAGCCACGTTCTTATAAAGACCTGCCGCTTCGTGCCGGAGAGATCGGTCTGGTGCACAGACATGAGAAATCCGGAGCGCTTCATGGACTATTCCGTGTAAGATGCTTTAATCAGGATGATGCCCATATCTTCATGACACCGGATCAGATTCGTGATGAGATCAAGGGTGTTGCAAAACTGATTGATGAAGTATACAGCCTGTTTGGATTCAAATACCACGTAGAATTATCTACCCGTCCGGAAGACAGCATGGGAAGTGATGAAGATTGGGAGATGGCAACAGAAGGTCTGAAAGGTGCATTAGATGATCTTGGATTGGATTACGTGATTAATGAAGGTGACGGTGCATTCTACGGACCAAAGATTGACTTCCATCTGGAGGATTCTATCGGAAGAACATGGCAGTGCGGAACCATTCAGCTGGATATGCAGATGCCGCAGCGCTTTGAACTGGAATACACTGGTGCGGACGGAGAGAAGCATCGTCCGATCATGATCCACCGTGTAGCCTTCGGTTCTGTTGAGCGTTTCATCGGTATCCTGATTGAGCATTTTGCAGGTGCATTCCCGACATGGCTTGCTCCGGTACAGGTAAAAGTGCTTCCAATCTCAGAGAAGCATCTGGAATATGGACAGAAGGTGCTGGCAGAATTAGAGGCAGCAGGAATCCGTGCAGAGATTGATGAAAGAGCAGAGAAGATTGGCTACAAGATCCGTGAGGCTCAGATGAACAAGATTCCATACATGCTGGTAGTAGGCGCGAAAGAAGAAGAGCAGAATCTGGTAGCAGTAAGAAGCCGCTTTGCCGGAGATGAAGGTCAGAAAGAAATTGGAACATTCATCGAAGCAATCAAAGAAGAGATTGCTTCTAAAACACAGCGTGAAGTTGTAAAAGAAGATTAATTAAAAAGTTTAAAAATAAAAAAAGCGGGCATAATAAACCTTGATCATGAATATTAGGAGGTAAGATTATGCCAGAATTAAGATGTACCGTACAGACATGTCTGCACAACAAGAATTTCTACTGTGATCTGGATGGAATCGTGGTAGGCGGCAACTCAGCAACACGTTCTGAAGAGACCTGCTGTGACAGTTTCGAAGAGCGTAAAGGGGACAGTTACAGCAATGTAACAAAAGAAGCGTCAGCAACCAGCAACATTGACTGCAAGGCTACGGAGTGTATGTACAATGATGAATGCAAGTGCCATGCCGGCAAGATCAGCGTAGAAGGAAGCGATGCCTGTCAGTGCGAGCAGACGGAATGTGCCACATTCAAGTGTGGATGCAGATAAGGGAAGAAAGAGACAAAAGAGGGAAGCCTTATGGCTTCTCTTTTTTGGTTGACGATGATATATTCTGAGGGTATAATTGAGATATCTGCGTAGAGAAGAGGATGATAGAATGAATAACGAGGAATCAACGAAGGAGAATCCGTCAGGAGAGGAAAAGAGTGGGGAACAAGAGACTGGTGGACAGGCATACTATTCCAGCAGACCGAAGATCGGAGGAAGAGGACCGTCCAAATTACGGCAGCAATTCAACCGTGGAATGACGTATTTTCTGGTTATTGCGGCGAGTTTGCTGTTTTATTTTGCGCTGCTGCGCCTTACCAATCTGTCAGACGTATTTGTAAAGATATTTGACGTCTTAAAACCAGTTATCTATGGATGTGTGATTGCCTATCTGCTGAATCCAATCGTGAGAAAAGTAGATAAATATCTGGTGCCGGTTCTGAAAAAGAAGATGACGAAGCCGGGACAGGCTGAGAAGACTTCAAGAGGAATCGGAATACTGATAGCATTAGGAGTCTTAGGTGTATTGATTGTTACTTTGTGTAACTTGTTAATTCCGGAACTATACTCTAGTATCCGTAACCTGGTATTCACTCTGCCAAGACAGCTCAATGATCTGGTGGACAGTCTAAGCGAGGTAAAACTGGACGATTCAACTACCAGCACGTTGGTCAAAGTGGCTTTAAAAGAAGGAACAGACATGTTTCAGAATTGGCTGCGTACGGATCTGTTGGCAAGAGCCAATGAATTGATGTCCAATCTGACGGTTGGGGTGTTTAATATATTGGGCGAATTGTTTGATGCTTTGATTGGAGTTATTGTTTCTATTTATTTATTATTTAGCAAAGAGTTATTCGCGTGTCAGTCTAAGAAATGTGTCTATGCAATGCTTCCGGCAAGGCATGCGAATATGGTGCTTCATCTGTCAACAAAAAGTAATGAGATCTTCGGAGGATTTATTATTGGCAAGATTATTGATTCTGCGATTATCGGAGTCTTATGCTTTATCGGGCTTAGTATATTGAAGATGCCGTATGCTATGCTGGTCAGCGTGATCGTAGGCGTTACGAATGTGATTCCATTCTTCGGACCATACATTGGAGCAATTCCAAGTGCGATTCTGATTATGCTGGCAGATCCAATGAAAGGACTATATTTTATTATATTCATCCTGTTGTTGCAGCAGTTTGACGGGAATATCCTGGGACCGAAGATTCTGGGGAATTCCACAGGATTGTCTGCATTCTGGGTTATCGTGGCAATTCTGTTGGGCGGAGGTCTGTTTGGATTCGCCGGAATGATCATGGGTGTGCCGACATTTGCCGTATTGTATTACATAGTCCAGATGAATGTGAATAGCCATTTGGAGAGGAAGAAACTTCCGGAAGATTCTGGATATTATGACAGGATGAGTTATGTGGATGATGAAGGTAATTATTATCATTCAGAAGCACAGGAAACAGCAGAAGATGAAAAGAAAGAAAAAGAGGAGTAGATACTATGCCAATTAGAGTTCAAAATGATCTTCCGGTAAAGGAGATACTGGAGCATGAAAATATATTTGTGATGGATGAACACCGTGCCACTCATCAGGACATCCGTCCGATTAAGATCGGGCTTCTGAATCTGATGCCGCTAAAAGAGGATACAGAGTTACAGATTTTAAGATCCCTATCCAATACGCCGCTTCAGGTAGATGTGGTATTCGTTACGGTGTCTACCCATGAGTCCAAGAATACGCCGACCAGTCACCTGAATAAGTTCTATCAGAAGTTCTGTGAGATTAAGGATCAGAAGTTCGACGGATTCATTATTACGGGTGCTCCGGTAGAGCAGATTCCGTTTGAAGAGGTGGATTACTGGGAAGAATTGACGGAGATCATGGAGTGGAGCAAGACCCATGTGACTTCAACCTTGCATCTGTGCTGGGGCGCGCAGGCAGGCATCTATTATCATTATGGCATTGATAAAGCACCGCTGGAACAGAAGATGTTCGGAGTATTCTGGCATAAGGTACTGAACCGCAAGATTCCCTTGGTTCGTGGATTCGACGATGTATTCCTGGCACCACATTCCAGACATACGGAGGTGCCGATGGAGAAGATCCGGGCAGAAGAGCGCTTGACCGTTCTTGCCGAATCAGAGGAGGCAGGGTTGTTCCTTGCCATGGCAGAGGATGGACGTCAGATCTTCGTGATGGGACATCCGGAGTATGACCGTGTAACGCTGGATGGAGAGTATAAGCGTGATCTTAGCAAGGGACTTCCGATTGAGATCCCGAAGAATTATTATAAAGATGATGATCCGGAGAATAAGCCGCTGCTTACCTGGCGGGCACATGCGAATAATCTGTATACGAACTGGCTGAATTATTATGTGTATCAGGCGACGCCGTATGATATGGTTGGGACGCCGGATTTTGGTGGAAAATAGGTCGCTAACAAAAACATCGTTAAAAACAAAACAACGGTTGACATACCAGTACATACCAAGTATAATCCCGTTTTCGACAGTTGGAAGAATAGAAAAGTGCGAAAAACCGCGAAGATAC
>CAMBRQ010000027.1 GCA_945870325.1 uncultured Dorea sp. | reverse complement strand
CTACGAATTGTAGGCGATTGGAGTCGGATATGAACTGCCATACTGTCCCTTTCTGCCGTACACTCCACATATACTCTTCAAGAACTAAATTCCCATATTTTAATCATTTCACCCTCATAATGCGTTATCTTATATAGGGGACGCCCTTTAGAGAGACTTAGGAGGAAGAATCTTGACGCGCGAAAAGGAACTATTGAAACAGATAAAGAAGGGAGATGCTTCCGGATTCGAGGAACTGGTATCTATGTATTACAGTGATATTTTCAGATTCTGCATTTATCATTGCCCTGATAAAGAGACGGCAAAGGATGCAGTACAGGAGACATTTCTGAAGGTATTCAGGTATTTTCCCAGGTATCAGAACCAGGGAAGATTCCGGGCATTCTTATATATAGTGGCAGCAAATACATGTGCGGACATGTGGAGGAAGCGAAAGGATGTCTTGCCGGAAGAAGAAATGGAAGATTTGGAGTATCAGGAGATGGGATATGCACGGACAGAATCGGAAGTTATCTGGACTCCTTATCTGATGGTAGCGGCAGAATTGGTTGAAGTTCCTGTATTCCTGTGGCTGACGGTAAGAGCATATTGTAAGCGTGAAGCAATTTAAAAACGTAAATAAAAGCAACTTTTTTGTTGACAGACTTAAAAAGGTATGTTAAGATACCCTTCGTTGTGAATTGTAACAAATTCGTAATAATTGTAATAAAGTTGAAAAAAGTTGAATATACTTTATTAAAACAATGTTAAACATTGCAATTATAGGAGGGTATAAAATTGATGATAAAAAATAAGAGACTGAATTCGATGTTCATGTTTTTTTCGGCATGTTCTCTGATGGCGGCGGGATTCACCAGCCAGGCAGCCTCTTTGCAGCCGGAAACTCAGGAGGTAACAAGTATTGTCAGCAGTGCGGAAGTTGCAGCAACTGACGAACAGATGAATGCTTTGCAGACTGCACCGGTGGAATTCGTAGCGACAGCAGTAGAGACAGTAGAAGCAAGTCAGCAGAAAGCAGCAGAGGAAGCAGCAAGAAGAGAGCAGGAAGCAAAGGAGCAGGCTGCAAGGGAACAGGCAGAACGAGAGGCACAGGCATTAAGAGAACAGCAGCAGGCACTTCTTGCATCCATCATCTTCTGCGAGGCGGGAAACCAGCCATATGAAGGTCAGGTTGCAGTTGGCGCGGTAGTTATGAATCGTGTGAACAGCGGAGTCTATCCGAATAGTATTGAAGAAGTGATCTATCAGAACGGGCAGTTTGGCCCGGCATCTACCGGATGGCTGGACAAGGTAAGGAATTCCGGCGGATATACGGCGACAGCCATGCAGGCGGCAGCCGATGCACTTGCAGGAGCGAATCCTGTGGGAGGATGCCTGTATTTTGATAAGGGCGGATATGGAATGAAGATAGGAGATCATTATTTTCATTAGAATTCAAAAAGGGACACGGCAAATCGAATCGGGGACGGGGGAAATTGAAAAAAACCCCGTCCCCGATCTGTTAAGAATTTCTGAAATTTTCTGAAGAAATATCAAAAATAGTACACATAAATGTAAAAATCTTGTACACTGTATTTGAAAAAGCCAAGGAGAAGATTATGCATAAGATATTGATTATTGAGGATGATGCAACCATTGCCAATGCCCTTGCTTCACATCTGGAAAAATGGAATTATGAGACGAGATGTATAGAAGATTTCAAGAATATACTGGAACAATTCCTGGAATATGATCCGCAATTGGTACTTCTGGATATTGTGCTTCCGTTTTTTAATGGTTTCCACTGGTGCCAGGAGATCAGAAAGGTGTCCAAGATTCCGATTATCTTCTTGTCTTCTGCGAATGACAATATGAATATTGTTATGGCAATGAACATGGGCGGTGATGAATTCATTGAGAAGCCGTTTGATCTGAATGTGGTGACCGCCAAGGTGCAGGCAATCTTAAGACGGGCTTATTCGTTCCAGGGAACGATGAATGTGATGGAGTATCATGGCGTAGTGCTGAATTTAAGCGATGCAACGGTAGCGTATCATGGTCAGAAGATGGAACTGACTAAGAATGAGTTCAGGATCTTGCAGATACTGATGGAAAATGCAGGAAAGATTGTATCCCGAGATGCAATTATTACAAGACTCTGGGAGAGTGACGAGTTCATTGATGATAATACTTTGACGGTGAATGTTGCAAGACTTCGGAAAAAGTTGGAACTTATGGGGCTTGGCTCTATGGTTCGGACGAAAAAAGGAATTGGATATATGGTGGAATTATGCGGATTGTAAAGGCATTTTTAAAAGAACATATGAAAGATATCTGTCTCTATGCAGGGTTCATAGGCGTGTTTTTCGTGATTTTCTTCTTATATGATATCCGTACGGATGCTGTGAATTATGCGTTCCTTTTGTCTGTGATATGGCTGGTTCTATATGGTGTAGTGGATTTTATCCGCTACGTGAGACGTTACAATAAACTGCTGGAAGCAGAACGGCAACTGAGTTCAGGGCTGGAGTCTCTGGGCAATCCTGCGACTCTTTTGGAGGAGGAGTATCAGAGGATGGTGGTAACTCTCTATGAAACGAAACTGGAGATGGAATCTTCTAATCGCATATCCAGACAGGCAATGACCGATTATTATAGTATGTGGGTGCATCAGATTAAGACGCCGATTGCGGCGATGCATGTACTGATTCAGACGTATGACGAAGAACATCCAGAGGAACAGTCTTATTCCAAAGATATGAAGATGGAGTTGTTCAAGGTGGAACAGTATGTGGAGATGGTGCTTGCGTATTTGCGCATGGAAGAACTGTCGTCGGATCTGTCTTTCGAGCAATACTCACTGGATTCGATCGTGAAGCAGGCTGTCCGCAAGTATTCCCAGATGTTCATCTTACAGAAGATTAAGTTGAATTATAGCCCTTTGGAGAAAATGGTTCTGACGGATGAGAAGTGGCTGGTCTTCGTTATTGAGCAGATTCTCTCTAATGCGTTGAAATATACGAAGAAGGGCAGCATATCCATTTATCTGGAAGAGGGAGAGAATGCTTATCAAGGGAGAGAACTGCTTATAATAGAAGATACCGGAATCGGCATACAGCCGGAAGACCTGCCAAGAGTATTTGAAAAAGGCTTCACCGGATATAACGGGCGAAAGGATAAGAAATCAACCGGGATCGGTTTGTATCTGTGCAAGTCTGTGCTGGATAAATTACGGCATAAGATCTGGATCGAATCTGAGGTCGGCAGGGGAACAAAAGTGTATCTGGCGCTTGAACGGAATATTTCAAAAATGTAAGATTAAGAAGAGGAAATGTCACCTGAATCAATGGAAAGACATTTCCTCATTTCATATAATATGACTTGTAAAAAAGATACAACAGAGACAGCGAATGAAAGGACGGAATGTTACATGGCACTATTAGAAGTAAAAAATGTAAAGAAAATATACACGACCAGATTCGGCGGTAATCAGGTAGAGGCGCTTCGCAATGTGAATTTCTCCGTGGAGCCGCGGGAATATGTGGCGATCATGGGAGAGTCAGGTTCCGGGAAGACGACACTGCTTAATATTCTGGCGGCACTAGATAAGCCGACCGGAGGTAAAGTGTACCTGAAAGGAAAGGACTTAAGTGCGGTGAAAGAAAAGGAGATTGCTGCTTTCCGGCGGCAGAACCTGGGGTTCGTGTTTCAGGACTTTAATCTTCTGGATACGTTTTCTCTTAAGGATAATATCTTCCTTCCGCTGGTGCTTTCCGGAAAGAAATACGAAGAGATGGAAGCGAAGATAAAGCCGATTGCAGAGAAACTGGGAATCCTGGAACTTCTGGAGAAATATCCATACGAAGTGTCCGGAGGACAGAAGCAGCGCGCGGCAGTGGCGAGAGCGCTGATTACCAAGCCTCAGCTGATCCTGGCAGATGAGCCTACGGGGGCGCTGGATTCCAGGGCGGCAGATGGACTTTTGAATCTATTTACCACGATTAATGCAGAAGGACAGACGATTCTGATGGTTACGCATAGCGTGAAAGCGGCAAGCAATGCGAAACGGGTATTATTTATCAAAGACGGGGAAGTATTTCATCAATTATATAGAGGCAACCTTACCAATGAGCAGATGTATCAGAAAATCTCGGATACGCTGACGGTGCTGACTACGGGAGGTGACGGGGGTGAGTAGTTCTATTTATTCAAGACTTGCAGTGACGAATTTGAAGAACAACCGGAAGACCTACGTTCCATACATTCTTACAGCGATTTTGACGGTGATGATGTATTACATTATGGATGCGCTCTCCAGGAATGCCAGTGTAGGAGATGGGAATCTGAAATCAGTCTTATTATGTGCCGTAGGCGTGATTATAGTATTTGCAGTGATTTTCTTATTCTATACGAACAGTTTTCTGATTAAGAGAAGGAAGAAAGAGATTGGGGTATATAATATCCTTGGTATGGGGAAACGGCATATTGCAAAGATGCTTTTGATTGAGACGCTGATTACGGCGGTGGTGAGCATTGGTGTCGGAATAGGCGGAGGTATTGTGTTCAGTAAACTGATGTATTTGATCTTGCTGAAACTTCTGCATTATGATGTAGGGATGAAGTTTGAGATATCAGTTGCTTCATTGGGATATACATTGATTCTGTTTGTTGGCATCTTCGTTCTGACATTGATTTATAATCTGCTTCAGATTAAACTTGCCAATCCGATTGAACTTCTGCATGGAGGCAGTCAGGGCGAAAAAGAACCGAAGACCAAATGGGTGTTGACGATTTTTGGTGTGGCTGCCCTTGGCGTTGGCTATTATATTGCCCTTACAACAGAAGCGCCGCTGTCTGCGATCACGAACTTTTTTGTGGCAGTGATCTGTGTTATATTAGGAACTTATGCCTTGTTCGTTGCGGGGAGCATTGCCCTTCTTAAGGGGCTTCGAAAGAATAAGAATTACTATTATAAGACGAAACATTTTACCTCTGTATCCGGTATGATCTACCGTATGAAGCAGAATGCGGTGGGGCTTGCGAATATCTGTATCTTAAGTACGATGGTGTTGGTGATGATATCTACGACGATATCGCTGTATGTGGGAATGAATGATGTGCTGTATACAAGATTTCCGCAGGAATTTGTCGCTAAGACTAATATAGCAACGCCGGAGTCAGAGAAGAAGGTTCATCAGATTATAGAGGAAGAGATTAAGAAGGCTGGTGTGAAAACGAAGAACCGTTTGGAATATCATCAGGGAGTTGTGACTGCAGTCAAGAAAGAGGATGGATTTAGTCTGGAAGAAAATGGAGATTATTCTAATACGGATGTTTGCGAATTATATATGATTCCAGTGGAAGATTATAATCAGATTGAGGGGAAGAGCGCAGTCTTGGGAGAAGATGAAGTTTATGTGTATTGTACAGGCGAGGCTTATGGAAAAGATATAGTTTGTATCGGGGAAAAGAATTATCAGGTGGTAAAGGAATTAGATAGTCTTAAACTGGAGCCAAAGAATAATTCGAGTGTGGTTAATAGTTATTACGTAATCTTTCCGGACCGCGCACAAATACAGGAGATATTAAATGATACTTATGCTGACAGTGATATGCAAGAAGACTGGGTGGCGCAGATGACGGGAATTACCTACAAAGAGACTTTTGACTTGGAAGGCAAAGAAGAAGACTGTCTGAAAGTGATGGATACTATGAAGAACAGAATTGAGAACGAAGTGGAGGCTGGCTTCTGTGAAGGCAGGGAACTAAATCGAGAAGGATTCTACAGTCTGTATGGAGGCTTGTTGTTCATCGGTATTTATCTGGGCATTATGTTCCTGATGGCGACCGTGCTTATCATCTACTATAAGCAGATCTCCGAAGGCTATGACGATAAAGAACGCTACCAGATTATGCAGAAGGTGGGAATGAGCAAGCGAGAAGTCAAACGCTCCATTCGAAGCCAGGTGCTTACTGTATTCTTCCTGCCGTTAGTGGTGGCTGTGATTCACATTACGGTGGCATTCAAGGTAGTGACGAAGTTGCTGGCGGTACTGAATCTTGTGAATGTGCCGTTGTTCCTTGGATGTACAATAGCGACGGTGACGGTATTCGCAGTATTCTACGGAATTGTGTTTATATTGACCGCAAGAGAGTACTACAAGATTGTGAATTAATTAACTGGGGATGTAGTAAAAGTGTATTTTATTACGTCCCAAATTGTAAAATGGGGTGTACCCAACTGCTTATTGACAGTTACGCTTCTTTCGATGTATTGTTAATATAGAAGACAGGGGACGGAGGAAATTGCAACAACCCCGTCCCCTATAAACAGTGTATAACAGGAGGAAATGTAAAATGACAAAGGCTGGAGAAAGAGAAGTTGTAAAGGTAGAGCGCGTAAATGGAGGCGCGGGCTATATTATGAAAGAAGCGTTGATTGGACCGGAAGAGTTGGGGGAGCACTGTAAGATGTTTAGCAAAGTAACTCTGCCGCCGAACTGTGAACTGGGACACCATGAGCATCATGGAGAGACTGAGACTTATTACATTCTGACGGGAACGGGCATGTATGACGATAACGGCAAGGCAATCCCGGCAGAGCCAGGGGATGTATTCTTCTGCAAAGATGGCGATGGACACGGACTTAAGAACACAGGAACAGAGGATCTGTCTTTTGTGGCTATGATTTTAAAGAAATAATGTGTTGCAGTGCAGGCTTGCACAGATAGTGGTATAAAATCAATCCAATATCTATGCAAGCCTGTTTTGTAAATGCGATCTGCAAATGAAAATCCTGAATCAATACTCTACTTAAGAGATTGGCGCAAGCACTTTACCAAACGTTCGTTATCTTCCGGCATCATAAAGCAGAATCTCACATATTCCCCATCAAGGCTCTCAAAAGAAGAACAATCCCGGATCATCATTTTATCTTTAATCGCGGCCTCGAACACATCAAAAGAAGTGATCCCTTCTTTCAATATCCGAACCAACATAAAGTTCCCATAAGCACGATATGCTTTCAATCCGTCTATATCACATAACTCCTGATAGATTCGTGTTCGTTCAGAGTCGATCAGTTTCCAGGTCTTTTGAATATATTCCTGATCCCTCAACATCAATTCCCCGGCATAGGCCCCGACACTGTTCAGACTCCAAGGATTCTGATGTGTAAGAAGGGTGGTGAGAAATTCTTGATTACTGGTAATTCCGTATCCAAAACGAAGCCCCGGCGCAGCAAAGAACTTAGAAACCCCGCGGATTACCATAAAGTTATCATATTCAGTTACCAGTGGCACCGCTGTAATCTTATCGATGTCAGGAGCGAATTCCACGTAAGTTTCATCAATCATCACAAAGATACCTTTCTCTTTGCAAACTTTCAGAATCTGCTCAATATCATTTCGGCAGATTGCTGAAGAAGTCGGATTATTCGGATTGCAGAGAATCACCAGTTCCACATCCTTCGTCAAAGCACCGATAAAATCAGGCACATCCAGAATAAAATCATTAGATTCTTTCAGATTATAATAGGAAATAGTTCCGCCAACCAACGACAGTTCCCTTGCATATTCCGAATAAGTCGGTCCGAGCACCAGAGCCTTTTTAGGAGCACGCTGGCTAATTAAAAGTGAAATCAATTCCGTTGACCCATTTCCTACCACAATATACTCAGGCGAAGTGTGGCAATACGCCCCTATTGTTTCCTTAAGACTCGTATAATTTCTGTCAGGATAACTGCTGATCACATCCAGATGCCTGGCCAGGTCATCCTTCACCTTCTCGGACAGCCCCAACGGATTCACATTTGCCCCAAACTTGACAATTCCTTCCGTAGAAATATGATAATATTCTGCAATCTTCTCCAAGTCACTCCCATGAAATTCCGGTTTCTTTCCCATAATCATCTATCCTTTCTTGGTTTTATCCATATTAATCATCTTCGTTGATAATTTGTACATGTATCTTTACATTCATTTCAAAAAAACAAATTATAACAATATTTTCGTTTACAGCATTGCCTTTCCCAATCAAACAATGCTATAATTCATTATAGTATGTTTTAAGAAAAAAGCAACGAAAGAAGCAGGTGTCAGACTTGAAAAATAAAATCCAGAAATTTTCCAAAGGAGACTTTCAGCTCAAACAACCTGATGTCATATTTGATGAAACAAATCTGGTTCTCATTATAGGAGAAGGGGAAGTATATCGGGGAAGTTTTACAATCAAGACAAACAGCGAAGGAACGATACGGGGGCTGGTCTACCCGTCTTCTTTTCGTGTTCATTTTAAAGACCAGGGATTCGAGGGGAATCCTGCAAAAGTAGAATTCACGTATGACGGAAGAGGCTTGCGTCCGGGACATGTAGAACAGGGCAAGTTTACTGTGGTGTGCAGTGGCGGAGAATACGAACTGGCTTTTACGGCTATCATTGAGAAGCCATACGTTATGACCTCTTATGGCAAAGTCCAGAGTACGGATGATTTCAGAAAATTAGCGATCAAGGATTTCTCAGAGGCAGGAAGGCTGTTCCGCTCCAGAGAGTTCTATGAGATCTTAAAATACGAGAATGAGCGTACATTCTATCTATATGACAATATGCGTAAATGGTCTCTTGGCGATCAGGCAATGGAAGAGTTCCTGGTAGGAATCAAGCAGAAAGAATGCATCTTCCTGACGTTGCCAGGAGAAGGAATGCTCTTTGAGGATATCTCTGAGCCGACCAAGGGAACGCTGACGATACTGAAGAATACCTGGGGATATATGCCGATTCGGATTGAGACAGAAGGCGTATTTTTAAGAGTCTCCCGTCCGGAGATTAGTACGGAAGATTTCGTAGGAAATGTTCATGAGATTGAATATGTGGTTCGTCCGGAGAATCTTCATGGCGGACGTAATTACGGCGCGCTTAAGTTTGTCACGCCGTATGAGACGCTGACCTATGAGATTGAAGTGCTTCAGAATCAGGAATATGATGAGAATCATCATGTGCCGGAACTTCTGATCGCCCAGATATTGAAGGAATATATCGGCTATACTGCTGGAAGAATCGAACTTAACAATTGGGTAGAAAGTGCTGTTGAGAAGATGACGGCACTGAGGAAATTGGAACCACAGAGCGAGATGTACCAGTTAATGCAAGCCCATATCTATATGGTAGGCAAAAAAGTGGAAGAAGCGAAGTGGATTCTTGAAAATTACAATTATAATAGATTTGCTATCGGAAAAGATCCAGTAACCAACTGCTATTATCTGTATCTGACTGCGCTGGTTCGTGGAAAAGGAAATCATGTGGATCGTGTGCTGGATGAGATTGGCAAGACTTACATGCGCCACCAGGATTCCTGGGCGCTTTTGAGCATGATTCTGGATCTGGACCCAAGATATAAGAATGCTTATAAGAGAATTGAAGTGCTGGAACAGCAGTTTCAGTATGACATTCATGGAGTGCTGTTTTATCTGCAATCTTATCTCTGTTATCAGGAGAAGCCGACACTCTTGAAGAAGTTAGGACCTTTCGAGATGCAGGTTTTGAATTTTGCGTCCAAATATCGTCTGATGACGAAGGAACTGGCGTTGTATGTATCGAATTTTGCAAGCCAACAGAAGAATTACAGTCATTCCATGTTCCGTATCTTAGAGCGCATCTACAAGATGTACAGTGAGCCTATGATTCTGAACACCATCTGTACGCTGCTGATCAAGGGAAATAAGACTCAGAAGCGTTATTTTGTATGGTATCAGAGGGCGGTAGAGGCTGAACTTAAGATTGCCCAGCTCTATGAGTATTATATGATGACGATTGATGAGGATAACTCCCGCGGACCATTGCCGAAGGTGATACTCTTGTATTTTATGCATGGCAATTCCCTGAATTATAAGAAGGCGGCTTTTCTGTATGCGAATCTGGTGACTTATGAGGAGCAGGCTGGTGATCTGTACCTGAATTATCGTGAGCAGATGGTTGCATTTACCTGGAAACAGTTGATGAAGAGGCACATTACAGAGTCGCTTCGGATTCTGTATAAGAGATTCTGCCAGGAGGATGAGATGACGGCAGAGCGTATGGAGGCCATGCGTGATATCTGTTATTCCTATGAGATATCTACAAAGGTTCCGAATATGAATTGCGTTCTGGTGATTGAGAAGGATGGAAGCATACGGCAGAGAATCCCTTATGATCCGGCAGAGGGAACCATTATCTATCTCTATGATAAAGAGTCCAGAATCGTATGGGAGTCTATAGAGGGACGCCATTACACAGATTCTATTGTATATGAGACGAGACGACTCTTCTATGAACCGCGGTTCTTGGATATGTGCCGTAAGTATGCGGCATCCACCGGTGTCTGGAAGCAAGAGAATGAGAGGGAAGATCCTACGTTCGAAGGTATTCAGGTAAAGGGAATCAATGCATTTGATGAGAAGGATGTCTTCCGCCTGTGCAGCAAGCGAATCAGGGAAGATAATTACGAAGAGGATGAATTCCTGAACTATCTGTGTTTTGAATTGTTCAAGAGACAGCAATATGATAAGGTGACGTTGATGTACCTTGCCAATTATTACTGCGGCGCAACCGGGAATATGAAGAGACTCTGGAAGGTGCTTAAGGAATACGGCATCCCATCTTATAAAGTAAGTGAGCGTATCATTACACAGATGCTGTTCTCTGAGAACTTGTTCGAGGAGGAGAAGATATTCGAAGATTATTATCTGTCGGATAATGTATATTTCCGGTTGAAGCAGGCATATCTTGCCTACGTGTCCAGAGAATATGTGGTGTATGGCAGAAAACTGGATTCTAACGTATTCGACATGATTGCACATGAATGTGATCAGAAAGAGGATCTTGCAGACATCTGTAAGATTGCGCTTCTGAAATATTATTCGGGACAGGATTATACGGCTTCCATGGAGGCTGTTCTGCATCAAGTGTTAAGAGAGATGTGCGAGAAGCAGATCGTGTTCCCATATTATTTGAAGTATAAAGAAGAATGGCTTAGAGAGTTACAGTTATATGATAAAACTATGATCTCATATCAGTCTAGACAGGGCAGCCGGGTTACACTATACCATAAGATGAGGCGTGGCAATCGGGAAGAATTAGGCTATCAGAGCGAGGTGCTGATGCCTGTATATGAGAATCTCTATGTGAAACAGTTCGTTCTGTATCAGGATGAGGCGGTGAACTATTATTTTGTAGAGAGCAAAGGCAAAGAAGATGTTGCAACAGAGAAAACCCTGCTTAAGAATGAAAGAGAGATATCCGAATCGGGCAAATACGGAAGGCTGAATCGCATGATTGGCATGCCGTCGGCATCACGCAAACAGGCGATGATGGAATATCAGGAAGAAGAGATCATGGCAAAAGAGTTATTCAAGATCTATTAGCGGGAAGGAGGAGATGATAATGAAGAGAGGCAGTATACTGGGATATGATCTGAATGAGAAATACTGTCAGATCAGTTATTACGATGAGGCGAAGGATGAGCCGGAGACATTAGAAGTTGCAGTGGATAATTATCAGATTCCTCTGATGCTTGGATATTATAAGGAGCGCTGGGTATTCGGAAAAGAGGCGAAGAGACTGGCGACGATTAATGAGGGATGCACGGTGACAGATCTTTTTCACAGGGCTATGCGCCGGGAGAAGGTCAGAGTCGGTGCGAAGAATCATGATGCTGTCTGGCTGTTGGCGAAGTTCATAAGCCTGACGCTGGAAGGATTTAAAGACATTGAATATATTACGTTTTCTGTTCCGTTTACGAATATTGACATGTCTAAGATGCTCAAAGGAATCGGGCAGTATCTGGGCATATCAAAAGAGTGCGTGTGCGTGCAGGACTATAAGGAAAGTTTTTGTCACTATATGTTCTATCAGCCGAAGGAATTATGGCAGTATGAATCTGCCTTGTTCTATTGTGATGCGCAGGAGATACAGGCATATATGTTAAGGCGGCTGAATGCGATCAGCGGCAGAGGAAAAGATATGTTCGTAACGGTGGATGAAGTGGCGAATGCGCGGATGAAGGAATTGGCAGCCATCTATCCTGTATTGAATGTGGATAAGGCGAAGGATGCGGATGAGAGGTTTAAGACGTTTATCCAGAGTGTTTTCGAGAAGAAGGTAGTATCGTCAGTATATCTGACAGGCGAGGGATTCGAGAATAACTGGTATCCGAATTCTCTGAAGGTATTGTGTAACGGAAGAAGAGCATTTCTCGGGAATAACCTATACAGCAAGGGTGCATGTTATGCGTCGATTCGCAAATGCAGGGACTATGATGAAGGACCAATTTATCTGGATGAGACGAAGATGACAGAACAGATCTGTCTGCGGATGCGTGTGAACGGACATGAGGGCTGGTATCCGATCGTTGCGTGGGGAACCCATTGGTATGAATCTGACGGGCAGTGGGAAGTTATCTTAGAGGATACTTCAGATATTGAGATTCATGTGGAGACGCTGGCGGGTGAGGACTTGCAGGTGGAGACGGTATCCTTGCAGGGACTTCCGGAGAGGCGGGATTATTCGCTTCGGGTGCAGATAGAAGCGATGTTCCTGGATGAGCGTACTTGTAAACTGACATTTAGAGATGTGGGATTTGGAGAATTCTTCCCGTCAACAGGTTTTCAGGTGGAAAAGGTATTACATTTAGGAGGAATCAATGGGCAGTTTAATTCTATGTCATAGAAAACGGGCAAAACAGCCTTATGAGATATCCAGGGTTCATATGCGGATCTATACGATAGAGGAGTTATGTTATTATATATGCAATAACCTCTATCTGATTGATTATACGATTATCAACCGGCAGTTATGTAACTGGATCGATCGGGAACTGGAATTGAAAGAACTCGCAGAACGTCTGCGGGAGGAATTAAGGCAGAATTGTTCTATGGAACAGTTCGTACTTACAATTTTAAGAGAATCAACCATCTATGCGACGGCTGATATTAATAAGATACAGAACATCCTTGAGCATCTTCAGAATCAGAAAGATGTAGAGCGGATGAAGTATAAGGCGGACAGCCTGCAGAACAGTGGAGAGTATGAGACGGCAATCCTGGTATATCAGTCTATCATTAACAGGGAATGGGATGATTCGGTGCATAAGTCCTTCTACGGCAAGATCTACGCTTGCCTGGGGGCTGCCTATGGCCGGCTGTTCTTATATGAAGAGGCGGCACATATGTATCTGGAGGCATATCGGATCTGCGAGGATACGGATATGCTGAAAGCGTATCTGTACTGTTGTTATCGTTATCTGCCGGGAGAGCAGTATGTGAAGATGCTGTCCGGTAATCCGGTATACTTAAGTGTAGATTCCGTTTTGAAGGAAGAGGTTAAGAGTGTGCGTCAGGAGGTAGATGTCGATATACCGGAGGAATACCTGGAACAGTGGAAGAAGGAGTATCGCAGACTTGACAAGAAATGATTATTGCTTTTCCTTCTGCCCTGTATTATACTTATAGCGAAGTAAAAAAGTATTTAAAAAGAATAGAGCCCAGAAGAATTAGTATTCAGTAAGGAGTTGCATTCATGAGCAGATTAGAGAAAGTGACAACGGGTATGGGAGAAGAGTGCGGCGTGTTTGGAGCCTATGATATGGATGGGGGCGATGTTGCTCCGTCAATATATTATGGGCTTTTTGCGTTACAGCACAGAGGACAGGAAAGTTGCGGTATTGCAGTGACAGACACTTATGGCGAGAGAAAAGTGCGGTCTAAGAAAGGACTTGGACTGGTGAATGAAGTTTTTGATGAAGAGGCACTGCAGACATTGCAGGGGAATCTTGGCGTTGGACATGTACGGTATTCAACTGCCGGAGGTACCAGAGTGGAGAATGCGATGCCATTGGTAATCAATTATGTAAAAGGAACACTGGCGATTGCGCATAACGGGAACCTTACCAATGCAATTGAACTTCGCAGGGAATTAGAATATACTGGTGCGATTTTCCAGACAACGATTGATTCAGAGGTGATTGCTTATCATATTGCAAGAGAACGTCTGAATGCGAAGAAGGCAGAAGATGCAGTGAAGAACGCGATGAAGAAGATTAAAGGCGCCTACGCGTTGGTTGTAAGTTCGCCTAGAAAACTGATCGGGGCAAGAGATCCTTATGGGTTCAAGCCGTTATGTATCGGTAAGAGAGGCAATACGTATTTCCTTGCGTCAGAGAGTTGCGCGATTGCAGCCGTAGATGGAGAATTCATCCGTGATGTAGAGCCGGGTGAGATTGTAAGCATTACAAAGCATGGAATCAAGTCAGATCTTTCGATGGCGATCAGCCCGAAGAAGCAGGCAAGATGTATCTTTGAATATATTTATTTTGCGAGAACCGACAGTACGCTTGATAATGTGAATGTATATCATTCCAGAATCATCGCGGGAAAGGCATTGGCAGAATCCTATCCTGTGGAGGCAGATTTGGTGGTAGGCGTGCCGGATTCCGGTCTGGTCGCGGCAAAAGGATACTCTGAGCAGTCGGGCATTCCTTACGGTATGGCGTTCCATAAGAACAGTTATGTGGGAAGAACATTTATTAAGCCGAAGCAGAGCCAGAGGGAGAGCAGCGTTAAGATTAAGCTGAATGTAATTGATGAAGTGGTGAAGGATAAGAGAATCGTTATGGTGGATGATTCGATTGTACGCGGAACTACCTGTGCGAATATCATTAAGATGCTGAAGAAAGCGGGAGCCAAAGAAGTACATGTAAGAATCAGTTCGCCACCGTTCTTGTATCCGTGCTATTTTGGAACGGATGTGCCTTCGAATGAGCAGCTGATTGCCCATTCACATACAACGGAGGAGATACGCAAGATGATCGGCGCGGATTCTCTGGGATATATGGAAGTTGAGAAGTTGAAGGACATGGTGGGAGATCTGGGATATTGCGATGCATGTTTCACGGGAGAGTATCCAACCAAGGTTCCCGGAAAAGACGTATCCCAGGCCTTCGAATAGAACACTTGCTACTTTAAAAATAAAAAAAGGAGAAATAAATATGACAAATGACAGATACCAGAGCCCTCTTTCCGAGCGCTATGCAAGTAAGGAGATGCAGTATATCTTTTCACCGGACAAGAAGTTCCGTACCTGGAGAAGATTGTGGATTGCTCTTGCGGAGACAGAGAAAGAATTAGGGCTGCCAATTACAGATGAGCAGATTGAAGAGTTAAAGGCACATGCAGACGACATTAACTATGAGGTTGCAAAAGAAAGAGAAAAACAGGTGCGCCATGACGTTATGTCTCATGTATATGCGTATGGACAGCAGTGTCCGAAAGCCAAGGGAATCATTCATCTCGGCGCAACTTCCTGCTATGTAGGAGATAATACGGATATGATCCTGATGTCTGAGGCATTAGAGATTGTAAGAAAGAAACTGATCAACGTTATCGCAGAACTGGCGAAATTCGCAGACGAGCATAAGAATCTTCCAACGCTTGCGTTCACACATTTCCAGCCGGCACAACCTACAACAGTTGGAAAGCGTGCAACGCTTTGGATGCAGGAATTCATGATGGATCTGGAAGATCTGGAATATGTGAAAGGAAGCCTGAAACTGCTTGGATCTAAAGGAACAACAGGAACACAGGCAAGTTTCCTGGAATTATTCGATGGTGACCAGGAGACGATTGATAAGATTGATCCGATGATTGCCGAGAAGATGGGATTCAAAGCATGCTATCCGGTATCCGGACAGACCTATTCCCGTAAAGTAGACACGAGAGTATTGAATGTGCTTGCGGGAATTGCGGCAAGCGCTCATAAGTTTTCGAACGATATCCGTCTCCTTCAGCATCTGAAAGAAGTGGAAGAACCATTCGAGAAGAGCCAGATCGGATCTTCTGCAATGGCATATAAGAGAAATCCGATGAGAAGTGAGCGTATAGCATCTTTGTCCAGATATGTGATGATCGATGCGCTAAATCCTGCGATTACTTCTGCAACCCAGTGGTTCGAGAGAACGCTGGATGATTCTGCGAATAAGCGCCTCAGCGTACCGGAAGGATTCCTGGCAATCGATGGTATCCTGGATCTGTGCCTGAATGTAGTAGATGGCCTGGTTGTATATCCGAAGGTTATTGAGAAACGTCTCATGTCAGAACTTCCGTTTATGGCAACTGAGAATATCATGATGGATGCAGTGAAGGCTGGTGGAGACCGGCAGGAACTTCATGAGAGAATCCGTGAACTGTCTATGGAAGCCGGACGTAATGTAAAAGAGAAGGGATTGGACAATAATTTGTTAGAATTGATTGCGAATGATCCTGCGTTTAACTTAACTGAGGAAGAACTTCAGAAGACTATGGATCCATCCAAGTACACAGGACGTGCAGCGGTACAGGTAGACGCATATCTGAAGAATGTAGTCTATCCAATGTTAGAAGAACAAAAAGATATCTTAGGTGTAAAAGCAGAGATTAATGTATAGAATAAAAAGGACGATAGGCACACGCCAGTGTGCCATATTGTCCTTATTAAAGTGTATGGCATAAGGAGGTAGGCAGATGGCGGAACTATATGATGTGATTGTACTTGGGACAGGTCCGGCAGGATTGACGGCTGGGCTATATGCCGGAAGGAGCAGGCTGTCTGTACTGATGATTGAAAAAGGACAGACCGGAGGGCAGATTGCATCTACAGCAGAACTTGAGAATTATCCGGGACAGATGTTAGAGGATGAGACGGGACCGTCTCTGGTTGCCCGGATGGTACAACAGGCGGAAAGGTTTGGGGCAAAACGTGTTGTTGATTCGATCAAAGAAGTACATCTTGAGGATGAGATAAAAGTACTGGTTGGGGAGAAAGAAGAATACAGGGCAAAAAATGTGATCATAGCAACAGGCGCGCATGCAAGACCAATCGGATGCAAAGGAGAAGCAGAATTCGTAGGCAGGGGTGTCTCTTATTGTGCAACCTGTGATGCGAATTTCTTCAGAGGTCTTGAGGTATATGTGGTTGGCGGTGGAGATTCGGCAGTGGAAGAGGCATTGTATCTTACCAGATTCGCAAGGAAGGTGACGATCATCCATAGGCGTGATGAACTGCGTGCTGCAAGATCAATACAGGAGAAGGCATTCGCGAATCCTAAGATTGAGTTCTTGTGGGACACCGTGGTAGAAGAACTCTATGGAGAGGGGCTTCTTAAAGGAATGGTTGTTAAGAATGTTAAGACAGGTGAGACCAGACAGATCGAGGCAGATGCGAAGGACGGCATATTCGGAGTGTTTGGGTTCATTGGAAGTATTCCGAATTCACGGCTCTTCGAAGGCATAGTTGAGATGGATGAGAGAGGATATATTCTGACGGATGAAGATATGCATACGAATATTGCAGGGGTGTATGCGGCTGGCGATATCCGCGTAAAGAGCCTGAGACAGGTGGTGACAGCAACGGCTGACGGAGCGATTGCTGCGGTTCAGGTGGAAAGAAGCATGTCAGATTATTGTTAGATTTCATAGGGGATTAGAAGGTGGTATCGGGTGTCATGATGCCACTTTGTTTTGCCTAAGGGGAACTATATAATGGGCTGAGAAATGGGGGATGGTTATGGATGAAGTGTTAAAAATGCCAATGATAGACATAGAAATTGTTGTGCCATGGAGGAGGATCTTAAGTGGAATTCTTTTAGCGGTATGTTGCCTGGGACTATATGTCTATGGTCTGAATCAAGTAAACAGTTATGAAGAAGTGCCAACAAGTATTACATCAAAGCATCCCGTGACCAGACCGAATGCCGGAATACATATGAAGAATGTCTGTGCTTCAGTGAAGATGACAGTTGATCATGCCCGGAATATATTGTCGGAGAAGATAGAGGAAAGCATTCATCTGTCAGTGGCTGTGTCTGAACTGGCGGCAGCGAATATACCTGGAGGAGCAGTAGCGGATTCACTTGAAGAACTGGGGAAGGATGAGATGATTGCGCTGCCGAATGAGGATGCTTCTGCCGCAGTCGGAGCAGAGGGAGCAGCAGACGAAGCAGGAGCAGCAGGTGAAGAACAGTTGGAGATATCTGGATTCATATGCAATGCGGATGGATATATTACAGGCTATACAGATAAAGTTTCGGCAACGGATGGCATATTGGTGATTCCTACAGATGAGAAGTGTATTGGAATTGTTAAGGGAGCGTTGGATGGACTGGGTGAAGAGACGACAGAAATCTATATTCCGGCTAATATAAGTGATATTGAGCCAGGCGTATTCGATAGATTTGTATCTTTGTTTTATATCGAGGTTGCTGCTGATAATCCGTCCTATTGCAGTCGCGATGGAATCTTATATACCAAATCAGGCGGGATATTTGCCTATCCGAATGGGAGACCGATGGCAGGCATGGAATATGAATAGGAGAATTTACGAAAAGAGGACAGTGCTTTGGATGGAAATCCGAGGTGCTGTCCTCAAAATTTTTACAAAGCCTCTATAATTTTGAAAAATCTGGTGTTATAATAAATAAGATTATGGCTTTGAAGGGATAGAATATGAAGATTCAACAGATAACAGAAAACAAACAAAAATATATGGATATGCTGCTAATAGCTGACCCTCAGGAGGATATGATTGAGCGCTATCTGGATGACGGCGAGCTGTTTGTCTTAATTGATGACTGTGAGATCAGAACGATCTGTGTGGTGAAGCTGTTGAACAATCGTAAGTGTGAACTAAAGAACCTGGCAACCCGAATGGAGGATCGTGGAAAGGGTTATGCAAAGTATATGATCAATTATCTGTGCGAGCATTACAGTAACAGTTGCGATATCATGTATGTGGGAACAGGGAATTGTACGAAGACGATTGAATTCTATGAGAAGTGTGGGTTTGTGAATTCACACATTGTCGCAAACTTTTTCACGGATCATTACAGAGAGCCGATCTACGAGGACGGAATCAGGCTTCGGGATATGATCTATCTGAAGAAACATCTGGAATCAGAGGTAGATATAAAGAAGGTAGTGGATTTTGCGCTGGAGGCAGGAAGAATACTCTTGAAGAGCGGCGCCGAGATATTCCGTGTGGAGGAGACGATTACCAGAATCTGCAATCGTTTCCATGTAGAGTATGTGGATACGTTTACGTTAAGTCATGCTATCTTTGTTACGGCAGAGCATGGTACGGAGAAAGCATATACGAAGGTAAAACAAGTTCCCTTATCCGGCTCGCATCTTGGAATCGTAGCAGAAGTGAATGATTTATCAAGAGAGATATCTGCAGGACATATCAGTATGGAAGAGGCATCCAAGAGATTAAAAGAGATTGAGAAGATGCCGCAGCAAAAAGGATATTTTCAGATTCTTGCGGCGGGGCTTAGCAGTGGATGTTATGGGTATCTGCTGGGGGCGAATCTGTTAGAAAGCGTGATGGCATTCTTCATCGGATGTTTTCTGTACATATGGGTACTGATCGCACAGAGACACAAGATGTCCAAGATGATCGTTAATATTGTAGGTGGTGCAATCATGACTGCCTTGGCAATCGTGATCCTGCGCATTCCGGGGCTTCACGGTATCCAACTAGGGGGGATGATCGTCGGTGCGATCATGCCGCTGGTACCGGGACTGGCATTCGTCAATGCAATTCGGGATATTGCAGACAGTGATTTCCTGTCCGGAACAGTCCGGATGATCGATGCACTGCTTGTGTTCGTCTACATTGCCATCGGAGTAGGTCTGACGTTAAGCATCTATAATAATATGGGAGGAGGTCTGGTATTATGATGGAGCGGTTAGCGGATTTCTTTACTGTGAGCCTTTTTCTGCAGATTGTCTATGCTTTTCTGGGAACGGTGGGATATGCAATACTGTTCAATGTACCGAGAAGGTTCTATCTTAGCTGCGGATTTACCGGTGCTGCCGGATGGTTCGTGTATCGTGTGGCAGAAGTACATACTTCGGCGGCGGTAGCATCTTTCTTTGGTACCTTGGTGGTGGTCCTCATATCCAGAATGCTGACCGTCCGGCTAAAATGTCCGATTACCATATTCCTTGTGGCTGGCATCCTGCCGATGGTGCCGGGAGCGGGAGTATACTATACGGCATATTATCTGGTGACCAATCAGTTGTCAGAGGCGGTCGTGCGGGGAATGGGTGCTGTTAAGGTTGCATTTGCGATTGTACTTGGAATTGTATGCATCGTATCAATTCCAAGAGAGTTCTTCCAATTGCGGTACTGGAGGCAGCGATTCCGGCTGAATCATCTGAGAAGACTGCGGCTTAAGAAGAATAAGAGTTAAGAAAGAGCAGAAATGGTTGATAGAAATAAATGGATTGTGCTACAATAAGTTGGCAATAGAGAAATTACGAAAGGAAGTAGGAGATTAGTCATGAGTAAAGTAAGAACAAGATTTGCACCAAGTCCTACCGGCAGAATGCATGTGGGGAACTTGAGAACTGCGCTTTATGCCTATCTGATTGCGAAACATGAAGATGGGGATTTTATGCTTAGAATTGAGGATACAGATCAGGAACGTTTTGTAGAAGGCGCATTAGAAATCATTTATCATACATTAGAAGAAACAGGATTGGTTCATGATGAAGGACCGGACAAGGATGGCGGAGTTGGTCCATATGTACAGAGTGAGCGTAATGCTTCCGGCCTCTATCTGAAATATGCGAAGCAGTTAATCGAGCAGGGGGATGCTTATTATTGTTTCTGTGATAAGGAGAGGCTGGAGTCCTTAAGAAGCAGCGTTTCTGAGGATGGCAAGACGGAGATCGTGGTCTACGACAAGCACTGTCTGGGACTGAGCAAAGAAGAGGTTGAAGCGAATCTGGCAGCGGGCAAGCCGTATGTAATCCGCTTTAATATGCCGACAGAAGGAACTACAACCTTCCATGATGATATCTATGGAGATATTACGGTGCCGAATGCAGAGTTGGAGGATCTGATCCTGATCAAATCCGACGGATACCCAACTTATAATTTTGCCAATGTAATCGATGATCACTTGATGGGAATTACCCATGTGGTGCGTGGAAATGAGTATCTTTCTTCTGCGCCGAAATACAATAAGATCTATGAGGCTTTTGGGTGGGAAGTGCCAACTTATGTGCACTGCCCTCTGATTACAGATGAGAATCATAAGAAGTTAAGCAAGCGTTGCGGCCATTCTTCTTACGAAGATCTGATTGATCAGGGCTTCATTACGGAAGCAGTTGTAAACTATGTGGCACTGCTGGGCTGGTGCCCGACTGGCAATCAGGAAATCTTCTCTTTAGAGGAACTGGTAAAAGAGTTCGATTACCGTCATATGAGTAAGTCTCCGGCCGTATTTGATATTGTGAAGTTAAAATGGATGAATGGAGAATACTTTAAGGCAATGGATGCGGACAAGTTCTACGAGATGGCGGAGCCGTATATCCGGAAAGTAGTAACGAAGAATTATGATCTTAAGAAGATTGCGGCATTAGTGAAGACCAGAATCGAGATTTTCCCGGATATCGCAGAGCAGATTGATTTCTTCGAGGAACTGCCGGAGTATGATACAGCAATGTATTGCCATAAGAAGATGAAGACCAATGAGGAGAAGTCCCTGGAGGTTCTGAAAGATGTATTGCCGCTTCTTGAGGCACAGGAAGATTATAGCAATGATGCGCTTTTTGCCGTGCTGAAGGGCTATGTGGATGAGAAGGGATTCAAGACTGGTTATGTGATGTGGCCGGTAAGAACCGCTGTGTCAGGAAAGCAGAACACACCTGGAGGCGCAACAGAGATTATGGAGATCCTTGGCAAAGAGGAATCTCTTAGAAGAATCAGAAAAGGTATTGAATTATTAAGTAGATAAGGGGAATCTTATGAGTTGCCAAAGCATCCGTAAGGGTCTGCCGGTGGCAGGTCTCGTAGGTTTAAATCAGGCTCAGGCTGAGGCAGTCGCCCACAAGGATGGACCTTGTATGGTCCTTGCCGGTCCCGGTTCCGGGAAAACTCTTACCATAGCGAAAAGAATAGAATATCTGATTACAAAGTATAAGGTAAGACCAGAAGAGATTCTGGTCATTACCTTTACAAAGTATGCTGCGAATGAGATGAAGAACAGATTCCGGCAGATTATGGGACGTGCGGGGTTGCCCGTGACGTTTGGTACTTTTCATGGGATCTATTATGGAATCTTGAAATGGGCATATAGTCTGAATCAGTCTAATCTGTTGTCAGAAGAAGAAAAATACGGACTCATTAAGCAGGCAGCCTCCCGTATGGATTGGGAGGAACTGCCGTCAGTTGATGATGAAAGAGATTATCTTCAGGAACTGGCAATTGAGATTGGCAATGTGAAGAATAATTGCTATGATATCGGAGATTATGAATCAACTCGCTACGTGGCCGGCAGGTTTCGGGAACTGTACCAGACTTATGAAGAAGAGAAAAGAAGATTAAGAAAGATTGATTTTGAAGATATGCTTATCATGTGCAGGGATCTGTTCAGACGAAGATCGGATATCCTGGAAAAGTGGCAGCAAAAATTCCGGTATATTCTGGTGGATGAATTCCAGGATGTGAATCAGGCACAGTATGATGTGGTGCGTATGCTGGCAGCACCGCAGGATAATCTCTTTATTGTTGGGGATGATGATCAGTCCATCTACGGATTCCGTGGGGCGAAGCCCGGAATTATGATGGAATTCGCGAAGGATTATCCGCAGGCAAAACAGATTCTTCTGAATGTGAATTACCGTTCGAATGCACACATTGTTAACGGTGCGCTGCGGGTCATCAGTCATAATCAGGAGCGCTATGAGAAAGAGATTGTTGCGAAGAAGAAGCCGGGGGAGACGATTCACGTACAGGAAGTCAGAGATCCGGTAGAAGAAAGTAAATATATCCTTGAGACAGTCCGGGAATATGCAGACCGTGGTATCCCGTACGAGCAGATGGCGGTATTGTACCGGACGAACCTGGATGCAAGAGCATTGTCAGAGATGATGACGGAATATCAGATTCCATTTACCATGAAGGAGCATCTGAATAATATTTATGACCATTTTATCGGAACGGATATCAGCAGTTACTTTCATCTGTCACAGGGAGAGTATGAGCGGAAATATTTTCTTCAGATTGCAAACAGGCCGAAGAGATATATTAGCCGTGACAGTATGAAAGATGGCAGGATATCCTATGAGTCATTACGCAACTTTTACTGTGATAAGGACTGGATGATGGACAGGATCGATCAGTTGGAATGGGATATGAAGATGATTAAGGATAAGACGCCTTATGCGGCGATCCAGTATATCAGAAAGAGTATGGGGTATGATGAATTCTTAAGAGAATATGCGGCGTTCCGGAAGATTCCACTAGAGGAGCTTATGGCAGTGTTAGAAGAGATTCAGCAGAATTCCAAAGAATACCAGACGATTGCAGAATGGTTCGTCCATGTAGAGAATTATAAAGCTATGCTTGAGCAGCAGAAAGCAGGAAGCAGCAGTAAAGAAGGTGTAGCACTTATGACTATACATGGAGCAAAGGGGCTTGAGTATGAACTGGTATTCATCATCGCAGGCAACGAAGGAAGCATCCCTTATAAGAAAGCAAAGACGGAGGAGGAGTTAGAGGAGGAACGGCGTCTGTTCTATGTGGCGATGACCAGAGCCAAGAGCAGGCTGATTATCAGTTATGTAAAAGAAAAAAACGGAAAAGACCTAAGTCCTTCCCGTTTTGTTGAAGAATTATTCCTCGCCGTCTAACTCCTCGAATTCCTGGGTATCCATCCACTCATCGAATGCATCTGCGGCAACCTCGTACTCGTCATCATCATCAATGTTGGCAAGTTCAGGTTCGCCCGCTTCATTCTCCAGGTAGCGGTAGAGGTATACATCGCCGTCTTCTGTCTCTCCATTCTCGTTCAGAGGGAGCAGGGCGATGTATTCTTTGCCGTCTGCCTCGAAGAGAGTGAGGATGGCGCATTCAACAACTTCATCATTGTCGAGTGTCAGTTCGACTGTCATGTATTCATCCATATTACTGATCTCCTTTATTATACAAGATATAATAACTGTACCAAAGGACCCCGGAAAATGCAAGAATGTTTTGATAGAATGGGCAGGAAAATGAAAAGAGTAGCCAAATGCGTAAAAATGTTGTAAAATAAAGATGTGTATGCAAATATGCGCATAAGGAGGAAGGCTATTATGATGAGAAAGAGAATGCTAAGGGTATTAGCATTACTGTTTGTCTGTATTTTCGCATTGTCTGCTTGCAAGAAGAATGTAGGGACACCAGAGGATAATGCAGTAAAAGAAGAATCAGAAGATGGCGAAGACGCAGAAGAAGATGATGATACATATGTATTTGGATTCAGCGGAATGGATATGGAGAATCCTTATTTTATCACATTAGAGGCAGCGATAAAGGAAGCGCTGGATAAGGATGAATACAGGCTGATCACTAAGGATCCGGCCTCTGATCCTGAACTGCAGGCGACGCAGATTCAGGAATTGATTGAGGAAGGAATAGATGCCATATTCTTATGCCCGGTAGACTGGGAGGCGATCACTCCGTCTCTGGAGGCACTTAAGGAGGCAGAGGTGAAGATTATCAATGTCGATTCCCAGGTAAAAGAGATGGACTATGTAGATGCCTATATTGGTTCCGATAATGAGAATGCGGGATACATCTGTGGGGAAGACTTAATAGAGAGATGCCCGGAAGGTGGCAAGGTGGCAATCCTTGAATGTCCGACGCAGAATTCTATCAACGAGCGAATCACAGGGTTTGAAGAGGCGATTGCCAAGGCGGAAAAAGGGTTTGAAGTTGTTGCAAGAGAGGATACCAATGGAGAGTTTGAGAAGGCGCTGGAGGCGGCCAAAGGAATTGTAGAGAAGTACCCGGATGTCATGGCGATTATGTGCGGGAATGACCAGTTGGCGGTTGCGGCTAAGACGGCAGTGAATCTGGAAGGACTTGACAAGGTGATTATCTATGGGGTGGATGGTTCGCCGGACATTAAGAAGGAGTTAAGAAAGCCAGAGTGCCAGATTGCCGGGACGGCGGCGCAGTCTCCGATTAATATAGGCAAGACAGCGGTGCAGGTTGCGGTGGATATGTTAGATGGCAAGGACTACGAAAAAGAAACTTATGAAGAAGTATTCATGATTAATAAAGACAACGTTGATATGTATGGCGTAGACGGATGGCAATAAGATATGAACAACAGAATAGTTGGATGTAGGGTGTAACGTGTACAATATACAGACAACAGGAAGGATAAGGCATGAGAGAAAGAGCGGGGCGGCCCTTACCGTTAGGAGTTACGATTGAAGGAAATGTGGTGAATTTTTCAACTGCAGTTCCACAGAGAAAAGAATGTCAGTTATTACTATACCGTGCAGGCGAGAATGAGCCGTGTATGACTTATGAGATGAAACAGGAGATTGGCGAGGTGCGGTATCTTACACTGGAAGACATTACGCCATCGGATTATGAGTATAACTATCAGATTGACGATGAGATTGTTATAGATCCTTACGCGAAAGCGCTGACAGGACGGGAGATCTGGGGAGAAGAGCGTGATGCATCAAAGTCCGAAGTAAGGGGAATTCTGTATGACAAGGAGTACGACTGGGAAGGGGATAAGCCATTGGAACTTCCTTATCACAGTGTGATTGCGTATAGTCTGCATGTCCGTGGCTTTACAAAACATCCGTCGTCAAAAGTAAGGAATAAAGGAACGTTTCGCGGAGTGATAGAGAAACTTACGTATCTTCAGGATCTGGGGATTAACCAGATTCACTGCATGCCGGTTTATGATTTTGAAGAGAACTTAAGGTATCGGAATTACTGGGGATATGGAGAAGGATACTTTTTTGCGCCGAAAGCATCTTATGCGAAGTCAAAAGATGCGGTAAGAGAACTAAAGGATATGGTAAAATCCTGCCATCAGGCAGGGATAGAAGTTGTGCTTGAGATGCCGTTTACCGGAGAAACTCCGAAACAGATGATCGAGGAATGTTTAAGGTATTATCGGATGGAGTATCATATCGATGGATTCATCCTGAATCCTCTGATTGCCCCGATGGATGGAATCTATGCAGATCCTATCCTGAAGAAGACGAAACTTATGGTTCATCAGACTGGATTCCAGACGGTTATGCGCCGTTTCCTGAAGGGAGATGAAGGAATGATCGGCGAAGTGATATACTGGCTTCGTCATAATTCCAGGAGGGAAGGAATATTTAATTATATCACGAATCAAAATGGATTCACGCTCTGTGATCTGGTGTCCTATGACGGGAAACATAATGAGACGAATGGCGAGAACAATCAGGATGGTCCTGATTATAATTTCAGTTGGAATTGCGGGGCGGAAGGTCCATCCAGAAAGAAGGCTGTAGTTGCACTGCGTAATCAGCAGATGCGCAATGCTTACCTTTTGCTTCTTCTGGCACAAGGGACTCCGTGTCTTCTGGCAGGCGATGAATTCGCGAATACGCAAGATGGCAATAATAACGTCTATTGCCAGGATAATCCTACCGGATGGGTTGACTGGAGGAGACTGGACAGAAGAAAAGAACAGTGGGAGTTTGTGAAGTCTCTGATCGCTATAAGGAAGAACTATCCTGTCTTCTGGCCAGAAGAAGAGATGCAGGGAATGAATCAGATGAAATGCGGTGTGCCGGATGTATCTTATCATGGTGAGAGTGCATGGCGGGTGCCTTCTGAGATTGCAAGCAGGCAGTTGGGAGTTTATTACAGCGGGATGGCTGTAGATGGTGAAGACTGTTTTGTGGCTTACAATATGCATTGGGTAGATCATACATTCGCTTTGCCGGCATTGTCTAAGAAAAAGAAGTGGTATAAGATTGCATCTACGGAGGAAGGAGTTCTGAAAGAAGAAGAACTTCTTGAGAGTCAGAGACTCGTAGAAGTAAAGGCAAGAACGATTATGGTGATTGTGGGCAGGTAGGAAGATGGAACAGGTATTACGGAGGGCGGGTCTTACATCGTATCAGTTAAAATGGATCGCGATTATTACAATGGTGATAGACCATACTGGCGCGATCATCTACCCTGGAGAAATGATATGGCGTTATCTTGGAAGGCTGTCTTTTCCTATATTCTGTTTTTTGTTGGTAGAAGGCTTTGTTCATACGCATGATATCTATCAGTATATGCTGAGACTTGGAATCTTTGCCGTGATATCTGAGATACCTTATGATCTGGCATTTCACGGCAGGATTCTGGAATTCGAGTATCAGAATGTTTTTTTTACACTGCTGCTAGGCGTTGTTATGATGTATGTTCTGGAGAAGGGCGGTGACTGGCCGGAGAAGTTGATAGAAGTGCTTTTGGTGATGTGGCTTGCGAATCTGCTGCGGACGGATTATAGTTTCAAAGGGATTCTGCTGATTAGCGTCTTCTATGTATTCCGGCAGTATTTTTTACCCAAGATGGCAGGCGGAGCAGTATGGAATCTGCTTTGGAATGGGAGTGTGCAGGGATATGGCGCGCTGGCTATGATTCCGATTGCATTGTATAATGGAGAACGCGGGAGAAGGATGAAGTATTTCTTTTACGTTTTTTATCCGGCACATCTGCTGGTGTTATATGGAATTAGCAGGTGTCTGATGTAGAGAATTATGAGAAAGAGAAGTAGAAGGTTATGAAAGCGTTAGAGCATTTGAAGACGATTAATCATCACAAATTACTGGTTATGAAAGAATGTTTTAAGGTTGGGCTTTATAAGCAGGGGCTCTTGCATGATCTGTCAAAATATACACCCACAGAGTTCCTGGTGGGCTGTAAGTATTATCAAGGAACCAGAAGCCCTAATAATGCAGAGCGTGAGGCTACGGGATATTCGAAGGCGTGGCTGCATCATAAGGGCAGGAACAAGCATCATTATGAATATTGGATTGATTACAGCGTGAATCCAAAAGAGGGCATTATAGGGCTTAAGATGCCTAAGAAGTACGTGATAGAGATGTTCATGGACCGTGTCGCAGCATCTAAGACCTACCAGGGAAGTAATTATAAGGATACGCATCCGCTGGAATATTATGAGAAGGGTGCGGGAAAACTGGGGAAGATGATACATCCTGAGACAGCCAGGCTTCTGCATTTTTTGCTTAAGATGCTGGCAGAAGAAGGAGAAGAGAAGACCTTCCGTTACATAAAAAAAGTAATTTTAAAAAAATAAAAATAGATGTTGACATTTGTAGGTCTATGTAGTATTATAATTTTCGGACGGTTGATAAAGACGTCATGCGGAAGTGTCGGAACTGGCAGACGAGCAAGACTAAGGATCTTGTAAGCATTGCGCTTGTGTGGGTTCAAGTCCCATCTTCCGCATTAAGAAAAAGGCAGGAAACGGTATGTTTCCTGCTTTTTTCTTAAGTTTCTTATACTCTTTTTTGATATCCATTGTTAATATATTATTGGGCGCTTGAGTGTTAACAATGGGAACAATGTGTATGGAACGAACTCAATACTTTTGATGTTCTTTTAAAGACAGGAGTTTTATGAAAACTAAACCATTACATGAAATTAATCGTTATGATGATACTTCATTTCCTGTGGGGATGTATATTGTTACAAAGGATAAGATTGTTCCGAAAGGCAGGGGACATATGGATCTTCACTGGCATGAAGAATTACAGTTCACGCTTGTAACGAATGGCTCTGTTGTTATGCAGGTAGATGGCAAGATGTATATATTGGAAGAGGGGCAGGCGATATTCATCAATCGGAATCTGCTGCATATTACTAGTGAACTGCCGGAGGATGGAAGATATATCAGTATCAATTTTCCGGATAAACTTCTTGGTTTTTTTGTGGGCAGCCGTATGGAGAGAGATTATGTAATGCCATATACCAATAATTATCGATTTCCGGCAATTGTTTTTCGGAAAGAAATTGAGTGGCAGAAAAAAATCTTAGATGAACTTTGGGAGTTACAGGAGATTCTCCTTAAGAGAGAGCCTATGTATGAATATAAAGTATCACAGAAACTGGTTACAATCTGGATGATCTTGATTAATAATGCACAGGATCAGTTAAAAAACCCTTCAAAAGGATATGTCCGTAAGCAGGAGCGTATGCAGAAGATGCTGTCCTACATTCATGAAAATTATATGAATAACATACTTCTGAAAGATATTGCAGCAGAAGTGAACGTTAGTGAAGGTGAGTGCTGCCGATGTTTCAAAGAATTGATTCGAGAGAGTCCGAACCAATATCTTCTTGAATACCGCATTTCGAGGGCGATGGAGATGTTAAATTACACGGGAATGCCTGTCACGGAGATTGCTCTTCAGTGTGGATTCAACGATACCAGCCATTTTATCCAGTATTTTAAGAAAAAGACAAAAATGACACCCAATGAATTTCGCAATAAAAAATGTTAAGATTATTATAGTTTTGGTTAAGTCTTTTATAGCAGGGAACAGCGTTTATTGTTAAACTAATATCAATAAAGAAATGAAATTGATAGTAGGAGGTTTAATAATGGGCGCTAATTTTATGGATCGAATTCAGTTTATGAAAGACCGTGTGGTACATACGATTCCGGAGATGGATCTGGAAAATGCACGCATCATGACAGAGAGTTTTAGAGAGACAACTGGCGAACCGCTTTGCATTCAGAAAGCAAAAGCATTCCGCAAGCAGTGCCGTGAAAAGACAGTCAAGATATGGGATAAGGAATTGATTGTAGGATGTTCCGGAAGTAAAATGCGAGGAGGTATTCTTTGTGTTGATACATGCTGGAGCATCCTGGATGATGAGATTGATACAATTAATGACCGTAAATATGATCCATTTAAACTTCGTGAAGAAGACAGACAGATGTTTCTTAAGGAGATAAAGCCGTTCTGGCAGGGAAGATCTACTTACGAAGCATGGTTAAAACAGATTCCGGATGACTGCCGTGATCTTCGAGACACTGGGCAGGTGTATATCAACAGAAAGGCTGTACGTGGTTGGGGAGAGACGACTGCCGGTTATCGCCAGATAATTGAGGAAGGGATCGAGAGCATCTGTGAGACAATCCGTAAGAAAAAAGCAACACTTGACGCAACAGTTCCAGGTGATATTGAAAAAGAGGATTATCTGAATGCGCTTTTGATAAGCGCAGAAGGAATCTGTGAACTGGCAGAGAGATATGCGGTGGAAGCAGAGCGTCTTGCAGCGGAAGAACAGGATGAGGTGAGAAGACAGGAACTTTTGGATATTGCAGAGGCATGCCACCGTGTTCCAAGATATCCGGCGCGTTCTTTCCGTGAAGTATTACAGTCTCTGTATATCTATCAGATTTGTATCTTTATGGAGCAGAATGCTGCAAGTTACAATCCTGGCCGTATGGATCAGTATTTATATCCGTATTACAAGGCAGACATCGAGAAAGGCATCTTGACAGAAGAAGAGGCACAGGAACTTCTGGACTGCCTGTGGATCAAATTCTCGGAGCCGTGTCTGTTCCAGGATGCTGTTACCGCAGAATTTGCTGCAGGTTATCCGATGTTCCAGAATGTCTGCGTTGGAGGAGTAACAACTGCAGGAATGGATGCGGTTAACGATTTGTCATACCTGATCCTTCAGGCAACGATGGATGTGCAGTTATATCAGCCGTCTCTGTCTGTAAGGTATTCCTTGGCAAAGAATCCCAATAAGTTCCTGCGCAAAGTTGTGGAACTGATTCGTCTTGGCACAGGCTTCCCGGCATTCCACAATGATGATATTGGTATCCGTATGGTGATGAACAAAGGAATTCCACTTCGCGATGCACTGGATTGGAATCCTTGCGGATGTGTTGAGACAAACTTAGAAGGAAGACTTCGCCAGTACACAGCTCTTGCAGATATCAATCTTGGTGGCATGATTGAATTCGTAATGACGAATGGCGTTCATCGAAAGAGCGGAAGAAAAGTTTCTGTTGAGACTGGCGATCCGACAAGTTTTAAGACTTATGAAGAATTCAAAGAAGCAGTAAAAAAGCAGCTTTGCTACGCAGTACGTGCAGTGGTAAAAGGAAGCCATGTAATTGACAATGTGTGCATGGATCGTGTTGTGCCGGCTTTGTCTCTGTCATTCCGTGATTGTATTGAGAATTGTAGTGATTATGCATGGGGTGGTGCAAAATATAATACAGGTAATGGAATTATATTGATTGGCGTTGCCGATCTGATCAACAGTATGGCAGCAGTAAAGAATCTTGTTTATGACGAAAAGAAGATAACAATGCAGCAGCTTGTAGATGCATTGAATTCGGATTTTGAGGGTTATGAATTTATTCAGCAGTTGTGTAGGGATGCACCGAAATACGGAAATGATGATGATTCAGTTGATGAGATGATCGGAGAAATGTATACATTCATTGCTGATGAGATAGAGAGTTATAAGAGTAAGTTCGGAACGATGACACCTGGTATTCTTCCTGTTTCCGGAAATACACCGTTTGGTCTTGAAGTTGGAGCGCTCCCATATGGAAGAAATGCATGGAAACCATTGGCAGATGGTGTATCGCCAAATGGCGGAACGGATACGCAAGGACCGGGAGCGGTATTAAAATCTGTATCCAAGATTCCGCACGATCGATTCGTACAGGGAACACTCTTGAATATGAAGGTTGAACCTGAGATGCTGAACAGCGAGAATGGAATCCAGCAGATGATGGCACTGTTAAAGAGTATGTGTTCACTGGGTGTATTCCATGTACAGTTTAATGTAATCAATAGAGAGACTCTGATTGCAGCTCAGAAGAATCCGAAGGATTATCGTGGACTACTGGTGCGGGTGGCTGGATATACAGCATACTTTACTGAACTTGGAAAAGATGTTCAGGACGAAATCATTGGAAGAACAGAGCAGAAATCCTTATATGGATGCAGCTGTGGCTAATATAACTGGAGGGAATGGGAATGAGCGAACTGACAGGAAAGGTTTTGAGAATAGAGAAAACTTCGATTCATGATGGAGAGGGGTTAAGGGCAGTTGTATTTTTAAAAGGATGCCCTTTGAAATGTAAATGGTGTTCTACGCCAGAATCTCAGTATCGTTATTCCCATTGCGCAACCGGATATGGAAAAGATATGACCGTATCAGAGGTGGTAAAAGAGGTTTGTAAAGATTCTATCTTTTTCTTCCATTCTGGAGGAGGGGTGACCATAAGCGGCGGTGAAGTACTGATGCAGAGCGAATTTGCGGCAGAAATATTGAAAGAATGTATGCTGGAAGGGATGCAGACAGCGATTGAGACAAGTCTGTATGGAGACTATGAGACGAAGATTCGTCTACTGCTTCCGTTTCTCTCGACGATGTATGTTGATTTTAAAGTATATGATGATGAGAAGCATCAGTATTATACCGGAGTGTCAAATGAATTGATCAAGAGCAACTTGTTAAGACTCCAAGAAGAATATCAGGGATATATTCATATTCGTATTCCTACTGTTCCGGGCGTAAATCTAAGTGAGGAAAATGGCAGGAAAACGGCGGAGTTCTTAAAGCCTCTTACAAAAGTAAAGGATATCGAACTTCTGCCGTATCATAAATTAGGGACAGATACGTATCGGAAAATGGATGTGCAGTATGAATTGCCGAAGACACAGACGCCAGGGATGAAAGAGATGCGAAGATTGGCAGAAGTGATTAAGGAAACGGATCCTAACAGAATCGTGAAGATTAAAGGAGAGTCATTTGCTGGGATGTTGATGTGACAGCGTTTGTTTGTATGGGAATTTAGTGGAGAAAAGTAGATTTTCGAAAGTGTACGGTGAAGCAGAAGAAGATGGCTGGCTCTGAGAACGGGGCGTTTCGTTAACAAGGTGTAAGCGTGAGAATCCCCGTAGATTGGCAACCGAGTACACTCACTCCGAAATCTTGATGATTTCGCAGTTCGGGTACTCTTTCGTCTTTGACGTGAAGTCAAAGCCTCATGCCAATCTACGGGGATTCTCACGCTAACGCCTTGTAGCACTTACTTGACGCTCTCAGAGCCAGCCATCTTCTTCTGCTTCGCCTGACATTTTCGGAATCTCAGAGTTTTTTCCACCGGGAGGATTCTTGGCGAAGATGTGTGTGGAACGGTATTAGCTAAATAACAGATTGGGAATGCGTGATGAGTGTGTTGGATGAGTAACAGACCTAAAGTGTGTGGAGTGGTGTTAACCATGGATTGAACTGAGACATATGAAATTGTATTGGTAAAGCAATATGCATTTCATGACCTAAACAGGAATTTTGTGATTAAGACACAGATTAATGAAGGTAATATGCTTTGTCTGCAATTTTTTGTCATTGTATATAGCAGATGCATTTTTCTAAATTAGTTAACAGGTATGCGCATAGACCGGCTTGTGATCTGCACTGTATTACATACCGTAGAACAAGTTTTCCTGCGCTAAGGTATGTAAAATCACAGGAAAAAGAGCATCTAGTTCTCTGTATTACATGCTGCAAGACAAGTTTTCCTATGCTAAGGTATGTAAATCCGCTTCCCTTAATAGATAACCCCAAACAGATACCAGCCAACACCGTCCCACACCCACCTTCACCAGGAATCCCCCCAGTTTAGAAAGAGTTACCCCCAAAGAATGTCAGGCATAGAGGGCAGATGGGGCGGTTCCATGCCGTAGAAGAGCCGTACAAGCCGTTAGCGAAAGAGAGACAGAAAACCAGGATGAATTCTGTGCCACCAGCACGGAATTCAAGAATGTTTGAGCCGGAAAAATCTTCAGATTTTCTCCGGTGAATACATTCGGTTCCTGATTTTCTGCCTCTCTTGAACTTACGGCTTGTAGGCGACTGGCCCCGGTATGGAACCGCCCCATCTGTCCTCTATGCCGTACACCTTTATCTAACTCTTAATAAACTAAATTCCCCTCTTGCGCACCTTCCACTTCCGATAAAAGTAATAAGGTGCCAGGAACAATAACGTAGTCCCCCAAGCCAACGGATAACTAACCATCAATGTTCCAATATCATGTCGCATAGGTGTCACGATCAATATCCAGGGAAGTCGCACCAAACAGATCCCTCCAAGGGTAATCCCAGTCGGTACAAGCACATCCCCTAGTCCCCGAAGTGCACCGGTCAGAATCTCCACGAATATATAGATTGCATAACTTGGTGTCAGATAATGCAGCATATAGACGCCAATCTCAATCACCCCAGCGTCAGTGGTAAAAAGGTGAAACAGTGGATCTGCGAATACCATCAGAAGAACCAGCAAAGACCCTGAAAGCACCAAAGACATCCCCAGGGTTGTCCGGACGCTTTTGTATACACGATCCATTCTGCCGGCACCCAGATTCTGTCCGGCGAATGTGGTAATCGTAATTCCGAATGCACCGCTGACTGCCCAGAATATCAGGTCCATCTTACTGAATGCTGCCCATGCGGCGGCGGTATCTGTTCCGAATCCGTTGATAACCGTTTGGATGATGATATTGGTAATCCCATACATGCAGGCTTGAAGCCCTGCGGGAACTCCAATTCGAAGTTCTGCTTTTAACATCTGACGGTCCAGGCGGATAGATCTTAATTCTAGTTTCATCATATCATAAGAAACCATCAATGCACGAATTACCAGGATTGCACTTGCTGTCTGTGCAATCACGGTTGCGATAGCAGCGCCTGCGATTCCCATTTTGAACACAATGACAAAGAGAAGATCCAGAGTAATATTCAGAATACTACAGACCATCAGATAATACAGAGGTCTTCTGGAATCTCCGATTGCCCGCATGATACTGGATCCGATATTATAAAGCAGTGTGGACAGAATTCCAAGGAAATAGATTCGCAGATAGACAATGGAATCTGCCATAATGTCTGACGGTGTCTTTGTCACAGCTAGAAGCCACGGAGTTGTGAGCCAGCCAATCACTGCAATTGCCAGACTGATAATAATAGAAAATGCAAATGCTGTATGAAGTCCCTTATGTAGCCGCTTGGAGTCCCCGGCTCCATAGCATTGAGAGATGATAACGGTTGCTCCTGATGAAAGCCCGGTAAAAAAGGCGATAATCTGATAAGATAATACGGCAGCGGAGCCCCCAACACTGGCAAGAGCTTCCTTTCCTACGAACCTTCCCACGATAATTGCGTCTACAGTATTGTAGAACTGCTGGAAGATGGTTCCTACTACAATAGGAAAGAAAAAGATCAATACCTGTCTCCAGATTACTCCCTCGATAATCTGATTTTCCTTCACTTTCGTATGTTTCATAACATAATCACCCCCTTCATACGAGATTATATCATCCCTAATTGAAAACATCATCTATATTTTCATAAATTATTCGATATATGTCGCATATATGGTGTATAATAGACATAAGAATCAGAAAAAACAGTAACTAAGGCTGCTTTTGCCTGAATAAGGGAGGAAAAAATTATGTTAGAAAAACTGGATTTAACCAAATCATTAAGCAAGACAGAGTATAAGGAAAAAATGATGGAATTAGAACCACAGTTAGGTAAACTTCAGAGAGAATGCAGAGAACTTGGCATTCCTGTTATGATTGCATTTGAAGGATATGGAGCATCAGGCAAAGGAGTACAGATCAGCGAGTTGATTAAAGCGCTTGATCCGAGAGGATTCGAGGTACATGCTGTTAAGAATGAGACGGAAGAAGAGAGAATGCACCCATTCTTGTGGAGGTTCTGGGTGAAGATGCCTGCCAAAGGACGCATTGCAATTTATGACAGCAGTTGGTATCGCAAGGTTCTGATTGACAGATTCGACAAGAAGACAAAGAAAAAGGAATTGTCTTCCTGTTATGAATCTATTTGTTCTTTTGAAGAGCAACTGACGGAAGATGGTATGGCGATTATTAAGATATTCCTTGCGATTGATAAAAAAGAGCAGAAGAAGCGTTTCGATAAGTTGCTGGCTTCCAAGGAGACGCAGTGGCGTGTAAGCAAAGGAGATTTGAAGCGGAATAAAGAATTTGATAAGTATCAGGCGATGAACGAAGAGATGCTGACGCGGACAGACACGGAATACGCGCCATGGCATGTTGTAGAGGCAGTTGACCGCAGATTTGC